>NZ_JBEZAQ010000012.1:0-202183 GCF_040646655.1 Streptomyces sp. NPDC045431
CGACTGCTCGGCGATGGTGTGGTCGCGGGTGGGGACCAGGGTGCCGTCCACGATGAGCACGGTGTTCTTGCGGAACCGCTTGCGCGGCTGGAGCGTGAGCGCCGGTCCGAGGTGGTCGATGATGCGGTCGGCGGCCGACTTGGACACCCCGAACAGCGGGGCCAGTTGGCGCAGAGTGAGGTTGGCCCGCCAGTACGCGGCGACCAGCAGCACGCGGTCCTCCAGTGGCAGGCTCCAGGGCCGGCCCTTGCGCACCGGGTCCGCACCCTCGCGCCGGAGCGCGGTGATCAGCTTGCCGAACTGGCGTGGGCTCAGCCCGGTGAACGGGGCTATCCAGGAGGGCTCCGACGCCGTGATCACACCAGACACGACAAGATCATCTCACCCGTGGCCAGCAGTTACGGGACAGCCCTTAATCAACCCAGCACAGGCGGCTTTCCGCCCCCTGGCCACGCTGGTCAGAGGGCACGGCATGCCCGAGCCGCCTGCCTTCGTTCACCTGCCAGCGCAGAGAGTTATCGTGGTGTTCGAGGATTCGGAAGGGTCCGAGCCTCAGATCCGTACCTCTTGATCTGTCCCACGAACTCCGACAGTGATCAGGCGATGGTGGCGTCTCGCGCTTGGACCCGTGCTGGGTCGAGGTGGAGTTCGTACGCGGTGTAGCACTCGCTGATCTCTGTCCCCACTGCAGTGCCGCAACGGCACAGTCGATTCAGCCCGCCCTGGCCATGCAGCCCGCAGCAGCCTCCGTGGTCCCCTTCAAGGTCGGGCAGCAGGTCCGGCGCGTCGTCGGGATGGAGAACGATCGTGTTTCGGGGGCCTGCGGATGTGAGGAATCCGTCTCCGTCGGGATCGGCAACAGCCGGGCCTCCGGGAAATACTGCGACGCATTCGGCCGTGGGAAGGAACGGGGCGCCCCATGGCTCGGGCTCCAGAGCATAGAACCCCTGCTGCATGGTGGCCGGGGCCCGGCGGTACCCGTCGGGTCCGATCCCTCCGTCGAACTCGGGCCTGACCAGCGTCTCGGACAGCTGCACAGGCCTGGTCAGAGGGCGGGCGCAGGCGGCACAAACAAAAGTGATCACACGAAGTTCTAGCCCGCCGGAGCCGCATCAGCAAGAGTCTGCTTCCGGACTACTGCAGCAGGATCATCTTGCGTAGGGGGCCGAATCCGGCTCGGCCGTAGGGCTGCCTCTTGATCTTCTTGCTGCGTCACGGCGCCTTCGATGCTGCCCGAGCTCCAGCCCAGGGTGAGGCCGGCGGTCACGGTGTCGAGGTCCCGGAGCAGGTGGAGCGCGAAGCCGGTGAGCCCGGGTAGCCGGCCGGCCTGATGGGCATCGAGGAAACCGGACCGGTCATGTCGATGATGCCGATCTGGCGGTCGGCAGGTCTCGGCCGGCCATGGACTACCAGGTGTTCCTCGCAATCCGGATCCGTAAGGCTCGCGTCCACCGCGAGCAACCGAGCCAGGCCCTGGTGACTGGCTTCCGGCACGCGCTCGGGTCGTCACGGCCGCGGCCGTGACCATGAGGACCGTCTTCGCCGGCTCCACCCAGTCCATGGTCCCGGTCGTCCCGGCACTGCTCCGCAAGCCGGGTTGGTGGCTGCCGCAGCCGCTGGACCGGGGACCGGGCCCTGCCCGACATCGGCCGGGAGCTGGTACGCACCTGACGTATCGCCTCCGGCACCGCCAGCCGGTGAGGGCCCCCGCGGGGTCGGGGGTACCCTCGCCGGCTGCCGCGCGGGGCGTCGGGCTCAGCCGCCCTGGAGCCGCAGCCGGAAAGCGGGGCAGACGTCCGGGTCGTCCTCCGCGTAGAGATAGGTGCGTCCGTCACCCTCGGCGATCGACAGGGAATCGAGGGTGTCCCCGTCCAGAAAGCGGTGCGGTGCGGTGAAGGAGAGGGACAGGTGCCCGAACTCGGTGGCCGAGGTGCCGCCCTGCACCACGGACCAGGTGCCGGACCCGTCGAAGGACTCGCCGAGTTCGTCCCGGTACCAGTCTCCGGTCGGCCAGTCGTGCACGGTGACCGTGCCACTGCCCGGCTCGCTCTGCGACGCCTTCAGGGTGAGCGTCACGCCCTGCGCGTCACCCTCGCCCCGGTAGGTGCCGGCGAGTTCCCCGGAGGTCGCGCCGGCCGCCTGCTTCCCCATGCAGCCCTCGACAGCGGTGGACGCCGACGAACAGCCCGGCAGGCAGGTCAGCAGAGCCAGCACGGCGGCGGCCGCCGGCAGACGTGCTCGGGGCATCGGCTCACTTCTCCTTCACCGGAATGCGCTCGGTCCAGACGGCCTTCTGGTCCACGGACGAGAAGACGCCCTCCTCGCGGTTGAACCTGTTCCAGTATCCCAGAGGCCATGGAGGGCGTCAGTGACGGCGATGAGTTGGGTGCGCTCGTCATGCAGAGGCAGAAGTCGCCCCAAAGACGCGGTACGGCTCCGCAGGCCCGTCCGGCACCATTACCAGACCAATGTCTTGCCTGCTCCGAAACGGAGATGCTTCATTCCGTCACGTGATATTTCCCGCTTTTCGCCGTTCGTAGGAGAGATGGCGTGCGAGCGGATTCGGTTCCGCAGGACCGCGTCCAGACCGTCGACGGAGGTGCTCCCTGTGCTCGGCGAGACGGCCGACGTAGGGGGTTCATGGGACGCAATGGACTTCCCGTTGCGCTGCCGCCGCCGAACGCCACGTCATGAAACAGGCCTCGTGGTGACCAGGAGATAGTCGAAGTACAGCGGATACCCCTCTTCGTCGGCGGGGTATGCGTAGGAGCTGTTGTTGGCGAAGGACATCTTGAGCTCGGGAAAGGCGTACGTTCCGAAATCATCGTCGTAGGACAGCGAGTGCCCGTTTCCCTGCAGCCGTTCAACCAGCTGCTCACTGGGAATACGAAAGACATCCAATCCGTCGAAAGCAGCCCGGATATTCGCGTCTTCCTTGCGGAAACGCCACAGCTCCACCCCGATCAGTGTCCCGCCTTCGGGGAATGACAGGACGAATTGAAAGGCGGAGTCGTCGAGATTGACGACGAAAACCCCCGGCGGTCGCTCGCGCCCGGGCTGACTGCTGATCCGGCCCAGCCTTTCTCCAATCTCCATCGCCTCGTCGAAGGGCATACCGAACCGGAAAGGGCCCACGCCGACGTGCGGCTGGATCTCGATGTCCATGCTCGCTCCACTCACTCACGTGTTCACTCACCGAAGGTGCCCCGCAGTAGCGCGGCCTCGTCGATGCTCCAGCAGCGCGCAGTCAGCATGTCCTATCGCGTCGGTCATCACCGGCCCGCCACGGCACAGGGACGGGCAGCCGCTCTGTGGGAGAGCGTTCGATGCGATTGTGGCGTGAACCGTTTGCCGCCGAAGTTTGACCGGGGACCGTCTACGCGGGGCGTTGGTGCCGCCCGTAGGTTGTACGCCGGCAACAGGGCGGCGCCGAGTGACCGTCGGCGCCGCGTCACTCTCACCGCGGGCCAACTCGGGGGATCCAACAGGGGGACCCGGCCCGTGACACCGGGAAGGAAACCGACCCGATGAACATTCGTAAACGCCTCGCCCTCTGCTCAGCCGCCGTGGCAGTGGGCTCCAGCCTGGCCTTCGCCCCGCTGGCCTCGGCGGCCCCGCAAGCCGCCGCCAGCTGCCCCTACCCGTACGTCTGCTTCTACAAGGGCTCCACGAAGACGGGCCAGTTCAAGGACGTCACCAGCAGCTGGCAGAACCTCGGTTCCAGCAAGGGCGCCACCTCGATGGTGAACACCCGCCGCGACGACGTCGTGTACACGCACTTCACCAACGGCAAGACCTGGTGCACCCCGCCCAACACCACCACCACCTTCAACTCGTGGGTGGTCGACAAGATCCGTATCAGCTCCGCTTCCAGCTGCTGACCCGCAACAGCGACGGCCCGCACTCACGCGAAGGAGAGTGCGGGCCGTCCGCGATATGCCATCGGTGTCCCCGCGCCACTGCGGATCGCGTCCCACCTGCTGTGACTCCCGTGGACGGTCACCAGTCGTCGTCCCGTGGCGAACCACTCGATGCTGTGGCGCCTGTCGGTGCAGCCCAATGCTGTTGGCCGGGTGGCAGATGGGGTCGGCGGGCGTGTGCCGGGCGGGGCACGGGCGGTGCGCCGGGCCTCTTGTCCGGGTGGGCGTAGCCCCGCACATTGCCTGCCGGTAGAGGGCTGAGAGCGCGTCGTCGATGGGGTGGTGCTGCGGGCCGCCGGAGGGGTCGGGCCTGTTCCATCTGATGAGGTTGATCGCGATAGGCATCTGCCGCTCGCCGTCGGTGCTGGTCGGAGACATCGTTCCGGCTCCCCAAACTGTGCCGTCGTGGCCCCAGAAGACGCCGCAGTGGGTGGCGGCTTTGTGCAGCGCGGCGCCAGGGCGGGATGCTCCTCCAGCATGTCGTCGGTCGTCGCATAGGGTGCTGCCGCGAGGGTGTCCACGTCGTTTGCCATAAAACGATCTTGGACACCCTTGTCCACGTCTCCGCAGGCACCCCTTGGACCGCACACCAGGAGGAACCGGTGTCACACCCGCAACTGTTCACCCCCGAGGAGAAGCTCGCCCACGCGAAGAAGCTGTTGAACCTCCCGCGCATCGTCGCGATCTGCGGCTCCACCCGCTTCATGACCGACATGAACGAGGCCGATCTGCGGGAGACCAAAGCCGGAAAGATCGTCGTCAAACCGGGCTGCGACATGAAGGCGCCACACGAACTCTGGTCCGATCCTGTCGAGGCCAAGGCGCTGAAGGTTCGACTCGACGATCTGCACCGGGCGAAGATCCGGCTCGCCGATGAGGTGCTCGTAGTCGGCGACTACATCGGAGACAGCACCCGAGCCGAGATCGCCTACGCCCGGTCGCTGGGCAAGCCCGTGCGGTTTACGCACCCCGAAGTCGACCCTGACGCCTGACCGCCCGCGGCCGCCTCGACAACCAGGGTCGGCAGCCCGCCGTCTGACCGTCTCGCGGTGGCTTCGGCCGCGGCCCACCCCACACCCTCCGCAGGCATCCCTTGGAATTGATCTTCTAGGCCAAGGCGCGCCGCAGGACCGGCAGGTACCGGGCCACTGGTGCAGCTCGACCGGCACGCCGGCCCGCAGCAGGGCGAGCGCGTAGTTAGTCGATGTCCTTGTCGCGGCTGGGGCAGAGTTCGGCGGGCACCGTGCGGTCCTCGACGTCCATGCCGGTCGTGTCGGGCGGGGGCACCGCGGCGGCGAGTTCGGCGAGCTGCGCGCGGGTGGCGGCGGAGTCTTTCAGGTCGGCAGGGGGAACAGTGCGATGAACGCTTCGAGTTCGGGATCTATGACGGCCATCCTCCGTGCCTGCCGCCCTCGCCGGCATCCGCCAACCGTCGCCCTTCCGGGGCGATCAGCGCGCCGATCGGCGCCTATGCCGGGCCATGGAGTCACTGGTCGTACGGCTGTCACAGCTCGATACGCAAGTCGAAGGCGCGATCCGCGTCGTGATGTTCTACGACACCCTGCTGCGCCGCTCACGGGCACGGGGCGAGTGATCCGCATGGCGCCCGATGGCCGGCAGGCAACCGACGGCCCGCCCGGACCTGCGTCGAGTATGGCGTCCATCATCCTGGACGAGGAGGAGATCGGCACGGTGTGGCTGGAGCGCCCCCCACTGCGCCCAATCCGCTCGACGACGTACTGCTGGACCGCCTCGCGCTGGCCGCCGCGGCGGTCGTCGAGCGCTACGGCCCTGCCCGCACCACCATGGCCGACCCCGCCCTGATCGAGGTCGTCATCAGCTCCGGCTGCGACGAGGCGGCCCGAGTGCGTGCACTGCGGCTGCTTGGCTTCGCCGCCGACCTGCCGGTACGGGCCGTCGCCGTACGCTCCCGGCTGCCGCTCGACCGGATCGGCAGCCTGAGCTGCCCGGCCCGCCCGGTGAAGGCGGCACACCTGGCCGACGTGGGCGTCCTCCTCTCCACCACGGTGGACGCGACGTGTCTTCCGGCAGGGGTACGCGCGAGCATCGGCGCCGCCGAAAGCCCCGCCCGCTCCTGGCAGCAAGCCCACACCGCGCCGACCGGTCGTCCCCTACGACACGCTGGGGGCGCTGGTGCTCCTGGCGCAGGTGCCGCACGAGGGGGCGCGGGACAACGCCGACGTGGCCGCCATCGCCCACATCCTGGGCATCGAGCTGACCGAGCCCGCCGGACCGATCCGATCCGGGCCGGGCTCGCGCTGACAGCATGGCGGCTGCTCGACGACTGAACCACGACCATGCCGCGCCGCAACGACCGCCCGCACCGGGCGGCGGACGGCCACGCGCCCGCTGTCACAGGCCGTGCGACGCCTTTTGCCCCGGTTTTGCCCCGGCCAGCGAACCCCGTGGCCACAGGAGCCGCAGGTGGGAACATCAGGGGACGGCATGTGGGGAACGACCAGTCGCGCAAGGCTCCGGGACGGACCTTTCCGGGGTGCCGCTGCCCGGGCACGCGACCGTTGAGGGGTGCTGCTAGCTTCAGGCGGCATGCGAACACATGACTACGACCTGGACTTCCGCGACCGGGCCAGGCGGGTGCGGGCGTGGGGCATCGGACTGCTGTCCGCGGCCACGGTGTTGTGGGTGTGGTGCGCCGTACTGCTCATGACGCCGTACGAGGCGGACACGGACGCCGGCGACCAGTACCCGGCCGAATGCGAGTCACGTCTGTTCACTGACCGGGCTACCGCCAATGACGGCCTGCGCCGCGGAGACTGGTGTCAACACGAGCGAGACTGGCCCGAGGCCCTGGCCGTCCTGGGGCTTTCGCTGCCGGTCTCCCTCGCCGGAGCGATCATGTTCACCAGCGGCAGCGTGAGCTGCCGGATGAGCGCCCACTGCGAAGCGATGCGGCACCTCGACCAGCCCGCCACCTCATCCTGAGCCCTGGGGCGCTGAGCTTGCTGCCCATGCATCCCGATGCCGACGATGCGGGCCAGGAAACCACGATCGGCACCTCGCGCCGCAAGAGATACCCGGCACGGGCAGCTTCCTGCCGCGGCCGGCAGATCAAGGCGCTGCGCGCGCTCCAGCCAGCTGTACGCCCATCCCGCGCGGGCGACCAGGACCGGCCCGGCGGGGGCGGCGCCGTAGGGGCGCCGTTTTGCCAACGGCGTCCTCGGGCCCGTGCACAGCCTCCATGTGCCGGCGCCGGACCGCCATCGCACCGGCGCAGAAAGCGCACGTGCGCGACGGCGATCCTGATCGTCACCAAGACCATGCGCGGTTGTGCGGCCGTAGCCACGGCACCGGCCGACCGTCCGGTCTGACCATGAACGAGGGAAACCACCGCACAGCCGGTGTGGGCCTCGCGCGCGCTGCCGCTCGCCCCGCCGACCACGCCGTGATGGCGGCCGTCGTAGTGGTGTGGCAGCCCGCGCGGTGCGGTGCGCCGTCGCCGCCTCCCGGGGCTCCCGGAGGCTCCCGGTGACGCGACGCACCGGCCGGGCAGCCCAGGCGGCCGGGCCGGGCGGTGGGGTGACACCGTAAGGTGTCCCTGGGCGCGGCGTGAGACGAGGAGGACCATCGAATGTCTGCGCCGAGCCTTGAGCACGCCGCCGTCCCCGCCGATGCCGGGGAGGTGACCCTGCTGATAGCCCGCCAAGTGGAACCCGGCTACGAAGCCGCCTTCGAGCAGTGGGCACAGGGAATCCTCGACTCCGCGTCCCGCTTCCCAGGACACCTCGGGTACGGGCTGTTCCGCTCCTCCGGAGACGGCGCCCCCTGGTTCCTGGTACACCGCTTCCGTGACGCGGAGGCGTGCCGGGCCTGGCAGGAGTCACCACAACGCGCGGCATGGTTCGCCAACTGCGAGGGACACCGCCACACGGAAATCGCCCGGCGCGAGTTGACCGGCATGGAAACATGGTTCGCCAAGCCCGGCTCCACGCGCCCCGCACCCCCGCGCTGGAAAATGGCCATCAGCGCCACCCTCGCGATCTACCCGATCACACTGCTCGGCAGTTACGTCCTCGTGCCGCACCTGACGATGCTGCCCGTGGCGGTCGGCAGCGCCGTCATCGCATGCGTCTACAACGTCCTGATGACCTACGCCGCCATGCCGGCAGTCAGCCGCGTCCTGCGCCGATGGCTCAACGGTTGAAACGCCCGACCTCGGACACCCGACGGAACAGCGCAGCATGGCCGGCCGCCAACGCCGCCCGCCCGCTCGTCGAGCCCTCGTGCGGTTCGGCCCGTCACCTTGCGAACATGTACCTCTGGACGGCCTTGAGGTCCTTGTTCCAGAGGGTGACCTGTGGGTTCGAGCCGACGTGGAAGAACGTCACCCCGGTGGGCAGTTCGGCGCTGATCGGGTTGCCTGCCTCGGTGTTGGGAACGCGGCCCTGGAAGCCGACGGTCAGCGTCTCGACGGTGGCCACCTTCTCCTCCACGCGGTACAGGAGCAGGCCCGCGTACGCCTTCTGCTTCGGGCCGATGGTGGCGAGGCCCCGCGTCGGGGACTCCATCGGCACGACGGGCGGCAGGCTGTCGTTCTCGAAGGTCACGGTCGGGTGGTGGTACAGCGTGCAGGGTCGGTCGCCGTTGTTGACGGCTGTGAGGAGTAGGTGCCGGAGCTCGTCGCGCGGTTCGGCCGTGGCGGTGATGGTGACGTTCTCGTCGCTGCAGGGGACGGCTGCGGTCGGCTCAGCGGAGGCGGTGGGCTTCGGCGGAGCAGTGGGGTCGGCGGAAGGGCTCACGCTGGACTGGCTCGGCTTCGCCGAACCCGTCGCGCTCGGAGTGCCGGACGAAGTGCCGCCGGTGCCAGGATCCGTGCCACCCGGCTCGCAGGCGGTGGTCGACAGAAGCGTGGCGACGGCGACTATCCCCAGCGTGTAGCTCTTCCAGTTCTTCCCGTTCTTGCGGGCAGCGGCAGCGTGCATGGTGATCCCCCGTATGCGGTGCCATGAACCGGCCGATGTGACCGACCCTGGAAAATTCTGCGCGCTCGGCGCGTTCGCGGACCGCGTCCCATCTGGCCGTTACGGACCCAGCACAGGGAGGTCATCGTTCCGTGCAGCCCTTTCGGGGTCGTCTGGAAGTGAGGGCCTAGCCGGGGCCGCCCGGCGCCGCATGCAGGCCCCGGCCCATGGCGGCTCCGCCGTACTGCCGCCCTGCAGCTCTACAGGGCAGACGCGCGTTCCTGCGGGAAGTTGCGGTCCCGAGGCCCGTAGCGGGCTGGTTAAGGTGGCCGTCATGAGCGATCACCCCGGGCTTCAGGCCATATCCCCGGCGTTCCTCGGTCTCGACGACGGCGACTGGGTGGCCGTCACCACGGGCGAGTCGGGAGCCGCTGTCTTTCGCAGCGGGGACGCCACCCGGTATGCCAAATGCGTTTCCGCCGCGGATGCAGCCGACCTTGAGGCCGAGCGTGACCGGGTCGCCTGGCTGAACGGTCAGGGTGTACCCGGTCCCCGAGTGCTCGACTGGCACTCCGGTGACGCGGGCGCCTGCCTGCTGACCAGTGCCGTCTCCGGGATACCGGCTGATCAGGTGCCCGCTGAGGATCTGCAGGTCGCCTGGGAGCGCATCGCGGACGCGGTCCGCCGACTGCACGAGGTGCTCGTGTCGCAGTGCCCATTCCGCCGGGACCTGGACGGCATGGTCGCTGTGGCGCGCGACGTCGTGGCCCGTAACGCCGTCAACCCGGAGTTCCTGCCCGACGAACAGCAGCACACGCCCCCGTCCGAGCTGTTGGACCGCCTCACCCGACAGGTGCCACGGCGGCGGGAGCAGGAAGCCGCCGACACGGTCGTCTGCCACGGAGACCTGTGCCTGCCGAACATCATCCTCGATCCGGAGACCTTGGATGTGTCGGGCTTCATCGACCTGGGCCGCCTCGGACTGGCCGACCGCTACGCCGACTTGGCGCTGCTGCTCGCCAACGCGCGAGAGACATGGGCGGACGAGGAGCGGGCGCGGGCCGCGGACATGGCGTTCGCCGAGAGGTACGGCATCGTCCTCGACCACGACCGCCTGCGCTTCTACCTCCATCTCGACCCGCTCACCTGGGGCTGACCGATGGTGGTCAGGGCGTTCGGCGCGGGCGCTGCGCCGTGCGGAACGTCCGCACGATGCCGTTGAGCTCTGCGGTTGGCGCCGGATCGGATCACCCTGCCTCGGCCGTGGGACACCACGGGCATGCGCCGGTCGTCCTCCGGCACGCGAAGGCAGTCAGAAGACAGGAGGCCTGCCCGCACGGGTGAGTCGCATGGCCGTCGTCCAGCTCATGGGGGACCGTGTTCCGTGGCCTCCTCCGAGGCCCTCGGTGAAGCCCTTGATCGAGGCCCGGCGCGCTGAGTGGCCGCGCACGCGCCACAGGGTGAGGAGGGTCCACGTGAGGAGGTTGAAGGGGATCAGCAGGCGCGGGAGGTTACGGCGGGCCAGCCACACTCGGTTGCGGGCGTTGAGCCTGTGGAAGCTGTCGTGGCGGGCCGGGTCGGTCGCCGGGTGGTGGACGACGACCTCCGGCCGGTACAGCCCGAGGCCCCCGTGGTCCCACAGCCGCCAGGCCAGGTCGATGCCCTCGTGGAAGAGGAAGAAGTGCCCCGGCCAGCCGCCGGCCGCTTCGAAGGCCGAGCGCCGGATCATGACGACGCCTTCCGCCATGACGGTGACGACACCGGGCTCGGCGGGATTCGATGCGCGCAGGCGCGGGATCCAGCGGCGCAGCGTCACGCCGGTGTCCGGGTCGGCGATGCGGGGTTGCACGTACGCCGCCCGCGGGACGCGTCGGAACTCGGCGGCGAGCCGGGCGAGCGCGTCGGGGTCGGGGATGTGGGCGTCGTTGTCGAAGAAGAAGAGGTAGTCGCCGTTGACGTTGGCTGCCCCGACGTTGCGTCCCTCGGGGATGCCGACGTTCTCCTCCAGTGCGACGGTACGCACGCCTGGTGGAACCTGGCGCGGTGTGCAGCCGTTGCCCACGACCACCACGTCGAGGTCGATGCCCTCCTGGGCGAGGAGGGAGTCCATGGCGCGGGGGAATTCCTCGGGCCGGTCGTTCATGGTCAGTACCACGGCGCCGACGGTGGGGCGAAAAGCGTCTGTGCTCATGAGAGTGCGTCCTTCACTTCGGCGCGAGGGAGGGGGCGGGCGGCTTGCCTGGTGTGCATCGCATCGCTACGCCTCGGGCGCGTCCCACCTCGGTGGCCGAGCTGTCGTGCTGCTTGTTCCAAGCCGAGTGCGTGCGCACCCTGCTGGGCCGGAGTGGTGCACCGTGGGGAATTCCTGGGGCCGTCGGGGCGGTCCGGACAGGTTGTGCAGCACGACTCTCTTCGGGCCGGAGCCGAGGTGGCCCGAACGCGTACCCCGCCCGCCTCTCCGACGGATTGGGGGGCGGCCGCCCCTGGTGGCGGTGATGAACTCCCGCACCGGGTCGGCGGACTCCTTCCGCGAGGAGGAGCGGACGCCGTGCACGGTGGTCGTGGAGCCGGTCATGACTCCACAGTGTCCTAGGGGAGCCAGGCGCTCGCGGTGAACGCCGTACCCCTGGACGTATGTCGGAACAGCGGGCTGTACGGCCTGCCGGTCGCGGAGTGCGCCCGCTCGTTCGCGTCAGCCGGTCTTCTTCCGGTCGAACCACATCGTCGCCGCCGCGGGGACCAGGCCGGCCCAGAACAGCACGTGCGGGACCGTACGGTCCGTCCAGGGGATCTGGGTGATCAGCAGCGCGCAGAGCATGGCCCACGCCGCCTGGCCCAGGACGATCCGGGGCCACGCGCGACGCCGTACGAGGGAGCGCAGGTTGACCCGGATACCGGCGCGGAGGCGGCGGTACCGCAGCAGGGCGCCCAGGGCCCAGATGACGGCCATCGGGACGAGGTCCCAGAGCCGCTGGCCGAGCGGCAGGGGGAGCTCGCGCCGGGTCTCGCCCTGGGTGGCGAACAGGTCGACGC
Source organism: Streptomyces sp. NPDC045431 (assembly GCF_040646655.1). Lineage (NCBI taxonomy): Bacteria > Bacillati > Actinomycetota > Actinomycetes > Kitasatosporales > Streptomycetaceae > Streptomyces > Streptomyces sp. NPDC045431. The sequence continues at coordinate 11,894 of NZ_JBEZAQ010000012.1, forward strand.
CCACGGCGGCGAGGGCCAGGCAGAGCAGGGCCAGCCAGCGGACGCCGCGCAGCAGGCGGTAGGAGGCCTCGTCCAGGCCGCGCCGCATCGGCGCCGAGTCGGGGGCGGAGGCCAGGGCGTCGGCGTACAGGGTGGCGGCCTCCGCCGCCTTGACGCCGGGGGCCGCCGCCGTCCTCTTCGTCCACCGTTCCAGGGCTTCCTCGTGCTGCGGGTCGAGGCGGAGGATGGCCTCGTCGAGCTGGTCGGCGGCGTTCCGGTCGCCCGCCAGGTCGGCGATCGACCACGCCACCTCGTAGGCGTACACCTCCTCAGGCCCCAGCCGGATGGCCTCCCGGGCCAGGTCGCCGGACTCCCGCAGGGCGGCCAGATACGCCTCGCGCGGGATCTCGCCGCCGTTGGCCTGGCCGGCGCGGAACGACTTGACGCGCCAGAGCCAGTTGGCGAGCAGGGCGTAGCCGTACCAGTAGTCGGGGGCGAGGCGGATCACCTCGCGCAGCACACCCTCGGTCTCCGGGAAGCGGCGCGCTTCCCGCAGGGCGTGCGCGTGCATGACGAGCGCCCCGATGTCCTCGGGGTCGAGCGCCAGCGCCCGCTCCGTCGCCTCCAGGGCCTTGGCGCCGTCCTTCTCGTCGCACAGGTGGCTGCGGGCGAGCTTGACCCAGGCCCGTACGTCCTCCGGGTCCTCCGCGAGCCGGCGGGCCAGCAGGTCCCTGGCCTCGTCGTACCGCTTGAGGTCGATGAGCAGGTCGGCCCGCTCCACGGCGGGGTGTACGGCCGTGGTCACAGCTTGCGCCTCTTCTTCAGGTAGGTGACCAGGTCGTCGTACATGCCGCCCTGGTTGGCGAACATGGCCACGTTCCGCGCGGAGGCGAACCACGGCTCGGCGGACGGGACGACCTCCTTCGCGGCGGCCAGCAGGTCCTTCATGCCGATCATGCGGACGGTTCCGGTGCGCGCCGAGTCCAGCAGCGCCCGCTCCGCGGCCGCCTCGCAGACATGGGCCAGGTCCGCGCCGGACAGGCCGTCGGTGGCCTTGACGAGCTTGCCCAGGTCGATGTTCTCGATGGGCCGGTCCCGCAGGTGGTAGCGGAGGATCGCCTCACGCGCGGCGGCGTCCGGCGGCAGGACGAGGATCGTCCGGTCCAGGCGGCCGGGGCGGCGCAGGGCGAGGTCGACGTCCCAGGGGACGTTGGTGGCGGCGAGCACGAACACGCCCTCGTTGGCCGCCGAGTCGATGCCGTCGAGTTCGGTGAGCAACTGGTTGACGGTGTTGCGCATGCCGCTGTGCGCGGTGCGGCTGCGCTTGGCGCCGAGGGCGTCGAGCTCGTCCAGGAAGATCACGCAGGGCGCCTGGCGGCGGGCGGTCTCGAAGACCTCGTGCATGTTGCGCTCGGAGTTGCCCATCCACATGTCGAGCACGTCGTTGATCGAAACCGACAGGAACGCGGCGCCGAGTTCCCCGGCGACGGCCCGCGCGATGAACGTCTTGCCGCAGCCGGGCGGACCGTACAGCAACAGGCCGCCGCGCAGGCTCTTGCCGTACAGCCTGCGCAGTTCCGGGTTGCGCAGCGGGGCGAGGAAGGCGGCCTCCAGGCGGTCCTTCACGCCCTGCATGCCGCCGACGTCGGCCAGCCGTACGGTGCCGGGCCCCTCCACGTCCCACGCGTCGGCGTCCCCGGGGTCGTCCTGCCCGTCCGCGCGGACCGGCGTCTCGACGAAGCGCGGCGGCACGACGTCCCCGACCTGCTGCTCGGCGGCCTTCCAGTCGAACCCGGGCCGCCGGTGCGGCGGTTGTCGCGTCGGCGCCGGTGCCGACGGCGAGGCCGGTGTGCCCGGTGCGACCGGCGCCGCCGATGCCGCTGGTGCCGCTGGTGCCGCCGATGCCTCCGGTGCCGCCGGCGCCGCCGATGCGGCCGGTGCCGCCGGGGTGCCCATCGCCCGGGCCATCAGGTCCCGGGCCTGGGCGTCGCCCGGCGCGTGCTGGAGGGCCGCGGCCGCCTCGGCGACGGCTTCGTCTGACCGGCCCGCGTCCAGCAGGAGTTGGGCGAGGTGCAGTCGCAGGGGTACGTCGGTGGGTGCGGCGGCGACGGCGGTACGCAGACTCTGGAGGAGCGGGGAGTCGTCGGGCATGATCCACAGCCTACGCCCGGCGTACGACGGGGGTTCGGGGTGGTGTGCATACGGGCGTGGGCTGGACCGCTTGACCGGCCGACGGACGCGCTGGACGCCGCCGAGCGCGTAGGAGCCCCACCCGGCACCGCCCCGGTGCGGGAACGGCCGTTAGGGTGCGGCGATGGACGCCGCCACACTCGACCGCCGGACGCGCATGCACGACGAGTGCGTGCCGCCGGATCTCGTCGACCGCCTCCTCGCCCTCGGTCACGCCGACGTCGTACGCGCCCAGGCCGTAGCGGAAGACGGCGACTGGTTCTGCGCCCGCGCCTGGGCGCGCCTCCTGGCCGACCGGGGCCAGCGGGAGGAGGCACTCGGGGTGCTGGCCCCGTACGTCGACACCGGCTGGTGGACGGCGGCCGCGGAGGCTGTCCGGCTGTTGGACGAGGGGGGCCGGGGCGAGGAAGCCATCACCCTCGCCCGGCCCTTCGCGGAAGACGGGGAGCGGTGCGCGCTGCGCGACCTCGCGATGGTGCTCGCCCGGCACGGGCGGGGTGAGGAGGCTTACGCGCTGCTGCTGCCCCACGTCGCGGACTGGCTGCTCGCCGAGGCCTTGGTCGAGGTGGGCCTCGGGCTGGGCCGGGGCGAGGAGCTCACGGCACTGCTGGCGGCCCGGCTCGACCCCGAGCGCCCGTGTCCCCGGTGCGGCGGCCCGGAGTGCGGCGGACGGTCCCGGGAGCCGTTCAACGCCGTGCACCTGCTGGCATCGGTACACGAGAGGCAGGGCCGGACGGATGAGGCGATCGCGGTGCTGCGCACGCACGGCTCCGTACCGGTCGACAACCGCGACCCGCTGGCCGAACTGCTCGTGCGGCACGGCCGGATCGACGAGCTGCGTGCTTACGCGACGGGTGAGGGCCGTCCGGCAGCCGTCGAACGTCTGGTGCGGGTGCTGGAGGCCCAGGGTGACGTGGACGGCGCGGTCGAGGTGTATCGACGGCATGCGGAGGACCATGGCGGACACGCGCTCGCGCTGCTGGCGCACCTGCTCGCCCGGCACGGGCGGGGTGGTGAGGCCATCGACGTGCTGCGGGCGGAAGGCGGGAGCGCCGACGACTGGATGCTCGACGTGCTGTGTGGTCTGTTCGCCGCTGCGGGCCGCGCCGAGGAGGGACTCGCGTACCTGGACGCCCTCAAGGACCGGCGGGGCCGGGAGGAGTGGGAGTTGTTCCGGCTCCGGGGCCCGCTCATGGCGGCCTGCGGGCGACTCGACGAGGCGGTGGAGGAGGCCCGCGCGCATCCGGAGGGCGCGAGCCCGTACGCGGTGCAGAGCCTGGCCGGTCTGCTGGCCGGTGCCGGGCGCCCGGAGGAGGCCGTCGCGCTCCTGGACGCGGACCGCCTGAACCACCGGCGCGTCCTTGGTCCGCTGCTGGTGGAGCTGGGCCGGGTCGAGGAGGCCGTGGCGCTGCTGCGGGCGCCGCGTCCCGCGCTGGTCCCGTGGCCCGAGCCGGCCGCGGGTTTCAGCGCCTGGGACCCTTTCTAGGTGAGGCCGGGGCGGGGGCGCTGGGGGCCGGGCGTTCAGAGGGTGATCGCGTTCAGAGCCGCTGGGGCCGGCTCCGGCCTTGGACTGCTCGGTGTGATGGCGCTGGGTGTGGTGGCACTGGGTGCGGTGGCGCTCGGTGCGGTGTCGTCCGGTGCGTACTCGTGCCAGGCCGTGGCTAGCCGTCGTGCCGCCTCCGACAGGACGTCGGGGTCCTGGAGGAAGTGCAGGCGCAGGCGTGCGGTACTGCCGCCGAGCGTGTCCATCGTGGCTCCGGGCAGGACTGCCACCCCGTGGCGGAGCGCGACTTGGGTGAAGGCGACGCCGTCACCGTACGGGAGGTGCACCCAGAGGGTCTGGCCGCCTGTGGCCGGTGGGCAGGTCCAGGACGGCAGCAGGCGGGCCAGTTCGGCCCGGAGGTGGTCGTGGGCGGCGCGCAGGGTCCGTACCCGTGAGTCCGTGAGCGGTTCGTAGGCGTCCAGCAGGCGGGTCGCCACCAGTTGCGCCGGCACGTCACTGCCCAGGTCGTGGATGGCCTTGAGCCGGGCCAGCCGGGAGATCAGTGCCGCGGGGCCGCGCACCCAGCCGATGCGCAGCCCGCCCCACACGACCTTGCTGAGCGATCCGACGCCGATGACCTCGCCGTAGGAGGACAGGGGCGGCGGCGCCGGTGCGGGGTCGAACGCGAGGTCGGCGAGCACCTCGTCGTCGACGAGAGGCACTCCCAGGCTGTTGGCTGCCTCGACGAGGCGGCGCCCGGGCAGGGGCGGCAGCACGGTGCCGGTCGGGTTGTGGAAGCGGGGGATGACGTAGGCGAAGGCGGGGCGGTGGCGGTCCATCACCCTGATCGCCTCTGTCACGTCGATGCCGTCCGGCCCCACGGCCACCGGGTGCGGTATCGCCGCCGCCTCCCTGAGCAGGTCGAGCGCCCCCGGGTACGTCGGCGACTCGATCAGCACCCCGTCGCCGGGTGCGACCAGCAGCCGGATCAGCAGCGCCAGTGCTTGCTGGGCGCCGGTGGTGACCAGGATCTGCTCCGGACCGGTGGGAACACCTCGCCGGGCGTACCGCGCCGCGATCGCCGTCCGCAGTGCCGGCAGCCCGGCCGGGTGGTAGCCCAGATCACCGTCCGGCAGGGTCATCGTCCGGTACGCCTGCGTCACTTCGGGCGTCAGGCCCAACGGTGCCGCGCAGCTCAGCAGGATCACGCCGTCCGGCGCCTCCAGCAGGTGGAGGAAGAGCGGGTTGGACGTCTCGCGCACGCGGGGACCCGGCGGAATCGCGGCCCGCGCGACGCGTGTTCCGCTGCCCTGGCGCCGCACCAGGCGCCCCTCCTGGCGCAGGGTGTCGTACGCCGTCACGACCGTGGTCCGGCCGACCGCGAGCGCGGCGGCGAGCCGCCGGTCGGGCGGCAGCAGGGTGCCGGCGGTCAGCAACCCGTCGTCGATCAGCTGCCGGAGGCGGGCGGCGAGGAGCAGGTACAGCGGACCACGGCCGGCCGACCAGCGGCCGAGGCGGGCGACAAGGTCGTCGAGGGGAAGAGGAATTGGTTCCATCGCCGGACCAATCTGACGGGATTGGTCCTGTGGCCGCAAGTGGCTTTCGCCTTCACTAAGTTCCATGAGCCACGACGACACCGCAGCGCTGCGGCCCGAGACCCTCGCCGTTCACCCTCCCGAGGTCCGGGTCACCGGCAGCACACCCCTGGGCGTCCCCCTCCACCAGGGGCACGTCTTCACCTTCGACACCGCCGACGCGATGGCCGAGGCCTTCCACTCGCCCGACGCCTTCGTCTACAGCCGTCTCGGCAACCCCACCGTCCGCGCCCTGGAGGACGCCGTCGCCCGGCTGGAAGGCGGAGCCGCCGCCCTCTCCTACGCCTCCGGTATGGGCGCCATCAACGGTGTCCTGCTCGGCCTGCTCTCCGCCGGGGACCATGTCGTCGCGCAGCGGTGCCTCTACGGCGGTACGTACGCGGTGCTGACCGACCTCGCCGCGCGCTGGGGTGTGGAGGTGACGTACGTCTCCGGAACCGACGCGGAGGAGGTGCGGCAGGCGCTCCGGCCCCGGACACGGCTGCTGTACCTGGAGACCATCGCCAACCCGACCACCCGGGTCGCCGATCTGCCCGCCCTGATCGCGGCCGCCGCCGAGGCGGGCGTGCCCAGCGCCGTGGACAACACCTTCGCCTCGCCGCTGCTGTGCCGGCCGATCGAGTACGGCGCCGACATCGTGATCCACTCGGCGACGAAGTACCTGGCCGGGCATGCCGACGTCCTGGGCGGGATCGCCGTCTTCAAGGACGCCGAACTGTACGGCCGTATCCGCCACTACGCGATCGAACAGGGCGCCATCACCGATCCGTTCGCCGCCTGGCTGACCCTGCGTGGCCTGCAGACGCTGCCGCTGCGCATCGAGCGGCAGAGTGCGAACGCCCGTGAGCTGGCCGGCCGGCTCGCCGCGCACCCGGCGGTGGCGGCCGTCCACCACCCGGCGCTCGCCGACCACCCCGACCACGCGGTCGCGCGGCGGCTGCTGCCGAAGGGCTGCGGCGGGGTGGTCTCCTTCGACCTCGCGGGCGGGCGTGAGGGGGGCCGCACGTTCATCGAGGCGGTGCGCCTGGCCGCCTTGACCGCTTCCCTCGGCGATGTGAAGACCCTGGTGATGCACCCGGCCTCCACCTCCCATCGCCAGCTCGACGCCGCCGCCCTCGACGCGGCCGGCATCGGCCCCGGGCTGGTGCGGATGTCCGTCGGGATCGAGCACGTCGAGGACCTGTGGGCGGACCTGGAGCAGGCGCTGGACCGGGCCACGAAGGCAGCCTGAGGCAGCCCGAGTACGCCGAACGCCCAACGTCGGCACCTGCGGTGCGGGCTCGGGTGACGCCGGAGGCACAGGGGCCCGTCGTCGGCCCGCGTCACTCGCTGACGCCGACCGCCTGGGAGGCGGAAGGGGCATCCCGGTCCCGGCCCGCGGTCCTGCTCCCCGTCCTGGTCCCGGTCCTGGTCCTGCTCTCGGTCACGGCCCCGCGGCCGTGACCTGGACCGGGACCGGGACGGCCGATCAGGCCACCACGGTTGACGGGGCCGCCTCCCGTCTGCTCCCGCAGCGCGGCCTGCAGCCGGTCCCGGACCGCGATCTGGGCCGCGATGCGCTCGTTGAGGACCGCCAGCCGGTCCAGCGCCACCTGCAGGCCCTGGTCCGATGGCGGTGCGGCGGTCACATCACCGTCCAGGCACGGCAGGAACACCCGCACGTCGTCCAGGGTCAGCCCGACCGACAACAGGTGGCGGATGTTGCGGACCCGTACCGCGGCCCGCTCGTCGTAGACGCGGTAGCCGTTGGAAGCCCGCTCGGAGGAGATCAGCCCCGCCTCTTCGTAGTGCCGCAGCGCACGTGGACTCGTCCCCGTTGCCCTGGCCAGAGCACCGATCCGCATCCGTCCCACCTCCTGGACCACGTCCTATCACGCCACGACCGCTCCGCCGTCGACCGGGAGCACCACTCCGGTGATGAACGACGCGGCCGGCGCGGCAAGTTGGGTGATCGCCCAGGCCACCTCCTCCGGGCGCCCGATCCGGCCCAGGGGGGTGTGCGCCAGCTGCCACTCCCGCACCGCGGCCATCCGCTGCGGCGTCAGGCCTTGGTGCTCGCCGATGGGTGTGTCGATCGCCCCGGGAGCGACCGCCACCACCCGGACTCCGCGCGGCGCCAGCTCGACCGCCCAACTACGGGTCAGCAGCTCCAGAGCCGACTTCGTCGCCGCGTACACCGAGCTGCCGGGCCAGGCCCGCTGCCCCACCGAGGTACTGACGTTGACGATCACGCCGCGCGATGCCTCCAGGGGCGCCAGCGCGGCCTGGGCGAGAAGTACCGGAGCGACGAGGTTCGTTCCGAGCTGAGCTGTGATCATCGACGGCGACAGTGTGCCGAGGGCGCCGCTGCGCACGATACCGGCGTTGTTGACCAGTACGTCCAGCCGGCCGTAGCGCTCCAGCACGGCGTGGACGATCCGCTCCGGCTCCCCCGCAGCGGTGATGTCGGCGGGCATCGGCACGATCCCCTCGTGCCCTGCCGCCGTCTCCTTGAGCGGTTCGCTCCGCCGCCCTATCGCGACCACGTGGGCGCCCTCGGCGGCGAAGGCCCGGGCGGTCGCCCGGCCGATGCCGGTGCCGGCTCCGGTGACGACGACGATCCTGCTGCTGTGCGGTGCGGTGGTGTCCATGCGGGTCATCGTGCGACCTTGCCGCCAGTGACAAGGTCAACAGCGCAACTGATCGGCCCGTCTGCCGGAATGCCCGCTGCCGGGTTCCGTGAGCATGGGGTGGCCGTGGCGGGCGTCCCCCGCCCATGCGGATGCCGCCCCGGACCGTGCACTCGGTACCATCACGCCGGGAGGCCGCAGTGGGCCTGGCCAGATGAGGGAGTCATGAGCGAGGACGTGCTGTCGATCATTCCGACCGATCCGCGGTGGCAGCCGGAACGCGATGCGGTCGACCACCTCCTCTCCCTGGTCCGGGAACTGACCCCCGGAGTCGTCGAAGGTGACGCCGAGATCGACGTGACGTGGCACGACGAGATCACCGCCGTCGACTGCGGGGGGAACCTGGAGAGGATCGGCTGTCCCCTGTGCCAGGCGTCCATCGACACGGAGTGGTGGGCTGATCTCCTTGAGGCCCACTGCGACGACGGCTTCACGACGCTCGCGATCGAAGCCCCGTGCTGCGGGGGTTCCACCACTCTGGACGCGCTGGATTACGACTGGCCCTGTGGCTTCGCCCGGTTCGAGGTCGCCATCTGGAACCCCGATTACCCCGCGTTCGGCGAGGAGGAGCTCACGGCGCTGGCGAACCGCCTGGGCCACCCTGTGAAGCAGATCCGGGCCCATATCTGAACGTGACGGCTGCTCAGTGGGTGAGCAGGCCCGCGGGTCCGCGGGTCAGCAGGTCCGCGGGTCAGCAGGTCCGCGGGTCAGCAGGTCCGCGGGTCCGCGGGTCAGCAGGTCCGCGGGTGCGGCTGGGCCTCAGGGTGCCCACGGCAGTCGGAGTGCTTCGAGCTCGGAGTCGTGCAGCAGCGCCTCGATCAGGGCCGGTGGGCCGGCGACCTTGGTCGCCCACAGGTCGTAGTCGGTGCAGAGGACCCACGAGCGATCGTCCGCCCACAGGTTGGACGGGCTGAAGTCGGCCTCGGGGGCGTCGTACAGCAGCTCCGCGTCACCGAGGCGCCCCGCGCGCACACGCAGGGCGTCGAAATCCGTGGTCCTGAGCATCAGCGGGTTGTAGTAGGCCAGGCAGCGGGTGTCCGGGCCCGCCGGAGCGTGCTCGACGAGAACGTCGATCAACCGGTTCCAGGTCGTGCGGTCCAGGCTTCCCTCGGTGGGCGGGAGGATGCCGAGCGGCCAGCTGTCGTGCTTCTTCACCGAGGGGAAGCAACGGTGGGAGGGCAGCAGTCCGTCGGGCACGACGGGGTCGCCGGTCCGCCGGGCGAGTTCCGCCCAGCGCAGCCGTCGCCAGCCGGGGCCGGGGTGCTCGGCGCGGCCGAGTCCGCCTCCTGTGGCGACGCCCACGTCCGTGAGGTCGACGCCCCCGATTCCGAAGGGCTGGACCTGGCCCTGCGCCCTTCGCGCCTGCTGATACTCGTGGTACGAGATCTCGGCCGCCCCCTGCCCGTGCGGGCGTTCGTGCTCCTGCGCGCGCTCGTGCTCCTGGTCCCGCTCGTACATGGGGTTGAGCACCCAGCACGCGTCGGGCATCGCCGGCGGCATGAACCCGGTCACGCCGTCGCCGCACCGTTCGAGCAGCCAGTGGGTCGCGTCGGACGGCGCGAGCGGCCACAGGTCTGACAGCGGGTCGCGGTGCTCGGGCATGCGGACATCATGCCCCTTGCGACCTGCGGCGCTTTCCCGGCCCCCTCCGGCTGCCCACTGATGCCCTCTGGCCGCCTGCGGGAGCGTCACCCGGGCGAGCGGCGGCACCCTCGGCGTTTTGGCCACTGCCGTGCAGAGCCGGGCCCTTTGCGCGGTATGGGTCGATGCATCGCACATGCTCCGTCACGCGCTCTATCTCAAGGTTCACGGTCCGTCCGAAACACAGGTGTTCGAAATTGCCGTGGCGTCGTTGAGCCTCACGACCCAGCCGCGACTGACCAGGGAGGCCACTTGACCTCGGCCGCAACCCACGAGAAGCAGAACACCTCGCCGCCCTTTCCTCCTCCGGCGGAGATCACCTACAGCGGGCAGTACTCCGTCAACCCGCTCGCCGAGGTCTCCTTCCGGCGCATGTGCGCGCAGATCCCGAACGTGCTGCGCGGGATCGCCGGGCTGTCGTGGAGGGTCGACCGGCGCGCGGTGCGGCTCCTGGTCCTGTGCCAGGCGCTCACCGGTGTTTCGGCCGCCGTCCTGCTGACCGCGACCGCCGAGGCCATGGAACCGATCCTCTCGGACGACGCCGTCGCCGACCGGCTCCGCAGCGCTCTGCCCGCACTCGTGGTGGTGGCCCTCGCCGCCGCCCTCGGTCGCGGAGCGGGATCCGCGGCCACCTACGCCGAGCGGCGGATCACGCCGAGGCTGACCACGGAGATGGACACCGCCCTGGTCGAAGCGGTGTGCCGGGTCGAGGCCTCCGCCTACGCGGAGGACGGGTTCTCGGACCGGCAGGAGGCCGCCGAGATGGGCGTGATCCGTACGCACGTGATGGTCGGCGACGCCCAGCGGTTCGTGTCCGCCCTGATCCGCATGGCCACCGCGGGCGGCGTCCTGTCGGTGTTGAACGTGCTGATGCTGCCGCTGCTGTTGCTCGCCGTCCTCCCGGCCGGCATCGGCGCCGTCCTGACCGCCCGGGTGGACTACGAGACCCACTACGCCAACGTGGCCGACCGCAATGTGCGCGGCATGATGCGGTGGTGGTCCACGACCTCGAAGTACGCCGACGAGGTCCGCGCCAACTCGATGACCGACTACCTGGTCTTCTGGTACCGCGCCCTGTCGGACCGGTGCGATCGCCGTACCCTCGCCGCCACACCGCGTACCCTGCGGATCTCCCTGCTCTCCTCGCTGGCCGGCGGTTTCTTCCTCGTCGTCACCTGGGGAGCGCTGGCCTGGCTCGCCGTGTCCGGCCGGATCGAACTCGCCGTCGCCGCCACCGCCGTCATCGCCGTGCAGACGACGCTCGCCGCCCTGTCGCAGGTGGTCCTCAACGGAGCCGCGGTCTTCCACACCAGCCTTTGTACCTCGGCGACATGCAGTCCTTCCTCGACGACGCGGCGCGCCGCGCGCCGAAGCGCGGCCCCCGTACCGTGACCGCCCCGGTCGAGGAGATCAAGGTCGACGAAGCCGTCTACCAGTACCCGGGCAAGGACAAGCCCGCCGTCGACGGCGTGTCCCTCACGCTGCGGCGCGGCGAGATCCTGGCCATCGTGGGGGCCAACGGCTCGGGAAAGTCCACCCTGACCCGGCTGCTGACCGGGATCTACCTGCCCGACAAGGGCAAGGTCACCTGGAACGGCACGGACCTCGCCGACGTCGACCCCGCCACCGTATGGGCGAACACCGGTCTCGTACCGCAGATCTTCGCCCAGTGGCCGCTGCGCGTCCGGGAGAACGTCACACTCGGCCAGCCCCGCACCCACGGCGACGGACCCGTGTGGGACGCCGTCGACGCCGTCGGGCTGCGCGAAGCCGTCGAGGACCTGCCCGCAGGGCTGGACACCCTCCTCGCCCGCGACGTGTTCGGCGGATCGGAGCTCTCCGGCGGCCAGTGGCAGCGCATCGCCTGTTCGAGGGCCCTGTACCGCCGTCCGGGCCTGCTGATCCTCGACGAGCCGACCTCGCAGATGGACCCGCGCGGTGAGCACCAGATCTTCGAGCGGATCAAGGCCATCGCCGCCGAGCGCATCACCATCGTGGTCACCCACCGGCTGGAGAACACGAAGATCGCCGACCACATCGTCGTGATGGAACACGGGCGGATCACCGAACAGGGCCGCTACGACGACCTCGTCCACGCCGGCGGAACCTTCGCCGAGCTCCTGGAGCTGTCGCAGGACCGCTGACCGGCCCGCCGGGCGGGCACTCCGCAGCAGCAGGAGGAAACCATCGGAACCCGGCGTTTCCGGCCCTTGGACGCGCTGCCTCAACCGACTGCCGCTCGACCAGCCGCCCGCCGTGTACCAGTCCTACGCCGCGGCACCGGAGTTGAGGCCCTCACCCTCGCCCGGGTCCGCGGTCGCGGTCACGGTCGCGGTCGCGGTCGCGGTCGCTGCGGCAAGGAGCTGCGTTCGTTGGCATGATGAGGCCATGACGATTCACGGGGGGCAGCAGGATCCGACCAGTTACGAGCTCCAGCCGCCGGGACCGGCGGTTTCGCCGGCGCAGCCGCCGTTGCCTCCGCCGGGACCGCCGCAGGTGGCGCCGCGCGTGCAGCCGGAGGTGCCGGGGAGGGCCGGCGCCTCGGGCATGCCCGGGCCCGAGGCCGGAGCGGGGCGGCTGGTGGGCGGGCGGTACCGGCTGCTGGAGCGGCTCGGTGCCGGAGGCATGGGGACCGTCTGGCGGGCGCGCGACGAGGTGGTGGACCGCGACGTGGCCGTCAAGGAGCCGCGCCTGCCGGACACGCTGACCGCCGGCGAGCGCCACAACGCGCACCAGCGCATGGAGCGGGAGGCCCGCGCGGCGGCCCGGATCGACCATCCCTCGGTCGTCACCATCCACGACGTCGTCACCGAGGACGACAGCCCCTGGATCGTGATGGAGCTGGTACGCGGCCAGTCCCTCGCCGACCTGCTCGACGAGGGCACGCTCCCCTCGCCGGAGGCCGCCCGGATCGGTGTCGCGGTGCTCGGCGCGCTCTCCGCCGCCCACGAGGCCGGAGTGTGCACCGGGACGTGAAGCCCGGCAACGTCATGGTCGGCCGCCACGACAGAGTCGTCCTCACGGACTTCGGCATCGCCCAGGTCGAGGGCGAGCAGAAGCTCACCGAGACCGGCGGCTTCGTCGGCTCCCCCGAGTACGTCGCCCCCGAGCGCGTACTGGGGCGCAGGCCGGGGCCCGAGTCGGACCTGTGGTCCCTGGGCGTGATGCTCTATCAGGCCGTCGAGGGCGTTTCGCCGTTCCGGCGCCAGACCACCCCGTCCACTCTCCAGGCGATCCTGCTGGCCGAGCTGCCGCCCACCCAGCACGCCGGGGACCTGGGGGACGTGATCCGCGGACTGCTGCGCAAGGAGCCGGAGGCCCGGCTGTCCGCCACGGAGGCGCTGGCGATGCTGCGTGCCGCCGCGGCGCCCCGCGAGACCCGGCCGGTCCAGGACACCGCCCGCTCCGCCACGGCGCCGCCCGGCTCCGGCGGGCCCCTCGCGGCCGGCGACGGCTCGGCGCGCAGGAAGCGTTACGCGCTGGTGGCCGCCGCCGGGGCGGCGGTGCTCGCGCTGGTCACGACGCTGGTGTTCCAGTTCACCGGGGACGAGCTGCCAGAGGGGTGGAAGCGGTACGACGAATACCGGATGCAGCTCTCCGTCGCGGCGCCCGCGGACTGGAAGATCACCACCGAGGACGCACTGGACAACCAGGCGGGCCCCTACACCGCGACCCGCTACACCGCGCCCTCCGGTGACACGTCGATCCTGGTGGACGAGTTGAAGAACGTCACCGAGACCCCGCTGGCGACCGCGGAGCGCTGGAAGCGCGAGTACACCGAGGCCACACCGCCGCAGGGCGGTCAGCCGGCCGTGGCGGCCGTGAAGCCGGACAACCACCAGGGCAGGGACGCCGCGCTGTTCACCACCACCCACAGCGTGGAGGCCGAGGGCACACCCCGCCGTCTGAACAAGACGCTCGTCGTGGTCACCTCCCGCCAGGAGCGGCTCACCCTCACGGTCTCCCTGCCCGCCGGAAAGGAAGCGGAGAAGAAGGCCGACGAGCTCCTGGGCAAGGCGCGGTCGGAGTTCGAGATCCGCGACCTGTGACGGACGTCCGGCGGGCCGTCCTCCCCTCTCCACGCGGAGGGGGAGGCGGCGCCGGTACCGGACGATCACCGGTTGCGTGCCGCCTGACCAGCGGCACCGCCCTGCCGGGTCGATGCTCAGTGGGTACGTACGCGACTGGCTTTCGCGCGCCGGCTGGGGGCAGGCGGTCACCTTCACGGTGGAGCAGCCCGAACAGGACGCGGCGAGGCGCTGTCAGATCTTGCCCATGTGCTCCACCGTGCGGTGCCCCAGGTGCCGCCTGAACGTCGCGTAGAAGTCGGTGGACAACGGCGGCCAGCCCCAGAAGTCGAAGGCGAGGGCGCCCACCGCGAAACCGGATTCCCACTGCCACTCGGTGACCGGCACCGAGGCACCGCAGGCAGGGCAGGGGGCGCTCCCCTCCCCCGTTTCCTTCCAGTCGGCGATGGCGGCCTTGAACGGCTGCCACACCTTGTCGTCCGCCTCGAACTCCTCGGGGTAGTCGATGAACACGGTCCTGCCGCCGCACCGCGGGCAGACGGCGTACTCGGCCTCGTCCGCGCCCTGGCCACCGACGTGGTAGTCGCGCCCGACGATGACGGCGACCGGGCCCGGCAGCCAGGACGGGTCCGATGAGTCCGCGACGGCCCGCGCCCAGTCGGGGCCCGGCACGTAGCCCTGGTCCACGGTCGTGCTGTACACCCCGGTGCTGGACAGTTCCCGCGTGATGAGTCCCTCGGTGACCATCCAGGCGACCATCCGCTCCGCGAGCGGCCCGGCCTCCTCGCCGGTCACCTCGACGTCGACGATCCGCTCGAAGAAGTCGCCCATCGTCTCCACCTCCCGCCACGTGCACCGTGCACCGTGCCTGCCGGGGAATACTGCCAGTCCGACTTCTACGGCCGCTTCGCCGGGACCGGCCGGAGCCCGGGCCAGCGCGTGAGCATGGTGCGGCGCATGCCGGCGGTGAGGCTGCCGACGCCGCTGAGAGGGGGGGTGGCCGACGGTCATCCCGCTGACGACACGGAGCCGGTGGACGAGCCGTTGCCGGGCCGTCACCGTGCCCCACTTCCAGTCCCCGCTCGGAATCCGCGCCAGGTGGTCCTCGCTCCCGCGGCGTGCCCGCTCGACGAGCGCGTCGCCGCGGAGCAGCCAGCCGGCACACGCGTCGGCGAGGCCGACGTGGGCCTCGCGGCCGTCGTGGGCCTCGGAGCCGGTCGCGGTGCGCCACGCCTCGCGGTAGGCGTGCTCCGCCCGTTCCAGCAGGGGCTGGGCCGCCGAAGTGACACACCAGCAGGTCGGAAAGCCGATGCGCAGATAGGCCAGCTCCATCAGGCCGCTGCCCAGTGAGGCCTGCTCGAAGTCGACGAATCGGACGCCCGTCGCGGTGTGGAGGTCATTCCACGGGCGCCGGTGCTCCAGATGCTCACTTCCACGCGGCCGCGGACCGGTGGGCCCCCCGGAATGCACGGGTTCGAGATCCGGCGCGGTGCGCCGCCTCACCGGACGCCACACGCCCACAGAGCCCGCATCGAATGGCCAGGACACCCGCTCGGCGAGACGCTGGGACATCTACGGGAGACAGCGGAACATTCACCCGCTCATTGGTTCTTCCTAGAGTCGAGGCATCGAGGAGCGGCCGGACAACCTGCCGCTCCAGCAGTCGACTTGAAGGAGCACCCGCCATGCGCGCTGTCGTCCAGAAGACTTTCGGCGGACCCGAGGTACTGGAAGTCGTGGAGACCGAACGCCCCGCTCCCCTCGGCGCCGAGGTGCTGATCCGCGTGCACGCCAGCGGCGTCAATCCGGTGGACGCGGCCGTGCGCTCCGGCGCCCTGCCGCTGCTCGGCGAGCCGCCGTTCGGGGTCGGGTGGGACGTCTCCGGTGTCGTCGAGGAAGTGGGGCCGGGGGCACGGTTCAAGCCCGGTGACGAGGTGTTCGGCATGCCGTTCTTCCCCCGGGCCGCCACCGGGTACGCCGAGTACGTCGCCGTCCCTTCCCGCCAGGTGGCGCGCAAGCCGGCCGGTCTCGACCATGTGCAGGCCGCCGCCCTTCCCCTGGCGGGACTGACGGCCTGGCAGGGCCTGGTCGACGCCGCGCGGCTGGAGGCGGGCCAGCGGGTGCTGATCCACCGGGCGGCGGGCGGCGTGGGGCACCTGGCCGTCCAGATCGCCAAGGCCCGGGGCGCGCACGTGATCGCCCTGGCGAGCGAGCCGAAGCACGCGTTCGTACGCTCCCTCGGCGCCGACGAGGTGCTCGACTACCGCACCACCGACTACGCCGGGGCCGTCCGGGACGTCGACGTCGTCTTCGACTCCAGCTCCGAGGGCACGCGTTCCCTCGAAGTCCTGCGCCCCGGGGGCACCCTCGTCAGCATCATGGAGCACTGGAACCGGGAACTCGCCGCACGGATCGAGGCGGCCGGGCGTCGCTTCGCCGGTGTTTCCGTCGAACCCGACTACGCCTCCCTGGAGGCCATGGCCGCGCTCGTCGACTCCGGGCGCCTCCGCCCCCACATCGCCGAGACCTTCCCGCTCGAAGAGGCGGCCAAGGCCCATGAACTGGTCGGCTCGGGGCGCGTGCAGGGCAAGGTCGTCCTGACCATAGCCTGAGCCCGGCAGGGAAGAGAGACGCGGAGGTGTGGTGCGATGGACGTGCTGACAGAGGCCCTGAACTCCATGAAGACCCAGGTGCCCACCTCCGTACGGACCGAGGGCCGGGCGCCGTGGGGCCTGCGGCTGCCCCCGGCGGCGGGCGCAGGATTCCACGTGGTCCTGCGCGGGACGTGCTGGCTGGTCCCCATGGACGACACGGTGCGCCTGGAGCCGTTCGTCCTGAACCCCGGCGACGTGGTGTTCCTGCGCAACGGCCCCGGGCACGCGCTCGCCGACCACCCCTCCACGCCCGCCCATGAGGAACGCCCCGACCAGTTCCACCCCGACGGGCCCATCGGCACCGTCACCGTCGGCGGCGACGGCCCCCGTACGACCCTGCTGTGCGGGAACTACCACCTCGACCAGGCCCGTCCTCATCCGCTGGTCCGCCAGCTCCCCGAGGTCGTGCACCTCTCCACCGGGCTTGGCCACCACCCCGAACTCAGCGCGGCCGTCGGCCTCCTCGCCGCCGAGTTGGAGAACCCGCGCATCGGCTCCGCCGGCATCGTGCCCGCGCTGATCGAATCGCTGCTGCTCTACATCCTGCGCGCCTGGTTCGAGTCCCAGCCCGCGGCCACGGCCACGGGCTGGGCGGCGGCCCTCACCGACCCGGCCGTCGCCCCGGCGCTCGCGTCCCTCCACGAGAAGCCCGACGCCCAGTGGACCGTCGAGTCCCTCGCCCGGTCCGCGGGCCTGTCCCGGGCCGCCTTCGCCCGCCGCTTCACCGCGCTCGTGGGCGAGCCGCCCATGGCGTACCTCACGCGCTGGCGGATGACCACGGCCGCCACACTCCTGCGCGAGTCGGAGGTGCCTCTGACGACCGTGGCCGCCCGCACCGGATACAGCTCCGAGTACGCCTTCGCGAAGGCCTTCAAACGCGAGTACGGGCTGGCGCCGGGCGGCTACCGCCGCCAGTCCCGCAGCGCCGCCTAGGAGACCGGCGGGCGAGCCCGCTACCGCGGTGGGGGCGCCGGGGTGTGCAAGGCCTCGACCCTGCGCCGCAGCAGCTGCAGGGCGCCGCGCTGCCGCCCCGGGACCCGGCTGCGCAGTCTGACGAGGGCGGGGGCCAGCGCGCGGGCGGCCTGGGCGTCGCGGAGCTGTTCCCACTGGTGGTGGGCGCGGTCGACGGCGCCTTCGACGTCCGGGTGGTCCGGGGCCTGTTGGCGTTGGAGGCGGGCCTCGGCGGCGGCGATCCACAGCTCGCAGCTTCGCGCCGCGTCGTGGGCGAGGCGGGCGAGGTCGGCGCGGACCTCCAGCCAGTGGATGACCTGCGGCGAGCCGGGCCCGTACGCCTGCAGGGCCTCCTGCTCGCACGCCTGAGCGGCGGCTTGGGCCTCTCCGTGGCGTCCGGCCTTCGCGGCGCCGAGGATCGCGGGCAGCGGGTCCGGCGTACCGCCGGGTGCGGGCGGTACGGGCGGTACGGGCGTCACGTGCGCTACCGGGGCCGCCGGGGCTGCCGCTTGCGGGGGCACAGCGGGCCCCTGCGCCGTCCCGGCGCCCGACGGGGGCTCGGCGGCGAACAGCAGGCTGCCCTCGGCACCGGCCTGCACCGCGGCCTGGGCGTGCAGGTCGGCGAGGGACGGGCGTGCTCCGCTGCGCCAGATCGACGTACAGGCTCTCAGGTAGTCGGGGGTCGCGAGCGTACGACGGTCCGGAGGTGGCGCGATGCGCCCGTAGACGCGTATCCCGTAGCCGAGCGCCAGCTCGGACGGCCGCGTCGCCAGCCGCTCCCACACCGCCGTGTCGGCGACCAGGTCCACGACCACCACGGTGGTGCCGGGGCGGCGGAGCTTGAGTTCGCCGGCGATCCAGTGCCAGGGCAGTGCGGTGTAGCGCAGGGTGGAGGGTGTCGTACGGGCGAGCGCGAAGTGCGGCAGACGCTGCTTGTGGTCCAGGTGGAGCTGGCCGGTGATGTAGAGCGCCAGCGGCCCGGGTGAGGCCACGGCGGCGCGCAGACGGGTCAGCACCGCCTGCGGTTCGAGTGGGTCGGCGAGTTCGACGAGCGTCGCCGCGGCCGTTCCCGTCAGTGCCGCCGGAGGTACCGCCGCGAGCGCCGGCAGGACGCTCACCGCGTCGATGAGACGTCCCTTGCCGACGGGTGAGGCCGCGAGGACGAGCGCCGTCCCTGCCCCATCGTGCCCATTGATCACCACGTCAGCACCGTATCGGCTCCGCTCGCAGGGACGGCAACCGGAGGGCCGGGGCCCGCCGCGCTCATAGGGCGATCAGCCCGGCTCGCGTCTCCGTGAAGCCGCAGGCGTCGACGTAGAACGGACGCAGGTGCTCCTCGAAGTCGACGTGCAGCCACGCGCACTTCGCGGCACGGGCTCCTTCGGCCGCGGCCGCGACGAGCGCGGCTCCGACCCCTCTCGACCGGGTCTGCCGGGCGACGACCGTGTCCAGGAGGAAGGCGTGGGCCCCGCCGTCCCAGGCGACGTTGACGAAGCCGATCAGAGCGCCGTCTTCCCGCGCGCAGACCCAGCCGAGGCTGTGGCGCTGGAGTCGGTCCCGCCAGTCGGTCCGTGCGACGGGGTGGCCGAAGCCGTCGGCGTGCAGCGCGTTGAGGGCGGTGTTGTCGACGTCGCCCCGCCACTCGTACGTGATCGTCACACCCCGATCGTACGTCTGCGCCTGCCCCGCGCCACGTGCCGTACTCGTCAAGGGAGTTGTCGCGCATTCGGCTGACACCCGGCCGCCCGCTTCCTAGAGTACGGAGTCTCGGATCTGGCGGGGGTGGGTGCCGTGGGACGTGCGGGTGACAGAGGGAGGATCGTCTTCCTCTGCGTGTTTCTGATCGTGCTGGGCGGCCCGTGGACGCGTGAGGCGCTCATCGCGTCGTGGCCGGAGAACCACGTGCTCTCGCTGGTCCACCAGGCGCTGTTCGTCCCTCAGTGGGACCTGTCGCCGGAAACCGACCCCGTGGCCCGCGAGGTGGGCTGGCCGGCCAACCTGGGGACCGCGGCGCTGCTGGCCGGGGTCGTCCTCGTCGTTCCCCGGCTGGTCGGCCGCGCTCCCGCGACAGGCGTACGGTGGGCCGCCGCGCTGGGGGCGGGGGTGCTCGTCTCGGTCCTGAGCATGGTGGTGTCCTGGACCGTGGTCGCGAACGCCGGGCCCGGCGTGTTCCTCGCCTACGGCCGGGACGCCGACGGCATCCTCGTCACCTTCCTCGTCGACGGTCTGGTCTTCGGCGTACTGCTGGGCCTCCTGATCGCGTTCCTGTACGCGGGTACGTACACGGCTGCGCAGGCCCGGGGCCGGACGGCATCACGTATCCGCGCACCGCGCGCACTCCGTGAACGGAGCACCGCCATGACGCACGTATCCCCGGACGTCCCCGATGCCGTCGCGACCGGCGCCGGGCCGAGGGACGCCACCCGCTACCTGTGTGCCGCCGCGTACACGGACCCGGCCTTCGCCCGCCGTGTGGTGGAGGACGTGCTGGGGGACGGGCTCGGTGCGATCGCCGTGTCGCCCGGGGTCGATCTGGTGCCGGTCGCCCGGCACAGCCTCACCGCCCGGCGGCTGCGCCGGCAGCGGGACCGCGAGCTGACCGTGGCCTTCGGCGTCATCGCGCTGTTCGGTCCTCTGTGGCTGGTCTTCGCCCGGGTGGCCTTCGGGGCCCTGGGGTCGGCCGCCCGGCCGCGGGCACGGCAGCATGCGGTACGCGGACGGGAACTGCCGTACGCGTCCGGGGCCGTGTGGCGGCTCGCCGGCACGGCGGTCGCCCTCCTCCTGGTGGGCGTGCTGGCGGGTACGTGGTTGTCGTCCCTGCCGCTCCCCGGCCTGGTGAAGTGGCTCGTCGGCGGCTACTCGTGGGGCATCTCGTCGCTCGTCGCCGTCATCGTGGGCGGCGTACTCGCGCTGCGTACCGTCACCGCCGAGGAGGCGGACGTCGACGCGCGGCTGCGTGGCGCGCTGCGGCGTGACGCCTTCGACCCGGAGGCACTGCCACGGCCGGGCGCGGTGGAGCCGTGGGCGGCGGAGCGGATCGCGGCGGTGGCGGAGGCCCAGCGCGGCAACGTCACGTGCTACAGCGGCTTCTCGCCGTTCATCGGGTACGGGAGGCAGGAGTCCCAGTGGACGCTGTCGTTGCCGCTACTGCCGGCCGAGCCCGCGCCCGGAGCGGGACGCGACGAACCGCCGGCGGCCGTCGCCGACTTCACCGCCTGGGACGTGGTGGAGCGGTTGCGCCACCGGCTGCGCGCGGCGGCGGGCGGGCTGCCGGTCGTCCCCGGCCCCGGCCGGTGGCATGACGACGGGGCGCCGGGCGCCCTCACGCACGACGCGCGGCTCGTGGGACTCGCCGTGGAGGACCGGGTGTTCGTCAGTGGGCGGGAACTCACCGAGGACGGGCCCTTCCTGCCCGACCCGCTGCGCGCGCCCGCCACCCGGCTTCCCGCCGAGGAGCTGGAGCGCATCGCCACGCACCCCGACGGGGTGGCCCGCCACTGCCTGGCGGCTCACCTCCCCTTGTGGGGCGGCGAGGTCGTGCCCAGCCACTTCCTGCACGTGGCGGTGGTGGGCAGGACGCTCCACCTGCGCTGCGAGCGCTTCGTCCTCGGGCCCGTACGGCGCGATCTGCACGCGGTCGACGTGCTTCTGCGCAGCCCCGACGACGCGCGTCTGGCGCTGACGGTCAAGGCGCTGGGGCGTACCGGCCCGGCGCTGTGGGGCGCGCCCCGGTCCTGGCTGGCGGACGTCCTCGCGGAGCGCCGCCGGGCCCGCCGACTGCTCCACGAGAAGATGGCGGCGGACGACGACCCCGCTTACGACCGGGGCGCCCGCGTGAGCGTCCGCGAGGAGGTCCAGGGCCCGGAGTACTTCCACCACTTCCAGTTCGGCGACGCGCAGCGCGTGCTGAACGCCCTGGACCGGCATGCCCTCGCGGCCGTCCGGGACTTCCTGGACGAACACGGCGTGGACACGGCCGACTTCCGTACCCAGACGCAGACGATCCTCAACCACGGTGTCCTGCAGACGGGCGGCGTCAGCGTGGTGGGGAACCAGGCCGTGGGCCAAGGCGCCCAGGCGACCGCAGAGTCGGCCACGGCCACAGCCGCACCCACGGCCGGGAACCCGGCGCGGTCCGGTGGCCCCGCCCAGCGATAGGAGAGGCACGTGTCCGGTCAAGCTCCCCAGTCCCCCTCCCCCGACGAGCCGTCCCGCGTGCTCAACTTCGGTGTGCAGCAGTACGGCGGTCAGAGCCAGGTCGCCAACCAGGCGGTGGGCCCGCACGCGCGGGCCGTCGCCGGGCGCGTCTCCATCCAGCCGCCCGGAACGGACCAGCGCGCCCAGGTGGACGCCCTGCTGCTGCTCGTCGAGCGCCTGCTGGACGACCACAGGGCCGCCCTGCCGGACCAGGAGTCGCCCCGGGCCGAGCTGCGCAGACTGCGCGAGGAGCTCGACGAGGACGCTCCCGAGCCCGGGGTCGTACGGCGGGCCCTGGAGCGGCTCGCGCTCTTCGCCCAGCCCGCGGCGCCCCTGGCGGCGGCCGTCGCCGAACTCACCCGGGCGTTCCAGTCGTTCTGAGCCCGACCGGACGGTTCGGTCGGCTTTCGGTCGGCCGGTTCGGTCGGCTCATGTGAAGTCGTACACGGTCCAGTCGGTGACCGGGACGTACCCGAGGCGCTGGTAGAGGGCGTTGCTGGTGGGGTTGGCCGCGTTCGTGAACAGCACGACCTCCTCGGCGCCCGCGGCCAGCGCGGCCCGGCTCACCTCGACCGTCACGGCGCCCGCGTAGCCGCGGCCGCGCAGGTGGGCCGGGGTGTGGACGGGGTCGACCTGGACCATGCCGGCGACCATCGGGTTGGCGCCCGCCATGGAGACGGGCGTGCCGTCCGGGGTCTCCCAGAACGTGTAGCGCTTGTCGGCGAAGCGTGTGCCGGCCCAGGAGGCGGCGTCGATCGAGACGTCCTCCCCGACGTCCGCGGCGAACTCGGCGCACCAGCGCATGAGCCGGTCATGGTCCCGCTCCCCCACAAGCCGGCCCCGGCCCGCCGGAAACGGCGTGGGCGGGGTGAGCGTGCCGAGCCGGTACAGGCACAGCCGGACGCGCGGAACCGGCTCCGCTCCTGTGTGCCGCCGCCAGGCCTCTGCGAAGGCCGTGGCGGTGCCGTCGTCCGCGCTGACGTAGGGCAGGGAGTGCCCGAGGGCGGCCAGGTGGGCGGCAAGGCCGTCGGCCTGCTCGGGGGTGAGGGGGGTGAGCCCCAGGCCGCGGGAGGGAAGGCGGTGCAGGGTCGCGAGGACCTCGCCCGTCCGCTCGAGGTGGCCGAAGAGGGTGGCTTGCGCACCGTAGGCGTCCGCACCGCGGGCGCGCAGCCTCGCGATCACGGTCAGCGGCATGATGTGCGGGACGGGGCGCGAGCGCAGGAACGCCCCGGCGTGGGCGAGGAATGCGTCGACGTCTTCGGTGAGGTGCCAGTGATCCGGGCGCATGCCGCATGATCCCCGCCGCGGTCGGGTGAGGGCAAGGCGCGTGCGGTGCGGGCGAGCGCCGCCGCGCTTGGCGCTCGGGGCGGCGCGCCACCGCGGACCGGCACCGGCCGCCGGCGCCTCAACCGCTGGCGAACGCGGAGAGCAGCGTGTCCGCCCGGAGCTGGAGTCCGGCCGTCATGGTTCCCCGTACCGTTACGGAGACTTCCTCGCCTCCGACCGCGCGCGCGAGCAGAACCGCAATCTCGTGCACGTCACCGACCAGGGGATACGCGTACCAGCACTCGGACCGCTCGTCATCGGTCTCCTCGACCGCCAGGGCCACGGTCTCCCAGTCGGTGGCGTCGAAGTCGTAGGCGGCGTAGCGCGACAACAGCTCGAGGAAGGGACGCAGGTTGCTCTTCCAGATCCATCCGCCGACTTCTGCCATGGTTCCCCCTGGTTGACTTCCGTCGTTCCGAGTCCGGTCCCCTGGACCGGCGGCGGGCCGGGCTGTTGATCGTATAAGCAAGGCCGTGTGCCGCCCCCGGTGAGGTTCACGAAGTCCGTCACCCCAGAAGGGCGCGCCACCGGTCGGCCGAGTCCTGCATGTCGAGGACGACCCGCTCCAGAAACCTCCCGCCCTTGGACAGCCGCCGTCCCGCGGGCTCGTCGGGGCCGAGTGTCTCCGCCGCCGCCATCGCGGCCTGGGCCACCTGGAGCGTCTGGCGCGCGCTGACCTCGATGGAGTGGTACCAGGCCTCGTCGTCGACCACGTAGACGTCGCGCCGCCGTCGCGGATCGCGCTCGCGCCGGACGAAGCCGTGCTGGACCAGGAAGTTCACGGCCACGGAGACGGAGGCCGGGCTGACGCCCAGTCTGCGGGTCAGTTCGGCCGCGGTGCGTCTGCCGTCCTCCGACAGGAGCAGGTCGACGTGCACGCGCGCCGTCATCCTCGACATGCCCGACCTGACCGCCAGTTGGATGATCTCCTCTTCCATCGGGCCGCCGCCCGGCGGGCGGGCCGCCCGCGCGGGTGCCGGCCTGCCGCGCCGCGCTCGCCGGGCCGTGGCCCGCTGGGCGTGCTGGGGCCGGTAGTCGCCGGGGCCGCCGTTGCGTCCGATCTCCCGGCTGATCGTCGAGGCGGAGCGGTCGAGCCGCCTGGCGATCTCGGCGTACGAGAGTCCGTCGGCGAGTCCGGCCGCGATGCGCTGGCGGTCCTGCTGGGTCAGTCGTCCTCCTGGCATGTCGCGAGTATTGCCTTCGCCGGGCACCCATTGCAACGTGACGTTGCATTCGACGCCAGCGCCTTGCATCAATTTGCCTAGGCTGAGCTGGAGTTATGCCACATTGCCGATTGACGGTCGCACGAAGGCGCCATAGCTTTCAGGCAACACCGAACACGTCATATCGCGACTTGAGGAATGGCCATGGATAAGTCCCTGCACACCGTCACGACCCTGCCGACGGCGCGTCCCCCCGGCTGCCCCTTCGACCCGCCCGCCGAGCTGACCGAGGCTCACCGGCACGGCTCCATCAGCCGCTACACCCACCCCGGCCCCGCCGCGAAACCCGGCTGGGTGATCACCGGCTACGACCTGGTCAGGCAAGTCCTGGCCGACTCGCGGTTCAGCTCCCGCAAGGAGCTCATGAACGTCGTCGACTTCGAGCTTCCTCCGGCGCCGCCGGGCGAGTTCCTCCTCATGGACGAGCCTCGGCACGGGCGCTACCGGAAGCCGCTGGTGGGCAAGTTCACCGTACGGCGGATGCGCCTGCTCACCGAGCGCATCGAGCAGATCACCGCCGAACGCCTGGACGCCATGGCCGAGGCCGGGCCGCCGACGGACCTGGTGACCGCGTTCGCCAAGCCCATCCCCACCATGGTGATCTGCGATCTCCTGGGGGTCCCGTACGAGGACCGGGGCTCGTTCCAGGAGCAGATCGACACCTTCATGGGCGGGGAGGCGAGCGACGAGGAGCTGATAGCGGCCTACACCGCGACGCAGGAGTACCTGGCGGAGCTGGTGGCCGCCAAGCGGGTGCACCCCACCGACGACGTGCTCAGCGAACTCACCGGGACCGACCTGACCGACCAGGAGCTGAAGGGAATCAGCCTGATCCTGCTGGCGGCCGGGTTCGACACCACCGCGAACATGCTGGCGCTCGGCACGTTCGCGTTGCTGCAGAACCCGGAGCAACTGGCCGCGCTGCGCGACGATCCCGCGCTCACCGACGGGGCCGTGGAAGAGCTGCTGCGGTACCTGAGCGTCGCCAAGACGTTCATGAGGACGGCGCTGGAGGACGTCGAGCTGGGCGGCCACACCATTGAGGCCGGCACGACGGTGGTCCTGTCGTTGCACGCCGCCAACCGCGACCCGCAGCGCTTCGCCGATCCGCATGTGCTCGACCTCCACAGGCCGTACGGCGGGCATCTGGCCTTCAGTCACGGCATCCACCAGTGCCTCGGGCAGCAGTTGGCCCGCGTCGAGATGCGGGTCGCGTTCCGCGCGCTGGTCGACCGCTTCCCGACGCTGCGCCTGGCCGTACCGGCCGACGAGGTGGTCCTGCGCCCGGAGACGGCGGACATCGCCGGGGTGAAGAGCCTTCCGGTCACCTGGGACGAGGAGGGGTCGCGGTGAGGCCGGCGGCCCACGTGCGCGTCGACCGTGAGCGCTGCATCGGCGCGGGGATGTGCGTGCTGACCGCTCCCGAGGTCTTCGACCAGGATCCCGACGACGGCCTCGTCATCCTGCTGGACGCCGAGCCGCCCACCGCCCACCGCGCGGCGGCGCGGATGGCCGCCGGTCTCTGCCCCGCGAGGGCGCTCGCGTTCCACGAGCCGGAGTCCGGAGGCCTCGGGACGGCGCGGTGACCATCGGCGTGTGCGGTCGTTCACCAGCGCGCAGCCCCCACACCGACCGGACACGCGTGCACGCACGTACGCATTGATGACGGATGCCGCCCCATGCCCCTGCCCCTGCCCCTGTCCCTGCAGCCACCGCCCGCAGGCTCCCCGTCTCACCGACGACGCCGCCGCCGTGGCGCGGCGGCCGTGGCCGTCGCCGCCGCCCTCGGGCTGGCCTGGTCCGCGACGCCGTCCGCGGCGCCCCGGGCCACCGCACAGGCGGTCGTTCCGCTGCCGCCCGTGCAACGCATCGCGACCGAGCCCGGGGTGACCCTCGACGCCATGGTGTACGCCCCGGCCCCCACCGTACGGGCCCGGGGGGCGCGGCCGCCGCTGTTGGTGATGCCCGGGACGTGGATCGCCGGCAGGCTCCCCTACCTCCTCGAGGCCCGCCACTACGCCGACGCCGGCTATCTCGTGGTGGCGTACTCCCCACGGGGGTGGGGCTCGTCCACCGGCACCATCGACACGGCAGGGCCCCGCGATGTCCGTGACCTGTCGGCCGTCATCGACTGGGCCGTACGCAGTCAGGCGGTCGACCCCGAGCGCATCGGCGTCCTCGGCTACTCCTACGGAGCGGGGATCGGCCTCCTGGGTGCCGCCGCCGATCCGCGGATCGACGCGGTGGCCGCGATCGGCGGGTGGGCGGACCTGGAGGAGGCTCTGCTCGGGCGAACGACGGAGGAACGGGCCAAGATCGCCGTCCTCGCGGCCTCCGCCCGCCTGCTGGGGCGTCCGTCGCCCGAGCTGACGGCGTACGCACGGGAGGCGCTCACCGGGTCCGCCACCGCGGCCATGCGGACGTGGGCGAAGACGCGGTCACCGCGACACCACCTGAAGGCGCTCAACGCGCACCGCCCCGCGGTCTTCCTGGTGCACAACTGGGGAGACATGTTCGTCGCCCCTCCCGCCCAGATGGTCCGCTTCTTCACTGCCCTGCAAGGCCCCAAACACCTGGAGCTGCGGCCGGGTGACCATGTCGAACCGCTGGTGTACTGCGGCCTGAACCTGCGGATCGCCCCGTGCCGGCGCACGCAGCAATGGCTCGACACCTACGTCCGGGACCGGAAGGCCACCGCTCGCGAGCCCCGGCCGCTGCTCGTACGGCCCCGCCTCGGGCACGGCGACGAGGGCTACACCGGCTGGCAGGCCATGACCGGTCGGCGGCCGGCGCTGCGGCCGCTGGTGCCGCGTACCGCCACCGTCCGCACGGGCGTGCTCACCGGTGCGGAAGCGGGCCTGCCGGGCCTGTCCCCCACCCTGGACAAGCACGGCCTGCCGCAGCCGGTCGTCATGCCGCTCCTGCCGGGCGCGGGCGCGGCCGTCTGGGACCTGCTGCCCGGCCGGCCCACGCCCCTGGCGGTACGCGGGACGCCCTCGCTGACCCTGTCGGTCACGCCCAGCGCTGCGCGGGGAACGCTGTTCGCCTACCTCTACGAGGTGGAACCCCTCGGTGTCGGGCGGCTGATCAGCCACGTGCCGTTCACCTTCCGCGACCGCGTCCCCGGGGTGCCGTTCACCGTGGAGTTGGAGATGGGGGCGACGGCGTACGACGTTCCCGCCGGCAACCGGATCAGTCTGGTGGTCGACACCACGGACCCCCTCTACCGGCAGCACAACCCGCCGGGCGCCCGCATGTCCCTGGCCCCGTCGCACCTGACGCTTCCGCTGCGGTCCGGTGCTCCGGCGCTCGGGCACCGTTAGCCGATGAGTGCGCCACGGGAGCCGTCTCGGCGCACAAAACCCTTTGTTCGCCGCACCGCCGCCTCCCTAGCATCGTCCGCATGCGGCGCACGATCATCATCGGCGACATCCACGGCTGCTTCGACGAGTTGCTCGAACTGCTCGACGAGGTCGACATCCAGCCGGACGACCTGCTGGTCAGCGTCGGTGATCTGGTCGACCGCGGCCCGGCGCCCGGTGCGGTGGTCGGGCTCTTCCGTGAGCGCCCGAACTCGGTCGTGGTCATGGGCAACCATGAGCGCAAGCACGTACGCGGCATCCTCTCCTACGCGCAGGAGATCACGCGCTTGCAACTGGGCGACCAGTACGCCGAAACGGTCGACTGGATGCGGACTCTGCCGTACTACTTCGAGAACGAGCACGTCCGTGTCGTCCACGCCGCGATGCTGTCCGGCATTCCTCTGGCCGACCAGCGGGAGGAGATCCTCTGTGGCTCGACGAGGGGTGAACGCGAGCTCACGGCGCTGTTCCCGGACGGCTCGTGGCACGAGCACTACACCGATGCCAAGCCGGTGGTGTTCGGCCATCACGTCACCGGCCGGGAACCGCTGATCCGCGACGGCAGGATCTTCGGTCTCGACACCGGTGCCTGCCACGGCTGGAACCTGACCGCCCTGTGTCTCCCGGGATTCACGGTCCACTCGGTGCAGGCGCGCGCGGACCACTGGTCGGCGGTCAAGCGCCAGTGGCAGTTGCCCGTTCTGCAGGCCAGACCCTGGCACGGCGCCACCTGGCGGGAGCTGGCTGATGCGGCAGAGCGGTTCTCCTCCACATCCGACCCAGCGGTGCACCGGTGGCTGGAGGCACTCCAGGAGTGGGCCGCGGCTCTGCAGGCGACGTTCCCCACCCTGGTCGCCGCAGCGCATCGAGCCGCCGACGGGCTCACCCCGGACGCGATGCGCCGGCATCCTGCTGCGAAGGTTCTCTTCCAAGCCCGTAACGGCCGTCTCGATCAGACCAGTCTGGCCAGGCAGTGCCCGACACCGGGCAGGACGATCGAACTGGCGGCCGCGCTGGGGCTGATACTGGACGATCTGCCCGACTGACCCCACCCGGTACGGACTCCTCAATCAGGATCCCGACCAGTGTGCGCCCCTGCGTCCCCGCCTTTCCCCCGGGCCCCGGGGATCCGGACGAGGGTGCGATGATGCGGCCGTGGTGACGGAGGACGAGTGGGCGGAGATACGGAGGGGCCTGCGCTTCGGTCAGGTCTTCGAGGGCACGGTGGTGAGGGTGCCCCAGCCCGGCGCGACCGGGATCTTCGTGGACATCGGCCTGGGCGTCGGGGGCTTCGTCGACGTCGTGTTGCTGCCGGAGGAGAGTGAGCACTGGCCGGCGGAGGGGACCGTCACCACGTTCCAGATCTGGTGGGCCGACGACCGTCGGCAGGTCCGGCTGAAGCCGTCCGATCCCCGGTACCTGCGACGGGATTTCGCGGAGTTCGTCGCCCGCTTCCGCCCCGGTTGGCCGTCCGACATCGGACACCCCATACCCGAGCTCCGGCCTCCGAGCCTCGATGAGCTGCGGGACGCACTGCGGCAGAGCCCGGAGCCGGGCCTTTAGTAGGTTGAGGGGCCACCCATGACGAGGGTGGCTCAGCGGCACACGAGGGGAACGATGGGGCGCACAGGGCGCGTGGGCGGAGGCGGTTCGGGTGAGGTGCACCGCGACGGATCCGCAGCGGTGACGGGCACCTCCGCGCAGCCTCCCCGGCCGGTCGTCGGGGTCGGAGCCGTACTGCTGCGGCCCGACGGCGCCGTGCTGATCGGGCACCGGATCAAGCAGGGCGAGCCCGCCTCGTGGTGTCTGCCCGGGGGTCACGTGGAGGCCGGGGAGAGCTTCGAGCAGGCCGCCCTCCGGGAGACCGCCGAGGAGAGCGGCATCACGGGGGCGGGCGGCGCGCGGGTGTTCGCCGTGGCCCTGCACACCGAGGGCGACCGCGTCCACATGACGGCGGGTGTGCTGGCCCGGGTCGCGGCCGAGGACGCCGTCGCCTCCGTGTGCGAGCCGGAGGTCTTGGACCGGTGGGTCTGGGCCCGGCCCGAGGATCTGCCCGCGCCGCTGTTCCCGCCGAGCGCGGCGCTGCTCGCCGCCTGGCTGAACCGGCCCGCCCCGGACGGCTGGGCCCTGTACCCGGCGGCCGCGCAGGCCGCCCCGGAGGTCCCGGGCCGCCCGGGCGGCCCGGGGGCGGGGCGTTGAGCCGCCTGCACGTGTTCGACATGGACGGCACCCTGCTGCGCGGCACCACCGCCGGCCTGGAGATCGCCCGCCGCCTGGGCTGCCTGCCGGAGCTGGTCCGGCTGGAGGCGGCCTTCGCGGCGGGAGCCGTGGACACGCGCGGGTTCGCGTCCGAACTGTGCGTGCTGTGGCGGGAGCTGGCCGCCGAGACGGTGGCGGACGTGTTCGCCGGCGCTCCCTGGATCGGCGGGCTGGCGGAGGTGGTCGCGGACATCCGCGAGCGCGGTGAGCACAGTGCCGTCATCACCATGTCCCCCGACTTCTTCGCCGGCCGCCTGACGGCGCTCGGCGTGGACGAGGTCATCGCCTCCGGTTTCCCGCCGCTGCCGTTGCGCGCGGCACCCGACCCGGCGCGGATCCTCACCCCCGCCGACAAGGTCCTCGTCATGGACCGCATCCGTACGGCGCTCGGGCTCGACCGCGACTCCTGCGTCGCGTACGGGGACTCGGGCTCCGACATACCCTTGTTCCGCGAGCTCACCCACACCGTGGCGGTCAACGCCGACGGCGCTCTGCGCCGTCTCGCCCGCTACCGGTACGACGGTGACGACCTGCGCGAGGCGTACCGCACCGCCAGGAGCGCCATGGGGCGTTGTCAGTGCGTGGCCGTAGGGTGCGGGCATGGCTGAAACGTTCGACATCCACGCCGGACTGACCGGGGCGCTGCGCGACCGCGCGAAGGCCTGGCCGTTCATCGCCGGCTTCGCCGCGTACTGGCAGCAGCCGCTGCGCCCCGGCGACGGCTGGAGCCCGGCGGAGGTGGCGGCCGCCGAGCGGCGCCTGGGTCTGCGCCTGCCGGCGGCGCTCCGGGAGACGTACCTGCGTTTTGGGCGTCGCGGGGACCTCACCAGCAACCACGACACGCTGCTGGCACCCGAGGAGTTGTACGTCGTCGACGGCGCGCTCGTGTACCGCGCGGAGAACCAGGGCGCCGCCTGCTGGGGCGTCCTCCTGGACGAGCTCGACGGCGACGACCCCGGCACGGTGATCCGGGCCGACCTGGCGGACGCGTCGCGGGAGCGCTGGGAGCCCTGGGATTCCAGCCTGACCGCCGCGTGCGTCGAGATGGTCATGGCGGAAGTGGTCCTGTTCCCGGACGGGTTCTCCGACTACCTGGAGATCGAGGAGCAGGAGAGCGAAGAGGTGGAGCGGCAGTTCCGGGAACTGCCGCCCGTAGGTCGCGGGACGCGCTGGTTCGCCGGCGAGGACGTCCTGATACGGGAGGTCGAGGGGCTCTGCCTGTATGCCCGGGCGCGTACGGAGGCGGCGCTGGAGGGGCTGCGGGAGGCGGTCCCGGGAGACTGGCTGGAGGGGTGAGGAGAGGTCCCCGGCGGGAGCACGATCATACGGGTGACACCCCGGCGCGTTCCTGATCGGCGAGGATCTCGTGGATGACGTGCCGTGCGATCGACGCCATGGCCGGGTTCGTGTCCCGGTAGTACCGCAGTTCGAGGAGCGCGGTGGACAGCGCCCAGCCGCGCCCCCGGGCCCAGGAGGCGTCGTCGGCCCGGACGGCGTCCCGGAACGTACCGCGGGCCTCGGCCGGCAGGACGTACCAGGCGGCGATCAGGTCGACGGCGGGGTCCCCCAGGCCCACGCACCCGAAGTCGATGACGGCGCTGAGCCGGCCGTCGACGGTCAGCAGGTTGCCCGGCTGGAGGTCGGCGTGGATCCAGACCGGCGGACCGGACCAGGCGGGGGCGCGCAGAGCCGCGTCCCAGGTGCCGGTCGCGCCGTGCGCCGCGTCGGGGCCCAGGATTCCGTGCAGGTGCGCGATCGCGGCGCGGGTCTCGGTGTCCCTCGCGGCCAGGGCTTCGCTGCGGTACGAGGCGGGGCCGCCGACGGTGTCGAGGCCGTGCAGCGCGGCGGCGAACTCCGCGAGGTCGCGGGCGAAGGCGTCCGGTGCGGCGAGCCGCCCGAGGGCGGGGTTCTCGCCGTCGAGCCAGCGGTAGACGGACCACGGCCACGGATAGCCCTCGGCGGGGCACCCCTTGCCCAGCGGTACGGGGATGGGTACGGGGAGCTCCGGGGCCAGCCGCGGCAGCCACGTGTGCTCCCTCGCCACATCACCGGCCGCCCCCGCCGTGCGGGGCAGCCGGACGACCATGTCCTCGCCCAGCCGGTACATGGCGTTGGACGTACCCGCCGAGGCGACCGGCGCGACCGGCAGCCCTGCCCACCGCGGAAACCGCGCGCTGATCAGCCGGTGTACGAGCGCCTCGCCGGTGTCCGGCTCGTCCGCGTGCATCTTCGCGGCGCACATGGGTTCCTCCAGGGGTGGGTGCGGGGGTGGGGCGGCCGGGGCCGGGCTCTCGGCCCTCGGCCTCTCGGCTCTAGAAGAGGCCGACTCTGCTCGGCGGAATGAAGACATGAGCGGCCCGGTGCTCGGCGGCGACCAGCTCGTCACCGGTCGTGCCCTTCCGGGCGAGCCATCGCTGGTGATCGGCGCAGCGCGCGCAGCCCCCCAGCCAGTCGGGCAGCAACTCCCGGTGGGCGGTCGCCAGATGGTGTGCGAGACGGATCTGTGAGCCCGGGCCGCTGTCGAACGGGTCGTAATCCACGCCGGGTTCCACGGTGAGGCTGAGGATGTCGATCTCCGCCAGGGTGCGTTTCATCGCTGAGTAGATGCGGACACAGTCCGCGCAGTCGAACATCCAGGCGGGAGGCAGGGGCCACTCGTCATCGGGATTGATGCCGTCATCGGGATTGACGTCGTCGGTACTCATACCCGTCACCGTAGGAGCTGACGGCCACAGGGTGGGGCCGCTTGCCGATGTTCGGGCGCCGCATCGAAGAGCTCGGCGACGAGGGGCTCGGGCAGACAAGTATCCAATTGAACCACTTCCTGCGAGATCCCTTGACGGGCCGTCACTCCGACCTCATATTACGTGCCAGTACGACTGATCAGTAACTGCGCGCGCAGTGCCCTCGCGGTGTCATGGGGCAGGCGGACGGGCCCGCCTCGCCTCCATGACGCCGTGCGCCTCGCCGAACCGTCCCGACCGCCAACGGCAGGCGCTCCCTCCCCACTTGAGAGGCACCGTCATGCGATCAGTTCCGTCGAGCCGCCGTACCGGCGCCCCCAGCCGTACCCGTACCCGTACCCGCACCCGCACCCGGGCCGTCCTCACCCTCACGGCCACCGCTGCCGCCCTCGCGACCGCGGCCGGGGCCGGCGCGAGTCCCGCCGTCGCCGAGGAGGCCGCGGTCAACCGCTATGTCGCCCTGGGTGATTCGTACGCCTCGGGAGCCGGCGTACCGGACCAGACCGACTCCACCTGCACGCGCTCCAGCCGCAACTACCCCGCGCTGCTGAACGCCGCGCTGACGCCCGCCGCCCACAAGGACGTCACCTGCGGCGGTGCCACCACCGTGCACCTGACATCGGCGCAGCACGCCTCCACACCCCCGCAGTTCGACGCGCTCAGCGCCGACACCGACCTGGTCACCCTCACCGTGGGCGGCAACGACATCGGCTTCGCCAACATCATCGTCCGCTGCGTGAGCCTGGGCCTGTTCAACATGTCGGGCTCCCCCTGCAAGACCAGCTACACCTGGACCGGAACCGACCGACTGGCCCAGACCATCAACGCCACCGCCCCCAAGATCGCCGCCGCCGTCCAGGGCATCCGCGAGCGCTCCCCGCAGGCGAGGATCCTGATCACGGGATACCCCGCGATCCTGCCGGACGACGGCACCAACTGCCCGTCGGTGGTCTCCATCGCCAAGGGCGACGCCCCGTGGCTGCGCGACACCCACAAGCGCCTCAACAGCATGATCGCCGCGCAGGCCGCCGCGCACGGCGCGGTCTACGTCGACACGTACACCAAGTCCATAGGCCATGACGCGTGCAAGCCGGCCGGGACCCGCTGGATGGAGCCGCTCAGCACGAACGCCGCCGCTCCGTTCCACCCCAACGCCGCCGGTGAGCAGGCCATGGCCGACGCGGTCCTCGCCGCCGTCGACTGAGCCGCCGACCCCACGGCTTCCGCCGGCTCGCGCAGTCCCGGTGAGCCGGCGGATCGGCGGGCCGGCGGATCGGCGGGCCGGCGGATCGGCGGGCCGGCGGACGTCGGGTGACGGGTGGCGGAGGCGTGTCCGACGCGTCCCGCGGACTGTTTCGGCCGTTTGGCACCCTTTGGCCGGGTACCCGCGAGAAGCCAGGCGTGGTGCAGTGGTCGCGTGCGCCCGGCCGCTGCACCCCGAGTTCCGCATGCCCAGGGAGAAGCCGATGCGCGCTGTCACCGTCCGTCCCTCGTCCCCCCAATCCCTGGAGGTGAGGGACGTCCCCGAGCCGGTCCCGGGCCGTGGCGAGCTGCTGGTGCAGGGTCTGGCGGTGGGGGTCTGCGGCACGGACAAGGAGATCCTGGCCGGCGCGTACGGGTGGGCTCCACCGGGCGAGGAGCGGCTGGTGCTGGGGCACGAGTCGCTGGGGCGGGTACGCGAGGCCCCGCCGGGCAGCGGGTTCGACGCGGGCGACCTGGTGGTCGGTGTGGTGCGCCGCCCCGACCCGGAGCCGTGCGGGGCCTGCGCCCACGGCGAGTTCGACATGTGCCGCAACGGCCGCTACACCGAGCGCGGCATCAAGGAGCGTCACGGGTACGGCAGCGAGTCCTGGACCGTGGAGAGCGACTACGCGGTCAGGCTCGACCCCGGCCTGGAGGAGGTCGGCGTGCTGCTGGAGCCCACCACCGTGGTCGCCAAGGCGTGGGAGCAGGTGGAGCGCGTGGGCGGCCGGGCCTGGTTCGAACCGCGGCGCGCCCTGGTGACGGGGGCCGGGCCGATCGGACTGCTGGCCGCGCTCCTCGGCGTACAGCGCGGACTGGAGGTACACGTCCTCGACCGGGTGACGTCCGGCCCGAAGCCGGACCTGGTGGCCGGCCTCGGGGCGACGTACCACAGCGAGGACATCGACCGGGTGACCTCCTCCGTACGGCCCGACGTGGTGATCGAGGCGACCGGGGCCGGGCACCTGGTCTTCGACGCGATGGCCGGGACGGCCCCATACGGCATCGTGTGCCTGACGGGCGTGTCGCCCCAGGGGCGGCAGCTGTCCGTCGACGCGGGCACCATCAACCGGGAGCTGGTGCTGGAAAACGACGTGGTCGTGGGCTCCGTCAACGCCAACCTGCGCCATTACCGCCACGCCGCCGAGGCACTCGCCAAGGCGGACCGGGACTGGCTGGAGCGCACGATCACCCGGCGGGTGCCGCTGGAGCGCGCCGAGGAGGCCTTCGCCGCGCAGGACGACGACATCAAGGTCGTCATCGACCTGACGGGCTGAGCCTCCGAGCCCCTGCCCGCCCGCGCGGGGCTACGGCCGGCGCCGCTGCGTCCTCATTCCTCCGCCTCCCGCGTCGCGAGGAGGAGCGCGAGCGCGTCGCTGTCCCGGCCCTCGGCCTCGGCCCGCATGCCCTGGGCGCACAACCGGACGACGGGGTTCTCGGCGTTCACGCGGCCTTCTCTCTGACGGGCATCACGAGCGTGGTGAAGCTTCCCTGGTCGGCGGAGCGGACCACGACCGGCTCCGAGGGTGAGGAGACCTCCAGGAGCACGTCGGGCCCGACCCCGGCATCGAGCGCCGCGAGCAGCACCTCGGGGTCGAAGGAGACGCGCGGCGGCTCCCCGGTGCGGATGGCGCGCTGGGGCACGGGCGCCGCGCCGGGGCGACAGCAGGAGGTGCTGGTCCTCGGTGGACAGTGTGACGGGGCCGCCTTCCCCGGTCGTGGCGAGTTCCGCGCGCAGGGCGGTCCGGTCCGCGATGATCCGCGTCCGGGGCGCCGGCAGCCCGTCCAGGACCAGGCGGTAGTCGGGGAAGGGCCCGCCGACGGGCGTCACGGCCCGGGTGTGGCCGTCGCCCGTGAGGCGTGTGCCGCCTCCGCCGTCGGTCTCGATCACGATCTCGGACCGGCGTACGGCCCAGGACGCCAGCTCCCTCATGGCGCGGGCGTCGATCAGGAGGTGCCGGGGCCCGCCCTCGATCGCGAGCGGCCGCAGCGTCCGGACGGCCAGCCGGTAGCGGTCCGTGGCCACCAGCCGTACCTCCTGGCCGTCGAGTTCGACGAGGACGCAGCCGAGGGCGGGGAACTCCTCCCGCAGGGCCGCGCCTGCGACGGCGGGCGCCACCTGCCGTACCGCACTCGCCAGTTCCGCTCCCCCGATACGCGCCCGGGTCCACGTCCCGGCGGCGCTGTCCCCCACGCCGCCGCCGAGAACCTCCCCGATCACCGACCGGGCCGCGTCGGCCGCCTCCCGCGCCTTCCGCGCATGCGCCTCGAGCACCGCGCGCGCCTCCTCCGGAGGGCCGTCGAGCACCAGCGAGGCGTCGGTGAGCGGTACCCCGGCCTCCCGCAGGCGCCGCATCAGCGAAGCGCGGGGCTCCTGGCCGGGCGCGTAGTAGCGGTAGCCCGTCACCTCGTCGACCCGGGCCGGGCACAGTACGCCGCAGTCGTCGTAGAACCGCAGCGCGCTCGGTGCGAGTCCCACTCTGCGCGCGAAGGCGCCGATGCTCAGCAGGCCGTCGTTGTCGTCGGAACCGTCGTTGTCGTCCATGTCTGCGAGTGTCGGCGTTCAAGCGACTTGAAGGTCAAACCCTATGCTGCTGCCCATGCCGATACGCAGATGCACGCACCACGCACATGGTTCCGCGCCCGCACGCCCCTCCGGCCGCGCGGTGGACCGGCCGTGACCGCGGCGCCCACCGCCGTACGCCGCCGGATACTGGCCGACCTGACCCCCCTGCGGTCCTCGGTGCACTTCCGGCGTCTGTGGTTCGGGAACACCGTCTCCTGGGTCGGTCAGGGCATGACGACCCTGGCGATCTCCCTCCAGGTGTACGACATCACCGGCTCCACCTTCTCGGTCGGCCTGGTCGGCCTGTTCTCCCTCGTACCGCTGCTGTTCTTCGGCCTGTACGGCGGCGCCGCCGCCGACACGATGGACCGGCGCAAGCTCGGACTCGGCAGCGCCACCGGCTCGGCCGTGCTGTCCGCGGCGCTCACCGCGGCCACGCTCGCCGGGTTCCACCACGTCTGGTTCCTGTACGGGATCGTCGCGCTGCAAGCGGTCTGCCAGGCGCTGAACGGGCCCGCCCGAAGCTCCATGATCCCGAGGCTGCTGCCGCCCGAGCAGCTGCCGGCCGCCAACGCGCTCAGCTCGATGACGATGACGTCCGGCACACTGGTCGGGCCCATGCTGGGCGGCTTCATCGTCGGCCTGTGGGGGTACGAGGCCGCCTACCTGGTGGACACCGTCACCTTCGGCGCCGCCCTGTACGCGATGTGGCGACTGCCCGCCATGCTCCCGGACCGGAAGGGCGGCGAGGACGGCGCCCGACGGGCCTCGGTCCTCGACGGGCTGCGCTTCCTCGGCACCCGGCCCAACCTGCGGATGACGTTCTTCTCGGACCTCTGCGCGATGATCCTCGCCCACCCCCGGGCCCTGCTGCCGGCCGTCGCCGTCCTCTGGTACGGCGGTGACGCGCGCACCACCGGGCTGCTCGTGGCCGCGCCCGCCTTCGGCGCGCTCCTGGGCGGACTGTTCTCGGGGTGGCAGGGCCGGATCCGGCGGCACGGGCTCGCGGTGCTCCTCGCGGTGGCCTCGTGGGGGACCGCCGTCGCGGTCTTCGGGCTGACGCGCGAGCTGTGGCTGGGCGTGCTCTTCCTCGCGCTCGCCGGGTTCTCGGACACGGTCAGCATGGTCTTCCGCAACACCATGCTCCAGGCGGCGGTGCCCGACGACATGCGCGGGCGTCTGCAGGGCGTGTTCCTCATCGTCGTCGCGGGCGGCCCGCGCCTCGGTGACTTCGTCGCGGGATCGGTGGCCGACCTGACCACACCCGCGCTCGCCGTGACGGGCGGCGGCGTCGCCTGCGTGGTGGCGGTGGGGCTGCTGGCACTGCGCTGGCGCGGGTTCGCGCGGTACGACGCGCGCGATCCGGCGCCATGAGACCGGCCGCGGCGCCACCCGTACATCCGTACGAGGCGGGTCGGTCGTGACGCCGGGCGGGGTTTCGCGGTTGAACAGGGCATGAAGAAGCGCAGCATGCTCGCCGTCGCGTCCCTCGCCGTCGGAGCGGCGGTCGCCGCCCTCAGCCCCGCTCCCTCCGCCCAAGCGGCGCCCGGCGGCGGCGGGTTGAGCACCCCGGACCTCCTCGGCCCCCTGGAGTCGGCCACCACGAGCCTCGACGGCGAGGCGGCGCCGGGAGAGGCCGAGGGCGACACACCGGACGCGTAGGTTCACGCGCCGTACACCTCCTTCACGGGCGGAAGACGACCCGGCGACGCGGGAACCGACCAAGATCCCTGGCCGAAGGTGTCATGTTCCCGGCATGAAGGAGTTCGTGCGTGATCAGGGTCCGTCGTACCCCCCCGGCCGTCCTCGCATCGGTCGCCGCGCTCGCGGCGCTGGCGTCGCTGACCGCCACCGCCCCGCCCGCACAGGCGGGCGGTGGTGGCGCCGAGGCGCTGCCGTCCGTCACCCCCAGGGCCGAGACGCCCACCCTGTACGACGACGAAGCGGGCGGCAACGCCGACGCGGACGACCCCGCCATCTGGCGCAACGCCGCCGATCCCGGCCGCAGTCTGGTCATCGGCACCGCCAAGGAGGGCGGCCTGCGGGTCTACGACCTCGACGCCCGGCCCGTGCAGTCCCTCGCGACACCGCCCGGCGGCCGGTTCAACAACGTCGACCTCGTCCACGGTCTGCGGCTGCCCACCGGGCGCGCCGACGTCGCCGTCACCACCGACCGCGGCAACGACCGGCTGCGCGTCTACCGCATCCGGCCCGGTGCGCCCGGCGGCCCGCTCGTCGACGTCACCGACCCCGCCGCGCCGCCCGTCTTCTCCGCCGACGAGAGCGAGATCGAGGAGCAGCGGACCGCGTACGGTCTGGCCACCTGGACCGACCGCGCGACCGGCCGCTCGTACGCCCTCGTCAGCCGCCGCGAGCGCACGAGCATCGCGCTCCTGGAGCTGACGGCCGGTGCCGACGGCACGGTGGGCTACCGCAAGGTGCGGACCGTGGACCTGCCCTCCGCCTTCCGGCTCCCGGACGGGTCGACCTGGTCCCCGTGCGCCGAGCCGGGCGAACTGCCGCAGGTCGAGGGCATGGTGGTCGACCCGGCCAACGGCGTGCTGTACGCCGGTCAGGAGGACGTCGGCATCTGGCGCCTGAGCGCCGACCTCACCACGGCGCCGCGGCTGATCGACCGCGTACGCGAGTACGGCGTGCCGGCGGTGTACGACGAGCCGAGCGACGAGTGCGTGGCGGGGGCCGATCCGGGGTTCGGCGGCTCGCGGCTGTCGGCCGATGTCGAGGGGCTGACCCTGCTCACCGAGGCGGACGGCGACGGCTACCTCCTCGCCTCCAGCCAGGGCGACGACACCTTCGCCCTCTACGACCGTGAGGTGGCGGACGCCAACGAGTACGAAGGCGGCTTCCGCGTCACGGCCGCGTCCTCCGTCCTGGACGGATCGGAGGAGTGCGACGGCGCCGCCGTGCTCAACGCCCCGCTGGGCACGCGGTACCCGCGCGGGCTCCTCGTCGTCCAGGACGGGCACGACACCCCGGGCGACGGCGACCGCGCGGCCACCGGCTTCACGTTCGTGGACCTCGGTGACGTGCTGGACGCCGTGGAGGACTGACCGGCCCGGGCCCGTCCCCTTGCCCGCTCTCAGGCGGCCTGGGGGCGGGTCAGCTGCGCCTGGCCGAACAGCAGGGCGTAGCCGTCGGGGAGTCGTGTCAGCAGACGGTCGAGGAGTTCCGGGCCGGCGAGACGGGCGACGGCGCGGAGCACCGAGCCGGTGTCCCAGCGGGCGGCGCCCAGGCCGGCGCCGGTGCGGGCGGCGATCTGCTGGACGAAACCGAATCCGGACACGGCCGTGGTCGCGGGGATCTGCGAGGCGAACTCGCGCGCCGCTTCTGCGGGGAGCCGCTGCGCGAGTTCCACTCTCTCGTCTCCGGTCACCTGGCGGCCGAGCTCCGCCAGCACGCTGCGCGTGATGGCGTCCGCCTGCGCCCGTGTGGCGTACAGGCCGTTGCGCTTCACGAGGTCGACCAACTCGTCGTACGAGAGGGGCGTGTGGGACCGCGGGGCCGGGACGGTGGTGAGCATGGGTGTGCGAGTCGCCTTTCTCGTCTTCCTCACTGCGTGGGATGCCCTACGGCTTTCTATATAGCTCGCCCACCAGAAAGTTGACAACCCTCGACTCAGCGTCGACGTGCAGGCCTTGCATCAGGCCCGCATCAGGCCGCGTTCAGCCGGTTTCCCCGTCGGCCTTCAGCTGACGCATCCGCAGATCGAGTTCGCTGCGGTAGAAGTCGATGAAACCGTCCGGGTCGGGGCCCGCGTTCTGCATGACCAGGCGGTCGAAGCCCGCGTCGACAAAACCCTGCGCCACTTCCACGTAGCGCTCGGGGTCGCTTCCGCAGGCGAACCGGCCGAGGATGTCCTCCTCGCGCACGGTCGTCGTGGCGGCGTCGAAATTCACGGGGTTGGGCAGCTCGCTCATCACCTTCCACCCCGTCACCGCCCACCGGGAGGTCTCCAGCGCGGCGCGGGCCGCGGTGTGCTCGTCGGGGGCCCACGCCATCGGGACCTCCGCGTACCGCGGGCCGCCGCCGCCCGCCTCGCGGTACTGGCGGACGATGTCGGCCTTGGGTTCGGTGGCGAAGAGGCCGTCCCCGAGTTCGGCGGCGATCCGGGTGGAGGCCGCGCCGCTCGCGGCGACGGCGATGAGGGGCGGCTCGGCGGGCAGGTCGAAGACGCGGGCGTCGGCGAGGCGCAGGTGTTTGCCCTCGTACGAGCGGTAGCCGCCGCGCCACAGCAGGCGGATGATCTCCAGGGCCTCGCGGAGCAGCTCGTGGCGGGTGCTGACGGCGTCGGGGAAGCCGGTGCCGACGACGTGCTCGTTGAGCCGCTCACCGGAGCCGACGCCGAGGACGAAGCGGCCCTCCGACAGGACGGCGAGGGTCGCGGCCGCCTGCGCGATGATCGCGGGGTGGTAGCGCACGGTCGGGCAGGTGACACCGGTCGCCAGTCCGATCCGGCTGGTCCGGGCGGCGATGGCGCCCAGCACCGTCCAGGCGAACGGCGAGTGCCCCTGGTTGTCCAGCCAGGGGTGGAAGTGGTCGCTGATCTCGACGAAGTCGAACCCCGCCTCCTCCGCCAGGACCGCCTGCCTGACCAGTTCACCGGGTCCGAAGGACTCTGCCGCGAGCTTGTAACCGATCTCCATGGGGCTGAGGGGTACCCCGCCGGGCACGGCCGTAACAGGACGGCGGCGAACGGGTGAGGGCGGGGCGGAGCGCGGTCGGGGCGGGGGTGTGGGCGGTCCGCACCGTTGTGCAGCCCGCCGGGACCTCCGTACGCCGCGGGTCGGCCCGCCGGCCGTCAGCCCGTCGCGCGTCAGCCCGTCGGCGCGGGCGGGAAGGGCATGCGGGGCGTGTACGCCTGGCGCCCGCCCAGCCCGCTGAAGTCCATGGCGCGGCCCACCTGCGTGAGGGTCTCCTCGGCGACGCGGCGGACGTCGGTGGGGACGTCTCCTCTTTCCGCTATCAGCCTGTCGTAGATCGGGGCATCGCCCAGTACAGCGGAGTCCATGTCGAAATACCTTTCCGGTAAAGCGTGTTGGTCGCTCGTCGCTCGCCCCGCCGCTGGGGTAAGCCGGGCACGAGTGTACGGGCCCATGATCCGCCGTGGGGGGCGTGCGGGCGCCTCGGGGGCCTCTTCCCGGTCAGGCCGCCACGGGAAGCCTCACCTCCCAGGTGTCGACGGCGTACTCCCTCCGCATCCCGTGCGCCTCGTAGAGCCGCAGGGCGCCCGTCGTGTTGAGCGTGTCCACGCCCAGGCCCAGCGTCCGGCGGCCCAGGGCCGCGTACGCGCCGAAGGCGTGCCGCAGGAGGTGGCCGCCGAGGCCCCGGCCGCGTACGTCCTCGCGGACGCCGAGGTTGTTCACCCAGGCCATGGACTCGCGGTCGTTGCGGCTGACGAGGACGGCGGCGTCGCCGGCGCCCTCCAGGGCGGCGATCCAGACGAGTGACCAGTCGCACTGCGCGGCGTCCATGTCGTGGCGCCACTGCTCGTACGTACGGCTCCGGTGGTCGAAGTGCCCGGCGAACGTCTCCTCGACGAGGGCGTGGGCGCGGCGGCGGTCGGCCTCGTCGGTGCAGTCGCGCAGCGTCACCCCGGCGGGCGGCTCGGGCACCGGGTCGCCCTGCGGCGAGATGGCCCGGCTCATGACGTGGTAGCGCCGCACCCGCCGCCAGCCCCGGGCGTCGAGCAGGGCGGTGTCGGTGGTGGGCTCGTGGTTGAGGTGGAGGTGGACGACCGCCCGGTGCGCGCCGCTGCGGGCCGCCCGCGTGCGGGCCCGCCCCTCGGCCAGCTCCAGCAGCCGTTCGCCGGCGGCCTGGTGCGCGGGCAGGACGTAGTGGTCGATGTTCACGCGCTCGGCCCTCGTGGCGGGCAGCACGAGCGCGTAGGCGACGAGCCGGCCGTTCTCGAAGGCGAGCCACGAGTCCTCGGCGAGGTCGACGTCGGGGTGGGCGAGGTCGGCCTCGACGCTGTGCAGCTCGGTGTCGGGCGCGCCCGTTTCGATCGTGTCGACGGCGTTGAGCAGCTCGCATATCAGCGGCGCGTCGTCCGTCCGGGCGGCCCGGACGGTCCATGGGGGTGCTTGGTGCATCGGATCACTGTCGGCGCCCGGCGGCACGGCGAGCAAACCGTTTTACGGGTGCCGAAAGGGACCGGCGGGAGAACACTGGCTCCATGAACGACGTTCTGCGTGACTTCCTGTCGGCCCTCACCTCCGCCAGCCGGGCGCGCGTCCAGCGGGAACCGGAGGAGCGGCAGCAGCAGCTCGCCGAGCGGTGGCGGGAGCGCCTCTCCGGGGGCGGCCGGACGCCCGAGCGGCCGGGGGACGGCTTCCTCGTCCCCGACATGTCCCAGGCGGAGCGGGAGGCCGAGTACGTGGCCGCCACCCTGGAACCCCTGGAGAGCGGGGGGACCGGCGGCGGCACCGGGGAGGATCCGGACGCGCCGCGGGAGGGTTGAACCACCGTCCCAGCGGTTACTCGCGGATCCATGGCACGGATGACGAAACGGCAGCACAGGAACGAACCGGAGCCCCCCGTCACCGGCCCCGGCCAGGGCGGCGGCGGCCACCGCGACGTTCACCGCGACGACCGCCCCGGGCCCGACCCCGAGGTCGAGGACAGGGCACCCGACGAGCCCACCGACATGCCCAAACGGTCCTGGGGGGCCGTGCTGCGGCGGACGCTCGCGGAGTTCAAGGACGACGAGCTCGCCGACCGGGCCGCGGCCCTGACGTACTACGGCGTGCTCTCGCTCTTCCCGGCCCTGCTGGTCCTCGTCTCGCTGCTGGGCCTCGCGGGCGACTCGGTCACCCGGTCGGTGCTGGACAACCTGCAGAAGTTCGCGCCCGGCGCGGCGCGGGACGTCATCACCAACGCGGTGCAGCAGCTGCAGGGCTCGGCGGGGGTCGGCTCGATCATGGCCGTGGTCGGTCTGCTGGCCGCGGTGTGGTCGGCCTCCGGTTACATCGCGGCGTTCATCCGCGCCTCCAACGCGGTGTACGACATGCCCGAGGGCCGCCCGGTGTGGAAGGTGATGCCGCTGCGGCTGGCGCTCACCGTCACGCTGATGGTGCTGGCGCTGGTCAGCGCGCTGATCGTGGTCTTCACCGGCACGCTCGCCCGGCAGGCGGGTACGGCGCTGGGTCTCGGTGACACCGCGATGACCGTGTGGTCCATCGCGAAGTGGCCGGTCCTGGTCCTCCTCGTCACCATCATGATCGCGATCCTGTACTGGGCCGCGCCCAACGCCCGGGGCCGCGGCTTCCGCTGGATCACACCGGGAAGCCTGGTCGCGCTGCTCATCTGGATGGTGGCCTCCGGCGGCTTCGCCCTGTACGTGGCGAACTTCGGTTCGTACAACAAGACCTACGGCACCCTCGCCGGCGTGATCATCTTCCTGATCTGGCTGTGGATCACGAACCTGGCGGTCCTGCTGGGCCTGGAGTTCGACGCGGAGCTGGCCCGGCAGCGCGCCATCGACGGCGGCCATCCGGAGAACGAGGAGCCGTACGTGGAGCCGCGCGACACCAGCAAGTGGACCGACGAGGACCGCCGCCGCATGGAGTGACCCCCGCCCGGACGAGACGGGGCGGGGTCCCTGAGCACATGGTGCCGATCCGGGGGTACCCGGGCGCTGCGGGCCCGTACGGCGGGCCCCGAGGCACCGCCCCGGAAAGGGAGGCTTCCGTCATGACCAGCGCACCCCGTATGACCTCCACGCCCCGCAGTCCCGTGCAGCAGGCAGCGCTCCTGGTGGGGGTGGTCTTCCTGCTGGTGGCGGTACTGGGCTTCATCCCGGGCATCACCACCGACTACGGCTCGATGGAGTTCGCGGAGCACCACTCCGAGGCCAAGCTGCTGGGCGTCTTCCAGGTGTCGATCCTGCACAACCTCGTGCACCTGCTGTTCGGCATCGCGGGCCTCGTCATGGCGCGGTCCGTGTCCGGCGCCCGGTCGTTCCTCATCGGCGGCGGGGTCGTCTACCTGGCGCTGTGGCTGTACGGGCTGTTCATCGACCACGACAGCGGCGCCAACTTCATCCCCGTCAACACGGCCGACAACTGGCTGCACTTCGCCCTGGGAGCCCTGATGGTCCTCCT
The DNA here is from genome assembly GCF_040646655.1 of Streptomyces sp. NPDC045431. NCBI lineage: Bacteria > Bacillati > Actinomycetota > Actinomycetes > Kitasatosporales > Streptomycetaceae > Streptomyces > Streptomyces sp. NPDC045431. Next base: position 56,123 of record NZ_JBEZAQ010000012.1, read on the forward strand.
GGGCGTGGTACTGACCCGGCGTCGCCGCGCCTAGGGCCTGGCTTAAACAGGCCCTAGCGGGCGGTGAGCAGAACCCACACCTGACCGGGCGCGAAGTTCAGCCGCTGCCCGGCGGGCGTGGTGAAGGTGGTGCCGCTCTCGGCCGCGGGCCTGCTCCACCGGGCGTCGTGGGCCCGGCCGTCGCGCAGGACCAGCGCGCTGCCGGAGCCGACGGTCTCGGTGTACGGCGAGACGCTGCCGGACCGGTCGCGGAACTTCGAGGGCCGCACCTCCACGTGCTGCACCACGACGGTGGGGGCGCCCATCCGGCCGCCGTCCGTGGTCCGGGCGGGCGTGCCGTCCATCGCCACCTGCCAGCGCTTGCCGCTCTCCGACCAGGTGAAGGTGTAGCGCGCCGCCGGGTAGCGGACCGTGTGCTCGTTGACCTGCCGGCCGCCCGCCGGGGCGGCGCCGAAGCGGAACCCGATGTCGCGCGCCTTGTCGGCCTGCGGCGCGGCGGCCAGGGCACGGTCGGGGCGCAGGTAGAGGTTGTACGGCGCCGGGCGGTCGCCGCCACGGAAGTAGGTGCCCGGCGCGTCCGACGGGGTGAGCGGGAAGAGGGGCGCGGCGTCGATGAGGGGCCGGAGCTTCGACTGTGCGCCGGAGTACGCCAGCGCGGGGCGGCCGAACTGCCGCAGCAGTTCCAGGTCCGACTCGCGCGCGCTGCGCACCGGCCCGACCGTCGGGGGCTGCCTGGAGGAGAAGACGGCGAGGATGCGGCTCTGCCCGGCCTCGACCTGTTCGACGTAGACGATGTCCGCGGCGCCGAGTCCGGTGTGCGGGCGCGCCGGAAGCACGTTGTCGATCTTGACGGCGAGCACCGGCGTACCGGAGCGGGCGGGAAGCCCGGTGAAGGGTGAGACGCCGGCCGGGGCGGAGGCGGGCGGTGTGGACGGCTTCGGGGGTTCCTGCCGGGGCTCGGAGGAGGAGCAGCCGTAGAGCCCGGCGGACACGGCGGCGCACACCGCCACGGCGATCCCTGCCGCTGCTGGTCCCGGCTTGCGCTTCGTACCCATCGGCCCAGCTCCCTGCCCACCCTCAGTGCACCACGAAAAAGGCCGCTGGGACAGAGGCGGGCGGGGGTATCCGCGCGAGCGTCCATTCGGGGCCTCCTCCGCGACCTGCCGTAGCGGCGGGCGTCGTCGGGGTATGCGACTTCCATGCCCGAGAAGTCTTCCGGTGCCGAGGGCCGGCGGTGGTGGGCCGGCCGGCTGGACCGGCTCGGCCGGCTGTACGGCGCCTTCCACGGCTCGGCCGCCGGGCGCGGGTGGCGGCGGGGCAGCGAGCTGGAGCTGATGCACCGGGCCATGGGGTTCGCGGCGATCGGGCTGCTGACCCTGGTGCCGCTGCTCATCGTGGTCGCGGCGGCCGATCCGGCGAACGGGCAGGGCTTCGCGGACTGGATCTCGGACGGGCTGGGCGTGTCGACCCCGGCGGACATGGAGGTGCGGCGGCTGTTCGCGACGCCGGGGAGGGCGCTGGAGTCGACGACCGGGTTCGGTATCGCGGCGCTGGCGGTCTTCGGGATGACCTTCGGCGGTGTCGTCCAGACGGGGTACGAGAAGGTGTGGGGGCTGCCCGCGGCGCGCTGGCACACCATGTGGCGGCACGGCGTGTGGCTCGCCGTCCTCATCGGGTACCTGCTGCTCTCGGCGCACGTGGCCACGCGCACGGCGGACGCCGGGGATCTGGCCTGGCGGGCCGCGGTGGCCGTGGTGAGCGCGGTGCTGTTCTTCTGGTGGTCGCAGCGGCTGCTGCTGGGCGGGCGGCTGCCCTGGCGGGCGCTGCTGCCGGGTGCGGTGGCGACCGTGATCGGACTGGCGGGGCTGCGGGGCTTCTCGCGGCTGGTGTTCTCCCCGCTGATCGCCTCGAACACGGTGGCGTACGGCCCCGTCGGCACCATGCTGGTCGTCCAGTCCTGGCTCGTGGGGGTCGGCTTCGTGGTCTTCGGCGGCTCGCTGGTGGGGCGCCTGCTGTACGAGGAGCGCTGGCACCTGGAGCGGACCGCGCGACGGTGGCGGGACCGTCTCCGGGCGCGGCGGCGGCCGTAGCCCGCCGCCGCGGACCCGGGGTATCGCTCAGCCGGCGGTCAGATCAGCCCGGTGCTGGAGAGGTAGTACGCGACCAGGGCCGCCACACAGGCCAGGACGACCCAGGAGCGCAGGCTCGTGTGCCGCTGCCGCCGCTGCGTGTGTCGGCGCATGCGTGTCTGCCGGCGCTCGTGTGCACGCTCCCGCCTGCCCGGTTTGCGGTCGCGGCCGGGGCCGGCGGTCCGGGGTGCGGCGTCGGCGGCGGTGTCGGCGAGCAGGCGGCGGCAGGCCGCGGCGAGCTCCGCCGTGGAGGCGGAGAGCGGCATGATCACTTCGGAGCGCGCCGGGGCGGTGGTGCCGCCGTCCAGGAGGCGGCCGGCCCGCAGCAGGACCTCGTCGCGGCCGCCGGCCGGGGCGAGGCTGATCCAGCGCTCGACGTGCTCGCCGCGGATGACCACTCCCCCGGCGCGGTCCCGGTACACGGTGTGCTCGCGCCACAGCACCGCGGCCAACTCCCCGGCTCTCTCCCTCAGCTGCGTGCTCATACCCCACCCCTTCACCGAACGTCTGATCGAACCACCGCACTTTAGCGTCAGGTACACACCAAGTGGCTCCTCGGGGCCCGCGGCGGAGTCGGACGCGTGGAGCGCGGGTGGGCGGGCAGGCAAACAGCCGGGCGAAACAGGACCGCCCTTGTAAACAGTGCAAGGATGGACTTCCGGGCAGAGCGGCATGGTGACACAGGGCGGTTTGCACATGAATACGAAACCGACAGCTACCAAGGGCGTGACCTCGAGCGAGGCCGTGTACGGCGCCCCGTGCTGGGTCAGCCTGATGACTCACGACCTGAGCGCCGCGCAGAAGTTCTACAGTGCCGTGCTCGGGTGGACGTACCGCCCCGCACGGCTCGGCGAGGAGTTCAGCGTCGCGCTCGCCAACGGCAAACCGGTGGCCGGAATGGGTGCCCTGGCCAGCGCTCTGCAGATGGCCGTCGCCTGGACCCCGTACTTCGCCGTCCAGAACGCCGACGAGACGGCGTCCCGCATCAGGGAGCGCAGCGCCACCGTCGCCGTCGGGCCGGTGTCCTTCGCGATGGGGCGCGGCGCCCTCGCGGCCGACCGGGACGGTGCGGTGTTCGGCATCTGGGAGGGCCGGCTCCTGTCCGGCTGGGAGAACTGGCGGGACGCGGCCCCCGCCTGGGTGAAGCTGCAGACCCGCGACGCCTTCGAGGCGGCGATCTTCTACGGGGAGATCCTCGACTGGGCGAGCGGGCGCCCCGGCTGCTGCGACGTCGAGTACGAGCAGGACGAGGTCGTGCTGCGCAGCGGCGGCCGCGTCGTCGCCCGGCTCAGCTCCGGAGCGCTGGAGGCCGCGCCGGACCCGTCGATCCGCCCGCGCTGGCAGGTCTACTTCCCCGTGCCGGACGTCGACGCCTGCGTGCGGGCGACACAGGAGCACGGCGGCTCCGTCATCCACCACGAGCCCGGCGTGGAGGCCACCCTGCGCGACCCGGACGGGGGCCTGTTCGTCGTCACCACCCAGACGCTGGCGGAGTGAGCCCGGCCGCCCGCGGGCGCCGTTCTACGCGCCCGCGGGCATCCTGCGGAGCTGCTCCAGCAGCATGCCGCGTTCCGCCTCCTCCCGGGCGAGGACGGCGGCCAGGACCTCGTCGTCGCGGCGGCGGGTGATGGCCTCCCGTACGAGTCCGGCGAGGGCGTCCGGCGGAATGGCCTCCACCTGGGTGGGGGTGGCTCCGGCGCGCAGAGGGGCGGGCGGCAGGCGCAGCTCGGCGATCTGCGCCTCGGTGACGGCCAGGCGTTCGAACTCCACGCGTACGTCGGGGGCGTCGAGCTCGGCGAAGGCCTTGACGTCCTCGGCGAGGGCGGTGAAGAGGTGCTGCCGCCCGGGGTCCCAGTCGCCGACCACCATGACGCACACGGCGCCGTGCCCGCCGGTCGCGGCCCGGCGTGCCGCGGCGCGCCTGCCGGACAGGGAGGTGAGCGCCCCGCCCGCGTACACGGGCACGCCCCACGGATCGGTGACGGCCGCCAGCTGCGGCGCCAGGCCCGTCGGCTCGCACCACACTTCGAGGCGGGCCTCCTGACCGGCCTGCCGGTCGAGCCGGTAGGCGCGGGCGGCGTCGGTGACGGCGCGCCGGAAGCCGGCGGGGCCGTCGAACGTCCGCGGTTCGGTGGCCGGGTCGGCGTCGTCGCGGATCGCGAGCCAGGAGATGCGGCCGGCGCGGCGGGCCATGCCCAGCATGTCGGCCAGTCTTCTGTACGTGCGCTCCTGCTTGGCGAGCGCGCCGTCGGCGACCGTCGCGTACCAGATCTGCCGCATGGTCAGCGGCAGCTGTGCGGCGTAGCGGCCGAGGATCATCTCCACCTCGGCGAGCAACTGCTCCGTCGCCGGGCGCGGTTGCCAGCCGGGCTGGTAGCCGCGAGGGCGTCTGTCCGGCACGGTGGCCCCTTTCGACCCGACACCTGTCTCCTTAGGGCTTGCCCACGGAGAGAGGCGCCGTCACCCGTGCGGAGGGTGCGGATCGGGTCACATCCGGCGACGCGGCGCACCGGGCCGGCCGCGCGGGGGCGCGTACGTCAGCCGACCTTGCGGCCCGCGAGCGGCGCGGTGTCCTGGCCGGCGCCGCTCCGCATGCCGCGCAGCAGCTCATCCAGCGCGTCGAGCGCGGTGCGCTGCGGGTGCCACCCGAGCTCGACCCGGGCCCGGGTGCAGTCCATCAGCGGCAGGCGCAGCACCGCGTCGAAGAGCTGCGGCGAGGCGGGCACCAGCCGCAGGTTCCAGGCGGCGGCCAGCGCGGCGCGGACGGCCGGGCGGGGCACCCGGACCAGCCGGGCGCCGAGCAGGTCGGCGAGCTCCTCGGCACCGACGGGGGGCTCGGCGGCGATGTTGAAGGCGCCGCCCACCTCGTGGCTGAGCGCGAGGCGGTACGCCTGCGCCGCGTCGTCGGTGTGCAGGGCCTGGAACCGCAGGCCGGGGATGTCCGGCACGAAGGGGACCGCTCCCGGGCGGGCCAGTGTCCCCGGCACGAAGCGCCCGGCGAAGATCCGGCGCTGCTCGCTCGCCGACTCCTCCTTGAACAGGAACGCCGGGCGCATCCGCACCACCCTGACGCCGGGGTTGCGGACCTCGAAGGAGTCCAGCACCCGCTCCAGGTACGCCTTCTCACGGCAGTACGCGGCCTCCGGCCAGCCGTGTGTCGGCCACGCCTCGCCGACGGCCCGGTCCTTCGGGCCCGGAGAGTAGGCGCCGACGGAGGAGGCGTGGACCAGGACGGGCACGCCGGCGGAGGCGACGTCCCGGAAGACCTGGAGACTGCCGAGGACGTTGGTGCGCCAGGTCCGGACGGGATCGTGGGTCGGCTGGAACGCCCAGGCCAGGTGGATCACGGCGTCGGCGCCCTCGAAGTGCCTGACGAGGTCGGTGTCCTCGGCCAGGTCCACGGCGGCCCAGTCGGTCTTCGGCGGCGACCAGCCGGGCAGCCTGCGCGCCAGCCCCAGTACGGATGCGATCTGCGGGTCGTCGGCCAGCGCCGCCACCACGCTGGTGCCGACGTTGCCGGTGGCTCCGGTGACGACGACCCTCTTGCCGGCTTCCATGCTCACGGTCCTGCCCTCCGACGGATCGTACGGACGTACGGATCGACGTTCCCCGGCACCGCGCCGGGACGCTTCGGGTACCCGCTGGGCGGCCGTCCACGTGCCCGGGGGTGCACGGAGGGCGTCCTCGTCAATCCCATGATCGTGGCGCCCACTCGTACGGGCGAGGTGGAAAATTCCGTCCGCGAGCGGATCCAGGGCGGCCCGCCGCGGGTCGGGGCGGCGCGGAAATTCACGCGACTCCCCTGGCCGCGGTCGCCGGCGCATGGGGCGCGGCCCCTGCCGTAACAGGGCGGAACGGCTCCGATACGGCATGTTCCGGCCGGAGTTGGCCGGTAATAGCCGAGCCTTTGGCATATGCCAGAAGCACCACCATATCGAGTGTTGCCAAACCCCTTACAGGCCATCGCGCCCTGTGCAACAGTCGTAACCGGTCCTTATATTTCAGACCCTGGCCACACCGCGCCCGTATCGGAGTACGACATGCCGTCCCATCTGTTCGCGGACCGTGCCGCCGGGCAGCCGCCCGAGCGCGGCACGGTGGACGCGCTGATCTCGCAGACCCGCCGACTGCGGGGAGACGTCGACGCCGTACGCCGGGACGCCGTCGCGGACGAGGACGATCCGCAGGGCCGCTGGCAGCGCGCGCTGTGCGACCTCGCCGTCCATCAACTCGACGACCTCGGCGCCCAGTTGGGACAGCTGAAGGAAGGGCTGGGCGAAGACCGCACCCTCGGCTCCCGGTCCGCCGGCACCGGGTCCGCCGCGGAGTCCCTCGACGAAGGCACCGAGGAGGGCGAATCCGCCGAGGAGGCCCTCGCGGACGCGCCGCCGCGCACCGGCGCGCTGCTCAGCCGGGTCGGCAGCGCCCAGTGGAACCTCCTCACCGACGAAGTGACCTGGTCCGACGAGCTGTTCCAGATCTTCGGCCGCTCGCCCGAGGCGGGCCCGATGTCGCTGGACGAGCTGCCGTCCATGGTGTTCGCCGAGGACCAGGCGGCGCTGACCGCGATGGTGACGGGCTGCCTGATCGACGGCAAGCCGATCGACGGCGAGTTCCGGATCGTCCGCACCGACGGCCGGGTGCGCACGCTCCACATGATGGGCGAGCCGGTCCTGGACGCGGACGGCTGCACGGCGTCGATGTGGGCCGTTTTACGGGACGTCAGCGAACTGCGCCGCAGTGAGCGGGTGGTCCGCGAATCACGCGAGTCGCTCCGCCGCCGCCAGGACATCGAACAGACCGAGCACCGGGTGGCGGTGGAGCTCCAGGAGGCGGTCCTGCCGCCGTGGCGCGGCCCGCTGCGCCTCCCCCACGGCGGGCCCGCGGCCCTCGACCTGGCCGGGCACTACCTGCCGTCCGGGTCCAGCGCGCTGATCGGCGGCGACTGGTACGACGCGCTGGAGCTGCCGGACGGGGACACCCTGCTGTCCGTCGGCGACCTCACCGGGCACGGCGTGTCGGCGACGTCCTCGATGGCGATGCTGCTGGGCGCGCTGCGCGGCATGGCGGTCGCCGGGATTCGGCCCGGGCCGCTGATGGGCCACCTCAACCAGCTGCTGGACACGTCGGCGCACACGGCGCTGGGCAGCGCCGTGTGCTGCCGCTACAGCCCGGCGACCGGGACGCTGACCTGGGCGCAGGCGGGACACCCCGCCCCGCTGCTGTTCCGCGGTGGGACGGGGCGTGCGCTGACGCGCCCGGACGGCGTGCTCCTCGGGGCCACGCCGCAGACGGCGTACGAGCAGACCGAGGTGCGGCTGCTCCCCGGCGACCTGCTGGTCCTGCACACGGACGGGCTCACGCGCGGCACGGGTGCGGACCCCTTCGGTACGGAGGGGACGGACCGGCTGCTGCGGCTGGCACCGCGGTTCGCCCGGGCGCGCGATGCGCAGGAGTGCGTGCGGATGGTGGTGGACGAGTTCGGCGCCTGCCCGCGTGAGGACGACGCGTGTGTCATGGTCGCCAGGGTCGGCGACCCGTCATAGGGCGTCGGAGGACGACGGACGACGCCGGTACGGAGCTGTCGGAAGAGTCGGTTACGGAACTGAACGGAAGCGGGCCGGGACGGAGTTCACGGACCAGGCCGTAGGGCGTCGGCTGTCCGCCGACGGACGTGGCCGGCGGATGCGCTAGATCTCGGTGTTCCGCTGCTTCTGCGCGGTCTTGGGCATCGCCACCTGGATCTCCTCGCGCAGGTCCTCGATCTTCGAGTAGTCCGCGTACTTCCCGGTGAGCCGGTACATCTCCCGGAGCCGGTCCCAGGTGCGCTGCGAGGAGGTCTCCCCCATCGACATCAGGGCGAGGCGCGCGTAGCGGTCGGCCTGTTCGGGGTCGTCGGCGATGAAGCACGCCGACGCCATCGACAGGTAGTCGAAGATCTTCGAGCGCTGCCGTCCGTCGACGCGCAGGGCGAGCGCCTTCTGCGCGAAGTGCTGGGCCTGCTTCGCGGCCCCCGGTTCGTGCTCGGCGAGGGTGCGGTAGGCGAGGGCCTGCATCCCGTACAGGTCCTCCTTCTTGAAGGTCTGCATCCAGCTCGGCGGCGGCACGTCGCTGCGGTCGGAGACGAAGAGCTCCTCCGCCTCGCCGAGGGTGCGGCGCATCGCCTGGCCGTGGCCCATCGCCGCCTGCGCCCACGCCTCGATGGTGTGCAACATGGCGTGCGTGCGGGGCAGCATCTCGGGGCCCGAGCCGGCGCGGGCGAGCTTCATCAGGTCCAGGGCCTCGTCGGGACGGCCGAGGTGGACCATCTGGCGGGCGGCGCGGGAGAGCGCCTCGCCGGCGCGCGGCAGGTCGCCGCCCTCGCGGGCCGCGTGCGCGGCGATGACGAAGTACTTCTGCGCGGTGGGTTCGAGGCCCACGTCGTGGGACATCCAGCCGGCCAGGACGGCGAGGTTGGCGGCGACGGCCCACAGCCGCCGCTGGATGTGCGGGGGGTGGTGGTAGGCGAGCATGCCGCCCACCTCGTTGAGCTGGCCGACGACCGCCTTGCGCTGAAGCCCGCCGCCACGGGCGGCGTCCCAGGCGCGGAACACCTCGACGGAGCGCTCCAGCGCCTCGATCTCCTGGGACCCGATGGGCGCGGCCTCGTAGCGGTCGAACCCGGCCGGGTCGGCGTGCAGGGGGTCGTCGAGGTGCGGGGCGTCCGCGCCGCGTGCGGGATCGGTGCGGAACCAGTCGTGCATGGCGCTGGTCAGTACGGAGCCTGCGGTGAGCGCGGCACCCGCGCCCACCAAGCCGCGTCGGTTGAGCATGAGGTCCATTCCCGTGAATTCGGTGAGGACCGCAGCCGTACGCTCGGGCGCCCAGGGCAGCCCGTCAGGGTTGTCGGTGTTCCTGACGTCCCGCCGTTTCCCGGCGCGCCCGTGTCGTACGAACCCGAGGTCCTCGATGGTCACGACACGGCCGAGTCGCTCGGTGAACAGGGCTGCCAGCACCCGGGGCACGGGATCGCGCGGGGTCTCCCCCATGTCGATCCACCGCCGGACCCGCGACGTGTCGGTCGCCAGCTGCGGGTGGCCCATGGCCGCCGCCTGCCGGTTCACGAGCCGTGCGAGCTCCCCTTTGGACCAGCCGGCGAGGCCGAACAGGTCTGCAAGGCGGGTGTTGGGTTCTCCGGTCACGTCAAGCCCCCAGGTTCTCGGCTGAGTTGACAGTAGCCCGGTGTCATAGGGCTGGCGACTATTCGCCAGGCTTCGCCAGGGTCCGCCAGATGGTGTGCCACCCGCGCGCGGGTGTCAGGTAGGAAAGCGCCACCCCGCTCCGGTAACCGCCCCTCATTCCCCAGGGTGCGGGCCGGTTGCCGGGACGGGGCAGCGTACGTAACTCGTCGGCACACGAAGGGATCTGTCTCGCCCATGTACACAGCATCGTCCTCCGTGTCCGCCCCGCCCCGGCCTGCGCGTACCCTCCCGGCCGGCAGCGGGCCGTATCCGGATCCACCGCAGGCCGTACGGGCCCGGCGCTGGGCGGGACCGGCGGCGGGGCCGCTCAGTGGAAGGCTCGACCTGTCCGGTCCGCAGGGCGCGCAGTTGCGCAAGGCGATCGCGTCGGTGCACCGGATCTGCCCGGAGTTCAACCCCGTCCAGCTGATGCGGCGCAGCAGCCGCTCCGTCCTGCTCGTCGGGACGACGGGACGGGCCACCGCGGTCGCCAAGGTTTTACTGGACCACTCCACCGCCTGGACCGAGCGGATCCGTCATGAGATCGCGGCCTACCGCACCTTCGTACGGCACCGCCCGCCGGTGCGGGCCCCGCGGCTGATCGCCGCGGACCCCGACAACTGCACGCTGGTGATCGAGCGGATGCCCGGGCGGGCAGCGGCGCTCAGCCGGCACCCGTTCGAGGCGCCGCCGCGCGCGGACGTACGGGCCGCGCTGGGGGCGATCGCGCGGCTCAACGCGTGGCGGCCGCCGGCCGGGATGTTCGACGCTCCGCTGGACTACGCCTCGCGGATCTCCCGCTACCACGAGCTGGGGCTCTTCACCGACCGCGACCGGGACGACCTGCAGAAGCTGCTGCACGGACTGGCGCACGCGGGCGGGCTCGGCGGTGTGGGCCAGTTCTGTCACGGTGACGCGCTGCTGTCGAACATCCTGCTGTCGCCGGCCGGCCCGGTGCTGGTCGACTGGGAGCACGCGGGGTGGTACCTGCCCGGGTACGACCTGGCGACGCTGTGGGCGGTCCTGGGCGATGCCCCGGTGGCCCGGCGGCAGATCGCGCAGCTCGCGCAGGCGGCGGGGCCCGCGGCGCGCGACGCGTTCCTGGTGAATCTGATGCTCGTGCTGACGCGGGAGATCCGGACGTACGAGACGGCCGTGCAGCGCACGATACGAGAGGCGCCGCCGGCCGGCTCTGTACCGGTCCAGCCCGGGGGGCTGTCCGCGGGGGAGGAGCAGCGCCTGCTGCTGAGGCGACTGCACGACGACTGCGCCATGGCGCGGCGGGCCGTGCGCGCCGCGGTCGGCACACGCTGACCGCCTCGTGAGGGGCGGCGAGTGAGCCGAAGTGGGGGTCCCCCCGCCGGAGGCCAGGGGGAGTGAACCGAGCCCGGGGAGAGGGGGTGTGCGCTGTGTGACCGGTGCCGACACACCGGCACACAGCGCACTGCTGGTTTCACGGGCCCGGTGCTGCGGCTCGGGAGGCACGGGCCGCGCTGACGGCCCGGTGGAAGGGGGCGTGCAGGTCCGGCGGCAGGGCGCTGCCGTCGGCGGTGGCGACCAGGGCGGCGGCGACGTCGCGGAGTTTGGTGTTGCCGCGCTGGGAGATCTCCACGAGCACCTGCCAGGCCCGGTCCGCCGGGCAGGGGGTCAGCGCCATGATCATGCCCTGGGCCCGGTCGATGACGCCGCGGCTGTCCAGGGCCCGGCGCAGCTGGTCCACCTCGGTGGCGAGGTGTGCGAGGTCCGTGCGCTCCACGGGGTGCGCGGTCGTCACGATCGGGTCCGGCCTTCGGTCGGCTTCCACGTCATGAGGTCGTCTCCTCCGCTGTCTCGTGTGCGGTGTGTGCCTGGTGCGGTGTGTGCCTGCCCGCGTTGTGTCCGGGCCCGGACAGGCGCAAGCACGCCGTTCGGCCCGTCCGGGCGGGGACTTTCGTCCCGCCGTGAACGGTCCTTCTTCCGGGTCGGCCCGGTCCCGGTGTGGGCCGGAGGTGTGGCGGGGCGTTTACCGCCCTCCGTGTCGGATACGCGGCAGATGTCCCTTTGCAGGTGTCGAGGATCCGGGAGGCCGCGCCCATGCCGTCCGACGTGGCGTCGCTGAAGGCCTTCATCGAGCGCGAGATCGCGACGCTCCGCGCCGAGGTGCGCAGGACGACGGATGCCGTCGCGCCCGCCCCCGGCCGCCCTGACGCGCCGGCCCCCGGCGAGGGGGCCGGCAAGGCCGAGCAGTGCCCGTGCGGCCAGGGCCACGGCGCCCGCCACAGCTGCGTGGACGCGGGCGAGGACCACGACCCGTGGCACTGTCTGCGCGCCACCCTGCCGGGTATCCCGGTGTCCGCCGCGGTGCTCGCGCCGGTCCGGGACGGCTCCGGGGCCATCACGGACTTCGTCATCCGGGCCGGCAACCACATCCGCTCGGTGGAGTGGCTGGTGCCGCCGGACCAGCAGGTCGGGCAGCGGTTCTTCGAGGTGGCGCGTACCGGCGCCGCCGCCAGCGGGCTGCTGGCCGCGCTGAGTGAGGTCCTGGAGACGGGGCGGGCGCTGGGCGGTCTGGTGGTGGACTACACCGAGGAGCGGTACGGCAGGCTCCGGCGCGTCCAGCTGGTGCACTACGCGGCGGCCTGCGGCGACCAGGTGCTCACGACCTGGCGGCCGGTGCGCAGCCAGGCGGAGCTGCTCACCATCGACGCCCAGCACCTGGCCTCCATGGGGTGGGGGTGGTGGGACCTGCTGTCGGGCGGGGTGTCGTGGTCGGAGGGGCTGCAGCGGATCTTCCGTACGGATCCGGCGCTGCCGTGGACGCTGCTGGAGCTGTGCGACCACCTGGTGGCGGCGGACGTGGGGCCGTTCGGCGAGTTCATCGCGTCCGTCCTCGCCGGTGAGGAGCCCGCCTGGACGCGTATCCGGTTCCTGGTGCTGGGCGAGGTCCGCACGGTGGACCTGCTGGGGCGGCCGGTGGCCGGGACGGACGGGCGGCCGTGGGCGGTGCAGATCGTGGCCCGCGACCTCACGCCGCAGATGCGCAGTCGCCGGCGCCTGGTGGAGAAGCAGGTCGAGACGGACCAGCTGCGGCAGCAGGCCGCGGCGGAGCGGCACGTCGCCTCGGCCCTGCGCGAGGCACTGCTGCCGACGTACTCCGAGGGGCTGGCGGAGCTGGGGCTGACGGCGGCGGCGGCGTATCTGCCGGCCGAGCCGGACGCGGCCGTCGGCGGCGACTGGTACAAGTGCCGCCCGCTGCCGAACGGCCGGGCACTGATCGCCATCGGGGACGCGAGCGGCCACGGGCTGGACGCGGTGGCGCGGATGGCCCAGCAGCGGTACGCGATGGCGGGTCTCGCCCACTCGGGCGCCTGCGCCGGTGACGTCACCACCTGGCTGAACGAGCTGGTGTGCAGTGAGCCCACCCCCGCCACGGCCACCATGTGCGTGGGGCACGTCGGGGACGACCGGGTGTTCCGCTGGACCTGTGCGGGGCATCCGGCGCCGCTGCTGCTGCGCGACGGCCATGTCTTCGCGCTGCCGACCGATCACCGGGGGCCGATGCTGGGCGTGCTGCCGGGGCACGAGTACGAGACGGCGGAGTTCCCGCTGAAGGCCGGGGACGTGCTGCTGCTGTACACCGACGGCGTGGTCGAGCGGCGCAACCAGGACATCACCGACGGCATCGACGCCTTGGCGCGGGCGCTGACCGCGAGCAGCGGCCTTGCGCCGCAGGGCATCATCGACCGGCTCACCGACGAGTACGAACGCACGGTCCACGACGACGACGCCTGCCTGCTCGCCGTGCGCGTCGACTGAGCCGTACGCACACCGCCATTCATATGACTTGTACGACTAATTCGTGAGCCGCGTGGGACGCGCGTGACGTGGGTAGTCCCGGCCCGGAAGTGTCCCTCTACCCACCCCTTTTTTCGTCGAAAGGCCCCGCGCGCATGGCTCAGCCCTTCGTCCTGCCGGATTTCTACGTGCCGTATCCGGCACGCCTCAATCCCCACCTGGAGACCGCCCGGGTCCACACCAAGCGGTGGGCGCGACGGATGGGGATGCTGGAGGGGTCGGGCGTCTGGGAGGAGCACGACCTCGACTCGCACGACTACGCCCTGCTGTGCTCGTACACCCATCCCGACTGCGACGCCGACGCGCTGTCCCTCGTCACCGACTGGTACGTCTGGGTGTTCTTCTTCGACGACCACTTCCTGGAGGTGTTCAAGCGCACCCAGGACCTGGCCGGCGGCAAGGCGTACCTGGACCGGATGCCCGCCTTCATGCCGATGGACCTCGAGCAGGGGATGCCGGAGGCGACCAACCCGGTCGAGGCGGGTCTCGCCGACCTGTGGACCCGTACCGTGCCCAGCATGTCGGCGGGGTGGAGGGCCCGGTTCGCGGAGGCGACCGAGCACCTGCTCAACGAGTCGCTGTGGGAGCTCGCCAACATCAACGAGGGGCGGATCGCCAACCCCGTCGAGTACATCGAGATGCGCCGCAAGGTCGGCGGCGCGCCCTGGTCGGCCGGGCTGGTGGAGTACGCCGCCGGGGCCGAGGTCCCGGTGTCGGTCGCGGACGCGCGGCCGCTGCTGGTGCTGCGGGACACGTTCTCCGACGCCGTGCACCTGCGCAACGACCTCTTCTCGTACCAGCGGGAGGTCGAGGACGAGGGCGAGAACAGCAACGGCGTGCTGGTGCTGGAGAAGTTCCTCGGCTGCTCGACGCAGGAGGCCGCCGAGGCCGTCAACGACCTGCTGACGTCCCGTCTGCAGCAGTTCGAGAACACGGCGCTGACCGAGGTGCCCGCGCTGTGCGTGGAGAAGGGACTCGGGCCCGAGGAGTGCGCCGCCGTCGCCGCGTACGCGAAGGGCCTGCAGGACTGGCAGTCCGGCGGCCACGAGTGGCACATGCGTTCCAGCCGCTACATGAACGAGGGCGCGCTGGGCGGGCGTTCGGCGCTCCCCGGGGTGCTGGGCACGTCGGCGCTCGACATCCGCACGCTCTTCGGACGGCCCGCGGCCGCGCGGCTGCGCACCCTCACCCATGTGCCGCACCAGCAGGTCGGGCCGTCACTGCTGCCCGACTTCGACCTGCCCTTCCCCCTGTCGCTCAGCCCTCACCTGGACGACGCCCGCGCGAAGGCGCTGGCGTGGGCCGGGCGGATGGGTCTGCTCGACGACATCTGGGACGAGGCCATGATGGACGGCTTCGACCTCCCGCTGTGCGCGGCCGGTCTGGACCCGGACGCCACCGCCGAGGAGCTGGAGCTCAGCTCCCTGTGGCTGACCTGGGGCACGTACGGCGACGACTACTACCCGCTGGTGTTCGGCAAGCCGCGCGACCTCGCCGGTGCGAAGGTGTACACCGAGCGGCTCAAGGAGTGCATGCCGGTCGACGACCCGGCGGCCGTCCCGGCCGACGCCGTCAGTCCGATGGAGCGGTCGCTGGCCGACCTGTGGGCCCGCACGGCCGGTCCGATGAGCTCCGAGGCCCGGGCCTCCCTGCGCCTGGCGATGGACCGCATGCTGGACAGCTGGATGTGGGAGCTGCACAACCAGGCGCAGCACCGGGTGCCCGACCCGGTCGACTACATCGAGATGCGGCGCCAGACCTTCGGCTCCGACATGACGATGAGCCTGGCGCGGCTGCGGCACGAGGGCGGGCTGCCGTCGGAGCTCCTGCGGAGCGGCCCGGTGCGCAGCCTGGAGAACGCGGCCCAGGACTACGCCACGATGCTCAACGACCTCTTCTCGTACCAGAAGGAGATCGAGGTCGAGGGCGAGGTGCACAACGGGGTGCTGGTGGTGCAGACCTTCTTCGGCTGCGACTATCCCACCGGTGTCTCGATCATCGATGACCTGATGCGGGGGCGGCTGCGGCAGTTCCTGCACGTGAAGGAGAAGGAACTGCCCGTGCTGGTCGAGCAGTTCAGGCTGGCGGAGACCGGGCGGGCGGCGCTCGACGCGTATGTGCGGGAGCTGGAGGACTGGCTGGCCGGCATCCTCAACTGGCACCGCAGCGTGCGCCGTTACCGCGACGAGGACGTCCGCTCGGGCGCGGGGACGGCACGGCTGCGCGGCCTGGGCGCGCCGGCCCGTACGGCGCCCACCGGTGGTCTGCCGACCGGGCCGGTGGGGCTGGGCACCTCGGCGGCCCGGGTGGCGGAGCTCTTCACGTCCCGGAGCTGAGCGGGAGAGAGGCGGTCAGGAGGGGCGGACGCCGCGGAGCTGGTCCAGTTCGCGGCGTTCGCGCTTGGTGGGGCGCCCGGCGCCGCGGTCGCGGACACCGGCCAGCGCCACGTGCTCGCGGGGCGGCGGGGGCGGGCTGTCGTCGATGTACGCCTCCGCCGCGACGGGTGCGCCGACGCGCTTGGCGAGTACGCGCGTGACCTTGACGATCCGCTCGCGGCCCGCGTGGAAGAGCCGCACCTCGTCGCCCGGCTTGACCGCCTGCGAGGGCTTGACGCGCTCGCCGTTGACGCGGACGTGCCCGGCGCGGCAGGCCGCGGCGGCCTGCGAGCGGGTCTTGGTGAGTCGTACGGCCCAGATCCAGCTGTCGACGCGGGCGGTCGCCCGCGTGGTCCCCTCGTCCGTCGCCATGGGCTCAGCCCTGCTGGAAGAGTTCCGCGGGCAGGGGCTTGAGCAGCGCGTACAGGTCGTCGGTGATGGGGCGGTCCCAGCTGGCGATGGTGACCAGGACGTTGTCGCTGCGGTCGAACTGCACGCAGGAGATGCGGCTCTCGGAGAGCTTGAGGCGGCGCACGATCAGCAGGTTGTCGCCCTGCATGACCGGCACGTCCTCGGTCTCGACGACCTCGACCGGCTCGTCGTTGTCGAGCGCGGCGAGCAGCTGGGCGACCTCGAAGGGCACCTGGCCCTCGGCGAGCTCGCGCGCCGGGGAGCCCTCCGGGAGGTTGCCGATGATCATCGCGGGGCCCCGGCCGCCGAACAGGTCGTACCGGAGGAAGACACCCTGGCAGCTGCCGTCGGGGGCGGGGAGCAGACCGGCGCCGAGATTGCCGGGCCAGTCGCCCGGGTCCATGGCCAGGACATCGAAGTCCGGGCCGGCGGGTGTGGCGGCGCTGCGGCGACGGAGGAAGGACATGCCGCCATGGTACGTGCCCGGGCGCCCGGAACGGCGGGCGCCCCCTCGCCGGACGGGCCCCCGAACGGCGGGTAGGCGGGCGGCCCGCACCGCCGTGCGCACGGGCGCGGCTCCGGGCGGTTCACCGCATCGGGGGACGGCCCGCCGCCGGGTCCGCCGCTCCCCCGCTCTCGGCGAGGACGCGCAGGACGGTGAGGGCCCGCTGGGCGTGGGCGTGCTCCACGAAGAGGTGGTCGTGGTGGTAGCCGGCCACGACGTTGCAGCTCAGGCCCGCGTCGGCGAGGGCGCCCGCGACGGCGGCGGTCAGACCGACGGCGTCGAGGGCGGAGTGGACACGGAGGGTGATCCAGCCGGCCACGTAGTCGTACGGGAGCGATGCCGCGTCCGCCTCCTCCTCGCGGACGACCAGGGTGAGGCCTTCGGACTCGGCGACCGTGACCACGGGGTGCAGGCCGGGCGGGACGGCCGGGCCGTCGACGGCGCAGAAGACGTAGCGGCCGGGGTTGAGCTCGGGCCGCAGGGCGGCCAGGAGCCGGGTCAGGTCGCGCTCTCCGCTGGTTCCACTCATGATCACCAGCTTAGGGGCGACCAGGCCCGGTTCCGGGGGCGTGCCGTCACGTGAGGTCGAACTCGCCCTCCCGGGCGCCCCGGACGAACGCGCGCCACTCGGCGGGGGTGAAGATCAGCGACGGGCTCTCCGGGCGGGTGGCGTTCCGCATGGCGATGAACCCCTCGACGAAGGCGATCTGGACATCGCCCGCGCCCTCGGTGCCCGATCGCCACTCCGCGGCGCTGAGGTCGAGGTCCGGCTTGTTCCAGTCCATGAGCTGCTGCTGGGCGGTGATGCTGTCGGCCACGTGCGTGCTCCTCCCGGTTCGTCCGTCCGGCACACCCTAGTCATCGCGGCCCGTCCCGGACAGACCGCGATCAACGGGTCCGTCCGCCCGCGCCGGTGCCGAAGTCCGGTGGCGGGGTGAGGAACGCGGCGACCGTACGGGCGAAGGCGGCGGGGTCGTCCACCCACGGGTAGTGGCCGGCGCCGTGCTGGACGGCGAGCCGCCCGTGGGGGAAGAGCGCGGCGAGCTCGGCGGCGCGGGCGGGCCTCGGGCCGGCGTCGTACTCGCCGGCGAGGACGAGCACGGGCGCGGTGACGGCGGTGAGCGCGGCGCGGGTGGCGGCGGTGTCACCGAGCGCGCCGTCGGCGTAGAAGGCGTCGGCGGCGGCGAAGTTGGTCTGGTCGTCGTCGCTCGCGGCGTGGGCGCGGGCGGTCGCGTCCCACCGCCCGTACATGAACGGCAGCACGAGGTCCCACACCTCGTCGATGTCGCGCCCGGCGAGCATCTCGTCGAGGGCGGGGCGGCTCTCGGCGTACCAGGGTTCGTCCTTGCGCAGGTCGGCGGCCTCGCGCCGGTCCTCGGCGGTGGCCTCGATCCCGGCGGGGCGGGTGCCGCCGGTGACGAGGGTGAGGGAGGTGAGGCGCTCGGGGTGGGCGGCGGCGTACAGGACGGCGAGGGTGGCGCCGGCGGAGTGGCCGAGGAGGTCGAGCCGCTCCAGGCCGAGGTGGGTGCGCAGCGCCTCGACGTCGTCGACCTGGCGGTCGGCGCGGTAGGTGCCGGGGTCGGCGGGCTCCGCGGACTCGCCGGCGCCGCGCGGGTCGAGCAGGACGAGCCGGCGGTGGGCGGTGAGCCCGCCCAGGTCCCCGAGGTAGGCGGAGGCGCGCATCGGCCCGCCGGCCAGGCAGACGAGCGGCTCGCCCTCCCCCCGGACGTGGTAGGCGAGCTCGGTCCCGTCGTACGTGCTGAACTTCGGCATGGGCGTGATCCTCACAACGGGGCCCCGGGACCACAAGGGAGTTCCGCCCAGCGCGTAGGGGTCCGGGACGGAATGCGGCTCCGGCCTCTTGCCTTCGCCGCGGCCGGGTTGGATAACTGATCACCAACGCGTCGACCGAATGATCGGTCGACCGTCCGCGACCGGAGCTCAGGACGGGAGAACGGCGATGACGGACCTGCTCGACGCCGGGGAGAGGCTCGGCCGCGCGGAGCTGGCGGCGCTGCAGCTGGAGCGGCTGCGGGCGACGCTGCGCCACGCGTACGAGAACGTGGAGTTCCACCGGCGGGCCTTCGACGCGGCGGGGGTACGGCCCGAGGACTGCCGCGACCTCGCCGACCTCGCCCGCTTCCCGTTCACCACCAAGGCGGACCTGCGGGAGACGTACCCCTTCGGGATGTTCGCGGTGGAGCGGTCCCGGGTGCGGCGGATCCACGCGTCGAGTGGGACGACCGGCCTGCCGACGGTCGTCGGGTACACGGACGGCGACCTCGACCTGTGGGCGGACGTGATGGCCCGGTCGATCCGCGCGGCGGGCGGGCGGCCCGGCCAGACCGTCCATGTGGCGTACGGCTACGGGCTGTTCACGGGCGGGCTCGGCGCGCACTACGGCGCCGAGCGGCTCGGGTGCACGGTCGTGCCCGCCTCCGGCGGGATGACGGCGCGTCAGGTGAGGCTGATCCAGGACTTCCGGCCCGAGATCATCATGGTGACGCCGTCGTACATGCTGACCCTGCTGGACGAGTTCGAGCGGCAGGGCGTCGATCCGCGCACGACGTCCCTGCGCACCGGGATCTTCGGTGCGGAGCCGTGGACGGAGGAGATGCGGCGCGAGATCGAGGAGCGGTGCGGGATCGACGCGGTCGACGTCTACGGGCTGTCGGAGGTGATCGGACCGGGCGTCGCGCAGGAGTGCGTGGAGACGAAGGACGGACTGCACGTCTGGGAGGACCACTTCTACCCGGAGGTCGTCGACCCGCTGACGGGCGAGGTGCTGCCCGACGGGGAGCGGGGCGAACTGGTGTTCACCTCGCTCACCAAGGAGGCGATGCCGGTCATCCGCTACCGCACGCGCGATCTGACGCGGCTGCTGCCGGGGACGGCGCGGGTGTTCCGGCGGATGGAGAGGGTCACGGGGCGCAGTGACGACATGGTCATCCTGCGCGGCGTGAACCTCTTCCCCACCCAGATCGAGGAGATCGTCCTGCGTACGCCGGGCCTCGCGCCCCACTTCCAGCTCCGGCTCACCCGGGAGGGGCGGCTCGACGCGCTGACCGTGCGGGTGGAGGCGCGGCCCGGCGCGACGGCGGAGGTGCGCGAGCGGGCGGCGCGGGCGGTGGAGGCGGCCGTGAAGGACGGGATCGGGGTGTCGGTGGTGGTGGAGGTGGTGGATCCGGAGACGCTGGAGCGGTCGGTGGGGAAGATCCGGCGGATCGTGGACCTGCGCGACGGGGGGTGAGGAGGCCGGCCCGCCGCGGGGGCGTACCGGCCCCGGGGAGTGGACGCCGCGATCGGGGGCAGGTGAGCCGCATTCCGGGTGTGTCTGGAACATCCGGACGGTTGTGGAAAGGCGGTAGTCGTGCGCAGCGTGGGCGTCGAAGAGGAACTCCTGCTCGTCGATCCGGAGAGCGGTGAGCCGAGAGCGCTTTCGGCGGCGGTGCTGGCCGCCGTCGAGCGGGACCCGCAGGGCAATGAGGAGGTCTTCGAGAGCGAGTTGCAGCGCCAGCAGCTGGAGTTCGCCACGCGGCCGCAGACGTCCATGGCGGACCTCGGGGTCGAGATCCGGCGCTGGCGGGCGGAGGCGGCGCGCCATGCGGAGGGGCTCAACGCCTCCGTGGCGGCGCTGGCGACGTCGCCGCTGCCGGTGAGCCCCACCATCGGGACCGGGGAGCGGCACCAGTGGCTGAAGGAGCACTTCGGCCTCACCGCCCAGGAGCAGCTCACGTGCGGGTGCCACGTCCACGTGTCGGTGGAGTCGGACGAGGAGGGGGTGGCGGTCCTCGACCGGATCCGGCCCTGGCTTCCGGCGCTGCTGGCCATGAGCGCGAACTCGCCGTTCTGGCAGGGCGAGGACAGCGGGTACGGCAGCTACCGCAGCCGCGTGTGGGGGCGCTGGCCGTCGGCGGGCCCGGTGGAGGTCTTCGGTTCGGCCGACCGCTACCACGAGCAGGTGCGCGACATGGTCGCGAGCGGGGTGCTGCGCGACGAGGGCATGGTCTACTTCGACGCCCGGCTCTCCCACTCGTACCCCACCGTCGAGATCCGGGTGGCCGACGTCTGCCTGGACCCGTCCACCACGGTGCTGCTGGCGACGCTGATCCGGGGCCTGGTGGAGACCGCGGCGCGCCAGTGGCGGGACGGCGAGCCGCCCGCCCGGCACGGGGTGACGCTGCTGCGCCTGGCGTCCTGGCGGGCGGCCCGGTCGGGGCTGGAGGACACGCTGATCCACCCGCTGACGATGCGGCCCGCGCCGGCCGAGGCCGTCGTGCGGGCGCTGTTCGACCATGTGCGCGACGCCCTGGAGGAGAGCGGTGACGTGGTGGCCGCCCAGGACGCGCTGGCGATGCTGCTGAAGACCGGGAACGGCGCCCGCGTACAGCGCGAGCTGATGGAGCGGGAGGGGAGTCTGCGGTCCGTGGTCGCCGAGTGCGTGCGCCGCACGCTCCAGTGACCCGAGGGCCCCGCTCCGCCGCCCCACACCCACCCACCCATACCGACCGGACGGTTGACACCGTGCGGTCGGGGGTGGGTGCATGGCCCGACAGGCTTTCTTTCCGGTCTTGTTGGGAGGCACGTTGCTCTTCCGCAGCAGGCTTTCGCGGAGCCGTTCCAGACGGCTCGTCCCGGCGGTCGTCGCGCTCGCGACGGTGGCCGCCGCGGCCGGTCCCGCCGGTTCCACCGTACCGACGGAGCGTCACCGGCCGTCCGCCGGCGGCTTCTCGGCCGTCATCCGCTACACCGAGTACGGCATCCCGCACATCCTGGCGAAGGACTACGCGAACCTCGGCTTCGGCACCGGCTGGGCGCAGGCGGCCGACCAGGTGTGCGTGCTGGCCGATGGGTTCACGACCGTACGGGGCGAGCGCTCGCGCCACTTCGGCGCGGGTGCGGCGGCCGACGGGGCGCTCTCGTCAGCGGCCACCAACCTCTCCAGCGACCTGTACTTCCGCGGCGTACAGGACGCGGGCACCGTGGAGCGGCTGCTCGCGACCCCGGCGCCCGCCGGGCCGAGCCGGGAGGCGAAGGAGTTGATGCGCGGCTGGGCCGCCGGGTACAACGCCTGGCTGCGCCAGAACCGCGTCACCGACCCGGCGTGCGCGGGCGCCGACTGGGTACGGCCCGTCACCGCGCTGGACGTCGCCCGGCGCGGCTTCGCGCTCGCGGTGCTCGGCGGGCAGGGCCGGGCCGTCGACGGCATCACGGCGGCGCGTCCTCCGGGCGCCGGACCCGTGGCGGCGGCCGACCCGGCTCGTACGGCGGAGGGCGCCCGCGCGCTGTTCGCCGCCGGGAGCGCCGACATGGGGTCCAACGCGGTGGCGTTCGGTGGCGCGACCACGGCGAACGGCCGCGGGCTGCTGCTGGGCAACCCGCACTACCCGTGGCACGGCGGCCGGCGCTTCTGGCAGTCGCAGCAGACCATTCCCGGCGAGCTGAACGTGTCGGGCGGCTCGCTGCTCGGCGGTACGGCCGTCTCCATCGGCTTCACCGACAAGGTGGCGTGGAGCCACACCGTCGCCACCGGCGTCACCCTCAACCTCCACCAGCTGGCGCTGGACCCGGCCGATCCGACGGTCTACCTCATCGACGGCAGGCCGGAGCGGATGACGCGGCGCACGGTCACCGTCCCGGTGAAGGGCGGGGCCGCCGTCACCCGTACGCAGTGGTGGACGCGGTACGGGCCGGTCGTCACCTCGCTCGGCGCCTCCCTGCCGCTGCCCTGGTCGGCGACGACGGCGTACGCGCTGAACGACCCGAACGCCGTCAACCTGCGCTCCACGGACACCGCGCTGGGCTTCGCCAAGGCGCGCTCGACGCGCGAGATGTCCGAGGTGCTGCGCCGCACGCAGGGCCTGCCGTGGGTGAACACCGTCGCGGCGGACGCGTCCGGGCACACGCTGTTCACCCAGGCGCAGGTGCTGCCGCGCATCACCGACGAGCTGGCCGCGCGGTGCTCGACGCCGCTGGGCGCGGTGACGTACCCGGCGTCGGGCGTGGCGGTGCTGGACGGTTCGCGTACGGAGTGCGCGCTCGGCTCGGACCGGGACGCGGTGCAGCCGGGCGTCATGGGGCCGTCGCGGATGCCGCTGCTCCAGGACGCGCCGTACGCCGTGAACTCCAACGACAGCGCCTGGCTGTCCAACGCCGACCGGCCGCTGACCGGCTACGAGCGGGTGTTCGGGACGGTCGCGACGCCGCGTTCGCTGCGGACCCGGGGCGGTGTCGAGGACGTCGCCGCGATGGCCGCCAGGGGGCGGCTGACGGTGGCGGACCTCCAGCGGCAGCAGTTCGCCAACCGGGCGCCGGCCGGCGACCTCGCGGCCGCCGACGCGGCGGAGGCGTGCGCGGCCGTGCTGCCGGAGGACCGGGAGGCGTGCGGGGTGATCGCGCGGTGGGACCGCACGGTGGACACCGGCAGCCGGGGCGCGCTGCTCTTCGACCGCTTCTGGCGCAGACTCACGGCGGCCGTCCCGGCGGCCCGGCTGTGGAAGGTGCCGTTCTCGGCGGCCGACCCGGTCCGTACGCCGCACACGCTCGACACCGCTTCCCCGGCCTTCGCGAAGGCGCTGAAGGACGCGGTCGCGGAGCTGCGGGCGGCGGGGATACCGCTGGACGCGCCGCTCGGGGAGCACCAGTTCGTGGTACGGGGCGACCGGCGCATCGCCGTGCACGGCGGTACGGAGTCGCTCGGCGTGTGGAACAAGACCGAGGCCGTGTGGAACGCCGCGGGCGGGGGCTACACGGAGGTGGCGCACGGGACGAGCCATGTCCAGGCGGTCGGCTGGGACGGCGGCCGGTGCCCGGTGGCCCGGACGCTGCTGACCTACGCGCAGTCGTCGAACCCGCTCTCGCCGCACTTCGGCGACCAGACGGCGCTGTTCTCGGGCGAGCGGTGGGTGCGGGCGCGTTTCTGCGAGAAGGACATCCTGTCCGACCCCGCGCTGCGGATCGTACGCGTCAGGGACTGATCAGGAACTGATCAGGGGCTGATCGACAGGAAGACGAAGGCGGCGAAGAGCACCAGGTGCACGCCGCCCTAGAGGAGAGTGGCCCGTCCGGGCACCACGGTCAGGGCGCTGACCACGGCGGTGAGCGTGAGCAGCACCAGGTGGACGGCGCCCAGACCGAGCACCAGGGGCCCGGACAGCCAGATCGAGGCGAGCGCGATCGCCGGCACGGTCAGGCCGATGCTGGCGATCGCGGAGCCGTAGGCGAGGTTGAGGCTGGTCTGGACGCGGCCGCGGCGCGCGGCGCGCACGGCGGCGAGGGTCTCCGGCAGCAGCACCATCAGGGCGATGACCACGCCGACGACCGCCTGCGGCAGCCCCGCCGATTCGACGCCGTCCTCGATGGCGGGTGAGACCAGCTTGGCGTTGCCGACGACGGCGACGAGCGCCACCAGCAGCAGGCCGAGGCTCTGCCAGGCGGCGCGGGCCGCGGGCGGCGGGGCGTGGTCCTCCTCGCTGTCGGCGAGGCCGCCGTCGCGGGCGACGGGCAGGAAGTAGTCGCGGTGCCGGACGGTCTGCACGGTGACGAACAGCAGGTAGAGGGCGAGTGAGGCGACGGCGGCGAAGGCCAGCTGGGCGCCGGTGAACTGATGGCCCGGCCTGCCGGTGGTGAAGGTGGGCAGGACCAGGGTCATGGTGGCGAGGGTGGTCACGGTGGCGAGCGCGCCGCCGGAGCCCTCGGCGTTGAAGACGGCGACCCGGTGGCGCCGCAGCGCCGCGACGAGCACGGAGAGGCCGACGACGCCGTTGCAGGTGATCATGAAGGCGGCGAAGACGGTGTCGCGGGCGTACGTGGACGCGTCGCCGCCTCCCCCGGCCATCAGCATCACGATGAGCCCGACCTCGATGACGGTCACGGCGACGGCCAGGACGAGCGAGCCGTACGGTTCGCCGACGCGGTGGGCGACGACCTCGGCGTGGTGGACGGCGGAGAGGACGGAGGCGATGAGGCAGAGCCCGACGACGGCGACGACCGGGCCGGGCAGGTGGCGCCCCCAGCCGGCGGCGAGGACGGCCACGGCGACGACCGGCGCCCAGGTGGTCCACTGCCGGACGAGGCGCGCGGGCCCGTGGCCCGCGCCCGTTCCGGCCTCCGGCCCCTGGTGAGGGCCCTGTTCCGTGCCCGTGCTCATGCGGCCACGCTGCCAGAGCGGGGGGTGCGCCGCGCGCTGTGGGGGCCGGAACGGGTGCGGTGCGGTGTCTTGACGGGTCCCGGGCGACGGTAAGAAAGTTTCACCTGCCGCGGGGGTGCCGGAAGGATTCTTTCAGGAGGCTGGAGGGGTGGGGATGGCGGAGGGGATCAGTCGGCGCCGGCTCGGCGGCGGAGTCCTGGCCCTGGGAGGAGCGCTGGTGATCGGTTCGATTCCGGGTGCCGCCGCGGCGGACGACGGCGGGTCCCGGCCGGGCGGCGGTTCGGCCGCGCGCCCCGGCTCCGGGTCCGGGGTACGGGGTGGGCGGCCGACGCTGCGGCTGGGGTCCGCGGAGCGGGCCGGGCTGCTGCCCGGCCACCTGGACCGGCTGGTGGCCGACGCGGAGCGGTTCCTGGAGCCCTCCCCCAAGCACCCGTGGTACGCGGGGGCGGTGCTGCTCGCGGGGCGCGGGGGCACAGTGGCGCTGCACCGGGCCATCGGGCACGCCGTCCGGTACGCGGCGTACGACGAGAAGACGGACACGGGCGTGGAGCTTCCGGCCGAGCAGCGGATCGCGATGACCGAGGACACGGTCTTCGATCTGGCGTCGGTGTCGAAGCTCTTCACGGCGGTGCTGGCGGTGCAGCAGATCGAGCGCGGCGCGCTGGACCTGGAGGCCAAGGTCACCGCGTACCTGCCGGACTTCGGGGGCGGCGGCAAGCAGGACATCACGGTGCGTCAGCTGCTCACGCACACGTCGGGGCTGCGGGCCTGGATCCCCCTGTACGAGGAGCCGACGCGGGAGGGGAAGCTGCGGCGGCTGTGGGAGGAGGCGCCGGCGAACCCGCCCGGGAGCACGTACCTCTACTCGGACCTGAACCTCATCACCCTCCAGCTGGTCCTGGAGGAGATCACCGACCGGTCGCTGGACGCGCTGCTGCGCAACGAGATCACCGCTCCGCTCGGGATGCACCGCACCCGTTTCAATCCGCCCGCCTCCTGGAAGCCGCTGATCGCCGCGACCGAGGACGCCCGCCGCCCCTGGTCCGGCCTGGAGCGCGGCCTGGTGTGGGGCGAGGTCCACGACGAGAACGCGTACAGCCTCGGCGGTGTCGCGGGCCACGCCGGTGTCTTCTCCTGCGCCTGGGACCTGGCCGTCCTCGCCCGTACGCTGCTGAACGGCGGCGTCTACGGCCGTGCCCGCATCCTGGAGCCGAAGTCCGTGGAACTGATGTTCACCGACTTCAACACCGCCTTCCCGGGCGACGAGCACGGGCTGGGCTTCGAGCTCTACCAGCACTGGTACATGGGGGCCATGGCCACGCCGCACACCGCGGGCCACACCGGTTTCACC
Organism: Streptomyces sp. NPDC045431; assembly: GCF_040646655.1. Lineage (NCBI taxonomy): Bacteria > Bacillati > Actinomycetota > Actinomycetes > Kitasatosporales > Streptomycetaceae > Streptomyces > Streptomyces sp. NPDC045431. The sequence continues at coordinate 82,097 of NZ_JBEZAQ010000012.1, forward strand.
GGCACCAGCCTGGTCATCGACCCGACCACCGACTCGTTCCTGGTCGTCCTCGGCAACTCGGTGCACCCGGTGCGCTCGTGGCGTTCCGGCTCGGCGCCCCGCGTCGCCGCCGCCGACCATCTGGCACGCGCCGTCCCGGTACGCCCGGCGCACGGCCGCACCGCCTGGTACGCGGGCATGGCCTCGGGCGCCGCGGCGACGCTCACCCTGCCCGACCTTCCGGCACCGGTGTCCGGCCGGGCCCGGCTGCGCTGCGCGCTGTGGTGGGACATCGAGCCGGGCGCGGACGCCCTCTACCTGGAGGCCTCCGGCGACGGAGGGGCGACCTGGCGGCCGGTGCCGTTCACGACCGTACGGCCCGGCGGAGGCGGCGGGCCGGCCCTGCATTCCAGCGGCGCGGTGACCGGCTGGTCCGGGCGGGTGTGGCACCGGCTGGAGGCGGACCTGTCGGACTGGCGCGGCACGGCGCCGCTGCGGCTGCGCTGGCGGTACGCGACCGACCGGCGGTACGTGGGGCGCGGGGTGTACGTGGACGGGCTGCGGGTGCGCGACGGCGACGACGTCCTCTTCGACGACGCGCGCCCGTCGGACGCGGCGCGCCTCCGGCCGGACGGCTGGACCCCCTCGGTGGACTGAGCCGACCGCACACCCCGTGGACGAAGCGGAAATACTCGCCCGTTAGGGTGAACTACCATGATCTCGAAGGCATGTGAGGACTACTTGTCCCACCTCGGCGTGGCCCATCCGGGCGCGCCGTCCGCCGAAGCCCTGTTCGCGCTCCAGCGCGCCCATCTCGAACGCGTTCCCTACGAGAACATCGACATCCAGCTCGGCCGCCCGCCCGGTATCGATCCGGAGCTCTCGGTGCGGCGGTTCGCGGCCGGGCAGGGCGGCTACTGCTTCCACCTGAACGGCGGCTTCGCCGCGCTGCTGGAGGCGCTCGGGTACGACGTGACCCGGCATGTGGCGGGCGTCCACGAGGACCCGGCGGGCCGGGGCGCCAACGGCAACCACCTGGCGCTGACCGTACGCGTCGGCGGTCGGGGCTGGTTCGTGGACGCGGGCCTCGGTGACGGGCCGTACGAGCCGCTGCCGCTGCGTCCGGGGACGTACCGCCAGGGGCCGTTCACGTACCGCATGGAGCCGTCCGCCACCGAGCCGGGGGGCTGGACCTTCTTCAACGAGGGCGGTCCGTTCCCGGTCATGGAGATGGCGGGGCGGCCGGCCACGATGGCCGACTTCGCCGCCGAGCACCTGCGGCTGTCCACGGCGCCGGACTCCCCCTTCCTGGGGACCTTCGCCGCGCTGCGCCGGGACGCCGAGGGGGTGGACATCCTGCGGGGCCGGGTGCTCACGCGCGTCGACGCGGCCGGGCGCGGTGAGCGGACGCTGAACACGCCGGCCGAATGGTACGGCGCCCTCGCGGACGTCTTCGGGCGGAACCTGGACACCCTCGACGCCGTGGACCGGGCCACGCTGTGGGAGCGGGTGTCGCGCGCGCACGAGGCGTGGCTCGCGGCGCGGGCGGCGGCGCCGACGGGGTGAACGGTCACCCGGACGGGCGCCCGGATGCGGATCCGGGGGGCTGCGGTGAGACTGAAGGGCGGGGGACGTCACGACCAGGAGGATGACCCTATGTCCGTGATGGACAAGCTCAAGCAGATGCTCAAGGGCCACGAGAGCCAGGCAGACAAGGGCGTCGACAAGGCCGGCGACGCCGCCGACCGGAAGACGCAGGGCAAGTACAGCGGCCAGGTCGACACCGGCCAGGACAGGCTGAAGGAGCAGTACGGCCGCGACCCCGGCCAGGAGCCGCCCCGCACCTGAGCGGGGTCGCGCCCACCCTTCCCCTCCCGCGCCCGGGCTCCCGCCCGGGCGCGGTGCCGTGTCGACGGCCGGATAGCGGGATCGTGCGGCGTGGCGCCACCCGGGCGGGCGCCTCGGCGTGCGGGCCGCCGACAGCTGGTGAACAGTCGAGTCGAGTCCCCCTCAACTCGAAGGAGAAACCCATGCTTCGGCGTATCTCGGTGATCCTCGCCGGCCTGACGGCCGCCTGCTTCCTCTCCGCCTCCCCGGCGGCCGCGGGCGGCGACGACTACAAGCTCGGCTGGCTCGACGGCTACAAGGTCAAGGCGGGCAAGGTCCACGTGGGTCATATCCACGGCGGGTACTTCCACCTCGGCTGACGCCCAGCGCCACGCACGTGGGGACGGGAGCCGCGCGGCTCCCGTCCCCACGTGCGTCCGGCGGCTGGTCAGCGACCCAGGACCGCCATCGCCGCGTTGTGGCCGGGGATGCCGCTGACGCCGCCGCCGCGGACCGCGCCCGCCCCGCACAGCAGCACGTTGGGGTGCGCGGTCTCCACGCCCCAGCGGCCGGGCCCCTCCACGTCGCCCGTGGCGTACGGGGGCGGGGCAGCCGGGTCAGCAGCATGTTGACCTTCAGCTGGGCGCCCTCGGCGGGCGGCGGGGCGGGTTCGCCGAGGAGGGCCGCGAGGGCGTGCGGGGAGGTGCCGGCCAGGACGTGGCGGGCTGCCACCGTGCCCTCGGTGTTCCCGGTGCGGTAGGTGACCTCCGCGGTGCGGCCGTCGGTGGCGATCCGCGTCGCCTCGTGGCCGGTGGCGATCTCGGCGCCCGCCGTGCGCGCCGCGTCCGCGAGGGCGTCGGTGAGCGCGCCCATGCCGCCGACGGGCACGCTCCAGTCGCCGGTGCCGCCGCCGATCACGTGGTAGAGGAAGCACCGGTTCTGCGCGAGGGACGGGTCGTGGGCGTCGGCGAAGGTTCCGATCAGCGCGTCGGTGAGGACCACGCCCCGGACCAGGTCGTCCTGGAAGTGCTCCTCGATCGTGACGCCGAGGGGCTCCTCGAAGAGGGTCCGCCACGCCTCGTCGTCCGCGACGCGGGCACGCAGGGCGTCCCGCGTGGGCAGCGGCTCGGTGAGGGTGGGGAAGACGCGTGCGGCGACGTGCCGGGTGCGGGCGTGGAAGCGCCGCCAGGCCGCGTACTCGGCGTCCGAGCCGGTGAGCGCGGCGAACGACTCCCGGGTGGTGCGCTCCGCGCCGACCAGCAGGCCGCCTGCGCGGCCGCCGCGCAGGGTGGGGGTGTACGAGGAGACGGGGCGGCGGCGGACGGTGAAGCGCAGGCCGAGCTCGCGGACGATCTTCGGCGGCAGCAGGGACACCAGGTAGGAGTAGCGCGACAGGCGGGCGTCGACCCCGGAGAAGGGCCGGGTGGAGACCGCCGCTCCGCCGGTGGTGGCGAGCCGTTCGAGGACGAGGACGGTGCGGCCCGCGCGGGCCAGGTAGGCGGCGGCGACCAGGCCGTTGTGGCCGCCGCCGACGATGACGGCGTCGTACGGGCGGGAGGGCGTCATGGTTCCTCTCCTCGGCGTCTGGTCTGGGCGGCGACGCGGCGGTGGAGCTCGACGGCCTCGGCGTGGCGGCCGAGCTGCTCCAGGCAGTGTGCCTCGTCGTCGCGGCCGGCGAGGGCGTCCGGGTGGGCGGGGCCGAGGACCCGCTCGCGGGCGGCGGCGACCCGCTGGTAGCCGCGCAGGGCCTCGTGCCAGCGGCCCAGCCAGCCCAGCGCGTTGGCGGCCTCGCGGCAGCTGGCGAGCGTGTCGGGGTGGTCGGGTCCCAGCACCCGCTCGCGGAGCGCGGACACCTCACGGGCCTCGGCGAGCGCCTCCTCCCAGCGGCCGAGGCGGCCGAGGTTGACGCCGACGCCGTGGCGGGCGCGCAGGGTCTCGGGGGCCTCGGGGCCCAGGGTCCGGGTGCGCGCCTCGACGAGGTCGCGGTAGAGCGCCAGGGCCTCGTGGCTGCGGCCGAGGCGGCCGAGGCTGATGCCGGTCTCGTAGCGGGCGGCGAGCGTGTCGGGGTGGTCCGGGCCGAGGGTGCGGGCGCGGGCGTCGGCGACCTCGCGGTAGGCGTGCAGGGCCTCGGGCCAGCGGCCCAGCCGGCCGAGGGTGTGCGCCACCTCGTACCGGGTGGCCAGGGTGTCCGGGTGCTCGGGGCCGAGCAGCCCGGCACGGGCCGCGGCGACGTCGGCCGCCATGCGGTACGCCTCCTCCAGGCGCCCCAGCCTGCCGAGACTGTACGCCAGGTTGTGGCGGCAGCGGAGGGTGTCGGGGTGGTCGGGGCCGAGGGTGCGTTCGCGGGCCGCGAGCACGCGCCGGTACAGCTGGTGCGCCTCGAAGTGGCGGCCCTGCCCGCCGAGGACGTACGCCATCTCCTGCTGCGCCGCGAGTGTGTCGGGGTGGTCCGGGCCGAGGGCCGCGTGGCGCCGGGCGGCGAGGGCGCCGAGGGCGGCGTGCGGCTCGGGGTCGGGCGGGGTGGGGGTGGTCCAGTGGCCGGTGAGGCCGGCGGAGGGGTCGGGCGGGGTGGTGCGCAGGGCGCCGGCGCCGACGGCCTTGGGGCCGGTGGTCATGGACCGCGTCCACGAGGGCAGGCGCGGCTCCCGGTCCGGCAGGGCCCGTGGGGCCGGCCAGGTCCCCGTGTACGGCCGGGGCGCCGCGTTCGACGGGGTTCCGCCGCCCGGCCCCGCCGCACGGGCGGCGGTGAGGCGGCGGCTCAGGTCGGCGGCGTCGTCCGGGCGGTCCTCCGGGGCCTTGGCGAGCAGGTCCAGGACGATCCGCTCGAAGGGTGCGGGCAGTTCGGGCCGGTGGGCGCGCGGCGGCTCCGGCGGGGTGTCGCGGTGGCCGACGAGGATGGCCCAGGCGTCACCGAGGTCGAACGGCGGGGCCCCGGTGGCGATCTCGTACAGCACGCACCCCAGCGAGTACAGGTCGCTGCGGTGGTCGACGGGCCCGCCGCCGATCTGTTCGGGTGACATGTAGTGCGGGGTGCCCATGGCGATGCCGGTGCCCGTGAGGCGGGCGGTGAAGCCGATGTCGGCGCCGAGGCGGGCGATGCCGAAGTCGCAGATCTTCACCGTGCCGTCGGCGAGGCGCACGATGTTGGCCGGCTTGAGGTCGCGGTGGACGACGCCCTGGCGGTGGGTGTACGCGAGGGCGTCGGCGACCTGTTCGGCGATGTCGACGACGTCGTGGACCGGCAGCGGCCGGTGCGCGTCGTCCTCCATGAGCCTGCTGAGGTCGCGGCCGTCGAGGAGCTCCATGACGAGGTAGAGGACGCCGTCCCAGTCGCCGAAGTCGTGCACCACGGTCACGCCGCGGTGCTGGAGCGCGGCCGCGACGCGCGCCTCGCGGCGGAAGCGCTCGCGCAGCGCGCGTACGAGGTTCTCGTCGCGCTGCGGCCCGAGTCCGAGCGGTTTGAGGCACTTGACCGCGACGCGGCGGCCGAGCGCCTCGTCCGTGGCGCGCCACACCTCCCCCATGCCGCCGCGCCCGATGACCTCGTGCAGCCGGTAGCGGCCGTGGATCAGCCTGGTGTCCCCCATAGCGTGCTCTCGCCCCCGTCGGTTCGTCACGCCCTCCCCCGCCCGTCCAGCGTCCAGTATGGCGGCCTGTGCCCGGAGTGTGTACGGGGCGGGCCGGGTACCCGGAGCCGGTCGGAAGGCCGGTCGGGGAAACCGGTCGGACACTGCTCGCAGCGGGAGGTGGACGTACATGCCGGAGCCAGGCAGCAAGAAGTACGACGTACGGCGCGCGCGGACGCGCAAGGACGCGGAGAACGAGGGCGTGTCCGACCAGCAGGCCAACGAGGAGGCGAACGCCCGGCTGCAGCGGGACGAGGGGATGCGCTCGCGCGGGGCCAAGACGGAGCGGGGGCGGGGGCCGAAGGGCGAGAAGGGGGAGCGGCCGAAGTAGTCCGGCGCGTGCACGGGCGGACGACGCGAAGGGGCGGGGTCGCAAAGGGGCGGGGTGGGGCCATCAGGCCCCACCCCGCCCCTTCGGTCACGCTTCCGCTAGTCCGTGGAGAGCGCCTGCAGCAGGTCGCCGACCTGGGGGTCCGGGAGACCGCGGGCCACGTCGGCCTGGGCGACCATGCCGACCAGCCGGTGGTCGTCGATCACCGGGAGCCGGCGCACCTTGTGCTCGGACATCTTGCGCAGCACCAGTTGCGCGTTGTCGCCGGCGTCCACGTACACGACCTCGCCCTGGGCGAGTTCACCCGCGGTGGTCTTCGCCGGGTCCTTGCCCGCGCCGAGACACTTCACCACGATGTCACGGTCGGTCAGCATGCCCTTGAGCTTGTCGTCCTCGCCGCAGATCGGCATCGCCCCGACCCCGAGGCGCTTCATCTCCTCGGCGGCCTTCAGGAGCGTGTCGTTCTCGCCGATGCACTCGACGCCCTCGGTCATCAGCTGACGTGCGGTTGTCATGTGTTTCGAGCTCCTTCGCTTCACAGGTTGAGCGGGTTCACAGGTTGAGCGGGTTCACAGTGCGATCATCACGGCCATCGCGGCGAACAGCGCCGCGACGAGCACCACGATGAGCAGGATCAGGACCAGCGGGGCCTTCGCCCAGCCGGTCGTCGGGTTGTGCGTCTCCCGCGGCCCGGCCTCGGACATGCTCGACTCCGCGGGCGGTGTCTCGCCGGGCGGAACGCCGCCGCCGGCTTCCAGGCCGGGGGTGCGGTCCGGATCTGGGTCCGGGTTCGGGTGGCTCATGGGGTACGAGTGCGCAGTCGCGGGCGTTTCATTCATCCTCCTCCCGCTTCCCCGGCCGGTTCCGCCTCCGTACGGGTCCTGCGCCGGTGGCTCGTGTCGCACCACGGGTAGCGGCGGCTGCGCCGGCAGGTGCACACCGCCACCATGAACCGGTCGGAGCACGCCGTGGTGCCGTCGGACAGGCGTACCTCCACCGGCCCGTCGAGCAGCAGCGGTCCTTCGGGGTCGACGACGACGCGTCGGGGGTCACGTCCGCTGGGCACGGATCACCACCAGCTCTTCCTTGCGCTCACCGGGCGGGATGAGGCCGCGCTCCTCCAGCCATTCGGCGTGGTCGTCCATCACCGGCCCGAAGGGGATCCGGGTGCGCAGGGTCACCCGGGTGCTCAGTCCCCGGTCGCCGAGCTGTTCGAGCGTGGTGCCCACGCCGCTGAGCGCCGACTGCACCAGGAGCAGGACGCCCCCCTCGCGCAGCAGCCCGGGCACCCGCTCGCACAGCCGGTCCAGGACGGCGCGCCCGTCGGTCCCGGCGTTCCAGGAGCGCGCGGGGCCGTGTGCCGGACGTGGCGAGGCCACGTACGGCGGGTTCGCCAGGATGAGGTCGAAGGTCCGGCCCTCGACCGGTCCGGTCAGGTCGCCGTGGCGCACCTCGACGGGGAGGCCGCGCCGGCGGGCGTTGTAGCGCGCGGCGAGCACGGCGCGCCAGGAGATGTCCACGGCGGTCACCCGCGCCGCTGTCCACTCGGCCGCCAGCAGCGCCAGCGCACCCGTTCCGGTGCCCACGTCGAGGATCTCGGCGTGGGCGGGGAGATGCAGGGTACGCAGTTCGCTGCGGGCGGCCTTCGCAAGCAGCTCCGTGTCCTCCTGGGGTTCGTACACACCACGTGGTTTGAGTAGCCGCATGTGTAGCGGGTACCTCAAAGATCTCTCGCGAAACGATCGGAACGGTGTGTATCGGAACGTGACTGTCAAGACGACGATGTGGACGGCCGCTGTGAGGAGTGAGCGATGACGAACGACCCCGCCTCCGGCTCGCTGTGGATGGAGTACGCCCCCGGCCCCGTCCGTCCGCCCCTGGACGGCTCGATCGAGACCGAGGTCGCGGTCGTCGGTGGCGGTATCGCCGGGCTGTGCACGGCGTGGGAGGTGGCCCGTGCCGGGCATCCGGTGGTGCTGCTGGAGGCCGACCGGATCGCGTCCGGGGTGACCGGCCACACCACGGCGAAGCTGTCGTCCCTGCACGGCCTGGCGTACGCCGAGATCCAGTCGGTCCACGGTGCGCGCGGGGCGCGGCTGTACGCGCACTCGCAGCAGATCGCGGTCGAGCGGGTGGCGCAGGTGTCCGAGGAGCTGGGCATCGACTGCGACCTGGAGGCGCTGCCCGCGTACACGTACACCGAGGACCCGGCCATGGCCGACAAGCTGCGCGAGGAGGCGGAGGCGGCCCGCGCGGCGGGTCTGGCCGCCTCGTACGAGACGGAGGTGCCGCTGCCCTTCCCGGTGGCGGGCGCGGTCAAGGTCGAGAACCAGGCGCAGTTCCATCCGCGCAAGTACCTGCTGGCGCTCGCCGCCGACCTGGAGGTGCTGGGCGGGCGGATCTTCGAGCGGACCCGGGTGACGCGGCTGCAGGAGGGCTCGCCGTGGGAGCTGACCACGAGCAGCGGGCACACGGTCAGGGCCCGGGACGTCGTGGTCGCGACGCACTACCCGGTCTTCGACCGGGGGCTGCTGTTCACCCGGCTGGAGCCGAAGCGCGAGCTGGTGGTGGCCGGGCCGATCCCGGCGGAGCAGGACCCGGGCGGCGTCTTCCTGACGCCGGAGGGCGGGACGCGCTCGGTGCGGACGGCGCCGTACGGCGAAGGGCGGCGCATGCTGATCGTCACCGGCGAGAAGTTCACGCCCGGGACGGAGGAGCCGGGCGAGGTCGGCGAGCGGTACGAGAAGCTGGAGGCCTGGGCCCGCGAGCGGTTCCCGGACGTGGAGCTCACGCACCGCTGGGCGACGCAGGACAACTTCACCACCGACCGGGTGCCGTACGTCGGGCGCCTGCACGCCGGTGCCCGGCACGCGTACGTGGCGACCGGTTTCGCCGGCTGGGGCATGAGCAACGGGGTGATGGCCGGCGATCTGCTGGCCAGTCGCATCCGGGGCCGCGAACCCGCCTGGACGAGCCTGTACGACCCGGTGCGGCTGCACCCGGTGCGCGAGGCGCCCGCGATGCTGCGGCTCCAGGCGCAGGTGGGCAAGCACTTCATCGGCGACCGGCTGCCGGGCGCGCACGCCGACTCGACCGCCGACATCGCGCCGGGCGCCGGTGCGGTGGTACGCGTCGGGGGCCAGCGGCTCGCGGTGCACCGGGACGCGTCGGGGGCCCTGCACGCGGTGTCGGCGCGGTGTACGCACCTGGGGTGCATCGTGCACTTCAACGACGAGGAGTGCGCGTGGGAGTGCCCGTGCCACGGCTCGCGCTTCGACGTCGACGGCAAGGTGGTGCAGGGGCCCGCGCTGCGGCCGCTGGAGCAGTACGAGGTCGAGGAAGGCCCCGAGGGCGCGGAAGGCGAGGCGGAGCAGAACGTGAAGGAGGACGACGCATGAGCCGGAGGCCCGCTCCCCTGCCCGAACCGCGCGGCCCGCTGTCGGCGGCCGTGCGGCGGGTGCTGCTGGGCGAGGCGGCGCCACCGCCGGACGCCGGCGTCCTGGAGGCCGACCCGTTGGGCGAGGACCTGCAGCTGGCGCTGTACCTGGCGTACGAACCGCACTACCGGGACCTCGAGGGCGTCTCCGGCGAGCGGGAGTGGGACCCGGCGCTGCTGGGGTTGCGCCGGCCGATGGAGGAGGCGTTCCTGGCGGCGCTGCGCGAGGCGGTGCCCGGGGACGGCGACGTGGAGGGCGCCCTGGCGCCGCTGCTGGTGGAGCCCGTCGACGGGCACGGGGTCTCGCACCGGCTGATGGAGGCGGGCACCTGGGAGCTGATGCGGGAGTACCTGGTGCACCGCTCGCTGTACCAGCTCAAGGAGTCCGATCCGCAGGCGTGGCTGATTCCGCGCCTGGAAGGGCAGGCCAAGGCCTCGCTGGTGGCGGTGGCGTTCGACGAGTTCGGCGGCGGGCGCGGCGAGCGGGTGCACGCGCGGCTGTACGCGGACCTCATGGAGGGCGCCGGCCTGGACCCGTCGTACGGGCTTTACCTGGACCTGGCCCCGGCGGCGACGCTGGCCGTGGTGAACGCGATGTCGCTGTTCGGGCTGCGCCGCTCGCTGCGGGGCGCGGCCGCCGGGAACTTCGCGGTCCTGGAGATCACCTCACCGCCGGGGGCCCGGCGGATGGCGAAGGCGCTGGAGCGGCTGGGCGCGGAGGAGCGGTGCGTCCGGTTCTTCACCGAGCACATCGAGGCGGACGCGGTCCACGAGCAGGTGATGCGCCGCGACGTCCTCGGCGACCTGCTGGCCCGCGAACCGGAGCTGGCGGCGGACGTCGCCTTCGGCATCCGGGCGACGGTGTGGCTGGACGACCGCTGGGACGCCCATGTGCTGGGGGCGTGGGACGCGGGCCGCACGTCGCTGCGCCACTCGCCGGCCTCCCTGCGGGCGGCGTGAGGAGCTCCCTGCGGGCGATGTGAGAAGGGGGCGGGCCGCCGGGGCTTTCCGGCGGCCCGCCCGCCGTCAGCAGTTCGTGGCCGGCACCGGCAGGTCACGTGCGTACGCGCTCACGTACGCGCTCACCGAGGCCGTGACGCCGGGCCGGTGGGCGCGGAACAGGCGTGGAGCGGTACGAAGCCCTTGGCGTCGATCTTCCAGGGGTGACGCAGGTCGATGACCGTGCGCACGCCCAGGGCGAGGTATCGCGCCCCGTGGCCGCCGCTCGGCTCGCTCAGCGAGTCCGAGCGGTAGAGCCTCCCCCACCGCACGGGTCTCCCCGGTCGCATGCCCCCCCGGTCACGGAAGTTGTGCAGCCGCTCGAAAGCCGGGTGCCTGTCCACCGCGGCAGCCTACCCACGCGCGCGGGGCCGCGGCCGCGCCACCCGGTCGGGGGCGCGGCCGCGTGGCCCGCGCGCTGGGGCGAGGGTGCCGGAGGGTCAGGGGAGCAGTTCGTCGAGGGCGGCCTTGCCCTTCTCGGCCAGCCGGCGTTCGGCCCAGGCCATGTTCTTCGGGTTCACGTCACGCCCCGAGGCGAGGACCAGGTCCTCCGCGGTGAATTCGCCGCTCTCGGCGCCGCTGTGCAGCAGCTTGTCCGGCGTGACGCGCTCTCGCTGGGAGGTCGAATCGGGCTCAGCGTTCATGCCGCCTCCTTGTTCGTCCTGCAGTCATTGTCGTCGCCGGGTACCCCGAACGCATCCCCTACACCCGGGGCACCGCCGCTGTGTCGAACAAGTCGAACCCGCCGTGTGCGACATCTTGACGCCAGCCGGTCCGACCCCGAGATTGGGAGCGCTCCCACGAACCGTACCCGACCGTCCCCACTCCCCCGAGGAACGCAGCGTGCCGCATCAGCACCCCTACCGCAGACGTCGTACCGCCCGCCTCGCCGCCGCCCTCGCCGGGCTGCTGGCCGGGGCCCTGGTGGTCCCCGCCTCGGCGGCCGAACCCGCCGAGGACGAACCCGAGCTCATCGCCAACGGGGACTTCTCGAACGGCACCACCTCCTGGTGGTGGACCGCGGGCAGCCCGGCCGCCGTCGTGGACGGGCGCCTGTGCGCCGAGGTCCCGGCGGGCACGGCCAACCCCTGGGACGCGATCATCGGGCAGAACGCCCTGCCCCTGACCGCCGGCGAGGGGTACACGCTCAGCTATACGGCCACGGCGACGACCCCCGTCACCATCCGCGCCAACGTCCAGATGGCCACCGAGCCGTGGACCACGGAGCTCGGCGCCGCACAGCCCGTCGGCCCCACCGCCGCCCGCGTCACGCACACCTTCACGGCGGGCGCCGACCACACGGCCGCCCAGCTCGCCTTCCAGGTCGGGGGCAGCCCGGCGGCGTACACCTTCTGCGTCGACGACGTCTCGCTCCGCGGCGGCACGCAGCCGCCTCCGTACGAGCCGGACACCGGCTCCCCGGTGCGCGTCAACCAGGTCGGCTACCTCCCCCACGGCCCCAAGGGCGGCACCGTCGTCAGCGACGCCGCCGGACCGCTGCCGTGGACGCTCACCGACGCCGGCGGGACGGTCCGGGCGAGCGGCACGACCACCCCGGCCGGGGTGGACCCCACCTCCCGGCAGCACGTCCACACCTTCGACTTCAGCGCGGTGACCACCGCCGGTGAGGGCTACACGGTCACCGTCGCGGGCGAGCGGAGCGAGCCGTTCGCGATCGGTGACGGCCTGTACTCCTCGCTGGTCACCGACGCGCTCGCGTACTTCTACCACAACCGCAGCGGCATCGAGATCGACGCGGACATCGTCGGCGCCGCGTACGCCCGCCCCGCCGGGCACCTCAATGTGAGCCCCAACCAGGGCGACAACGACGTGCCGTGCCAGCCGGGCGTGTGCGACTACCGCCTGGACGCGGCGGGCGGCTGGTACGACGCCGGTGACCACGGCAAGTACGTCGTCAACGGCGGCATCTCCGTGGCCCAGCTGATGTCGGCGTACGAGCGGACGCTGACCGAACAGAGCGCGGACGGGGCGCCGTTCGCGGACGGCAAGCTGAGGCTGCCCGAGCACGGCAACCGCGTCCCGGACATCCTCGACGAGGTCCGCTGGGAGATGGACTTCCTGATGCGGATGCAGGTCCCGGCGGGCGAGCCGCTGGCCGGCATGGTCCACCACAAGCTGCACGACAAGGCGTGGACCGGGCTTCCCACTCCCCCGCACACCGACCCGCAGCCGCGCGAGCTGCACCCGCCGACCACCGCGGCCACCCTCAACCTGGCCGCCACGGCCGCCCAGTGCGCCCGCCTCTTCGCCCCGTACGACGCGGCCTTCGCCGCCCGCTGCCGCACGGCGGCCCTGACCGCCTGGCACGCCGCCAAGGCCCACCCGGACGTGCTGGCCGACCCGGACGACGGCACGGGCGGCGGCGCCTACCCCGACGACGACGTCCGCGACGAGTTCTACTGGGCGGCCGCCGAGCTCTTCCTGACCACCGGCAAGGACGTCTACCGCCAGGAGGTGCTGACCTCCCCGCTGCACGGCAAGGCCGACGCGGTCTTCCCGCGCGGCGGCATGTCCTGGGGCGCGGTGGCGGGACTGGGCGCGCTCGACCTGGCCACCGTCCCGAGCAAGCTGACCGCCAAGCAGCGGCAGGCCGTACGGGCCATGGTGACGAAGGCGGCGGACGGGTACGCGGCCGACTCCGCGAGCACCGCGTACGGCCTGCCCTACGCGCCGCCGGACGGCCACTACGTGTGGGGCTCCAACAGCCAGGTGGCCAACAACATGGTGGTCCTCGCCACGGCCCACGACCTGACGGGCCGGAGCGTCTACCGGGACGCCGTGCTGCGCGGCATGGACTACCTGCTGGGGCGCAACCCGCTCAACCAGTCGTACGTGACCGGGTACGGCGAGCGGGACTCACACAACCAGCACCACCGCTTCTGGGCCCACCAGCTCGACCCGTCCCTGCCGAACCCGGCACCGGGCTCGCTGGCGGGCGGCCCGAACGACGCCATCCAGGACCCGGTCGCGCAGGCCAAGCTGAAGGGCTGCGCCCCGGCGATGTGCTACCTCGACGACATCGAATCCTGGTCCACCAACGAGATCACCATCAACTGGAACGCCCCGCTGGCGTGGGTCGCCGCGTACGTCGACGGCCTCGGCGGCGGTGCGGCGGCGCGCACACCGTAGGCCCGGTCAGCGTACGAGGGCGGCGGCCTCCCGCAGGGTGAGGTCGCCGCCCTCGGCGTGGGCGCGGGCGTACGCCGCCTCGTCGAGGACCGCGCGCAGCTCGGTCTCGGCGCGGTCCCGCACCTCCCTCTCGGCGTCGACCGGGAGGTGGCGGAAGCCCGTACCGGAGGCCACCGTGACGTGCCGGTCGTACGCGCCCAGCAGCCGGGCGCCGTCGCGGGGGTCGCCGTGGTGGGCCATCGCCCAGGCGGCGGTCGCGAGCTGGGCGAGGACCATGTGCGGGGCGACCACATAGGCCAGGGTCTCCAGCAGGCGTACGGCGCGGGCGAGGCGGCGGCGGGCGGCCGCGTGGTCGCCGTCGAGGCAGTCCAGCCAGGCGTGCAGGCCGAGGAGCATCCCGGTGAACATCTCGGCCGTGGCGGGGGTGAACTCCTCCTCGATGAGCCGCAGCTGGTGGCGCGCGAGCGGGACGCGGCCGGTGCGGCCGTAGTGCTGGGCGAGCAGGAGCCGCGCGGTGGAGACGGTCTCGACGCTGTACGTGCGGGCCGTCTCGGCGGCGTCGAGCAGCAGGCGTTCGGCGCCCTCGCGCTCGGCGGGCGTGGTGGCGAGGCGGAGCCGTACCGACGCGAGGCGGGCCTGGAAGACGGCCTGGCTGTGTGCGCCGACCCGCTCGGCGCGGGCCAGGGCCCGCTCGAAGTCGCGGGCGGCCTCGGCGTACCGGCCGGCGCGCTCGTGGGCCTCGCCGCGCGCGGAGAGCGATTCGGAGGCGCCCCACAGGTCGCCGGCCGCCTCGAACCGGGCGAGGGCCTCGTCGGCGTCGGCGTACCCGTCCGGGAGGATCTTGGCGCGCATCAGGAGGGCGAAGCCGAGGTCCACGTCGTCGCCGTGCACGCGGCAGCACTCCACGACGGCCGCCATGGTGTCGGGGATGCCCCGGAACTCGCCGAGGAGCATGCGGACGAAGAACCACATGGCGCCGGGCTGGCGGCTGTTCTGCGGCAGGCCGGGGCGGTACGCGTCGGCGATGGCCCGCATGTAGGCGCGGTTCTCGGGTTTCTCCAGGGCGGCGGTGCCCTGGCTGCCGTCGGAGGCGAAGACCAGCAGGCGCACGCCGCGCCGCGCCTCCCACAGCGTCTCCTCGTCCCACGGGGGCGGCACCTCGGTGCAGCGGGCGGGCATCGGCACGGCCGGGCGGACGGGCGGCAGGAAGGGGTCGGGGCCGAGGGCCGCGACGGCCGCCGACCAGACGCGGGCGTCGCTCTGGTGGCCGCGCAGCTGCCAGAACCAGTTGAGGGAGAGGGCCAGGCAGAGGCCCTCCTGCTCCTCGCCGAGCTCGACGGCGGTGCGCAGGGCGGCGCGGAGGTTGTCGTGCTCCGTCTCGAAGACGTTCAGCCACTCCGTCTGGTGAGGGCCGCGCAGCTCGCGGTCGCCGGTGCGGGCGAGTTCGCGCAGGGCTCTGAGGTGGCGGCGGGCGGTGGTCTCCCTCTCCCCCGCCTCGTCGAGGCGGGCGGCGGCGTAGTCGGCGACGGTCTCCAGGAGCCGGTAGCGCATGGTGCCGTCGTTCGCCGGGACGGCGACGACGAGGGACTTGTCGACGAGGGAGGTGAGGCGTTCGAGGGTGTCGGGCTCGGCGCAGACCTCCTCGGCGAGGGGCAGGGAACAGCCGCCGGAGAAGACGGCCAGGCGGCGCAGCACCGCCCGTTCGGCCGCGTCGAGCAGGTCCCAGGACCAGTCGACGACCGCGCGCAGGGTCTGCTGGCGGGGCAGCGCGGTGCGGCTGCCGCCGGTCAGGAGGCGGAACCGGTCGTCGAGGCGGTCGGCGATCTGGCGGGGCGTCAGGGCGCGCAGGCGGGCGGCGGCCAGTTCGATGGCGAGGGGCAGGCCGTCGAGGCGCCGGCAGATCTCGGCGCAGGCGTCCGGGTCGTCCGCCACGTCGAACCCGGGACGGGCCGCCGCGCCCCGCTCGGCGAGCAGCCGCAGCGCCGCGTCCTCGGGAAGCGGCTCGACCGGCCGTACGGTTTCGCCGGGGACGCCGAGGGGCTCGCGGCTGGTGGCGAGCACGGTGACCCCGGGGCACGCGGCCAGCAGGGTGTCGGCGAGGCGGGCGGCGGCGCCGATGACGTGCTCGCAGTTGTCGAGCACCAGCAGCAGGCGCCGCCGTCCGCAGTGTTCCAGGAGGTGGGCGAGCGGGTCGCGGCCGCGGCCGTCGGCGCTCCAGCGGAGCGGCTCGCGCGCGCCGAGGGCGGTCAGGACGGTCTCGACGACGGCGTCCTGGTCGCGTACGGGGGCGAGTTCGGCGACCCAGACGCCGTCGGGCCAGGCGGTGGAGTCCGCGGTTTCGAGGGCCAGCCGGGTCTTGCCGACGCCGCCGGGGCCCAGGAGGGTGACCAGGCGGTGGTGGCGGATCTCCTCGACGAGGGCGGCCAGTTCGGTGTCGCGGCCGATGAAGGAGGTCAGACGGGCGCGCAGGTTCCCGGGCGGCGCGGGCGGATGTGACCCGCGCCGGGGGTCCCGCTTCGGATCCGGCTCGCGGTCCGGTGCCGGCTCGCGCTCCGGCTCCCGCCGTGGCTCGTCGTCCGCGGCCAGCAGCTCCGCGTGCAGGGCCCGAAGTTCCGGGCCGGGCGCGGTGCCGAGGCGCGCGGCGAGCACGGCGCGGACCTCGTCGTACGCCTGGAGCGCCTCGGCCGGGCGTCCGGCCGCGCGCAGCGCCCGGATCCGCAGCGCGGCCAGGGGCTCGTCCAGCGGCCGGTCCGCGACGATCTCGGCGAGGCCCGGCAGGGCGTCCTGCGGGCGGCCGAGCGCCACCTCGGCGGCGAGGCGGTCCCGGCGTGCCTCGGTGTGCCGCAGCCGCGCCCGTACGGCGAGGGGGTCGCGGTCCCGGCCGGGCAGGTCGGCCAGCGCGGGGCCCCGCCACAGGCCGAGCGCCTCGTCGAGCAGGCGGGTCGCGGCGGCCGGGTCGCCGGCGGCGAGGGCGGCGGCGCCGTCGGCGGCGAGCCGCTCGAAGCGGAACAGGTCGATGTCGTCGGGCTGGGCGACGAGCCGGTAACCGCCCGGCTCGGAGCGTACGGCGTCGCGGCCCAGCGCCCGCCGCAGCCGCCCGACCAGGGCCTGGAGCGCGGCCGTCTCGTCGGCGGGGAGCGCGTCGGCGGGGTCGTCGTCCGGCCAGACCTGGGCGGCGAGCCCGGTGACCGGGACGGTCCGCCCGGCGGCGGCCGCGAGCGCGGTGAGCAGCGCCCGCAGCCGGGGCCCCGCGAGCGGGGCCTCGGTGCCGTCGGGGCGGAGCGCCTGGGTGGTGCCGAGGACGCGGTAGCGGTAGCCGTGGCCGTGTGTCACCGGATCATTGTCTCCCCCGGACCACGGCCGGGACCGGGGCCAGGGCCTGGACCGGACCGGGACCGGGGGACGGAGCGGTGGCCGCGCGGCCCGCGGCGTTACCGGTAGGTGATGTCCGAGGCCGTGTAGCGGCAGTAGGTGCCGTCGGGGCCGCTGCCGGTCTGGACGGGTTCGGCGCCCGTGTTGTTGCCGGTGTAGCGCACGCACGGCTTGATCTTCCTGCTGCTGTCGCCGTGGATGCGGATGTTGCGCAGGGTGGCGGTGTCACCGTAGTTGGTGTTGATGCCCGCGATGGTGGAGCCGGGCGCCGTGACGTCGACGTTGTCGATGACGATCGTGCGCTTGTACTGGGTGGAGCAGTTGCCGCAGGAGCGCACCAGCTTGCCGAACTCGGCGACCTGGAAGCCGGTGATGGTCAGCTTGCCCGCGCCGTTGAACTGGAAGACCTTGTCGGAGGCCTTCTTCGCGCCGCCGCCGGTGACGGTGTACACGGCGCTCGACGAGGAGGACCTGAAGGTGGCGGCGTCCTCGCCGACGTCCTCCCACCACACGTTCTGCAGTGTGCAGCTGCCCAGGCAGTGGACGCCGTCGGCGGCCGGGGAGCCGAGGACGACGTTCTTGAGGACGGCGCCGTCCTTCAGCCGGAACAGCGGGGCCTGGCCCTCGTCCTGTCCGCCGTCGCCGAGGTCGCCGGTGCCGTAGTGGCGGGCCATGCCGCCGTCGTAGGTACCGGAGAACTCGATGGTCGCCGGGACGGGCTTGCTGCCGTTGGGCGTCGGCCACGCGGCGGCGGCACCGGCGGGGGTCGGTGTGAGGACGGCCGCGAGGGCGGCGGCGGTCAGTACGGCCGCGCCGGCGAACGCCGTACGGCCGCGGCGGCGGGTGTCGTGTCGGCTCATGGGGTCCCGTTCCTTCGGTGGGGGGGTGAGACCTTTCGCCTGCTGGTCGCCGCCGGGGGAGGAAGGGTTGCCGCTCGGGACCGGCGGATTTCCACGCCGTTACGCGGTGACGTCGCGCAGGCCCTCCGCGAGCCGCGCCGCGGCCCTGCTGCCGAGCAGCTGTTCCAGCTGGGCCATCGCCCGGGAGGTCTGGCTCTTCACCGTACCGACCGAGATGCCGAGGCTGAGCGCGGTGTCCCGTTCGGAGAGGTCGAAGGAGTGCCGCAGGACGACGCAGGCGCGCTTGCGGAACGGCAGCCGGCGCAGGGCGCCCTGGACGTCGACGACCGCCGGAACGTCCGGCCCGTCGGTGTGGTCGCCGCGCTGCGACCAGAACAGCGCGACGCGGCGGCGTTCGCGTACGGCGCTGCGGATGCGGCTGCGGGCGAGGTTGGCGACGACCCCCCTGGCGTACGCGCCCGGGTGCTCGGCGGCCCGGACGCGGTCCCAGCGGTGCCAGAGGGCGAGCAGCGCGTCGGCGGCGAGGTCGTCGGCGGCGTCGGCCTCACCGGTCAGCAGGTGGGCGAGGCGGGCGAGTTCGGCGTAGTGGCGCTCGAAGAACGCGTGGAACTCGGCCGCGGCCAGGCCGTCGTCCCCGCCGCGGGGCCGCGCGGCCGGAGGTCCGCCGTCGGCCGCGGGGCGCTCCGCCGGCGTGCGTCGCCCGGTGTGCGCCTCCGGTGAGGGACCCATGCCGCCTCACCCCCCGAAGGCGGTGCCGGGCAGGCCCGCGCCCGCGTCCGGCAGGACGAGGAGCGATCCGGCCAGGGGGTGCGGGCGGGACAGGCCGGTGCGGGCGGTGGTGATGTAGAGGTCGCGCAGGCCGGGGCCGCCGAAGGCGCAGGCGGTGGGGCGGCGCACGGGCAGTTCGACGGTGCGGTCGAGGCGGCCGTCGGGGGTGTAGCGGCGCAGCGCGCCGCCGTCCCAGAGGGCGACCCAGACGCAGCCGTCGGCGTCGACGGTCAGGCCGTCCGGGAAGCCGGCGCCGGGCTCGACCGTGGCCAGGGGACGGCGGTCCACGACGCCCTCGCCGTCGACGCGGCAGACGTCGATCCGGCGCGTGGGGGTGTCGATGTAGTACATGCGCGTGCCGTCCGGGCTCCACCCGGTGCCGTTGCCGACCGACACGTCCGGGAAGACGACGGCCGCGGTCCCGTCGGGCGCGATCCGGGTCAGGCTGCCGCCGCCGGGCGCCTCGTCGTAGCGCATGGTGCCCGCCCACAGGGCGCCGTCGGGTGCCACGGCGGCGTCGTTGCCGCGGCGCCCGGCGACGGGGGCGTGGAGGAGCCAGCGGAACGCGCCGCCCGCGTCGTACAGGCCGATGCCGTCCCGCAGGTTGACCACGAGTCCGCCGCCGGTGCGCGGCTTGGCGGCGCCGACGTGCTGACCGGTGGTCAGGATGGTGCGGCGGCCGCTGCCGGGGGCGTAGGTGTGGACACGGGAGCCGAGGATGTCGACCCAGACGAGCCGTCCGGCCGCCGGGTCCCAGGTGGGGCCCTCGCCGAGCTCGGCCCGCTCCCGTACGGCGACCTCGAGCCCGGGCGCGCGGGTCACCGGGTGCCGCCGCGGTGGCCGAGGCTGACGGAGAGGTCGTCGGCGCCCTTGGCGGCGAGTTCGGCGAGCTCGGCCTCGCGCTGGTCGCTCCAGCGGATCATCGGGACGGAGACGGACAGCGCGGCGACGACCCGGCCGGCGCTGTCGCGTACGGGCGCGGCGACGCAGGCGACGTCGGGGTTGGACTCCCGGTGCTCGGTGGCGATGCCGCGCGCGCGGATCGCGGCGAGCGCGGCGCGCAGCTCGTCGGGGTCGGTGAGGCTGTTGGGGGTCATGGCCACCAGCTCACGGCCGGCGATGCGGCGGTCGAGCTCGTCCTCGGGGAGGGCGGCGAGGAGCATCTTGCCGACGGAGGTGCAGTGGGCCGGGAGCCTGCGCCCGGCGGCGGAGACCATGCGCACGGCGTGCGTGGAGTCCACCTTGGCGATGTAGATGACGTCGAGGTCCTCGAGGATGGCGACGTGCACGGTCTCGTCGCAGGTCTCGGCGACCTCGCGGGCGACGCGCTGGCCCTCGGCGGCGAGGTCGAGCTGTTCGGCGTACCTGCTGCCGAGCTGGTAGGTGCGCACGCCGAGGCGGTAGCGGCCCGGCTGGTCGGCGACGGGCACCAGGTAGGCGCGGGCGGCGAGGGTGGTGAGCAGCTCGTGCACGGTGGTGCGGGGCAGCTGGAGCCTGCGGGTGACCTCGGGGGCGGAGAGGGTGCCGTCGCCCTCCAGGAACAGCTCCAGGATGTCGAGCGCTCTGGTCACCGCGGGGACGAGACGGCCCATTCCGGCCACCCCTCTCTTCGTTCGAAACTCCGGCATGTGGCCGGTATGACGAACACAGGCTAACCACAGGCCACTTCGAGGGGCAACGGCCGTGCGTCACCCATTGACACCTCCGGAGGGACTGCATACGGTCACGCCAAGATTTCGAACGTGTGACGAAATCTCGAACGCGTCGCATGACGCGGAGCCAACGCACCGAACGCACCGAACGACCCGGAAGGGCAGAAGGGCGGCCACTGCCGTGCGCATCACCGGCATCAGTACGCATGTCGTCGGGACCCCCTGGCGCAACCTCACCTATGTGCTCGTGCACACCGACGAAGGACTCACCGGCGTCGGCGAGACCCGCATGCTCGGCCACACCGACGCGCTGCTCGGCTACCTGAGGGAGGCCGAGGCCAACCACATCGCCGGCTCCGACCCGTTCGCGGTGGAGGACCTCGTGCGGCGGATGAAGTACGGCGACTACGGCCGCGCCGGCGAGATCGTCATGTCGGGCATCGCGGTCGTCGAGATGGCGTGCTGGGACATCAAGGGCAAGGCGCTGGGCGTGCCGGTCTGGCAGCTGCTCGGCGGCAAGGTGACGGACCGCGTCAAGGCGTACGCGAACGGCTGGTACACCACCGAGCGCACCCCGGAGGCGTACCACAAGGCGGCGCAGGAGGTCGTGGCGCGCGGCTACCGGGCGCTGAAGATCGACCCGTTCGGCACCGGGCACTTGGAGCTGGACGCGGAGCAGACGCGGTACGCGGTGTCGCTGATCGAGGCGGTGCGGGACGCGATCGGCCCGGACGCGGAGCTGATGCTGGAGATGCACGGGCGGTTCAGCCCGGCGACGGCGGTGCGGCTGGCGAAGGAGATGGCGCCGTTCGCGCCGGCCTGGCTGGAGGAGCCGGTGCCGCCGGAGAACCTCAAGGCGCTGAAGAAGGTCGCCGAGAAGGTGGACCTGCCGGTGGCGACGGGCGAGCGGATCCACGACCGGATCGAGTTCCGCGAGCTGTTCGAGTCGCAGGCGGCCGACATCATCCAGCCGGACCTCGGGCACATCGGCGGCATCCTGGAGACGCGGAAGCTGGCGGCGACCGCCGAGACGCACTACATGCTCGTCGCCCCGCACAACGTCGGTGGCTCGGTGCTCACCGCGGCCTCCCTCCAGCTGGCGGCCTGCACCCCGAACTTCAAGATCCTGGAGCACTTCAACGACTTCGCGGACGCGGAGATCAAGAAGGTGGTGAAGGGCGCCCCGCAGGTGGACCCGGCCACCGGCTGCTTCGAGGTGTCGCACGCGCCGGGCCTGGGCGTGGAGCTGGACGTGGACGCGGCGGCGGAGTTCCCGCAGCAGAAGGCGCGGTTCGACCTGTGGGCCGAGGGCTGGGAGAAGAGGGCCCCGAAGTGAGCGGGCCGCCGCGCAGCCGCGCGCTGGTCGTCGACCGGCCGGGCACGCACCGGCTGGTCGAGCGCGACGTCCCGGAGCCCGGACCCGGCGAGGTCCTCGTCCGGGTCGCCGCCGCCGGGATCTGCATGAGCGACCGCGAGGTGTACGACGGCCACCGCGACGCCGCGTACGTGCGCTACCCGGTGATCCCGGGCCACGAGTGGTCCGGCACCGTGGAGGCCGTCGGCGCGGGCGTGGACCCGGGGCTGACCGGCCGCAAGGCGGTCGCCGAGGGGTTCCGCGCCTGCGGCCGGTGTGAGCGGTGCCGGTGCGGCGAGACCAGCCTGTGCACCGGTGGCTACGCCGAGACCGGCTTCACCGAGCCGGGTGCGTTCGCCGACCACGTCGTCGTACCGGCGCGACTGCTGCACCCGCTGCACGACGACGCCGACCTGCGCGCGGCGGCCCTGCTGGAGCCGTCCGCGGTGATCGCGGCGGCGGTCCGGACCGGGCGGCCGCACCCCGGTGAGCGCGTCGCGGTGGTGGGTGCGGGCACCCTCGGGCTGCTCGCGGTGCAGCTGCTGGCCGCCTCGTCGCCGGCCGAGCTGACGGTGATCGACCCGCGGGCGGCGCGCGGCGAGCAGGCGCTGCGGTTCGGGGCGGGCGAGGCGCTCTCCCCGGAGGAGGCCGAGGCGCTGCGCGGGCGGTTCGACCTGGTGGTGGAGACGGCGGGCGCGCCGTCGACGGCCGCCGCGTCGTGCCTGCTGGCGCGCCGGGGCGGGCGCGTGGTGCTGACCGGGATGTTCACGCCCGGCGCGGTCGGCATCGACCCGGTGCACCTGTCGCTGAGCCAGCTGGAGATCCGCAGCGTCTTCGGCGCCCCGTCGTCGGCGTGGTGCGAGGCGGTGCGGGCCTTCGGGCTCGGGCTGCTCGACCCCGCGCCGCTGATCACGCACGAGTTCCCGCTGGAGCGGTTCGCGGACGCCGTCGCGCTGGTCGGCGGCGGCGACGCCAAGACCGGGAAGGTGCTGCTGCGCCCGTAGCCCGGTCCCGCTGTGCCGTACGGCGGTACGGGGTGCGCCTGACGGCCCCCGTACCGCCGTACACCCCACGTACCGAATGGCGTTCGGAATCCCGAACGCATGGAACCGAGGAGTCCCGTGACCGCCCCGTCCCTCCCCCGGCGCCCCGGCGCCGACGCCCTCGCCTCGATCGGCCATCCGGCCCCGGCCGTGGAACCGGCCGACGCCTCGCCGCACGCCTTCCCCGACGGGGGGCTGTGGCGCACCGAGATCCCGTC
This sequence comes from Streptomyces sp. NPDC045431, assembly GCF_040646655.1. Classification (NCBI taxonomy): domain Bacteria; kingdom Bacillati; phylum Actinomycetota; class Actinomycetes; order Kitasatosporales; family Streptomycetaceae; genus Streptomyces; species Streptomyces sp. NPDC045431. The sequence continues at coordinate 104,712 of NZ_JBEZAQ010000012.1, forward strand.
GGTCGAGGGCCCGGAGGCCCTGGCCGCCGTCCTCAAGGAGAGCTCCCGGCTGCACGTGCCGGTGCACCGCGTCAGCCAGGGCAGCGGCGTGTGGATGCTCACCGACGCCGAGATCACCGACATGGTGGAGTCCTGCGCCGAACGCGACATCGAGCTGTGCCTGTTCACCGGCCCGCGGGGCACCTGGGACATCGGCGCGGGCACCCGTACCGACTCCGGCGGCGCCGGGCTGCGCGCCCGCGGCCACGATGCGCTCGCCGGGTGCGTGGAGGACGCCCTGCGCGCCGCGTCGCTGGGCGTGCGGTGCCTGCTCGTCGCCGACGAGGGCGTGCTGTGGACGCTGCACCGGCTGCGCGAGGCCGGGGAGCTGCCCGCCGACACGACCTTCAAGCTGTCCGCGCTGACCGGCCCCGTCAACCCGGCCTCGTACGCCGTCTACGAGCACCTGGGCGCGGACTCCCTCAACGTGCCGTCCGACCTGACCCTGGATCACCTCACCGAGATCCGCCGGGTCAGCCGCGCCCCGATGGACATGTACGTCGAGGCGCCCGACGACCTCGGCGGCTACATCCGCATGTACGAGGTGGCCGAGCTGATCCGGCGCGGCGCCCCGCTGTACCTGAAGTTCGGCCTGAGCCGCTCCCCCGGCATCTACCCCTACGGCGCCCAGCTGCGCGACACCGCGCTGGCCACCGCCCGCGAGCGGGTGCGGCGGGGCCGGCTCGTGCTGGACCTGCTGGCCCGGCACGGCGCCGACGGCGGGATGTCCCCGCTCGGCGCGCGGCTGCCGGGTGAGCTCCGCCGCTTCCCCGCCCCCGCCCCCGCCCCCGCCCCGGTCCCGGAAGGCGACTGATCCATGCGCGTACCCCGTATCACCGCCGCGGCGGCGCTCGCCGCGCTGCTCGCCGTCTCCGTCACCGCCTGCGGCCAGGAGGCCCGCGGCGGCAGCCGCTACAAGCCCGCCGGGGGCAAGGGCGGCGTCATCGGCCTGGCCATGCCGACCAAGGCGTCGGAGCGGTGGATCGCCGACGGCGAGAACATGGCGGAGCAGTTCGAGAAGGCCGGTTACGAGACCGACCTCCAGTACGGCGACGACAAGGTCGAGAACCAGATCGCCCAGATCGAGAACATGATCACCAAGGGGCGCAGGCTGCTGGTGGTCGCCGCGATCGACGGCTCCGCGCTCACCGAGGTGCTCCAGCGCGCCGAGGACGCGGGCATCCCCGTGATCTCGTACGACCGCCTCATCATGGGCAGCGAACACGTCGACTACTACGCGTCGTTCGACAACGAGCGGGTCGGCGAGCTGGAGGCCCGCTACATCGTCGACCGGCTGAAGTTGGGCGAGCCCGCCGCCAAGGGCGCCTCGTACAACATCGAGCTGTTCGCCGGGTCGCCGGACGACAACAACACCACCTACTTCTGGAACGGCGCCATGAAGGTGCTGAAGCCGTATCTGGACTCCGGCCGGCTGGTGGTGCGCAGCAAGCAGACCCGGATGAACCAGGCGACCACGCTGCGCTGGGACGGCGGCACCGCGCAGAAGCGGATGGACGACCTGATCAGCAAGAACTACGGCGAGGAGCGGGTGGACGCGGTCCTCTCGCCGTACGACGGGATCTCGATCGGCGTCATCTCGGCGCTGAAGAGCGCGGGTTACGGATCGAAGGGGCGGCCGCTGCCGATCGTCACCGGACAGGACGCGGAGCTGGCGTCGGTGAAGTCGATCCTCCGGGGCGAGCAGACGCAGACCGTCTTCAAGGACACGCGCAAACTGGCGGCGCAGGCGGTGAAGATGGGTGACGCGGTGCTGAACGGCCGCACGCCGGAGGTCAACAACACCCGCGACTACCACAACGGCAAGAAGGCCGTGCCGGCGTACCTCCTCGACCCGGTGAGCATCGACAGGTCGAACACCGATCTCCTCGTCCGCGAGGGCTACTTCACCGCCGGGCAGCTGCGGTGAGCGGGCGACCGGTCCTGGAGATGCGGGGGATCACCAAGACCTTCCCGGGCGTCACCGCGCTCTCGGACGTGAACCTCACCGTGCGCGCCGGGGAGGTCCACGCCGTCTGCGGCGAGAACGGCGCCGGGAAGTCGACGCTGATGAAGGTCCTCAGCGGCGTCCACCCGCACGGCTCGTACGAGGGTGAGATCCGCTTCGAGGGCGAGCCGGTGGCGTTCAAGGACATCCGGGCCAGCGAGCGGCGCGGCATCGTGATCATCCACCAGGAGCTGGCCCTCGTGCCGTACCTGTCGATCGCCGAGAACATCTTCCTCGGCAACGAGCGGGCCAGGCGCGGACTCGTCGACTGGACCGCGACGCTGCGCGAGGCGAGCCGGCTGATGAAGCGGGTCGGGCTGCGCGAGGCGCCGCAGACCCCGGTCGCCGACCTCGGCGTGGGCAAGCAGCAGCTGGTGGAGATCGCCAAGGCGCTGGCGAAGGAGGTGAAGCTGCTCATCCTCGACGAGCCGACGGCCGCGCTCAACGACGAGGACAGCGCGAAGCTCCTCGACCTCATCCTGGAGCTGCGCGCGCAGGGCGTCGCGAGCATCGTCATCTCGCACAAGCTGAACGAGATCCGGCGCGTCACGGACGCGGTGACGATCCTGCGCGACGGCCGCACCATCGAGACGCTGACGGTCCGCCGGACGCCGGACGCCGCACCGGAGCTGTCGGAGGACCGGATCATCCGGGGCATGGTCGGCCGCGACCTGGACCAGCGCTTCCCGGAGCGCACGCGGTACGAGGGCGAGGACGCGGGCCGGGTCGCGCTGAGCGTCCGGGGGTGGACGGTCCGGCATCCGGCCGACCCCCAGCGCCTGGTCGTGGACGACGTGTCGCTGACCGTGCGGCGCGGCGAGATCGTCGGCATCGCGGGCCTGATGGGCGCGGGCCGCACCGAGCTCGCGATGTCCGTCTTCGGCCGGTCGTACGGCGGCTATGTCGCCGGGACGGTCGAGGTGAACGGGCGCGAGGTGGTCACCGGCACCGTGCCGGCGGCGATCGCGGCGGGCATCGCGTACGTCACGGAGGACCGCAAGCGGTACGGGCTGAACCTCATCGACACCGTCCACCGCAACATCTCGCTGGCGTCCCTGCCCGGGATGCGGCGCCGGGGCGTGGTCGACGAGCACCACGAGCGCCGGGTCGCCGAGGGGTACCGCACCACGATGAACATCAAGGCGCCGACGGTGTTCGAGGAGGTGGGGCGGCTGTCGGGCGGCAACCAGCAGAAGGTCGTGCTGAGCAAGTGGATCCACGCCGACCCCGAGGTGCTGATCCTCGACGAGCCGACGCGGGGCATCGACGTCGGCGCCAAGTACGAGATCTACACCGTCATCGACCGGCTGGCGGCGCAGGGCAAGGCGGTGCTGTTCATCTCCTCCGAACTGCCGGAGCTGCTGGGGATGTGCGACCGGATCTACACGATGGCTTCGGGCCGGCTGACCGGTGAGGTCGCCCGTGCCGACGCCACCCAGGAAGTCCTGATGCGCCAGATGACCATGAACAGAAGCTGAGGCACCGCCATGACGACCACGACCACTCCCCCGCGTCGACGGCCACAGGACACCGCGTCGCAGCCGTCGGCGGGCGCGCTGCTCCTGCGCGGCCTGCGGGGCAACATGCGCCAGTACGGCATGCTGATCGCGCTGGCCTTCATCATCGTGCTGTTCCAGATATGGACCGACGGCACGCTGCTGCTGCCGAACAACGTCTCCAACCTGATCCAGCAGAACGGCTACATCCTCATCCTCGCCATGGGCATGATGATCGTCATCATCGCCGGGCACATCGACCTGTCCGTCGGCTCGCTGGTGGCCTTCGTCGGCGCCATGGCGGCGGTGATGATGGTCAGGCACGACCTGCCGTGGGTGCTCGCGCTGGTGCTGTCGCTGCTCATCGGGGCGGTGGCGGGTGCGTGGCAGGGCTTCTTCATCGCCTACCTCGGCATCCCGTCGTTCATCGTGACGCTGGCCGGGATGCTGCTCTTCCGGGGCCTCACCCAGATCGTGCTGGAGGGCCAGTCGATCGCCCCGTTCCCGGAGGGTTTCCAGAACCTCGCCAAGGGCTTCATCCCGGAGATGGGCCCGTACACGCAGTACCACAACCCGACGCTGCTGCTCGGCCTGGCCGCGGTGGTCCTGCTGCTGCTGCGCGAGTGGCGGGGCCGCCGGCGGCAGCTCGCCTACGAGCTGGACGTGATGCCGTTCGGCCTGTGGGCGGCGAAGTGCACGGCCATCACGGCGGCGGTCGTGGCGTTCACGCTGACGCTGGCGAGCTTCCACGGCGTGCCGGTGGTGATGCTCATCATGTGCGCCCTGCTGATCGGTCTCGGCTACGTGATGCGCAACGCCGTCATCGGGCGCCATGTGTACGCGCTCGGCGGCAACAAGGCGGCGGCCACGCTGTCCGGCGTCAAGGACAAGCGCGTCACCTTCCTCGTCTTCGTCAACATGGGCGTCCTGGCGGCGCTCGCGGGCTGCGTGTACGCGGCGCGGCTCAACGCCGGCACCCCGCAGGCGGGCCTCAACTTCGAACTGGAGGCCATCGCCGCCTCCTTCATCGGCGGCGCCTCGATGAGCGGCGGCGTCGGCACGGTGATGGGCGCCGTGATCGGCGGCCTGGTGCTCGGCGTGCTCAACAACGGCATGTCGCTGGTCGGCATCGGCACGGACTACCAGCAGGTCATCAAGGGCCTGGTGCTGCTGGCGGCGGTCGGCTTCGACGTCTGGAACAAGCGCAGGGCCGGCAAGTAACCCCACTCCCCGGAGCCTGGAGGCCACGGATGGACACGAGCAGACGTACGGTACTGGCGGCCGCGGCCGCCGCGGGACTCATGGCGGCGGCGGGGTCCCCCGCGTACGCCTCGGAAGGCGGCACACCCGTGAAGGAACTGTTCGGCACCCTCCCCGACGGGACGAAGGTGTACCGCTGGACGGTGGAGAACGGCGGCACGCGGCTGAGGGTGCTGTCCTACGGCGGCATCGTCCAGTCGCTGGAGATACCCGACCGGCACGGCCGGTACGCCAATGTCTCCCTCGGTTTCGACGGCCTCGACGACTACCTCTCCTCGACCACCTTCTTCGGCGCGCTGATCGGCCGGTACGGCAACCGCATCGCGGGCGGCCGCTTCACCCTCGACGGCACGACGTACCGGCTGTCCGTCAACGACGGCCCCAACAGCCTGCACGGCGGGGAACGTGGCTTCGACCGGCGGGTGTGGGACGTCGACCCCTTCACCGGCCCCGGCGGGACCGGGCTGGTGCTGCGGTACGTGAGCGCGGACGGCGAGATGGGCTACCCGGGCACGCTGCGCGCCACCGTCACGTACACGCTCACGGCCCGGGGCGACTGGCGGATCGACTACGCGGCGACCACCGACCGGCCGACCGTCGTGAACCTGACCAACCACACCTACTTCAACCTCGCGGGCGAGGGCAGCGGCTCCGTCCTCGGGCACGAGCTGCGGCTGGCCGCCTCCCGCTACCTCCCGACCGACGCGACGCTCATCCCGACCGGCGAGCGCGCGCAGGTGGCCGGCACGCCGTTCGACTTCCGGCGCGCCAAGCCCGTCGGCGAGGACATCCGCACGGCGCACGAGCAGCTGGTGACGGCCAGGGGGTACGACCACAACTGGGTCCTCGACAAGGGCGTGACCGCCCGGCCGGAGGCCGTCGCGACGCTGCGCGACCCGGTCTCGGGGCGGGCGATGCGGATCGCGACGACCGAGCCGGGAGTGCAGTTCTACTCCGGGAACTTCCTGGACGGGTCCCTCGCCGGCCCGTCCGGGCGCGTCTACCGGCAGAGCGACGGGCTGTGCCTGGAGACCCAGCACTTCCCCGACTCGCCGAACCGGCCGGAGTTCCCCTCGACGGTGCTGCGGCCGGGCGAGACGTACCGCTCAACGACGGTGCACGGCTTCTCGGCGCGCTGATCACGCCGGTGCGGTGGCGTGCGTGACGCGGAGCTTCGACTGGCCGTGGGGCAGGGCCTCCCAGTCGTCCATGAAGCGGGCGGCGAGGCCGTGCTTCGCGGCCAGCCGCGTCAGGGTCTCGGTGCGGTAGTAGAAGTCCTCGCCGAGGACCTGGTGCTCGGTGGTCTCGGTGCGGTCGTAGGTGAAGTCGAAGAAGCCGCCGGGGGCGAGGATCCGGCCGACGTGGGCGAGGCACTCGTCGATGACGTGCAGCGGGGAGTGGGAGAAGACGCTGTGCGCGTGCACCACCGTGAAGGCGCCGTCGGGGAGGAAGTCGAGGCGGAGGTCGTTCACCGGGGTGAGGTAGGGCAGCTTGTCCTGCAGCCCGTACTGGACGAGGGTCTTCTTCGCCTCGATGAGGATGTCGGGCGAGATGTCGACGCCGTAGTAGTGGCCGGGGTTCAGATGCTGGATGAACCGCCATCCGGCGCGCAGGTTGCCGCAGCCGATCTCCAGCAGCCGGTCGTCCGGCCGCAGCCCGTGGGACATCAGGTAGTCGAACTGCATCTGCCCGAGGGCCAGCCACCGCTCGCGTGACGCGACACCGCCGACCGCCGCCTCCGGGCTGCGGGCGGTGTCGGACGCCATCACCGCCCGGTAGTAGGCGATGTGGTCGCCGCCGTGCCGCAGCCGCAGCAGGGTGTCCCGCCCGGCGCGGCGCAGGTACGGCACCACGCGCGCGGGGTTGCGCAGGGCGTAGCGCACCTTGTGGCCGAGGCGGGCCCGGTTCGCCGTGAGGCGCGATGGGGGCCGGGACGCGGGCGTGGGCGCGGGTACGGGTCCGGGTGTCGTGCCGGATGCGGTGCCGGATGTGGGTGTGGACGCGGGTGTGTGCTGCATGGCGGCCTCCGTGCCATCCGTGCCTACCGTGGCTTTCACCGCTCAGCATCCGCGCGCAGGCGCGCCGGAGGCGGCCGGTCGCCGCCGGAAACCACCGTCTCACCCGTTCGTGAGGGTCCATTGGGCCGACTGCCGTTCCGGCGTGGTGGCGCGGCCGCCCCCGCCCGAGCGTGGAGGGGACAGGCCGGGGAGACGGTCCCCCGCGTCCCCCGCACACCCCCGAGCGAGGCCGGGCCATGCAGGAATCAGTCGTCGTCGGCGTGCGCGGCCCTGTGCCGCATGTGGCGCTGGAGGAGAGCCGGAACCCGCGGCCCGGGGCGGGCGGCCCCGCGCTGCCGTGGCTGGCGGGCGTGGCCGCCGCGTTCACGCTCGCGCACCTCGTCCTGGTCGCCCGGGGCCTCGGCCTCGGCTGGGACGAGACCGTGTACGTCAGCCAGGTCAGCCCGCACGCCCCGGCGGCCTTCTTCAGCGCGCCCCGCGCCCGGGGCATCAGCTACCTCGTCGCACCGGTCACCGCGGTGACCGGGTCGGTCGCGGCGCTGCGCCTCTACCTGGCCGTGCTGGCCGGGATCGGGCTGTTCGTCGCGCTGTGGGTGTGGCGGCGGCTGCTGCCCGCCCCGGTCCTCGCCCTGGCGGGTGCGCTGTTCGCGAGCCTGTGGATCACCCTGTTCTACGCCGGGCAGGCGATGCCGAACCTGTGGGTGGCGTACGGGGCGCTGGCCGCGACGGGCTGCTTCCTGCGGGCGGCGCGCGACCCGGGCGACCGGTGGGCCGTGGGGGGCATGGTCACCGCGGTGGCGTTCGCCGGGGTGATGCGGCCGGCCGACGCGGTGTGGCTGGTGCTGGCGCTGGCGGCGGCGGCCGTGGTGACGCGCGCGTGGCGGTGGCCGCTGCTGCTGGTGGCGCTCGCGGTGGGCCTCGCGCTGGGCTGGGCCGAATGGGTCATGGAGGCGTACACCCGGTACGGCGGGCTGACGGCCCGGCTGGAGCGGGCGAGCGAGATCCAGGGCGGCCTCGGCTGGTACCTCACCGTGGACGACCACGCGCGGGCGCTGGGCGGGCGGACGCTGTGCCGCCCGTGCGACGTGCCGTGGCGCCACCCGGCCGCCGCCCTGTGGTTCTTCGCGCTGCCGCTGCTGGTGGCGGGCGGTGTCGCGGCGGCGGCCCGGGCCCGGCTCCACCGCACCGAGCTGGCGGTGGCGGGCGCGGTCGGGGTGGCGCTGGCCCTGCCGTACCTCTTCACCGTCGGCTACGCGGCGCCGCGCTTCCTGCTGCCCGCGTACGCGCTGCTGGCGCTGCCCGTGGCCCGCTGCCTGCTGTGGCTGTGCCGGCCGCGGCCCCAGCGGGGACGGCGCCGCACCGTGGCCGCGCTCCTCGCGGTCGCGCTCCTCGCCCACCTGGCGGTCCAGTACCGGGTCCTCGACGGTGTCGCCGACCGGGTGCGCCGTGACACCCGGGACCTGACGCGGATCGCCGCCGCGCTCCACGCCCAGGGGGTCCGCCCGCCGTGCGTGGTCAGCGGCGAGGACGCGATCCGCGTCGCCTACCGCACCGGCTGCGCCTCGCGCCAGCCCGGCGGCCACGACGGCAGCATCACCCCCGAGGGCCTCACCGCCCTGTCCCGCCACCGCCCGGTCGCGGTCCTGGTCTCCGGCGGGGCCAGACCCCCGTCGTACGCCCGCGCCTGGCGCGAACACCGGCTCCCGGACCTGGGGCGGCTGACGCGCTACCGCGCCTATGTGGCGGGGCCGGACGGCCGGCCCTCCTGAGCCCGCGCCTCGCCTGCGGGCCTGACGGCCTGCCACCCTACCGAGGTGCCCACGGACATAGCGTTCTTCCTCGCCCCTGACGACAAGATCGCCGCCGCGACGCGCCCCAACGGCCCCGGGAGCGGGCTCGCGGCGGTGATCTGCCACGACTTCGACCCCGAGGAAGCCGTCGTCGAGTGGCAGACGTACTTCGCCGCGCCGGCCGGTCACTTCCCGCTCTGGAAGCAGCTCCGCGCGGCGAAATGGCCCCGCTACGCCGCGCCTCTTCTCAACGACGGCATCGTGGTGTTCGCCCTGCCGAAGAAGCTCACCGCCGCGCTCGCCGGTGCCACCCCCGGCGAGCTGCGCGAACTCGCCGCGCGCTGGTGCGAGGGGCTCAGGCTCGCGGACGGGGAGGACATGACCGACGACGACCCCCTGACGGTCCTGGAGGGCGTGGCTCGACTCGCTGCCACGGCCGGCGGCCCCGACGGTGGCGGCCTGCGGCTCTACTGCTGGTACTACTGACCTGATGGGCCGCGTCCCGCCACCGGGGTGAAGCGGACGGACGCCAGCCGTACGGAGCCGGTGAGTTCGGTGCGGACGTCCTGAACGCCGTGGGCCGAGACGGGTGTCGTGAGCGTGGTGTAGTCGTACGGGCCGGCGCTGGTGGTGACGGTGAGGGTGGTGCGGAAGGCGCCGATGGCGAGGGTGACCGTGCCGGTGCCGGAGACCTCGAGGTCGGCGGAGGCGGCGCCCCCGGGGCCGAAGTCGCAGGCGCGGTGGAGCAGGTGGCCCGTGTGGGCGGGGTCGGCGGGGGTGACGCAGTCGCCGCGCTCCTTGGTGCGGTCGGCGAGGACGGTGGCGTGCTGTTCGTCGTAGTCGGCGGCGGTGAGGGGCCGGGCGAGGACGGGGCGCGGGCCGGGGGCGGGGCCGTCGAGGGTGAGCGTGGTGGTGAGGCGGATGTCGGCGCTGGAGGCGCCCGCGAGGAGTTCGTACGGGCCGGGCTCGACGGTCCAGCGGCCGTGGGCGACGTCCCAGAAGGCGAGGACGGAGAGGGGCAGGACGAACTCCAGGCGCCGCGACGCGCCGGGGGTGAGGTGGAGGCGGCGGTGGGCGGCGAGCTCGCGCAGCGGCCGGGGCACCGAGGGTGCGGCGGCCCGGACGTACAGCTGGGCGACCTCGTCTGCGGGGGCGGCGCCCGTGTGGGTGACGGTGAACGCGACGCGGAGCGTGTCGCCGGCGCGGGTGGCGGTCAGGCCGTCGTAGGCGAAGGAGGCGTACGACAGGCCGTGGCCGAAGGGGAAGAGGGGGCGGCCGTCGAAGTAGAGGTACGTCTGGCGGCTGCCGATGACGTCGTAGTCCAGCAGGTCCGGCAGGTCGGCGTCGGCGGCGTACCAGGTCTGCGGCAGCCGTCCGGCCGGTGAGACCTCGCCGGTGAGGATGCGCGCGAGGGCCGTCCCGGCCGCCTGGCCGCCGTGGGCCGTCCAGAGCAGGGCGGGCAGGCGCGCGGCGGCGTCACCGACGGCGTACGGGTAGGACGAGGTGAGGACGAGGACGGTACGGGGGTTGGCGGCGTGCGCCGCGCGCCAGAGGCGGTCCTGCGCCTCGGGGAGGGCGAGGGTGGTGCGGTCCTCGGTCTCGCGGCCGTTGATGTGGGGGTCGTTGCCCGCGACGACGATCACGACGTCCGCGCCGGCGGCGGCGCGCGCCACCGCGTCCGTGCCGCGCTCGACGGTCTCCACCGTGAAGACCTCGGCCCGTCCGGGCCCGTGTGCCGGCCCGGCGGCAACCTTCACGCCGTCGGCGGCGACGGAGACGTGCCCGCCCGTCCCCAGGTGCCTCAGGAGGTGGCCGTCGCCGTGCGGTTCGAGCCGGAACGTCTCCTGGACGACCCACCCGCCGGGTTCCTCGGCCGACGCGCGTACGAAACCATCATCGGCGACGGAGAGGTGGCGGCCGTCCGGGGCGCGCAGGGTCAACACGCCGCCGCCCCAGTCGGTCAGGGCGAGGACCGTGCCGTCGCCGTGCGGGTCGGCGGTCAGCGGCGGCAGGTCCGTACGTCCGGAGAGCAGCGCCGGGTCGAGCGCCCCCTCGGCGGTGCCGGGTGCCGCCGCGCCGGCCGGGGCCTCGGGCACCCGCAGCGCCCCGGCGGCGCAGCGCAGCCGGACGAGGTCGGCGCCCTCGGCGTGGCCGACGCGCTCGGCGCCGAAGCGCTCGCGCAGGCCGTCCAGGGGCGTGGAGCGGCGGATGAGGGTGCCGCTGTACCAGTCGAGCTTGCACGCGTCGGCGAGCGGTCCCACCACCGCGACGCGCTGACCGGCGGCCGGGTCGAGCGGCAGGAGGCCGTCGTTGGTGAGCAGCACCACGGCCTGCTCGGCCGCCTCCCGGGCCAGCGCCCGGTGCCCGGCGGTGTCGAGGGCGGTCTCGGGGGTGTGGTGCGCGTACGGGTCGAGCTCCGGGTCGAACTCGCCGAGCCGGAAGCGGACGTGGAGCTGGCGGCGTACGGCGGTGTCGACGGCGGCCTCGTCGATCAGGCCCGCCTCCCGTGCGCGGCGCAGGCGGGCGACGGTGGGCGAGCTGTCGGTGCCGTGGTCGGTGAAGCTGTCCACGCCGGCGCGCAGGGAGGCGGCGAGGGCCTCCTCGTGGGTGTCGAAGTAGTGCTCGGAGTCGACCAGGTTGCTGGGCGCGCCCGCGTCGGAGCAGACCAGGAGCTCCTGGTCGGTCCAGGTGCGCAGGTGCTCGGCGAGGTAGGGCGAGACGTGGTTGGGGCGGCCGTTGACCAGGTTGTACGCGGGCATGACCCCGGCCACGGCGCCCGCCTCGACGGCGGGGCGGAAGGCGCGCAGGTCGTACTCGCGCAGGACGCGGGGCCGTACGGAGGAGGAGGTGGTGGAGCGGTCGGTCTCGTTGTTGTGCGCGAGCCAGTGCTTGAGGACGGGCGCGGTGCGCCAGTACGTGGGGTGGTCGCCGCGCAGGCCGCGGGTGTAGGCGGTGGCGAGGGCGGAGGTGAGGGCCGGGTCCTCGGAGTAGCCCTCCTCTCCACGGCCCCACAGGGGGTGGCGCAGCAGGTTGACGGTCGGGGCCCAGACGTTGAGGCCGACGCGGTCGTCGCGGGCGCGGAGCGCGCGGGCCTCGGTGGAGACGGCCTCGCCGACGCGGCGGACGAGGTCGTCGTTCCAGGTGGCGCCGAGGCCGACGGCCTGCGGGAAGACGGTGGCGGGGCCCATCCAGGCGACGCCGTGCAGGGCTTCCTGGCCGGTGCGGAAGGCGGCGACGCCAAGGCGGTCGACGGCGGGCGCGAACTGGTGGAGCATCGCGATCCGTTCGTCGGACGTGAGGCGCCGGAGCAGATCGTCGACGCGCTCGCCGAACGGCAGCCGGGGGTCGCGGAAGGGCGGGGGCGGGGGCGGTGCGGCGGCTCGCTCGGGGGTCGGCGCGGCGGGCGGCTCGACGGTCACGTGAGGTTCCCCTTGTCCGGCTGGTCCAGGAGTTCTTCGAAGCGCTTCGATGCTGATGCGACGCACGGACGGGTGTCAAGGGACCGAGCACCCACGGGAGTTCATGGGGCGTCAATCATCGAACCGACTCTTGTGTGGGCCCTGGCGGTCACCTAACCTCGCACCCACATCGAAGCGCTTCGACTCCCCGCTCACGCGCCCTGAAGGGTTGACGCCATGACGCCGAACTCCCCCTCCGCCTCCCCGAGTCGGAGAACCTTCCTGGCCTCGACGGCGGTCGCCGCGGTCGCGCTGGCCGGCGGAGCGCCGCTGCTCACCGCCTGCGGCGGCGGGCGGAACGAGAAGAAGGACGGCGCCACCTCCGGCAAGGACGCGGAGAAGCTCCTGCCGGCCTTCGCCGCGCGGACGGTCGTGGCACCGGACATCCCGTCGAAGAACGGCTCCGCGGCCGGTTTCACCATCGGCATCGCCACGGAGGGGCTGAAGTCCTCGGTGACGGCGAAGGCGGGCGGGGGCGGCACCGTACGGATCATGGCGCCGCTGTGGGGCTCCCCGCCGAAGAGCGACAACCCGTACTACCGGGCGATGGACGAGGCGATCGGCGTCCGCACCGTGTGGCAGAACCAGGACGGCAACACGTACGACGAGAAGCTCGGCGCCGTCCTGGCCTCCAGCGACATCCCGGACGTGGTGGTCGTGCCCGCCTGGAACCTCACCGGGAGGATCCCGAGCGCGGTCAACGCCAAGTTCGCCGACCTCGGCCCGTACCTCTCCGGCGAGAAGGTGAAGGCGTACCCGAATCTGGCGGCCGTGCCCACGGACGCCTGGCAGCGGTCGATCTTCGGCGGCGCGCTGCGCGGCATCCCGATGCCCGCGTCGTCCGTCGTCAACATCGCGCCCTTCTACCGGCGGGACGTCTTCGAGGAGCGGGGCTACCGGCCGCCGAAGAACGCCGTCGAGTTCCTCGCCTGGGCGAAGGAGGCCACCAGCGCCAGGGCGAAGGTGTGGGCGTGCGACGACCTGAAGTGGACGGCCTTCAACATGTTCGGCGTGCTCCCCGGCAGCGACAGGGCCCTGTGGTGGGACCGGCAGGGCACCTCTCTTGTGAACCGCGTGGAGACCGAGGAGTACCTGGAGGCGCTGGAGTGGACGCGCTCGCTGTACGCGGCGGGCGTGGTGCACCCGGACGCGAAGGCGGCGCAGGGCGACGGGGGCAACCGGTTCACCTCGGGCCAGGTGCTCGTCTACAACCAGGACCTCTCCCACTGGTACAGCAAGAGCGCCGAACAGGCGGTGCAGAACCCGGACTTCCGGATGGGCGCCTTCGACATCCCCGGCCACGACGGCTCGGCGCCCCGGCTCTACGCCACCCAGCCGGCGAACATCTGGGCCTTCGTCAGCGCCAAGGCCCCGAAGTCCGTGGTCGAGGACGTGCTGGCGGTGGCCGACTTCTGCGCGGCACCGTACGGCACGAAGGAGCGCATGCTCACGGACTACGGCGTCGAGGGCGTGCACTACACGATCCGGAAGGGGGTCCCGGTGAAGACCGACACCGGCCACCTCCAGGTCACGGGCGCCTTCGACTACCTGGGCGACCCCGCCCCCTACCTCGCCCACCCGGACCGCGCCGACATCACCCGGCTCCAGGTGGAGTGGCAGCAGCGGATGGGCGCCTTCACCAAGAAGACCGCGTTCTACGGGCTGACCGTCACCGAGCCGAACCGCTGGGCCAATCTGGCCGACGACTTCGAGCAGTTGGAGGACGACGTCGTACGCGGCCGCAAGAAGATCGGCGACGTGCGGCAGGCGGTGTCGGAGTGGAAGCGGGCGGGCGGCGACGCGCTGCGCGACTGGTACCGCAAGCTGCTCGACGAGACCGGCCCGGCGGCATGAGGAAGACCGCCGACGGCCGTACGCGTGTCACCGGCAAGCGCGGCCTGCGGTCGCGGTGGCGGCGGGACCGGACGCTCGTCCTGATGACCCTCCCGGCGCTGCTGCTCGTCCTGGTCTTCCACTACGTACCGGTCCTCGGCAACGTGGTGGCGTTCCAGGACTACGACCCCTACCTCAGCGAGAACGGCTTCGTCGCCATCCTGGAGAGTCCGTGGACCGGGCTGGACCAGTTCGAGCGGATCTTCACCGACCCGGCGTTCTGGCGGGCGGTCGAGAACACTCTGGTGCTGTTCCTCCTCCAGCTGGTGCTGTTCTTCCCCGTGCCGATCGCCCTGGCCCTGCTCATCAACAGCGTCGTCCGGCCGCGCGTCCGCGCCGTCGCCCAGGCGATCCTGTACCTGCCGCACTTCTTCTCCTGGGTGCTGGTCATCGCCGTCTTCCAGCAGATCTTCGGCGGCGCCGGAATCATCGCGCAGACCCTGCGGCTCCACGGCGTCGAGGGCTTCGACCTGATGACCGACCCCGGCGCCTTCGCGTTCCTGGTGACGGCCGAGGGCGTCTGGAAGGACGCCGGCTGGGGCGTCATCGTCTTCCTCGCCGCGCTCTCCTCCGTCAGCGACGAGCTGTACGAGGCGGCGGCGATGGACGGCGCGGGCCGCCGGCGCCGCATGTGGCACGTCACGCTCCCGGCGCTGCGCCCGGTGATCGCGCTGCTGCTGGTGCTGCGGGTGGGCGACGCGCTGACCGTCGGCTTCGAGCAGCTGCTGCTGCAGCGGGACGCGGTGGGCCCGGACGCCGCCGAGGTGCTCGACACCTACGTGTGGTGGAACGGCATCCGCAACCAGGACTTCGGTTATGCGGCGGCCGCCGGGCTCGTCAAGGGCGTCGTCGGGGTGGGGCTGGTCCTCGTCGCGAACAAGGTGGCCCACCTCATGGGCGAGCAGGGGGTGTACCGGAAATGAGCTCCGACGCGGGCGCGCGGAACCGGTGGTGGGCGGCGCCGCCCCGCCCGGCGTGGGAGGGGAGACCCAGCGGCGCGGGGGTGGCGGCCAAGGGCGTCGTCCTGGCGGCCGCGTGCCTGGCGGTCCTCTTCCCGCTGTGGATCGTGATCGTCACGAGCCTGTCCACGCCCGAGACCATCAGCAGGGCGGGCGGCCTGGTGGTCGTCCCGAGGGACCTCACCCTCGTGGCGTACGAGGAGCTGCTCGGCGGCGGTCAGGTGCAGCGGGCGGCGCTGGTCAGCCTCGGGGTCACGGCGGTCGGCACGCTGTTCAGCATGACGGTGTCGGTGCTGTGCGCGTACGGCCTGTCGCGTCCCGGGTCGCCGGGCCACCGCTGGGTGCTGATGACGCTGCTCGCGACGATGTTCTTCGGCGCGGGCCTGATCCCGACCTATCTGCTGGTGCAGGCACTGGGGCTGACCGACACCTATCTGGCGCTGATCCTGCCGAGCGCGGTGAGCGTCTTCAACATCCTGGTCCTGCGGGCGTTCTTCATGAACATCTCCCAGGAGCTGATCGACAGCGCACGGATCGACGGGGCCGGGGACTTCCGCATCCTGTGGCGAATCGTCCTGCCGCTGTCCCGCGCCGTGCTCGCGGTGATCGCGCTGTTCTACGCGGTCGGCTACTGGAGCGCCTGGTTCAACGCCTCCCTCTACCTGACCGACCAGGACATGATGCCGCTGCAGAACGTCATGATCCAGATCGTGCAGAAGCAGGAGCCGCCGACCGGACTCGGGCAGCTGATCAAGACCCGGCAGCTCTCCCCGCTCTCCGTGCAGATGGCAGTCATGGTGCTGGCGCTGCTGCCGGTCGCGGTCGTCTCGCCGTTCGTCCAGAAGCACTTCAAGAAGGGGATGCTCACCGGCGCCGTCAAGGGCTGAGCCGCGTGCGCACCCGGAGGGAGACCGTGTCCGATGCCCCGCCTCGACGACGCCACCCGTGGCCGGCTGCTCTTCGGCGGCGACTACAACCCCGAGCAGTGGCCGGAGGAGACCTGGGCCGACGACGTCCGCCTGATGCGGGCCGCCGGGGTGAACTCCGTGACGGTCGGCGTCTTCTCCTGGGCCCGGCTCGAACCCCGACCCGGGGCGCGGGACTTCGGCTGGCTGGACCGGGTGATGGACCTGATGCACGCGCACTCCGTCGGGGTGGTGCTCGCCACGCCGACCGCGTCGCCGCCGCCCTGGATGGGGGCGCGCCACCCCGAGACGCTGCCGCGCGACGAGGACGGCCGGACGGTGTGGTGGGGCTCGCGCCAGCAGTTCTGCCCCAGCTCGCCCGTCTACCGCCGGTACGCCGCCGCGATCACCGAGGACCTCGCCCAGCGGTACGGCGCGCACCCGGCGCTGACGATGTGGCACGTCAACAACGAGTACGGCACGCACTGCTGGTGCGACGGGACCGCCCGCCACTTCCGCCGCTGGCTGCGCGCCCGCCACCGCACCCTCGACGCGCTCAACGAGGCGTGGGGCACCGCCTTCTGGAGCCAGCGCTACGACTCCTGGGAGGAGATCATCCCGCCGCGCCGCGCCCCGTACCTGCGCAATCCCGCCCAGGAGCTGGACTTCAAGCGGTTCACCTCGGACGCACTGCTGGAGTGCTTCACCGCCGAACGCGACATCGTCGCCCGCCACACGCCGCACATCCCGGTGACCACCAACCTCATGCCCTTCTGGTCCGGGCTGGACGGCTGGACGTGGGCCGGGCGGGAGGACGTGGTGTCGGTGGACGTCTACCCCGACCCGAAGGACCCGTACGGCGGGCAGTACAACGCCATGATCGGCGACCTGACCCGTTCGCAGGCGGGCGGCGGCCCCTGGATGGTGATGGAGCAGGCGGCCGGGCCGGTCAACTGGCGGGCCGTCAACCAGCCCAACCCACGCGGACTGAACCGGCTCCTGTCGCTGCAGTCCGTCGCCCACGGCGCCGACGCGGTCTGCTACTTCCAGTGGCGCCAGTCCCGCCAGGGCGCCGAGAAGTTCCACTCCGGGATGGTGTCCCACGCCGGTGAGCGGGGCCGCGCCTTCCAGGAGGTGCGGCGGATCGGGGCCGAACTGTCCCGGCTGGGCGAGGTGACGGGGAGCCGCACGGAACCGGGCGTCGCGGTCCTGCACGACTGGAACTCCTGGTGGGCGGGGCAGCAGGGCGGCCGCCCCTCGTCGGAGGTCGACTACGCCGAGGTCGTCCGCGCCTGGCACCGGGCGCTGTGGGAGGCGCACCTGCCGGTCTCCTTCGCCCACCCCGAGCACGACCTCGCCGGCTTCCCGATGGTCGTCGTCCCGCACCTGTACCTGCTGACGGACGCGGCGGTCGACAACCTGGTGGCGTACGCGCGCGACGGCGGCACCCTCGTCTCCGGCTTCCTCACCGGGGTGGCGGACGAGGACGACCGCGTACGGGAGGGGGGCATGGACGCGCGGTTGCGGGCGCTCTTCGGCATCGGGACGGTGCACGAGTGGTGGCCCCTGGACCGGGGCGAGACCGTCGTGTGCGACGGCTTCGACGGCACGCTGTGGTCCGAGGAGCTGACGGCGGACGGCGGTGAGGTGGTCAGCGCCTACCGGGGCGGCGAGCTCGACGGACTCCCGGCGGTGCTGCGCCGCGCCACCGCCTGGTACGTCTCCACGCTGCCCGCTCCCCCGGCGCTGCGCGACCTCCTCGCGGCCGTGGCCGCCGGGGCGGGCGTACGGCCCGTGCTGGAGGGGCTGCCGGCGGGTGTGGAGGCCGTACGGCGCGGAGAGCTGCTCTTCGTGCTCAACCACGGGCGCGAGCCGGTGACGGTGACCGTGCCGGGGGCGTTCCGCGAGGTGCTGACGGGCGCGGCGGTGAGCGGCTCGCTCCACCTGGAGCGCTACGGCGTGGCGGTGCTGCGGAAGGCGGGGGCGTGACGGGCGGCGGGCGTGAGAGGGGCGGCGGGCGCGTGAGGAGCGGCGGGCCGGTGCACGGAACGTGGGAGCCCGCGCCCGCGCACCGCTGGGAGGACGCCTTCCTGAGCGGCAACGGCCGCCATGGCGCGCTGGTGTTCGGGGACCCCGACGACGAGCGGGTCGTCGTCACGCACCACACCCTGGTGCGGCCGGTGCCCCCGGCCGACACGCTGCCGCCCCGGCTGGCGCACCGGCTGCCGGGTCTCCAGGACCGGTTGCTGAGCGGCGAGCTGGACGCGGCGGAGCGCTTCACCGACGGGCGTGCGCTGCGCTGGGTGGGGGCCTTCCACCCGGGGTTCCAGGTACGCGTCCGGCGCGAGGACCCGGCGGCCGGGCCCGGGGGCTTCCGGCGGGAGGTGGACTTCGCCACCGGTGTGGCCGCCTCCGTGCGCGCGGGCCGCGCGAGCCGGGTCTTCGTCTCGCGCGCCGACGACGTGCTCGTGCAGTACGTGACCGGGACGCCGCTCACCGCCGCCGTCGTCCTCGACCCCCGGCTCCCCGGCGCTCCGGAGGACCTCGCCATCGGCCGGGGCACCGTGCTGCACCCGCGCGGCGCGCTGCTGACGCTGCGGGCCCGCTACCCGGAGGCGGACGGCGAGGCGGCCTTCACGGGCGTGACCCTGGCGCTCGCGGCGGGCGGACGCACCGCGATCGGCCGGGACGGGCTGCGGGTGTCGGACGCCGGGGCGCTGCTGCTGCTCACGCGGGTGCGCCGCCACCGCGGCGAGGCTCCGGTCGAGGACGAGGCGGCGTCCCTGCGCGCGCTCGTCCCGGAGGGCGCATCGCCCGCGGAGGCGTACGCGTGGCTGCTGGCCCGCCACGAGGCGCTGCACCGGGCCGCGTACGAGCGCGTCACGCTCGACCTCGGCGGCGGCGCCGACCGCGCCCTGCCCGGCGGCGAGCTCCTTGCCCTGCCCGATAGTCCCGCGCTGGTGGAGCGGCTGTTCGCGGCGGGCCGTTACCACCTGCTGTCGGCGAGCGGGATGCTGCCGCCGCGTCTGACCGGCCTGTGGACCGGTGACTGGAACACCGCCTGGTCCGGGGCGTTCACCACGGACGCCAACCTGGGCCTCCAGACGGCGTCCGCCGCCGCTGCCGCCCTGCCGGAGGTGAGCGAGGCGCTCGCGGCGCTGGTGTACGGGCAGTGGGCGGACTGGCGGGACAACGCGCGCGCGATCTTCGGGGCGCGGGGGGTGGTCGCCCCGGCCCACACGGACGGCGTGTCGGGTCACGCGTACCACTTCCAGCGGTCCTACCCGCTGCATCTGTGGACGGCGGGCGCCGACTGGCTGCTGCACCCGCTCGTCGAGCACGCGGAGACGGAGGCCGGCACGGAGACCGGCGCCGCCGATCCGCGGCTGGGCCCGGCGCTGGCCGAGGTCGCCCTGTTCTACGAGGACTTCCTGACACGCACCGGGCCGGACGGGCGGCTCGTGATCGTGCCGTCGTACTCGCCCGAGAACCGCCCCGTGGGCGGTAGTTGGGGCGCGCTCAACGCGACGATGGACCTGGCTGCGGCCCGCCACGCCCTGACCGCGGCCGCGGCGCACTCCCCCGCCGAAGCCGAGGCGGCACGGCTGCGCGCGCTCGCGGACCGGCTGCCGGACTACCGGGTCAACGCGGACGGTGCCCTGGCCGAATGGGCCTGGCCCGGGCTGGAGGACCGCTACGACCACCGCCACCTGAGCCACCTGTACCCGGTGTGGCCGCTCGGCGCGATCAACCCGTACGACACGCCGGAGCTCGCCCGCGCCGCCCGCCGCGCGCTGGAGCTGCGCGGCGCGGAGAACGGCTCCGCCCACGGGCACCTCCACCACGGCCTGGTCGCGGCGCGGCTGCGGGACGGCGAGCGGGCGGCGGGCGCGCTCGGCCGGGTCCTGCACGGCGACTTCTTCCACGCCTCGCTGATGAGCGCGCACTACCCGGGGCGCGAGGTGTACAACGCCGACGCCGCGCACGCCCTGCCCGCCCTGCTGATCGAGCTGCTCGTCCAGTCCACGCCCGGCCGTCTGGTGCTGCTGCCCGCGCTCCCGGCGGCGTACCCGCGGGGCGCGCTGCGCGGGGTGCGGACCCGCTTCGGCGCCGAGGTGGACCTGGTGTGGGGCGACGGCGGGGCCACGGCCACGGTGCGGCCGTCGCGCACGGTGCGGGTCGAGCTGCGGACGCCCGACGGCTCGCCGGCGCGGCTGGCGCTGACGGCCGGCGAGGAGCGCGTCGTGTCGTTCAGCGTGCGCTAGCCGGGCCCGTGCTCGCGCGGACGGTCAGTTCAGGGGCGAGCAGCACGACCTCGTCCGTGCCGCGGCCCTCCAGTTTGGCGACGACCTGCTCGACGGCGTACCGGCCCATGTTCTGCGCCGGTACGGCGACGGAGGTGAGCGGTACGGAGGCGTGTGCGGCGACCTGGTCGGGGCAGATCGCCATCACGGAGACGTCCTCGGGCACGGCGCGGCCCTGCTGGCGCAGCAGGGCGAGGAGCGGGTCGGTGGCGGCCTCGTTCTGGACGACGAAGGCGGTGGTACCGGGCCGTTCGTCGTGGACGCGGGCGAGGGTGGCGGCGACGGCGGCGTAGCCGCCCTCGCAGGGGCGGTGCAGGAGGCGCAGGCCGAGCTCGTCGCTGCGGCGGCGCAGCCCGGTGAGGGTGCGTTCGGCGAAGCCGGTGTGGCGTTCGTACACGGCCGGGGCCTCGCCGATGACGGCGATCTCGCGGTGGCCGAGGGAGGCGAGGTGGTCGGCGCACAGGGCGCCGGCGGCCTCGAAGTCGAGGTCGACGCAGCTCAGTCCGGTGGTGTCGGCGGGCAGGCCGATGAGGACGCCGGGGCGTGCGGCCTCGCGCAGCAGCGGCAGCCGGTCGTCGTCGAGCTCCACGTCCATGAGGATCATCGCGTCGGCGAGGGCGCTGCCCTCGATGCGGCGGACGGCGGCGGGGCCTTCCTCGCCGGTGAGGAGCAGGACGTCGTAGCCGTGGGCGCGGGCGGTGGTGGCGACGGCGATGGCGATCTCCATCATGACCGGGACGTACATGTCGGTGCGGAGCGGGATCATCAGCGCGATGATGTTGGACCGGCTGCTGGCGAGGGCGCGGGCGCCGGCGTTGGGGTGGTAGCCGAGCTGGGCGATGCTGCGCTCGACGCGGGCGCGGGTGGAGGCGGAGATGGACCGCTTGCCGCTGAGGACGTAGCTCACGGTGGAGGCGGAGACTCCGGCGTGCTGAGCGACGTCGGCGAGGGTGACCATGCGGCTCTCCCGGAGGTGAAGCGCTTCGACTCGTTGGGCTCCGACCTTAGGGCGGCTACGGAGAGCTGTCCAGGGGCTGTTCGGCAGCCTGGATCGAAGCGCTTCGACGCACGGCGGCGAAAAGGCCGGGGAGCACGGCGGTGCTCCCCGGCCAGGGTAGTGAACTCCCCCTCCCCTATCCGGTCTTGATCCTCAGGAAGGTGACCGAGTGGGCCGGGAAGGTGTGGGTGAACTGCCGTCCGATGCCGCGCAGGGTGGACTCGCGCGGCTGGATGGGCCGTGCGTCGGCGGTGTTGACGGCGTCCGGCGCGCCCTGGAGCGTGGTCAGCCGGGCCGTCGGGGCGACCTTGTCGGTGCCGAGGTCGACGCGGGTCCGGGCGGGCGTGGCCTGCGCGTTGACCACCTTGACGACGAGGTCGCCCTTGTCCCGCGTCACCACCTGGCGGAAGGGTTCGGCGGTCTTGTCGTCGGTGAAGGAGCCCCACTTCCTCCCGTCCAGGTAGAGGGTGACCTGGCGGCCCCGCACCTGGACGTGGAGGTCGTACGTCCGGCCGGTCTCGATGGTGGTGGCGTCCTCCAGCAGCGTCTGCTTGCCGCCGTCCACGGACTCCTCCACGGCGGAGCGGGTGTTGCCCCAGCCGCCGAGGTTCCACCAGTAGTGGTTGCCGGTGTCGCGGACACCGAAGGCGACGAGGAAGCCCTCCCTGCCGGACTTCTTGGTGGCCTTCACCCGCAGGTCGTAGTCGTGCCAGCCGGGGTCGCCCGCGGTCACCAGGGTGTTCTCGGCGGCCGCGTCGGACTGCACGAACGCGCCGTCCGCCACGGCCCAGTCGCCGCGCCCGGCGGCGCGGGTCCACCGGGCGTCCCCGGCGGAGAAGTCGTCCTTCAGCAGCGTGGTGCCGTCCGCGCCGGTGACCTCGACGTCGTCGTACGCGGCGCTCGTCGCCCACGTCGACAGGCCGACGGCGCCGGAGATCGGGCCGGAGACGGCGGGCGTGGTGGAGGCGCGGCTCGGGACCACCCGGTCGCCGGTGTTGTTCATGAAGAGCTTCTGCACCTCGTAGCTGGTCGAGCCCCAGGAGCGGTGGTTGTCGAACCAGATCATGTCCGGCCGCCACTGGTTCTGCTGCACGTCGGCGAGGAGCGGGGCGTAGGAGGCGAGTTTGACGACGTCGGCGTTGCGTTCCAGGCCGGTCATGTAGGCGGCTTCGGCGAGGGCGTTGGAGAAACGGTTGTCGAGGGACGCGTACTCGCCGAGGAAGACCTTGGGGCCCTGGCGGTCGTAGGAGTCGTAGCGGTCGTTGTTCTCCAGGAACCACTGGGGGCTGTTGTAGTAGTGCTCGTCGACCATCGCGACGCCGGCCTCGCGGTTGAGCTGCCAGTGGCGGTCGAAGACGGCGCCGGCGTCGTCGGGGCCGGAGTTGGAGATGACGGTGATGGCCGGGTACTTCGCCGCGATGGCCTTGCGGAACTCGGTGAAGCGGGCGAAGAAGGCGTCGGGGAGGTTCTCCTCGTTGCCGACCGCCAGGTGGGTCAGGCCGAAGGGCCTGGGGTGGCCCATCGCGGCGCGCTTGCGGCCCCATTCGCTGGTGACCGGGCCGTTGGCGAACTCGATCAGGTCGAGGGTGTCCTGGATGTGCCGCTTGAGGAGGGCCGGATCGTCGGTGGCCTGGTTCTGGCCGCAGCCGGTGACGAGGGCGGGGACGACCGGCAGCGGCATGGCGCCGAGGTCCTCGGCGAACTGGAAGTACTCGTAGTAACCGAGCCCGTAACTCTGGTGGTAACCCCAGAAGTTGGCGTTGACGGCGCGCTGCTCGACGGGTCCGATGGTGTCCTTCCACTGGTAGGACCGCTTGCGCTCCCAGTGCGGGGCCTCGTACGCCTGGTGGCTGCCGGTGTTGACGAGGCAGCCGCCCGGGAAGCGCAGGAAGCCGGGCTTCAGGGCGGCGATCTTCTCGGCGAGGTCCTTGCGCAGGCCGTTCGGGCGGCCCTTGTAGGTGTCGCGGGGGAAGAGCGAGACCATGTCGAGGCGTACGGTGCCGGTGCCGGCGGCCGTGACGGCGAGGCGCCCGCCGGTGGTGGTCACCTTGGGGACGAGCGTGCCGGTGTACTTCGCCCAGCGGTCGCCGCGCGCGGTGAGGTTCAGGGGCGCGGACAGGACGGTGCCGTCGGCGGCGCGCAGTTCGGCGGCGAGGCGGGTGCCGGAGGGGCGGTCGGTGCGGGCCCAGACGGAGAAGTCGTAGCGGCGGCCCTCGGTGAGGGCCATGCCGGCGCCGTAGCCGCTGTTGACGATGCCGAGGCGGCCGGTGGCGGTGTTCGCCGGGGCGAGGTCGAGGCGCAGGTGATGGCGGTTGCGCTCGTGGAGCCGGTGGGCGTCGTCGGCGACCCGGAGCTCGCCGTCGGCGCCGCCGGCGGCGGTGCGCTGCCAGGCGGTCAGCGGGGTGTAGGCGGGGTTGTCGGCGGGGCCGTACTCGAAGGAGCGGTTCTGTACGAGTTCGGCGTACAGCCCGCCGTCGGCGGCGTTGTTGATGTCCTCGTAGAAGACGCCGTACAGGGTGCGGTCGATCTCCGGGCCCGCGCGGTCGGGGTCGACCGTGAGCGAGTAGTCGGCCGGCTCGGCCGCCGCGGGGTTCTGGGCCCGGGCGTCGTCGGCGTGGGTGGCGGGCGCGGTCAGCACCGTGCCGGCGAGGAGGGCCGGGAGGAGAGCCGCCAGCGCAAGGCGGTGCCTCGGCCGTGTGCGTGCCATGGGTGTGCTCCTGGAAGCTTCGATTGTTCGAGATATCGGACATTGACCAGGACTTCGAACAGACCTTAGGCAGGGGGCGTGAACGCGTCAACGGGCTGGACACGAACGCCCGGCTCCGATGCCTTGGCGTTCCCGCGTGACGCACTCGACAATGAGGGTGATGACGGACAACCGGGCACACAGCGGCGAGATCGGCACGCCGGAGCGCCTCGCCATGAACCGCACCGGCAGCTTCGACTGGGATCTCGACGCCGGGACGATCGACGTCGACGAGGCGGGTCTGCTGGTGTTCGGCGTAGCCCCGGGCACGTTCGACTCCCGGCCCGCCTCCCTGGTGCGCCGGCTGGAGCCGGAGGAGCGGTCGCGGCTGGAGTCCGTGATCCGGGAGGCGCTGAGCAGCGGCCGTCCTTCGTACGCCGCCCACTTCCAGATCCCGCTGGACGACGGGTCACCGCAGTGGACGCACGTCCAGGCGCGCATCCTGCGGGGCGCCGACGGCCGGGCCCACCGGATCGTGGGGATCGTCCGGGACACGACGTTCGAGGTCACCCACTCGGCGTTCGTCGTGGAGCTGGAGAGGCGCCGGGAGCGCCAGACGAACATGGTGGAGCGCACCACACAGGCGCTGTCCCGCGCGGTGACCGTCGACGACGTCACCGCCGCGCTGACCGGCCCCGGCGGTCTCGCACGGCTCGGCGCCGACGGGTTCGCGCTGGGCCTGGTCGAGAACGGCTCACTCAACATCATCGCGCTGAGCGGCGAGTCGCTGGACGCGCTGGAGGAGCTCCGGGTGCAGCGGCTGGAGCGCGGCCTGCCGCTGGCCGAGACGGTGCTCAGCGGGCGCCCGCTGTTCTCCAGCTGCTTCCAGAACCTGATCCGCGGCTACCCCGCCCTCGCCCCGTACGCCGGACAGCTCCGCTTCCGGGCCGCGGCCTACCTGCCGCTGGTGGCGCAGGCCCGCACGCTCGGCGGGATGGCGCTGTTCTACCGCAGCCGCACCGCCTTCAGCGCGGACGAGCGCAACCTCACCCTGGGGCTGGCGGCGATCGTGGCGCAGTCGCTCCAGCGCGCGATCCTCTTCGACGAGGAGCGGGAGGTCGCCACCAGCCTCCAGGCCGCCATGCTGCCGCGCCGCATCCCCGCCGTGGAGGGCGGCGAGATCGCCGTGCGCTACCACTCGGCGTGGAGCGGTCGCCAGGTCGGCGGGGACTGGTACGACGTGATCCCGCTGCCCCGGAGCAGGGTCGGGGTCGTCGTCGGCGACGTCCAGGGCCACGACACGCACGCGGCCGCGATCATGGGCCAGCTGCGCATCGCCCTGCGCGCGTACGCCGGTGAGGGGCATGCTCCCTCCACGGTGCTGGCGCGGGCCTCCCGGTTCCTCGCCGAGCTGGACACCGAACGGTTCGCCACCTGTACCTACGCGCAGGCCGACCTGGGCACGGGCACGGTCCGGGTGGTGCGCGCCGGCCATCTGGGGCCGCTGATCCGGCACACCGACGGACGGGTCGGGGCGCCGAAGGTGCCGGGCGGGCTGCCGCTCGGGGTGGCGTCCGTCTTCGGGGACGAGGAGTTCCCGGAGACACGGCTCGACCTGGTGCCCGGCGAGACGCTGGTGATGTGCACCGACGGCCTGGTCGAGCAGCCCGGCGTGGACATCGGCGAGGGCCTGGCCGCGCTGGAACGGGCGGTGAGCAGCGGCCCGCCGGGCGCGGAGGCGCTGGCCGACCACCTCTCGGAGCGGTTCTGGGAGCGGTGGGGCGCCGGCGACGACGTGGCGCTGCTGGTGCTGCGGCGCAGCCCGGATCCCGGCACGACCCGGGCGCCGCGCATCCACCAGTACATCCACCAGGCGGACCCGCAGGGCCTGTCGGAGGCGCGGGCGGTGGTGCGGCGGGCGCTGCGCGACTGGGGGATGCGGGAGTTCGCGGACGACGCGGAGCTCGTCACCGGCGAGCTGCTGGGCAATGTGCTGCTGCACACGGAGGGCGGCGCGGTGCTGACCCTGGAGGTGCTGCCGGAGCCGGTGCGCCGGGTGCGGCTGGCGGTGCAGGACCGCTCCAGCGCGTGGCCCCGGCGGCGTTCGCCGGGCGAGGCGGCGACGGGCGGGCGCGGGCTGCTGCTCCTGGACGCGCTGGCGCTGCGCTGGGGCGTGGAGCCGCGCGGTGAGGGCAAGGCCGTGTGGTGCGAGATCGGCCCGTCGGCCCGGCGCGGCCCGGGAGCCGCGTGATGGACCCCGTCGAGGCGCTGGACCGGATCGCGTTCCTGCTGGAGCGGTCGCAGGCACCGACGTACCGGGTGCGGGCCTTCCGTACGGCGTCGGCGGCGCTGTCCGCCCTGGGCGACGGCGAGGTGGCCGAACGCGCGGCGGCCGGGACGCTGGAGCGGGTCAAGGGCGTCGGGCCGAAGACGGCGCAGGTGGTGCGCGAGGCGCTGACCGGCGAGGTCCCGGCGTACCTGAAGCGGCTGGAGGAGGAGGCGGGTGAGGCGGCCACGCTCGGGACGGAACTGCGGGCGGCGCTGCGCGGCGACTGCCACCTGCACTCGGACTGGTCCGACGGCGGCAGCCCGATCGAGGCGATGGGCCGGGCCGCGGCGGCGCTCGGCCACGAGTGGGCGGTGCTCACGGACCACTCGCCCCGGCTGACGGTGGCCCGGGGTCTGTCGGCCGAACGGTTGCGGGAGCAACTGGACGTGGTGGCGGAGCTGAACGAGCGGTGGGCGCCGTTCCGGCTGCTGACCGGCATCGAGTGCGACATCCTGCTGGACGGCACTCTCGACCAGGAGCCCGAACTCCTCGACCGGCTCGACGTGGTGGTGGCCTCCGTCCACTCCAAGCTGCGGATGGAGGGGCCCGCCATGACGCGGCGGATGGTCAGGGCCGTCCGCAACCCGCTGGTGGACGTGCTGGGCCACTGCACCGGCCGGCTCGTCGGCGGCAAGCGGCCGGAGTCGGCCTTCGACGCGGACGCGGTCTTCGCGGCGTGCGCCGAGTCGGGCACGGCGGTGGAGATCAACAGCCGCCCCGAGCGCCTGGACCCGCCCCGGCGGCTGCTGCGCCAGGCGGTGGCGGCCGGGGTGTTCTTCGCCGTCGACACCGACGCCCACGCTCCCGGCCAGCTGGACTGGCAGATCATCGGCTGCGCCCGCGCCGAGGAGTGCGGCGTACCGGCCGACCGCGTGATCAACACCTGGTCGGCCGACGACCTGCTCACCTGGACCCGCACCCGTCGGGCACCGCAGAGGGCGGGGTGAACCGCCCTCTGCCCGGTGTGGAAGGCTGCGCGGCATGGATGAGACGGACGCGGACGATTTCAAGAAGCGGGTCGAGGACGCGTGGGAGTGGTGGGGCGCCGCCATCGAGGAGTCGCAGGAGGGCCGCTGGGTACGCGACGCCGTCGAACGCGAGGTGCTGGCGGACATCACGGCCGCGACCAATCCCCTGCACGACGGACGGCTCCCTCCCTTCCCCGAGGACAGCTGGCACGTGCGGATCGGGCGGGTCGCCAACTGGGCCGGCGCGCTCCGGCTGGCCGCCCGGGCGGGCGGCTGGGAGCTCCAGCCGATCGCCGGGCGCACCCCGCCCCAGCCGGCGGGCATGGCGGAGCTGTTGTCCGGCATCTACGCGGTCGGCCGGCAGGGCGAGGTGTGGTCGAAGCAGCTCCTGAGCGGCGGCGGGCCGCCCGCGGAAGCCGACATCGCGGCGGCCGAGTGCTTCCTGCACGGACCGGGGTCCATGGACGATCTGCAGCAGTTCTTCTACGACTGAAAGCTCCGAAAACCGGTTCGAGTGACCGCTCTGTCTGCTGTTAGGCTCCTTGATCACTGGATGTGCATGGGGAGAAGAAGCAGCCGGGAACCGGGGGACTTCACACACCAAGGCGGCACGCGAACCGCGCGGGCCGTCGCCTCGCCATGCCTTGACCACCGGTATGGAGAGATTTTCCACATGGGCAGAAGCAGGCTCATCAGCGCGGCCGTGGCGTCCACGCTGACCCTGGGGATCGTCGGCACGGGGGCCGCCGTGACCGTGGTGGCGGCGGCGCCGGCCGGCGCCGCCACGCCGAGCGCGTGGGGCGGACCCGCGGCGCTGACGGAGGCGGGCGTGCACCACTCCGTGCACGACGTGCGCATCACCGCCAACGGCACCGCCGTCGCGGTGTGGAGCCGGGACGCGGGCCACGGCGACCAGGAGCTCTGGTCCGCCACCCGCCCGGCGCAGGCCACCGCGTGGAGCGCCCCGGTCCTCGTGGCCGCCACGAAGGGCGAGGTGTACTCCGCCGAACTGACCGCCGGCACCGACGGTTCGGCGACGGTCGCCTGGCACCACTGGGGTGGTTCCGGCTACACCCTGAGCTCGTCCACCCTGCTCGCCGGGGCGGCGTCGTGGACGCCCGCCGCGCAGGTGTCGACCGTGGCGCATCCGGCCGGGTACGCCCTCGCGAGCGGCCCCGGCGGACGCCTCGTGGCGGTGTGGGGCAGCTTCGGCGACCCCGCCCAGGGCGACGCGACCAGGGGGCTGTACGTCTCCGAGCGCCCGGCGCCCGGCGCGGCCTGGTCCGCGCCCGTCAAGCTGTCGGACGTCCTCGCCCTCACGCCTGCCGCGACGGTCGGACCCGACGGCACCGTCACGGTGGCCTGGGCGGACGACTTCGCCGACGACCGCCTCCGCGTGCGGATCACCTCGCTGGCCCCGGGCGCGACCGCGTGGGAGACGCCCCGGGGCGTCGAGGGGACCGATTCCGCGCTCGTCGGCGACCTGACCCTGCAGTCGTCCGCGTCGGGCGCCACCCTCCTGAGCTGGTCCGAAGGCCGCGACACGCACCGCTTCGCCTACCGCCCCGCGGCGGGCGCGCCGTGGGGCGCCTCGGAGACGGCCCCCTCCGACGGGCGTCCGTACGCTTCCGGCACGCCTCAGCTCGGCCCGGACGGCGCGGTGACGGCCCTGTGGAAGGACTTCTCCGCGCTGCGTACGGCGACCCGTTCGGCGGCCGGTGCCTGGTCGGCGCCGCACACTCTGACGGAGTCGTACGTCGGTGGGATCTGGTCCCCGAGCGTCGGCGGCGACGGGACGGTCACCGCCCTGTGGACGGGCGGCGACGGAGAGCTGACGGTCGCCCAGCGCACGGGCGGCGCCTGGGGACGGCCGCTGATCCTGGGCCGGATCGACGCGGCCGCCGGTCGCGGCCACAGCGCGACCGGTACCGACGGCCGGGCCGTCGTCCTGTGGAACCGCACGACCGGGACGACGGACAAGGGCGCGGAGATCCACCAGGTGTGGGGCGCGGCCACGCTGCCGCCCGCCCCCAAGCCGCCGACCGCCGCCAAGCACCGCGACCACGTCGGCGGCGACGGCCTTCCCGATCTCTACGCCCAGAGCGCCACGGGCGCGCTCACCGTCTACCGGGGCACCACCGCCGGTACCGTCTCCACCCGTGTGGGCGCCGGCACCTGGCCCGCCGACACGACCTTCGTCCCCTTCGGGGACCTGGACGCCGACGGCGCCAACGACACCCTGGTGCGCACCGCCGCGGGCGACCTCCTCCAGTACAGCCCGCCGCGGGGGCAGGCCGTCACGCCGGAACTGCCGCACACGCGGATCGGGACCGGCTTCACCGATGTCGACGCCCTGACGTACTCCGGTGACTTCAACGGCGACGCCCTCCCCGACCTGGTCGCCCGTCAGACCGCCACCGGCGACCTGCTCCTCTACACCGGTACCGCGCACGGCACCCTCTCCGCGGGCGTCCGCATCGGCACCAAGTGGAAGGGGCTCACCATCGTCGGCGCGGGCGACCTCAACAACGACAAGAACGCCGACCTCCTCGCGCGGACCGCCACGGGAGACCTCTACCGCTACAACGGCACCGGCAAGGGCACCATCGGCGACGGCGCCAAGATCGGGTCCCGCTGGGGCGCCATCGTCGACTTCGTCGGCATCGGCGACCTCAGCGGGGACGGGAACGCCGACATCCTGGGGCGCCACACCACCGGTGACCTCTACCGCTACAACGGCACGGGCAAGGGCGCCATCGGCGACGGCACCAAGATCGGCACCGGCTGGAAGTCCTTCACCGGCATCCGCTAGTACCCGGAGCCGGCCGGGAGCCGGATTGGCCGACCGGTCCGAACGAGCCGGTGATACGGGGTGGTTGGGCGGTCGGGCGCCTCACAGCGTCCGGCCGTCCGCCGACCGGCGCCGCGGCGTACCGGAACTGGCTGGTTTTGTAGCGGAGTTGCGCGTGCTTGCGGAAACCCCGACCAGCCCGCGTCCATGATCGGACACAATGGCGGCATGCCCGAATACGCAGAACTCGATCTCGCCGGTGCCGCACTGCGGGTGGAGCTGTCCGACACCGGAACACCGCCGGCCGGCGGCGGCCCGGCCCCGGAACCGGGTGACGGGCCGGACCTGCCCGGTGGGTTCGGCACCGCCAGGCCCGTGGCCCGCGGCGGGGGCCGCACGGCGGCGCTCGCGGTCGACGCCCTGCGCACGGCGTTGCGTCCGCTGGGCCCGCTCCTCGAAGAGGTGCACACGGCGGTGGTGAGCGCGCCGAACCCGCCCCAGGAGCTGACGGTGGAGTTCGGCGTCCAGATCGGGCAGGACCTCAAGCTGGGCATCGTCGGCGCCAACGGCAACGCGACGATGACGGTGTCGGCGACCTGGCAGCACGGTGCCGGACTGCCCGCCGGAGCCGAGCACCCGCGCCACCCGCAACACCCTCAGCACCCGCAGGACCGGCACGGATGACGTGGTTCCGCCGGCCGGCCGCCGCCGGCACCCGCGTCTCCCTGCTCTACGAGGGGAGCGCCAAGGCCGCGGGCGCCGCCGCGCTCCTCTCCCCCCGCCGCGTCCTGACCTGCGCCCATGTCGTCAACGACGCGCTCGGCAAAGACCTGTACGCCGCCGAGCGCCCGGCCTCCGCCGGGCCGCTCACCGTCGCCTTCCGCGGCTCCGGCGCGACGGGCCACCGCACGGCGACCGTATCGGTGTGGGTGCCCCCGCAGCGGCGGCCCTCGGCGCTGGAGTGGGAGGGCGACCTCGCCGTCCTGGACCTCGACGAGCCGGCGCCCTCCTGGCTGCGGCCGGTGGTGTGGCGGGACATGGAGGAGGGCCAGGAACTGCGTGCCTGGCACGGCGGCGGTGAGGCGATCACCTTCGCCGACATCGTCGTCCGCCTGAAGGAGGGCCGGTACGGCTACCTCGACGGGCGCCTGTCGGGGGCGGCCATCGGGCCGGGCTACAGCGGCGGTCCGCTGTGGACACGGGACGCCTCCTCGGTCGCCGGGCTCGTGGTGGCGCACCTCATGCCCGACGAGACCCAGCCGTTACGGGCCCAGCAGGCCGTACGGCGCAGCTGGGCGGTGCCGTGGCAGGCGGTGCGCGAGGAACTGGCCCGCGCCGGGGCGGCCGACGTCCTCGACGAGTGCGCCGTCACGGGTCCCGCCGACCGGGGCCCGTGGTTCGCCGGACCGGACGTGGCGCGTGCGGCGGCGGGGCTCGCTCCCGTGCTGCGGGCGCTGCTGGACGATCCCGGGCGGCGCGCGGACCACGCCCGGACACTGGCGGCCGGGCTGGGCCGCCCGGTGCCGCCGCCCGAGGAACGCGCGGCGCCCACGGTCGAGGAGCTCGCGGAGTTCCTGGCCACCGAGGAGCGGGCCCTGGCGACGCTCACCGAGTCGCTGGCGCCCGCGGTCCGCGGCCCGGCCGACCGTGAGGCGCTCGACAGCCTGCTCGCGCTGGGGCGGCTGGAGGAGAACGTCCGGCTGCTGTCCGTCGGGGAACACCGCAGCCTGCTGGAGGACCTGCGCCGGGTCACCGCCGCCGACGCCACGCTGGTGCCGCGCGCCGCCCGGGAAGCCCTGCGCTACATGGTGCTGCCGGAGCCGCTGGCGGCCTCGGGCCGCCTGACGGAGGCCGACCTCGACGCCGTGGTGCTGAGCCTGGAGGGGTACCCGGACGGCCCGGCGCCCGACGGGGGCGCGCCACCGGTGCCGGCGCTGTTGAGGCTCGCCGCGTTCGTGGCGTCGGCGGCGCCGGACCGGCAGACCGGCGGCTCCCTGCACGGCTGGTGCGACCGGGTCGCGCAGCGGCTCGGCATCAGCCCGGTCGCCCTGGCGGAGCGCCGCGCCGACGCGGCGGGCTGGGCCGCGCACCGCTCGTCGCCGGTCAGCCGGATCGTGCTCCGGCTGACCCCCGAGGGCTCGGCTGCGGAACACCTGGGCGGCGCGGGCCGCTACCGGTGCCGGGTGGGCCTGGTGCGCCAGGACGGTACGGCGTCGACCGTCGCGGCACCGGAGGGCGCGTGCGCCCCGGAGGAGATCGGCCGCCTGGTGCGCGAGGCGGCGGAGGGCGGCCAGGGCGACGACCCGTACCCCGTCACGCGGGTGGACGTCGTCGTGGGGCGCGACGGGCTGCAACTGCCGGTCGACGGCTGGGACACGGGCAACGCCCTCGGTGACCTCTTCCCCGACCTCGGGGGCCTGCGGCTGGCGCTCGGCGCCAAGTACCAGGTGGCGCTGCGCTGCCCGGAGATGAGCCGCCGCTCCCCGCGCCGCGACGCCGAGATGCGGCGCCGCTGGGCGGCCGGGCACCCCGGCGTGCTGGTCGTCGACGAGACCTCGGCGACCCTGCAGCAGCTGTACCAGCGGCTGGAGACGAGCCACAAGGACGTCGCCGGGGTGGTGCTGCACGGACCGCGCGAGGAGCGGGACCGGCTGCTGGACCTGTGCCTGGCGCTGGGCGTGCCGGTGGTGCTCTGGGACCGCGAGGCGGACGGCCACGCGGACGCGGCCCGGCTCGACGCGCTCGCGCCCGCCGGGCCGCTGCACCAGTTGCCGGAGCGGGTGCGGGAGTTCCGGGAAGGGGTCTTCGGCTCCTCGGTCGCCTCGGCGGCGCGGCCCGCGCTGGTCTGGGAGGACGACGGACTGCCGGTGCCGGACTCCCTCGAACTGCTCGACCCCTCGTGACTCGGAACGGAACGGAAGCGAACGGCTGATGACGGTGAACGGTCCCGGCGCGGGACGCGAAGACGGTGACGGCGGCGGCGCCGGGGCGTGGCGGCTGTTCCGGGGTGACGGGCGGCCCCGTACGCCCGTGTTCCCCGAGGCGCCCCCGTGGCGGCGGTTCAGGGGCTCGGCGGACGGCGGGCCGCGCCGCCCGCGCCCGTACCTGATCGGTCCGGCCGAGGCGGACGTGGTCAACGCCGCCCTGCTGCTGCGGCGGCCGCTGCTGGTCACCGGGCAGCCCGGCACGGGCAAGTCCTCGCTGGCGCACGCCCTCTCCCACGAGCTGTCGCTCGGGCGCGTCCTGCACTGGCCGGTCAACAGCCGTACGACGCTGCAGGACGCGCTCTACCGGTACGACGCGATCGGCCGGCTGCGCGAGACGAACCTGCGGCGCGACCGCGACCTCGACGGGGACGGCGCGCCGGACGAGGACCCCGGCATCGGCTCGTACGTGCGCCTCGGCCCGCTCGGCACGGCGCTCGTGCCGTCGGAACGGCCGCGGGTCCTGCTCGTCGACGAGCTCGACAAGGGCGACGTCGACCTGCCCAACGACCTGCTGAACGTCTTCGAGGAGGGCGAGTTCGAGATTCCCGAGCTGGCCCGGCTCCCCGAGGAACAGGCCCGGGTACGGGTGATGACGGCCGATCCGCACTCCTGGACCGAGGTCGTACGGGGCCGGGTGTGCTGCGCGGAGTTCCCCGTCGTCGTCATCACCAGCAACGGCGAGCGGGACTTCCCGCCCGCCTTCCTGCGCCGCTGCGTACGGCTCGACCTGCCGGAGCCCGACGAGGAGCGGCTGCGCGCGATCGTCCGGGCGCACCTGGACGCGGCGGGCGCCGGGGACGGCGGCGGCGCCGGGCTGGACGGCGTCGACGACCTCATGCGCGCCTTCCTCGCCCGCCGGGCCCGCGGCGAACTCGCCACCGACCAGCTGCTCAACGCGGTCTTCCTGCGCCGGGGCGGTGTGGACCTCGACGCCGACGGGCTGCTGGACGCCGTGCTCCACCGGCTCGGCGGGACGGTGTGACCGGTGCTGGAGCGGGTGCGGGACGTCCTGGCGGACTGCGGGGCGGAGCTGTCGGCCGAGGAGCTGCTGGACGCGCTGTGGCTGGCGACGCGGCTGCCGTCGGCGGCGGCGTCCGCGGGTCCGCTCCCCGGCGCGGCCGGGCCGGCGTCCACCGGTGAACCCCCGCACGGCCCGGAGCCCCGGGACCCGGGCCCGGACCGGACCGGACCTTCGGGCGAGCCGCCGGAGGCTCCCGGGCCGTCGGAGCCGTCCGATGCGCCGCCGGGCGGGTCCGGGGCCCTGCACGCCGCGCCCGTTCCGGTGGCGCGGCGGGAGCGCTCCGCCGCCGAGGTCCCGGCGATGCCGGTACGCGCTCCGGGCGAGAAGGCGCTGGGCGGTGCCGAGTTGCGGCTGGGCCGGGCGCTGCGGCCGCTGCGGCACCGGCGCCCGGACGCGCTGCGGTGGGAACTGGACGTGCCGGCCACGGTCGCCGTGATGGCCGAGACGGGGCTGCCGGACGCGGTGGTCCGGCCGGCCGTGACGCGCTGGCTCGACCTGGTGATGCTCGTCGACGACGGCGTGTCCATGCTGCTGTGGCAGCGGCTGGCGGCCGAGGTACGGGTGCTGATGGAGCGCAGCGGGGCGTTCCGGGACATCCGCGTCTTCGGGCTGGACAGCCGGAGCCCGGGCGGCCCGCGGCTGCGCCACCGCCCCTTCGGCGACGGGCCCGCCACGCTGTCGCTGTCCACCGTCGGCGACCCGTCCGGGAACACGCTGCTGCTCGTGGTGAGCGACGGCGTGGGCGCGGCGTGGCGCGACGGCCGGATGCACGCCGCGCTGGAGCGGGCGGCGGCGACCGGTCCGGCCGCGGTGCTCCAGGTGCTGCCGCCGCGGCTGTGGGGCGGCTCGGGCATCCGCGCCGAGCGGTGGAAGGTCACCACGCGCCGCCGGGGCGCGGCGGGCGGCTCCTGGCAGGTCGCGGATCCGGTGCTGCCGCCCGAACTGGCCCCGTTCGACGGGATCCCGGTGCCGGTGCTGGAGGCGACGCCCGCGTCGGTCGGCGCCTGGGCGGCGCTGATCGGATCACCCGGGGGCAGTGCCGTCCTGCCGCTGCTGGCCCGCCCCGGGACGGACGCCGGGGCTACGCCGCCGGGGGCCGACGGCACGCCCGTACGCGCGGGTGG
The DNA here is from genome assembly GCF_040646655.1 of Streptomyces sp. NPDC045431. Lineage (NCBI taxonomy): Bacteria > Bacillati > Actinomycetota > Actinomycetes > Kitasatosporales > Streptomycetaceae > Streptomyces > Streptomyces sp. NPDC045431. The sequence continues at coordinate 139,742 of NZ_JBEZAQ010000012.1, forward strand.
GGAAGGTACTCCCGAGGCGGTGCTGCGGTTCCGGGAGGCGGCGTCCCCGGAGGCGTACCGGCTGGCCGCGCACCTGGCGGCGGTGGCGCCGCTGCCGGTGCCGGTGATGCGGCTGGTGCAGGGCGCCATGTCCCCGGCGGTGGACACGAGCCACCTGGCGGAGGTCTTCCTCGGCGGGCTCATGCACCGGGACGAGCGGGGGGCGCGCGGTCTGCCGCACCACCGTGAGTTCGACTTCCGCGAGGACACGCGCCGGATCCTGCTCGGCACCGTTCCACCCGCCGAACTGGTGCGGACCACCAGGGCGGTGACGGCCCGGCTGGCCCGACTGGCCGGGGCGTCCCCCGACTTCCCCGCCTGGCTGCCGCACCCGGAGGGGCCGGAGCGGGTGGCCGTGGACGGGCCGCGTCCCTTCGGCTGGGTGGACGAGCGGGTGATGCGCCGGCTCGGTGTCGCGGCGCCCGCCCCGGCGGCCGGGAGGACAGCGGCCGTCCCCGCGCCGCCGGCCCCGCCGACCGCCGGTCCCGAGGGGCCGTGGGACCGGCCGGACGTACCGCTGCGCCTGACCGGATCCGACTGGGCGCCCGTACGCCCCGGTGACCCGCGTTTCACCGGGGCCCACGAGCTGCCGTACACGGTCTTCGCCGAGCACCGGCGGGGGTGGACGGGCCTCGGGCTGTTCCTCGCGCTCGACGGCGACGGCACCCCCGTGGTCATCCGGCGCATCGAGGGACCCGCGCTGCGCGGTACCGACCTGGTCGCCCGGGAGGTCGTCGCGCTGAACCGGATGGCAGGCGTCCACGCGCCCCGGTTGCTCGCCCACGACGCCGGTGCGGTCCAGCCCTGGGTGGCCGTCGAGTGCGCCCGGGACGACGAGGAGGAGCCCGGGCCGGCGCCCGGTCTGCGGCGGTTCGTGAGCCGCTACGGGCCCCTGCACGAGGACGGCCTGCTGGCCATCGCCCGCCAGTTCGCGAACGGCCTGGTCCGGGCACATCGCAAGGGCCTGGTCCATGGCTCGCTGGTGCCGGGGAACGTGCTGATCGCCGGCCACGAGGTGCGGATCACCGGCTGGCTGACCGCCACCGTGGCGGACCGGCCGAGCAGGCACCGGAAGGTGTTCGCGCGGGAGCAGCCCTACCAGGCACCCGAGCTGGCGGACCCGGCGGTGGCGCCGACCCCGGCCTCCGATGTCTACGCGATGGGCGCCATCCTGCTCGCGGCCGCCTCCGGTGAATGGGCGGACGCCCGGCGCGAGGGCGGGCGGGAGGCGGAGCCGATCGCCGGCGCGCGGCTCGCCGAGGCCCTGCTCGACTGCGTCGATCCCGCGCCCGAGCGGCGCCCGACCGCCGAGGAGGTCCTGCACACCCTGAACGACATCGCCCACCGCAGGGGCTCGCAGCGGCACCGGCTGCGCGTCGTGCTCGGCCGGGGCGCTACGGGCCGGCCGGTACGCGTGGACCTGGCCGGCCCCGAGTCAGGCGGCAGCGGCCCGCACATGCTCTGCCAGGGCGCTCTGGACGTGGGCCGCCGGGAGTTCCTCGACACCGTGCTGCGCCAGCTGACCGGGCGCAACCCGGCGGACGGGCTGCGCCTGCTGCTCGCCGACTTCACCGGCCGCAGCGGCCTCGAGCGGTACGCCGACCGGGCGATGAGCGGCGCCGCCCTGGGGCTGTCCGGCGTGCCGTCCCGGGCGCTGGACCTGCGGGAGCGGCTCGTCGCCGAGCTGGGTCTGCGCGAGGGCGCGCTGGCGTCGGCGGAGTGCCCGGACATCGCGGCGTACGAGGCGCGGCGGAGTGCCGAGCCGGGGGTGCCCGCCCTGCCGCGGCTGGTGGTCGCGGTCGACGAGGTGACGGAGATCCTCCCCCGGCAGCCGGAGCTGAGCAGCGTGCTGCTGCGGGTGGCGCGGACGGGCGGGCGGCTCGGGATTCACCTGCTGCTCGCCACGCGCAACGAGGTGCACCCGTGGTTCGCCCGGTCGTTCCTGGAGTACATCCCCACGCGCGTCACGCTGCGCACGCGCCGGGTGGGGCTGCCCGCTCCCCATGACGTACCGGACGGCGGGCGTCTCGCGCACGCCTCGTGGCCCGAGGAGGTGTGGTTCGAGCCGGCGCCGGGGGACGCACGGGAGACCCTGGGGACTGTCGAGGGGTGACGCCCTATCACGGGGGGTGTAACGAGACGAGGGGCTCTCTCTGCGTTCCGCCAAGGCCCTGGCAGCGACCTTGCGGTACCCACGCGATGCCCGGCAGGGCACGCTGCCCGTGCCCTGCGCTGCCCGGTTCCGGCATGAGGCGCGGGTAACGCCCCCCGTAATAGCGGCTGTCGCGGACCGGTGACGCCCCAGTGCGGGCGGCCCGGCCGACCCCGCTCAGGATGCCGTACGTCCGCGGATATTTCTTCTGACGGTTCTTCGGTGAAAAAGCGATCACGACCCGGAACGGCGGCCGCCTTCGCGGCACGTCCGCCGACGCTCGTCGGAGAGGGCCCACTGGTAGGCGAGGGCGGCGAGCGTCGGCACGCCCCAGCGGTCCCGGAGGTGTCCGAGCTCCTTGCTGAGGGTGCGCAGGCCGATGCCCAGGCGGCGGGCGGTGATGCGCTGGTCGATGCCGGCGGCCGTGTCGTTCAGGATCTCGCGCTGGCGCGGGGTGAGCCCCCCGCCCGTACCCCCGTCCTCGGCGTCCGCTCCCCCGGGGTCGCCGTGCCAGACGTCGGCACGGCGCCAGGCGTCGGTGAAGCCCTCCGCGAGGAAGGCGACCAGGGCCCGGTCACCGACGTGCCAGGCCGCGTGGCTGGGGCTGCAGTTGTCGACGTGGTCGGGGATGAAGGCCTGGCGGCGGTCGACGACGACGCACTGCTGGAAAGGGGCGGCGAGGGTACGGAACCGCGCCCCCTTCGCGGTCATGGCGGTCACCCACCCACGGGTCGCCGGATCGTCGCGCTCGCTGTCGTGGTACAGCGTGTGCACGCGCACACCGCGGGCGAGCGCGACGGACTCGCAGGCCATGGTGCTCTCGACGAGCTCGGGGCTGTGCGGGCCGCAGGGCCGGGCGATCAGCAGTTCGGTCTCGGCGCGGCCGATGGCCTGCGCGATGCGGGCGTCCATCTGCTCCGGTTCCGCGAGGAACTCGCTGCTGGAGCCCGAGCGCCACTTGGCGCGCTCGAAGTGGACGCCGAGGTCGTCGGCGAGACCGGGTATCTCGGCCATCCGCGCCGCCCGCAGGGCCATGGCGCGCAGCTCGTCGTCGAGGAGCCTGCGGCCCGCCTCCTGCGGGTCCAGGGCGATCGGCGCCCGCGCGCCCTCCGGGTCGACGGCGACCAGCCGCCAGTCGGTCAACTCCCGCAGCGCGTCGGCGTCCGCCTCCTCCACCCGCTCGCCGCGGGTGACGCGGGCGTACAGCTCCCTGGCTGCGGCCGACAGCACCGTCGCCCCGGCCGCCACCGCGCCCCCGTCCCCGCCCCCGGACCCGGTCGTGCGCCCGCTCCCCCGCCCGCCCGCGCCCCCGGCCCCGTGCCCGTGTCCGTGCCCGGATCTTTCTCCCACCCGTGTCTCCCTGCCCCCGTCGAGGGCCCCTGTGGCGGCCCGCTGCGGCTGCGTGTGTGCGCCGTGCGCAGGTACGCACTCCCCAGGCGCTTGATCGTCGGCGTTCGACGGGTCAGCGTACCCGTGCGTCCCTCCCCGCTCCCGCCGCGCGGGCGCGGGCCTTCGCCGAGCCGCAGAACCACCGTATGCCCATGAACGGACACACCCCATGCAGCAGCCCGTACGCCGTGCCCTCACCGGGCCGACCCCGTTTCCGGCCGCCGCCCGTGCCCGGGACGCGGTGACCGGACCGCCCCGCTTCGTACAGGCTGACCAGGAACGTCGGGAACCTTGGGGGAAGAACCGCATGGACAAGGTGGCACTGCGCTGCCTGCTGCGCGAGCGCCGCGCGATGATCAAACCGGAGAGCCACGGGCTGTCCCGCCCGACCCGGCAGGGACGGCGTGCCCCGGGCCTGTCCCAGGCGCAGATCGACCAGCTCCTGCACCGCGCGCCGGACACGTACGGACGGCTGGAGTCGGGCCGCTACGCCAACCCGCCGGTGGGCCTGCTGCACGACGTGGCCCGGCTGTTCAACATGACCGAGCAGGAGTGGGTCGCGCTGTGGCGGTACGCCCTCGGCCAGGACCCGCCGCATCCGCTCAACTCCCGCTCCGGCGAGGAGATCCCGGGCGTGTGGCAGACGGTGCTGGACGGCTTCTCCCACATGGCGTACATCAGCGACCGGTCGTGGAACATGGTCGCCCACAACGCCCTCATGGCAGCGCTGTTCCCCCGGCGCGAGGTCCCCGCCAACACCATGCGGTGGCTGGCGGTCGAGCCGGAGGCCCGGACCGTGCTGGCGGACTGGGAGAAGGCGTGGGCGCCGATGGTGCTGCCGCAGCTGCGGGTGGCGCTCGCCGCGGACCCGGGCAACCGGACGCTGCGCGGCATCGTGCGCGATGTGCTGGCCGACCCGGTGGCCGCGCCGATCTACGAGTCGGCGAGCAGCCGCATCCGGCTGGACGGCGACGAGCGGCCCCTGCGCCACGCCGAGCTCGGCCCCGGATGGGTGACCCTGTGCGCCGCGCAGCCGCTGGCCGCGCCGGGCGCCCGCCTGATCATCCTGCACTTCCAGCCCGGTGAGCGCCGCGTCGCCCCGGTGCCGGCGCTGCGGGCGCCCGCCGACGGGACGGCTGGGGCCCGTCTTTCGGATCAGGCCGGATAAGGGAGCGGGGTCTGGTGCCGTACATCGCAAGGCGGAGGAGGGAGCCTCCCCCGTTGCCCGCAGGGCTACGGGGGCCATTGGCGACCGACGACAACGCGGCTGGGGGCACCCCCAGGCGAAGCTCTGGGGGTGCGGTGCCAGGGCACGCGAGCCCGGCAAGATCCGGAAGACGGGCCCCAGCCCCGCAGGGGTGACGCGGCGATAGTCGGCGGCGCGGCGCGGGTACCCGTCCCTTCGCGTGCGGCGCGCATTCCCGCGTACGCCGTCAGGGCGAGGAAGGGTGGGCGACCGTGCAGCAATCCGCCGAGTGGACGCGTTCCGCGAGCCGCTTCACGGACCGGATCACCGCCGACGGGCGGGACGGCCGGCGCGTCGAGGCCGGCCGCTACCGGCTGGTCGTCAGCCGCGCCTGCCCCTGGGCGAGCCGCGCCCTGGTGGCCCGGCGGCTGCTGGGGCTGGAGGGCGCCCTGTCGCTGGGGGTGACGGACCCGGTCCAGGACGAGCGGAGCTGGCGGTTCACCCTGGACCCGGACGGCCGCGACCCGGTGCTCGGAATCCGCTTCCTGAGCGAGGCGTACCGGGCACGGGAGGAGGGGTACGACGGCCCGGTCAGCGTCCCGGCGATCGTCGACACGCACAGCGGCGCGCTGGTGACCAACGACTACCAGCGCATCACGCTGGACCTGGCGACCGAGTGGCGCGCCCTGCACCGCCCCGGCGCGCCCGACCTGTACCCGGAGGCGCTGCGCGACGAGATCGACGAGCGGATGGACGGCATCTACCGGGACGTCAACAACGGCGTGTACGAGGCGGGTTTCGCCAAGCACCAGGAGAAGTACGACGCGGCGTACGCCCGGCTGTTCGCCCGGCTCGACCAGGTGTCGGAGCACCTGGCCGGGCAGCGGTACCTGGTGGGCGACACCATCACGGAGGCGGACGTCCGGCTGTTCACCACGCTGGTGCGGTTCGACGCGGTGTACCACGGCCACTTCAAGTGCAACCGCAACAAGCTGACCGAGGACCGGGTGCTGTGGGCGTACGCGCGGGACCTGTTCCAGACGCCGGGGTTCGGCGACACGGTCGACTTCGACCACATCAAGCGGCACTACTACCAGGTCCACCAGGACATCAACCCGACGCGGATCGTCCCGCGCGGGCCGGACCTGCGCGGCTGGCGCGCCCCGCACCACCGCGAGGAGCTGGGCGGCCGGCCCTTCGGCGACGGCACGCCGCCGGGGCCGCCGCCCGGGGACGAGGTCGTCCAGCCGCTGTAGGGGCCGTCAGGCGGCCTGCCAGACGGTGGTGGCGTTGCAGAACTCCTTGATGCCGTGGCCGGACAGCTCGCGGCCGTATCCGGAGCGCTTGACGCCGCCGAACGGCAGCGCGGGGTGCGAGGCGGTCATGCCGTTGACGTACACGCCGCCCGCCTCCAGGTCGCGGACGAAGCGCCGCAGCTCCTCCTCGTCGCGGGTCCAGACGTTGGAGCTGAGCCCGAAGTACGTGTCGTTGGCGAGGCGCACCGCCTCGTCGAGGTCGGCGGCGCGGTAGAGGGTGGCGACGGGGCCGAAGGTCTCCTCCTGGTGGATGCGCATCTCCGGGGTGATGTCGGTGAGCACGGTCGGGGCGTAGAACCAGCCCCGGTCGGCCAGGCCCTCGGGGCGCCCGCCGCCGCACAGGACGGTGGCCCCGGCGCGTACGGCGTCGTCGACGAGCTCCGCCAGGCCGTCGCGGCCGGCTTCGCTGGCGAGCGGACCGACGTCGGTGGACTCGTCCATCGGGTCGCCGACGCGGAGCGCCGCCATGCCGGCCGTGAAGCGCTCGGCGAAGGCGTCGTAGACGTCCGTGTGGACGATGAACCGCTTGGCGGCGATGCAGGACTGGCCGTTGTTCTGGGCGCGGGCGGTGACGGCGACGGTGGCGGCCCGCTCGACGTCGGCGGAGGGCATCACGAGGTACGGGTCGCTGCCCCCGAGCTCCAGGACGGTCTTCTTGATCTCGTCGCCCGCGATGGAGGCCACGGAGCGGCCGGCCGGTTCGCTGCCGGTGAGGGTGGCGGCGGCGACGCGCGGGTCGCGCAGGACGCGTTCGACGGCGCGCGAGCCGATCAGCAGGGTCTGGAAGCAGCCCTCCGGGTAGCCGGCGCGGCGGAAGAGGTCCTCCAGGTAGAGGGCGGTCTGCGGCACGTTGGAGGCGTGCTTCAGGAGGCCGGTGTTGCCGGCCATGAGGGCGGGCGCGGCGAACCGTACGACCTGCCAGAGCGGGAAGTTCCACGGCATGACGGCCAGTACGGGCCCGAGGGGCCGGTAGTGGACGCGGGCGGTGGCGGCGCCCGCGTCCCGGACGTCCGCCTCGGGCGGGTGTTCGTCGGCGAGGAGGCGCTCGGCGTGGTCGGCGTACCAGCGCATGGCCTTGACGCACTTGGCGGCCTCGGCGCGGGCGGCGCCGATGGGCTTGCCCATCTCGGTGGTGAGGGTGCGGGCGATGTCCGCCTGGTCCTCCTCGAGGAGGTCGGCGGCGCGCCGGAGCAGGCGGGCGCGGTCGGCGAAGGAGGTGGTGCGGTAGTCGCGGAAGGCCGCCTCGGCGGCGGCCACGCGCCGGTCGATGCCGGCGTCGTCGAGTGCGTCGAAGGTCTTCAGCGTCTCGCCGGTGGCGGGGTTCACCGTCGCGATGGGCATGGGTCTCTTCCTCTTCCTCGCGGTCGCGGTCGCATTCCTCGCGGGCGCTGACCCGACCCTCCCGCGCGGCGGGGTACGCCGCAACGCGAGCGGGAGGGGCCGGGGTGGCAGGGGCCAGGGGTCAGGTCACGCGTGCGTTCTCCAGGTCGTGCAGCAACTGGCGGGTCTCGGCGGCGAGGCCGCCGACCGAGGTGGCGGTCTCGTCGTCGCGTCCGGCCTGCCCGGCGAGCCGGGCCTTGAGCCGTCGGTGCGCCTCCCAGGCGCGGTCCAGCGCCTGCCGGCGCTCCCGCGCCGCGTCGGTCCGTCCCTCGTCCTCATCCGCCCGGGTGAGGGCGGCGCAGTCGGCCTCACAGGCGTCCGCCAGGGCGTCCAGCAGCGGCGGTACGTCGGCGAGGACGTGGTCCGGCGGCGGGGCGAACCGCGGCCGCTCGCCCGCCGCCTCGGCGAGCAGCGCGGTGAGGGAGGTCAGGTGGTCGACGACCCGCTCCCACGCGGCGTCCCACTCGGTGGAGGGCAGCGCGGGGCCGGGCAGCCGGCGGATGCGGTGGGCGGGGTTGAGGCGGTAGCTCTCGCGGGTCCAGGTGCGGGCGTCGCGCAGCGCGGCGAGACGGCCGGTGAGCCTGCGGGCGCGGCGGTGCCACTCGACGGCCTGGCTCCGGTCGTGGCCGGACCGCATCTCGTCGGCCATGGCGCGCAGCAGTCCGGCGCTGTCCCCCGGCAGCCTGCACAGCGCGTGGTGCGCGTCGCGCAGGTGCACGGGCGGCAGGATCAGCGCGTTCACGGCGATGCCGATGGCCGCGCCGAGGAGCGTCTCCAGCAGCCGGTGCAGGATGTCCGTCCCGCTCCAGGAGCCGTAGACGAGCACGAAGAGCGCGGTGGTGGAGGCGTAGAGGCCCTGGTCGCCGAAGCGGCCGTAGTTGCCGAGCAGCACGGTCGCCGGCAGGGCGAGTGCCATCGCCGCCATGGTGTTCCCGGTGAGGCCGACCGCGGCGGCGGCCAGGACCGTGCCGGCGGCGATGAGGACCACCTGCTGGAGTCCGGTGCGCAGGGAGCGGTAGACGGTGGACTGGACGAGGGCGACGGCGGTCCAGGGGGCCATCAGGGCGAGCGGGGCCTGCCACCACCAGCCGGCCACCGCCCAGGCGAGGATGGCGGCCCCGGCGGCCTTGAGGGACTGGACGGCCTTGTCCCGCTCCGGTCCGGGGCCGGTCAGCGCGCGCCGCACGGAGCGCCCGACGGTGGTCGCCTCCCACGCGACGCGCCGCCCTGCCCGCCGCCATGCCCACCGCTCTGTTCGTCGATCTGTTCGTCGCTCCGTTCGTCGCGTCGTCGGATGGCGGTTCTTCGCGGCCGGGCGTATCACGGCAGGGGCGTACCCCCGGTGGCGTTGACGATCTCCGCGGTGATGTAGCTCGCGTTCGGCGAGGCGAGGAAGACGTACGCGGGTGCCATCTCGACGGGCTGGGCCGCGCGTCCGAGGGGTGCCTGCTTCCCGAACTCGGCGGTGTCCGGCATGGTCGCGGGGATCAGCGGCGTCCAGACGGGTCCGGGGGCCACGGCGTTGACGCGGATGCCGCGCGGGGCGAGCATCTGGGCGAGCCCCTGCGTGAAGGTGACGATGGCGCCCTTGGTCATGGCGTAGTCGAGCAGGGGCGGGCTCGGCTGGTAGGCCTGCACGGAGGTGGTGTTGATGACGCAGCCGCCCTTGGGGATGTGCGGGAGCGCCATCTTGGTGAGCCAGAACATGCCGTAGAGGTTGGTCTTCATCACCCGGTCGAACTGCTCCGTCGTGATGGCCTCGATGCCGTCGGGCTGGGCCATCTGGAAGGCGGCGTTGTTCACCAGGATGTCGATGCGGCCGAACTCGGCGGCGGCGCGGTCGATCAGGTAGCGGCACTGGCTCTCGTCCCTGATGTCGCACTCCACGGCGACGGCCTTGCGCCCCGCCGCCTCGATCAGGCGCGTGGTCTCGCGGGCCTCGTCGAGTTCCTCGGGCAGGTGGGTGAAGAGGACGTCGGCGCCTTCCCGGGCGTACGCCAGGCAGACGGCCCGGCCGATGCCGGAGTCGCCGCCGGTGACGACGGCGGCCCGGTCCGCCAGCTGGCCGCTGCCGCGGTACGAGTCCTCGCCGTGGTCCGGCCGCGGCGTCATCGCCTCGGTGTACCCGGGGTGGGGCTGCTCCTGGTCGGGGAAGTCGGGCCGGGGGTGGCGGGTGACGGGGTCGTCGGGGTGCCGGCGGTCATCGGTCATGTCGGTCCTTACTCCTGAACGTCGCGGTGGCGCGGGGTGCGCGCGGTGTTCGCGTTCCCAGGAGCGGCGGGCCGAATCACGCCGGACGGGTCATTCGGGGGTGTGCGCGATCCGGCGCTCGGCGGCGGTGATGGGAAGCTCGTTGATGCTCGCGTAGCGCTTGCGCATCAGGCCCTGCCCGTCGAACTCCCAGTTCTCGTTGCCGTACGCGCGGAACCACCGGCTGTCGGCGTCGTGGTACTCGTACTCGAAGCGGACGGCGATCCGGTCGCCGGTGTAGGCCCAGAGCTCCTTGCGGAGCCGGTAGCCGAGCTCGCGCCGCCACTTGTCGGTCAGGAAGGCGACGATCTCCTCGCGGCCGTGGAGGAACCGGTCGCGGTTGCGCCACTCGGAGTCCGGCGTGTAGGCGAGGGCCACCTTCTCCGGGTCGCGCGTGTTCCAGGCGTCCTCGGCGAGCTGCACCTTCAGGCGGGCGGACTCCTCGGTGAACGGCGGCAGGGGCGGGCGCACGGTGGTCTCCTCTCGCGCGAGAACGATCGTTCTCACCTCGTTGGGTACCCTACGAGAACGATGGTTCTCACACAAGGGGCCCAGGGCGCCCCGGGGAGTGGAGCGATGGACGGAGAAGCCACCCGCGAGCGCATCCTCGACGCGGCCGAGGAGCTCTTCTACGGCCGGGGCGTCCGGGCGGTCGGGATGGACGCCGTCCGCTCCGCGTCCGGCGTGACCCTGCGGCGGCTGTACCAGCTCTTCCCCTCGAAGGCCACGCTCGTGGAGGCGTACCTGCTGCGGCGCGACACCCGCTGGCGGGACGCGCTCGCGGCGTACGTGGACGGCGTGGACGGTACGCCCGCCGCGCGGGTGCTCGCGGTCTTCGACTGGCTCGGGCGGTGGTTCGAGGAACCGGGCTTCCGGGGCTGCGCGTTCGTCAACGCCTTCGGTGAGCTGGGCTCCTCGCCCGAGGTCGCCCGGGCGGCGCGCGCCCACAAGGAGGCGTTCCGGCGGCAGGTCGACGACCTGGTGGCGGAGGCGGGGGCCGCCCCGGCGGCCGGCGCGCAGATCGCGCTCCTCGCCGAGGGGGCGATCACCACGGCCGCCCTCACGGGCTCGTCCGAGCCCGCTCGCCAGGCGCGCGAGGCGGCGCGGCTGCTGCTGACGGCCCACCGATCTGCGCATACCGGGGCAGACCGATAAAATTCCCCTATGGGAGAGCGGCCGTTCGCGCCCAGCGCACCCGAGCTGGTCCTCGACATCGACGGGGACAGCACCGTCCTCACCCCGGACCGGGTCTACCGCGTCGGGCGCGACCCCACCAGCGACATCGTGCTCACCGATGCCCGGATCTCGTGGCACCACGCGGACCTGCGCGCCGACGGCGGCCACTGGACCGTCCACGACGACGGCAGCACCAACGGCACCTTCACCGAGGGCGGACGCGTACGGGCCTGGGAGGTGGGGCCCGGCAGCGTCATCCGGTTCGGGCACCCCACCGAAGGGCCGTGCGCCGTGCTGTCACCGCACGGGCGGGCCACGCAGGGCGCGGCGGCACAGGGGGAGCCGACGGCCCCGCCCCGACCGTCCTCCGTCTCGATGCCCGCCGCGACCGGCACCTTCCGGCAGCCCACCTCCGTCCGCCCGCTGCCCACCGCCCGGACCCTGCGCATCGGGCGCGCCGCCGACAACGACCTGGTGGTCGACGACCTGACGGTCTCGCGCCGCCACGCCGAGCTGGAGGCCCACCCGGACGGCACCTACTGGATCCACGACACCGGCAGCCACAACGGCACGTTCCTCAACGGGCGGCGGGTGACCCGCGCCCGGGTGTCGCCCGACGACATCGTCGGCATCGGGCACGCGGCGTTCTGCCTGATCGGCGACCGGCTCGTGGAGTTCACCGACACCGGTGAGGTCTCGCTCGACGTCCAGGACCTCTCCGTCACGGTCGACCACGGCCGCAAGACGCTCCTCGACGGGGTGAGCTTCCCCGTCGGCGAGAAGGCCCTGCTCGCCGTCGTCGGGCCGAGCGGCGCCGGCAAGTCCACCCTCCTCAACGCGCTGACCGGACAGCGGCCCGCCGAGCACGGGACCGTCCTGTACGACGGGCGCGACCTGTACCGCGACTACGCCGAGCTGCGCCAGCGCATCGGGCTCGTACCGCAGGACGACATCCTGCACCTCCAGCTGACCGTGCGCCGCGCCCTGTCGTACGCCGCCGAGCTGCGCTTCCCGGAGGACACGGTGAGGCGCGAGCGGCGGGCGCGCGTGGAGGAGGTCATCCGCGAGCTGGGCCTGGAGGAGCGGGCGGGGCAGCCGATCCACAGCCTCTCCGGCGGGCAGCGCAAGCGGGTCAGCGTCGCGCTGGAGCTGCTGACGAAGCCGTCGCTGCTCTTCCTCGACGAGCCGACCTCCGGCCTCGACCCGGGCATGGACCGGTCGGTGATGCACATGCTGCGCGGGCTCGCCGACGACGGCCGCACGGTCATCGTCGTCACCCACAGCGTGCTGAGCCTCGACGTGTGCGACCGGCTGCTGGTCCTCGCGCCCGGCGGGCGGATCGCCTACTACGGACCGCCCGGGGACGCGCTCGGCTTCTTCGGGTTCGCGCAGTGGCCCGAGGCGTTCGAGGCGTTCGAGAACGACCGCGACCGCGACTGGGCGGCCCAGTACCAAGGCTCCTTCTACCACCAGCGGTACATCGCGGGGGCCATGCGGCCGCCGCCGCAGCCGTCGGACGCGGACATGGCCTCCGAAGCGGCGGAGCCCGCGCCGCTGCCGCCGCCGAAGGCGCAGAGCTGGGGCGCCCAGCTGCGTACGCTCGTACGGCGGTACGCGGCCGCGCTCGGCGCGGACCGGACCTTCCTCGCCATCATGATCGCGCTGCCGTTCGTGATGGGCGCGATGGCCCGGGCCCTGTCGGAGGGCCGCCTCGGGCCCGAGTCGACGATGAACGTCCTGCTCATCCTCTGCGTCGGCGGGGTCCTGACGGGCGCCGCCAACGCGGTGCGGGAGCTGGTCAAGGAACGCACCATCTACCGCCGGGAGAGAGCCGTCGGCCTCTCCAGATCGGCGTACCTGATGTCCAAGGTGGTGGTGCTCGGCACGATCACGGTCGTCCAGGCGGTGGTGCTCACCCTGGTGGCGCTCGTCGGCGTCCCGCTGAACGCACCGCGCGGCGAGGGCGTGCTGATGCCGCCGCTCGTGGAGATCGTGGTCGCCGTGGCGCTGCTGGCCTTCACCGCGATGATGCTCGGTCTGTTCGTGTCCGCGCTGGTGCGCAAGGAGGAGGTCACCATGCCGCTGCTGGTGCTCCTCGCGATCGTCCAGGTGGTCTTCTGCGGCGGGCTGCTGACGATCAGCGGCTCGCTCGTCATCGAGCAGCTGGCGTGGCTGGTGCCGTCCCGGTGGGCGTTCGGGGCGATGGGATCGACCATCGGCATCGGGCGGATCGTGCCGGGCGAGAAGACGGCGGACCCGCTGTTCGAGCACTCCCTGGGCACGTGGCTGCTGGACGTGGGGATGCTGGTGGTGCTGAGCCTCGTCCTCGGGATCCTGGTCGCCCGGCTGCTGCGCCGGCACGAGCCCGTGATCATGCGAAAGTAGGCGCTTCATGGTCGCCCACCCCACGAGCCCGGACTTCCGGCCGACGCACGTCGTCCCGCGCGGGGGCCTGCCCGCCTGGGAGGCGCCCGACCCGGCGCGGCCGACGGAGCCGCTGGACCCGTTCCTGCCCGTGCAGCTGGTCGACCGGGTCGGCGACTGGGGGCGAATCCGGTGCTCCAACGGCTGGACCGCCTGGGTGGACGGCCGCCTGCTGGTCGCCGTACCGGCCGATCCGCCGGCCGCCGGGCAGCCGACGAGCCGGGCGGCCGATCCGCGGCCCCTGCTCGGCCGGGTCGAGGAGTCGCTGGGCCGCTACCGGCGGGCGGCGGAGGAGCTCGTGTCGGGCCGGACGGACGGCGAGGACTTCCGCCGCCGCACGCGCGGCCTGCGGGCCGGCGTGGTCGTCGACGGGGAGGCGCTCTGGCTGTACGACGCCGAGCACGAGCGCTGGGTGTACTGCGACGGGCGCAGGATGAGCACGTACGCGGCGTCGTCGGGCCCCTCGGCGAGCGCGGCCCCCGCCCCCGGGGCCACCGACGGCTCCGGCACGGCCGGTACGACGGGCACGGCCGGTACGACGGGCACGGCCGGTACGACCGGTGCCGCGGGTGCCGCGGGTGCCGCGGGTGCCGCGGACGCCACCCGCGCGGTACAGGCGCCGAGCCCCGCCGGTGACCGGGACGGCGCCCCGGAGGCCACGCGTGTCGTCGCTGCGCCGGAGGTGCCGGAAGCGCCGGAGACCCCGGCGGAGCCGGTGGAGCCGGCCGGACCGCCGGCGCGCGAGGCGGCCGTCGCCCACGAGCCGACGCGGGTCGTGGAGTGGCCCGGCGACGGTGACGGCGGCGGCACCGGCGCCGGGCGTGAGCGCTGATGGGCGGCGGCGGGAGCGGCGGCACCGGGAGCACCGAGCTGCCGGCCGGGCGGCCCTCCGGGCTGACCGGGACGCGGATCGCGGACTACCGGGTGGAGCGGGAGATCGGCCGGGGCGGCATGGCCGTGGTGTACCTCGCCCGCGACCTGCGGCTCGACCGCCCGGTGGCGCTCAAGCTGCTGGCGCCGGAGCTGGCGCGCAACGACACCTTCCGCAAGCGGTTCGTCCACGAGTCGCGGGCGGCCGCGGCGATCGACCACCCGCACATCGTGCCGGTGTTCGAGGCCGGCGAGACCGACGGCGTGCTGTACATCGCCATGCGGTACGTCGCCGGGCACGACCTGCGCGCGCTGCTCGACCGCGAGGGGCCCCTGCCGCCCGAGAAGGCGGCGCGGATCGCCGTACAGGTGGCGTCGGCGCTGGACGCGGCGCACGCGCACGACCTGGTGCACCGGGACGTCAAGCCGGGCAACATCCTGGTCGCGGAGGGCACGGACAGCGACCGCCCCGAGTACGCGTACCTCACCGACTTCGGGCTCACGAAGAAGTCGCTGTCGCTGACCGGGTTCACGACGGTCGGCCAGTTCGTGGGGACGCTCGACTACGTGGCGCCGGAGCAGATCTCGGGGCGCCCGGTGGACGGGCGGTGCGACCTCTACAGCCTGGGGTGCGTCGTCTTCGAGACCCTGGCGGGCGCGCCCCCGTTCCGGCGGGACGACGACATGGCGCTGCTGTGGGCCCATCAGTACGACCCGCCGCCCGCGCTGACGAGTGAACGGCCGGGGCTGCCCTCCGCCGTGGACGGGGTCATGGCGAAGGCGCTCGCGAAGACGCCGGAGGAGCGGTACGACACGTGTCTGCGGTTCGTGGCGGAGTTGCGGGAGGCGCTGCTGGTGGACGACCGCCGGCACCCGCCCGAGCCCGGGCCGCCGCCCGCCCCGCCGGAGACCGGCCGGCCGCCGGAGCCGCCGCGCTGGGCGCTACCGGTCTTCCGGGGCCTGTAGCGGCGCCGCGGGCGTGACCTGGACCTCGCCCCGGCGGCGTACCCGCGAGGCGAGGAGTCCGCCGAGGAGGCCCGCGACCAGGCCCCAGGCCAGGGCGAGGCCGACCATCGTCCACAGGTGGGGCCGCAGCGCGACCTGGCCGCTGAAGGCGTCGACGTCACCGATGATGATCATCGAAAGGCCGTACCGCGCGGAGACGCGGGTGACGGGGATGATCACCAGCATGGTGAGCGCGAAGGCGGCGCCCAGGTGCACGGCGTGCTGCCACAGCCGCGTGCGGGCCGGTGAGCGGACCGCCATGACGAAGGCGGCGGCCAGCAGCAGGACGGCGGCGACCGGGATGAGCCACCAGGCGCGCGGGTCCTGTTCGGCGAGGGAGGCCACATCCACGGTGGCGTCCGGCGACCCGCGGCGCATCACCGCGTCGAGGACCTGCGGCATCGGCAGCCCGAAGGGCCCTTCCGCCCGGCCGTCCCAGGCGCCGCCGATACCGACGCCGAGGGCGAGCCAGACGACGTTCGGCAGACCGAGGAGGATGACCGCGAACGTGTCGGCGGGGTGCCCCCGGGTGGCCGCCACGACGAGCCCGACGACCAGCCCGATCACGGCGTACGCGAGGACCAGCAGCAGCATCGCGGAGGCGGCGGGACGGACGGCCTCCTGGTGGCGCAGGAGCCGGGCGGGCAGCGCGGCCGTCCGCGAGACGAGCAGGGCGGCGAGGAGCACCCCGAGCACCCACAGCAGGCCGAAGCCCAGCGTGGGCCCGAGGTCGGCGCGGAAGCCGAGCGTGGGGGTGGCGCCCAGGAAGTCGAGGATGTCGCCCGCCGTGTCCCCCGGGTCGAGGGTGAAGCTGTGGCGCGCCAGGGCGGTGAGTGCGGCGAGCGCCGCCAGCCAGAGGACGGCCGTCCTGGCGATGCGGGCGAGGAGTTCACCGGTGCCGGTGACGGCGTGGTGGCGCAGCGGCCGCAGGAAGACGGCGCCGGTGGCGAGCGCTCCGGCGAGGGTCACCGAGAGCGGCATCGCGGTCAGTTCGGCGTCCGTCCCGGCGAAGGCCCCGGCGTCTCCGGCGAGTCCGACGGAACCGCCCGCCGCCATGACGACGACGGCGGCCACGACGCTGGGGAACGCGCCCTCGGGCAGTCCGGCGGCGCCCGCGGCCCAGAGGCCGAGCGCGGCCGTGACGGCCATGGCGGCGACCCCCGCGACCACCGCGAGCAGGGCGTGGCCCCAGTCGCGGGCGGCGCGCCCCGCGCCGCTGTGCGGGGTGCCCCCGGGGGCCTGGCGGACCTGACGGGCCTGACGACTCACGGTGTCACGGTAAGCGGGCGGCGGGGCCCTCGCCCGCGGGACGGGGCCGTTCGGCGCTGCGCCGGCGCCTCGGCTTGCGAGGCCCGCCCGTACGGAACACACAATGAGCCGGAACGGAAGAAAGGGAAAAACCGTGACTTCCCAGCCGCCTCCCGATCGCCCCACCGGCCCTCCGTCGGGTCCGCCGACCGGCCCGCCCTCCGGGCCCCTGTCCGGTCCGGCGTCCCAGCCGCCGGGGGACGGCGGTGGTCGCGGTGGTCGCGGCGGCGGCCCCTGGTGGCGGTCCGCCCCCAAGGTCGCGGTCCTCGCGGGCGTGGTCGTGCTGGCCGTGGTGCTCGCCGTGGTCCTGCCGCGCCTCGGCGGCGACGGGGACGGGGACGGCGGCGGTACGGCGGGAGGGGGCACCATCTCCCTCCAGAACGCCTCGGCGGCCGGCCCCGACCCGTTCACCGACTCCACGGAGGTCGAGGACGACGAACCGACCGCGCCCCCGACCACCCCGCCCGCGCCGACGACCCCGCCGCCGCGGGAGAACACGCCCACGGTGTACGAGGGTTCGTGGGACGGCCTCTACGGCGGCACCAAGAACGTGGCCAGTTGCGACGTGGAACGCCAGATCCGCTTCCTCGGCGAGGCGCCCGACAAGAACGCGGCCTTCGCCTCCGCGCTGCGCCTGGCACCGTCCGCGGTCCCGGCGTACCTGCGCGGGCTGACCCCGATGCGGCTGACGAAGGACACCTGGGTCACCAACCACACCTTCCGCGACGGCAAGGCCGCCCCCTATCAGGCGATCCTCCAGGCCGGTACGGCCGTCATGGTCGACGCGCACGGCGTGCCGAGGGTCCGCTGCGCCTGCGGCAACCCCCTCCAGGAGCCGGTGCGCCGGGGCACGTACCGCCCCGTCGGCGACCCGTGGCCCGGGTACGACGCGTCGAAGACGGCGGTCGTCAAGCCGTCGCGCTCGGTGGTGAAGGAGTTCGTCATCGTCGACGTGAGGAACGGCGGCTACATCGAGCGCCCGCCGGGCGAGGAGGGTCACCGCAAGGACGACGAGACCACGACGCCCTCCCCCGGCCACACCTCGTCGCCGCCCGCCTCGCCCAAGTCGCCGGAGCCCAAGTCGCCGGGGCCCAAGTCGCCGGGGCCCTCGACACCGTCGCCTCCGACGTCGGAGCCCGCGCCCGACACCTCGACCCCGAGCCCGCAGGACCCGGACACCGACACGTCGTCCGCGGAGGCACCGCCCGAGGTGCCGCCGGAGCCGGTGGACCCCCCGCCTCCGGCAGCCTGACCCCCTCGCCGTCCCATGGCCGAGACCGCAGCCGAGGAACGGGAAGACCGCCCGGAACGTCCTGAGCACGGCGCCCACGGCAGGCCCCCGACCCGGGCCGACCGGTGGGCGTCGGTCCGGAGGTCGCCCTTCCTGCCCGCCTCCGTCCTGGTGCTGATCCTGGCCGCCGCCGCGGCGCTCTTCGCCGGCTCGTACACGTACACCATGGCGAACCCGACACCGCGTCAGATCCCGACCGCGCTCGTGGGACCGGCCGACGCGCCGCACGGCCGCCGGTTCCTCGCGGGCATGGACGAGGCCCTCAACGCCTCGCTGGAGGTGCGCCGGTACGCCGATGAGGCCGGGGCCCGGCGGGCCATGGAGGAGCAGGAGGTCTTCGCCGTCCTGACGGTGCGGCAGCGCGGCGTGGAGCTGGACGTGGCCGGGGCGGCGGGCGCGACCGTGGCGCAGGTGCTGGCCGAGGCCGGTCCGGCGGCCGGCAGGGCGACGGGCGTGCCGGTCCGGGTGCGGGACGTCACACCGCTCCAGCCGGGCGACCCGCGCGGGCTGGCCCTGTTCTACATCTCGCTCGCCGCCGTGATCATCGGCTTCGTCGGGGCCATCCAGCTGAGCGTCCACGCCCGCGCGCTCAACCCGGGCGAGCGGATCGCCTTCACCGCGGCGTACGCGCTGCTGGGCGGTTTCGCCATTGCGGCGACCGCCGACTGGCTGCTGGGCGCGCTGGACCTGCCGTTCGTGGAGTCATGGCTGATCCTCGCCCTGACGATGTTCACCTCGGGCATGGTCTTCTCGATGTTCAACGCCCTGATGGGGCGGTGGGCGATGCTGCCCACCTGGGGCCTGATGGTCCTGCTGGGCAACCCGTCGTCCGGCGGCGCCGTGTCCTGGCCGCTGCTGCCGTCGGTGCTGGGCCACATCGGGCGCTGGCTCCCGCCGGGCGCCTCGGTGAACGCGCAGCACACGGCGGTGTACTTCGGCGACCACCAACATCTGTTCCCCTTCGCGGTGCTGGCCGGCTGGGCGCTGCTGTCCTGCGGCGTCTTCTGGGTCTGGCGCCACCGCCACCCGGGCGGCCGCGACCGGGTCCCGGCGCACGCGGCGGCCTGAGCCCGGCAAGACCGCAGCCCGACAGCCCGACAGCCCGGCAGCCCGGCAGCCGGGCAAGATCGGCAAGACACTCCCCCGGAGCGGCTGGGATACTGGGAGTCCCTCTCCAGGGGGGACGGGAGCCGCCATGGGACCCAGGGTGATCTACGTCCACGGCAACGGCAACAAGGTCCGCGCCGAGCTGCTGAAGTCGCAGTGGGACCGTGCGCTCTTCGGCCGCGACATGGGCGAGGTGTCCCGCATGGCCTACTGGGCGCCCCTGCGGTACGACACGCCGCTGCCCGACTCCGAGCCCGATCCGCTGGACGGGGCGCCCGAGGCCTTCCAGGAGCTGCCGGGGCCGGCGGCCGTCGAGGCGCCGGAGGAGTTCGTGGCGCGCACGCTCGGGGAGTCGTGGTTCGAGTCGGGCGGCGCCGCCCCGGAAGGGCCGTGGACGGGCGAGGCCGGGGACCCGCTGGGCCGCTGGCTGCGCGACATGACGTACCTGGCGGACACGCTGGCCGAGGGCCCTCCGGCCCAGGGGCCGGGCCCGGAACCCGGCCTGGAGGCGCTGCCGCTGCCGGCTCCGGCCCGCAAGGCGGTGTTCCGGATCCTGGTCAAGCACACCTTCAAGGACGTGCACGCCTACTTCTTCGGCGGCGCGGGCCCCGCCATCCGCGACGTGCTGCGCGCCGAGCTCGACGCGGTCGGCGACGCGCCGCTCCTCGTCGTCGGCCACAGCCTCGGCTCCATCGTCGCGTACGAGGTACTGGCCGAGACGCGGCGGGAGACCGAACTCTTCGTGACCGTCGGCTCCCCGCTGGCCGTCAAGGAGGTGCAGGACCACCTGGCCGCGCCGCCCGCCGTGCCCGCCGGCGTACGGGTCTGGCGCAACGCGTCCGACCTGCGGGACCTGGTGGCCCTGGACCACACGCTGCGCCCCGAGTACGCGCCGCAGGAACGGATCACGGACCTGTTGGTGGTGAACGACAGCCCCAACCACCACGGGATCGCCCCGTACCTGGCGGACGCGCAGGTCAGAGGCGCGTGCCAGGAGGTCCTCGACCGCCTTGCGGGCCCGTGAACCGGGTGTGAATATGACAAAAGAGGGGGGCGAGAAGGGGGGCGTCAGCCCTGGTAGGTGGCCCATGCCCCTGGCCGAAACGGAATGGGACCTCGTGACCCTGTGGGTGCGCGAGTACCTCCTGGACACCACCGATCCGCACACCGGGCTGCTCCAGGCCGGCTTCCCGCCGGACTTCGTCGCCGCGCTGCCGCTGACCGCCGTCAGCGGCGAGAACGCCCTCACGCTCGTCCGCTCCTCCCGCCGGGACATCGACCGCCAGCTGCGGCTGGTCGAGGCCGTCGCCGCGTCCGACCGGCTGGCCGTACGACCGGAGGTCGCCAAGGCGCACGAGTTCCTGGAGCGGCTGCGGGAGGACCGGAACGTCCACGCCTCCCAGGACAGCTTCCGCACCCTGGTCCTCAAGAACGGCACCGAGGCGTTCATCGACCGCCAGAACCTGCGGGAGACGCTGCGCCGTTTCGTCGACGACCCGGAGAAGTCGGTGCTCGTGGTGGACGGCGACCCGGACAGCGGCCGCTCGTACACGTACAAACTCATCCGGCACGTCGGGCAGCACAGCGGTTTCCGCCCCGCCCGCGTCACCCTCTCCCCCGCCGCCACCGCGGCCCGGGTGCTGCGGCGGCTGGCGGAGTTCGTCGGCGAACCGCACGCCGCCGGGCCCTCGCCGCCGGACCCCGCCGGGCGGGACGACCCGCTGGCGTCGCTCGAGGACGCCGTCCACTGGGTGGTGCGCCGGGCCGCCACCGGGGAGGACACCTTCTGGCTGGTCCTCGACGAGTGCGACAAGCTCGACGCCACCTCCGACGTGTGGGACCTCATCGGCCAGCTGGCCCTCGCCGTCTACGAGCACGCCGCCGTACGGGGCGAGCAGGCGCCCCGGCTGGTCCTCCTCGGTTACGGGCCGACGATGCGCCAACTGCCGTACGACGTGCGCGGCAGCGTCTGCCGGGACACCGCGAGGGTCGCGGACGGCGCCGACCTGCGCGCCTTCTTCGACCAGTACTTCCACGAGGCCCCGCCCGCGTCCGTCGCCGCCCTCGCCCCGGGTGACTCCAGGGAGTCGGCGGTCGCCGCGCTCGTGGACGTGGCCGTCGAGGAGGTGCTGCGCGCCGCCGGGAAGGGCGACGGCGACAGCTACATGCGCAGGCTCTGTACGGCGGCGGAGGAAGCCATCCATGTCTACCGGACCCTCTGACACCGGCGGGCCCGGCCGGTCCGGCCCCGAGGCGCTGCGGGAGCTGTTCACCGCCCGGCTGCGCCGGGAGCTGCGGACGGGCGAGGAGCCGCCGCCCGCCGTCTCGGCCCCCCACCGGGCGTACCGCGAGGCGGCCTGCCTGCTCGGCTCCTTCGACCCCCAGCGGCTGCGGCTGCCCGACGACGACGGGGCCGGCGGCGAGGCGATCCTGGAGCTGCTCGACGACTGCACCGGCGACGGCGGGACGGGCACCGGCCGCTGGACCCTCAAGCGCCGGGTCCGGGAGGAGACGCTCGCCTCCCTGGCCGGACCCGGGGCCGCACGGCGCCTGCTGGAGTGCAACGCCCACCAGTTCGCGGACGAGCCCGGGCCCGAGCGGTCCGCCCTGGCCTATCTGTCCGGCCGCCCGCCCGACCTGCGCGGGCGCTCCGCCGACGAGCTGACCGACGCCCTGCAGGCGGTGCTGTGGCTCTCCCGGGTGCCGGGCGTCACCGGACTGCCCGAGGCGGACCAGGTCCGGCGCGCCCTGGACCGGGCCCGGCTCCTGGAGCCGCTGAGGCGTCTCGTACGCGAGCCCTTCCAGGGCCGTGCCGCCGAGCTGAGGGAGCTGCGCGCCTACACCGCCCTGCCGGGTGACGGCCCCGGGTCCCTCCCCGTCGGGCCGCTCGTCATCCACGGGCCGGGCGGCATGGGGAAGTCCACGCTGCTCGCGAAGTTCCTGCTGGACGGCGTCGAGGGCGCCGAGCGGGGGACGGCCGGCTTTCCGTTCGCGTACGTCGACTTCGAGCGGCCCACCCTGTCGGTGCACGAGCCGGCCACGGTCATCGCCGAGGTCGCCCGGCAACTGGCCGTCCAGTACCCGGAACACCACGCCGAGCTCGACGCGCTGACGGGCGACTGCCAGGAGGCGGCCCGCGGCGAGCGCGAGGACCTGGAGCGGGTGGCCCGGCTGCACCGGCTGTCCACCACCCGGGCCGTGCTGGGGCGTACGTCGTCGCAGGAGTTCCAGCTCGTGTCCATCGAGCGGGAGACCGCTCTCGTCCGCGCGGTCGCCGAGGTGCTCGTGCGGGCGGCGGCCGGCGCGGGGCAGGCGGAGGCGCCGTTCGTCGTCGTCATGGACTCGTTCGAGGAGGCGCAGTACCGCGGGTCGCCTGCCGTCGGCAGGCTGTGGGCGGCCTTCACGGCGTTCCACTCCGTGCATCCGCGGTTGCGCGTGCTGATCTCCGGGCGGGCGCCCGTCGGCCACCCGGCGCAGACCGTGGCGTCCCGGGACCTGGAGCTCGCCGAGCTCGACCGGGAGGCGGCGGTGGGCCTCCTGGAGTCGTGCGGGGTGGACGATCCGGAGGTGGCGCGGCTGCTCGCGGACCGGGTGGGCGGGCACCCGCTGAGCCTGCGGCTCGCCGCCCGCGCCGCCCTGCTCGCCGGTGTCGCCGGTCACGGCACGGGCGACCTGATCGGCAGCCTGCCGGAGCCGCGCCGGGACTTCTTCCAGCGGGTGGACCGGATGCTGGTCCAGGGCATCCTGTACGACCGCATCCTCCACCACATCGCGGACGACGAGGTCCGGCGCCTCGCGCACCCGGGGCTGGTGCTGCGCGTGATCACCCCCGAGATCATCAAGGAGGTGCTCGCCGGCCCCTGCGGCCTGCGCGTGGAGACCATGGGCGACGCCCGGCGGCTCTTCGACGAGCTGGCCCGGCTGGACCTGGTCGAACCGGCCGGCCCCTCGGCGGTACGCCACCGCCCCGACGTCCGCTGCATCATGCTGCGGCTCCTGGCCCAGGACCGAACCGAGACCACCCGGGAGGTCGAACGGCGCGCCGTGGAGTTCTACGCGGCCCGGCCCGGCCCGGAGGCGCGGGCCGAGGAGATCTACCACCGGCTGCGGCTCGGCGACAACCCCCGGTCCGTGGAGGAGCGGTGGCTGCCCGGCGTGGAGCGGTTCCTGGCGGGCGCGGAGCGTGACCTGAGCCCGCGGGCGGCCGCCCTGCTGGCCGCGAAGTCCGGCCGGGCGGCCCCGGAGCCGGTGATGGCGGGTGCCGAACAGGAGGACTGGGAGCGGCTGGCCGCCCGCGAGGTCGAGGACCTGCTCGCCCAGGGCCTCACCGGGGACGCGGCCGCCCGGCTCGCCGAGCGCCGCCCGTGGAGGCCCTGCAGCGCGCTGCACGCGCTCCACGCCGAGACGCTCGACCGGCTGGGCCGCCGCGCGGAGGCCCGCGCGGCCCTGGCGGAGGCGATCGAGGCGGCGGAGGCGGTGGCCACCGGGGCCGGGGTGGGCGGGACACGCCGGGCCCGGGTGTGCGGCGAGCGGCAGTTGGAGCTGCTGTTGCTGGCGGCGCGGCTCGCCGAGGAGGACGGCGACCTGGAGGCCGCCGACCGCGACCTGTGCCTGGCGGAGGACATCGCGGTGCGCCTCGGGCACGAGCTGGAGGCGATCGGCGCCCTGCTGGCCCGTACGCGCCTGACCGGCGGGGGCGGGGCGCCGCGGGACGGGGACGCCGACGACCGGCTGGCGCGGCGGCTGCGCCGGCTGCCGGAGGCGGTGCTGGCCGGTCAGCCCGAGCTCGTACGGGCGGCCGCGTCGCAGGTCCACGCGCGGGATCCGCAGGCGCTGGGCCACGCGCTGGAGGCGGTGGGCCTGCCCGCCGACGACGCCGTACCGGATGTGCTGGGAGCGGCGATCCGCCGGGCGGTGGCGCACCGGCCCGGGCTCCTGGGCGACGTGATGGAGCTGCTGGTCGACGCGGCGGGCCCGGCGCGGCGGCCGGACGCGCCGCCGCCGTCCAGCGTCGTCGGGATCCTGCGCCTGGCGCGTGACCACGGCACGCTGGACGCGCTCG
The DNA here is from genome assembly GCF_040646655.1 of Streptomyces sp. NPDC045431. Classification (NCBI taxonomy): domain Bacteria; kingdom Bacillati; phylum Actinomycetota; class Actinomycetes; order Kitasatosporales; family Streptomycetaceae; genus Streptomyces; species Streptomyces sp. NPDC045431. The sequence goes on from NZ_JBEZAQ010000012.1 coordinate 163,697, forward strand.
CGCGGCGGCTGCTCGACGTGCCGGACGACAGCGGAGAGATCGCCGTCGGGGTGGCGGCGGCGATGGGGCTGGACGCCCCGGGCAACGGCGAACCCGCGGCCCCCGCCGCCCGCACGGCCCCCACCACCCGCACGACCCCCACCACCCGTACGCCCCCCGCGGCCTCCACCACCCCCATGGCCTCCCCCACCCGTAGGACAGGACCGCCATGACCCCGACCCCGTATCTCCCGCCCGACCGGATCCTCGAAGTGCGGGACGCCGCCCTGGAGTCGGGGCTCGCCGACCCGTCGGTGCGGCCGCTGCTCTTCGACGGCGTCATGCCCCGCTACCGCGGCACCCTGCCGCTGCTGCCGGCGCCCGGGCGGCAACTGCACTCGGACCTCAACGAGATGAACCGGGTGGAGCGGTTGGTGGACGGCTCCGTACCGCTGGAGACCTGGCTGCGGAACGCCGTCGCGCAGACCACCGAGGCCGCGCCGCTCGCCGTCCTCCAGCGCGCCCTGGACGACGTGGCGCGGGCGGCGGCGGGCGAGCCGGACGTCCTGGCCGGGCGCCACCTCCCCGAGGTGAAGGAACAGATCGTCCACCGGGACGACACGGTGCCCTTCGGTTTCCTGCGGGGCGGTGACCGGGCGGGGGCGGCGGTCGCGCGCGTCAGGGTCCCGCCGTTCGAAGGGGGCGCGCCGCTCCAGCCGAACGGCTTCCCGCACTCCGGTACGGGCTGGCTCGTCACGCCGGACCTGCTGGTCACCAACCACCATGTGGTCAACGCCCGCACCGGCGGCGGCGCCGGTCCCGCGCGGGCCGCGCCCGAGGACCTGCTCCTGCAGGCGCGGCACACCCGCGCACGGTTCGGCTACGACACGGAGGAGGACGGCGAGGCGGAGGAGGTGGCCGTCGCCGAGCTCGTCGCCGCCGACCCGGACCTGGACTACGCGGTGCTGCGCCTGGCCGAGGCCCCCGACCGCCCCGTGCTGCGGCTCGCCCGGCGCCCGCTGACGGTCGTGCCCGGCGACTCCGTGGCCGTCAACATCATCCAGCACCCGGGCGGCCTGCCCAAGCGCGTGGCTCTGCGCAACAACATCGTGTACGAGGCCGACGCGCGCGATCTGCGCTACTTCACGGACACCCGCGGCGGGTCCTCCGGCTCGCCCGTCCTCACCGACGACTGGCGGGTGGTGGCGCTGCACCGGGGGTCGAAACGGGTGGAGAACGTGAACTTCCAGGGCAGAGCGACGGCGTTCGTGAACGTCGGGACCCAGCTGGCCGCCGTGCTGAGCCACCTGGCGGCAGCCGGTCCCGCCGTCCACGCCGAGATCGAAGCGGCTCAAAACGCGTGAGGAGAGACGGATGCGAGAACGGAACAGGTCCCCGGTGGCCACGGAACCCGAGCGGGTCTTCACCGACCTGGCCGAGGTCGCCGCGCGCGTACGGGAAGGGCTGGCGCGCGAGGTGCCGGAGTCGGAGCGGGAGCTCACACCGGAGGAGCGGCCCGCCGGGCACATCGCGGACTTCGCCGGACAGGAGCGGGCCAGGGTGCTGTCGGCGGGGGCCGACGGTCTGGAGAAGCTCTCCGAGGGGCGCGGGGACGACATCACCGACGACGAGTCCTTCGGGATGGAGGCGATCGTCCTGCTGGAGGGCAGGCCCGCCCTCCTCGTCCAGGGCTGCGACTTCCCGTCCCAGCCGGGCGACTGGGCGGTGCTCGACGGCCACCGGCCCGCGATCCGCGACTCGATCGCGCGCGTGGGCCGGGTGGAGGTCACGGGCCACCTGAGCCTGGACTGGGTCGGCACCGGCTTCCTCGTCGGCACGGACGTGATCATGACCAACCGCCATGTCGCCGTGGAGTTCGCGCGGGCCGACGGCGACGGCTGGAGCTTCCAGCAGGGCATGGCGGCCCGGCTGGACACGGCGGAGGAGTACGGCGCGCCGCCCGGCGCCGAGGGCCCGTCGTACGCGGTCGAGGAGGTGCTGGGCATCCACCCGGAGGTGGACATGGCGCTGCTGCGGATCGCCCCCGACGACGGCGGCGCGGGTGAGGGGCTGCCGACACCGCTGGCCGTGGCGGCGGACGCGCCGGCCGACCTGCCGGGGCACCCGGTGTACTGCGTGGGCTATCCGGCCTGGGACGGCCGGCGCAACGAACCGGAGTCGATGCGCCGGATCTTCATGGACGTCTACAACGTCAAGCGCCTCCAGCCGGGGACGGCCACGGAGCTCGCGCCGGAGCAGAACGTCATGAAGCACGACTGTTCGACGCTCGGCGGCAACAGCGGCTCGCCCGTCTTCGACCTCACCGACCACCGCGTCCTCGGCCTCCACTTCGGCGGCCGGTACGGCTTCGGCAACTACGCGGTGCCGCTGTGGCAGATGGTGGAGGACCCGCTGTTGGAGGGGGCCGGGGTGAACTTCGTATGACGGTACGGCCCCGGGTACGGCCGGGCGACGCCTTGTGACGGTGCCGCCCGGCCGCACCCGTCGGCTCAGCCCTTGCCGAGCAGCTTGTTCATCTCGGCGATCTCGGCGGACTGCGCGGCGACGATGTCGCCGGCCATCTTCTTGGCGGGCGCGTAGGAGCCCTTGGCCTGCTCCGTCTTCGCCATCTCCACCGCACCCTCGTGGTGCTTGATCATCATCTCCATGAACGCGGTGTCGAAGGCCTTGCCGGAGGACTTCGCCAGCCGGTCCATCTCCTCCTCGGTCATCATGCCGGCTGTGCCGTCGTGGCCGCCGTGGTCCATCCCGGCGTCCTCGCCGGGCACCTGCTCGCCCCAGGAGGTGAGCCAGCCGGACAGCGTCCGGATCTCCGGGTCCTGCGCCTTCTTGATCTTCTCGGCGAGCGCCTTGACCTCCGGGGCGGCGGCCCGGTCGGCGGCCATCTCGGACATCTGCACGGCCTGCCGGTGGTGCGGGATCATGCCCTGCGCGAAGGCCACGTCGGCGGCGTTGTGCGCGTCCTGCCCGGGCGAGGCCGGGGCCGTGGACTCGGTGGCGTGGCCGGTGTGGCCGGACGGGGTGTCGCCGTCTTCGCCGCCGCAGGCGGCGAGGACGAGCGCGGCGGTGACGACGGCGGCGGCGGAAGCGGCCGCCCGGCGGGCACGGGAGGGGCGTGTGGTCGTGAACATGGGGTGGTGCACTCCTTGCGCGTGAACGTGGCTACGGCTCGGGGCACGGCGTCGGCCCGTCAGGGCCGCGCGCCGCGCGGGCGCCGCTATATGCGCAGGAGTTGCAGCTGTGCCAGGTCCGGCGGGGCCCGGTCGGTGGCCGCGCCGGCGGCCGGGCGGCCCGGCGGCGTGAGGTCCGGCTCCGGCTCGACGCCGCTGGGGGCGAGGGGCACGGGGGCGGGCGCGGTGGAGACGCCGCCGGCGGCGCACGTGGCGTCCGCGTGGTCGAGGTGACCGGCCCCGCCGCGTCCGGCCCCGGCCTCGTCCAGGTGCTCGCAGGCGTCGCCCGCGACGTGGACGGTGTACGCGACGGCGTGTGCCCCGTGCCCGCCGTGCGGCGCGTGGGCCTGCGGCGCCGCCGTACCGGCGGCCAGCCCGTGCATCGCGAACACCCCGGCGAGCACGGCGAGGATGAGCAGCATCCGCCGGTACGCCGTGGGGCGTACGGGTCGGCGGTGCTGCGCGGGACTCACGTGCGCCATCGTAGGCGGCCGTGCGGCGCCCGGGGCGCCGGGGTCCGTCACCGCGCGCGGGCGACGTAGTAGACGTTCATCGGGTCGCCCTCGACCGACCGGACCTCCACCTCGGTGAAGCCCGCCTCGCGCAGCATGCGGCGGGCGGTCTGCTCGCCCCACACCGTGCCGAGGCCGGCCCCGCCGGTGGAGAGGGAGGTGGTCATGCAGTAGAAGAGGCTGAAGCCGAAGAGGGCGGGGCCGAAGGGGTGGCCGATGTTCTCCTCCAGCCTGCTGGAGGCGGCGATGTCGCCCATCAGGAACGTGCCGCCCTCGCGCAGCGCCCCGGCGACCGCCGCCAGCGCGGGGGCGGGTTCGGCCAGGTCGTGGATGACGTCGAAGGCGGTGACGAGGTCGTACGTGCCGGGGAGGTCCGCGGCGTCGCCGACGGTCAGGCGGACGTTGTCCAGACCGAGGCGGCCGGCCTCCGCGCGTCCCGCGGCGATGCCCTCCTCCGAGCGGTCCAGGCCGTGGACGCGGCTGCGCGGGAAGGCGCGGGCCAGGATCACGGGCACGTGGCCCTGCCCCGTGCCGACGTCGAGGACGTCGATGCCGTCCCGGAGCCGGTCGAGGACGCCGGGGGCGAGCGGGAGGATCGTGTCCACCAGCGCCCGGTCGTACACGCGGGCGCTCTCCTCGGCCTGGAGGGCCTGGAAGCGCGGGTAGGCGGAGTACGGTACGCCGCCGCCCTCGCGGAAGCAGTGGACGACCTGCTGCTCGACCTCGCCGAGCAGCGCGATGTACTGCATCATGCCGGCCAGGTTGTCGGGACCCGCCGCCGTGGTGAGGCAGGCGGCGCGCTCGGGCGGCAGTCGGTAGGTCCCGCCGTCGGGGTCGTACGTGACGAAGCCGCCCACGACCATGCCGCCCAGCCATTCGCGTACGTACCGCTCGTGCAGCCCGGCCGCGTCGGCGATGGCCCGGCTGGTGGCCGGCGGCAGGGTGCTCATGGTGTCGAAGAGGCCGGTCTGGTGGCCGACGCTGGTGAGCAGGGCCAGGCACGCGTCGTTGAGGACGTCGGCCACCCGGGCCGCGAACGCCCCCGCTTCCGCGGAACCCGACGCTTCCGTGGATCCCGACGGCTCCGCCGGACCCGATGCGCCGGGCTCTGATTCCATTCGCGTCATGCCTCTCCTCGGGCAAGGCAAGGCCCCCGGCGCGACGACGGCCGCCCCGGGGGCCCGGCCCAGCAGCCCCCTGTGGCGGGGGCGCTTGGGAGTTAACGGCTCCACCCTGCCAGGCCGGGCCGGCCACGGGACGGGATGCGCGGCCGGACGCGCGGCGGCGTCACCCGTCCGGCCCGGGGGCCTGCCCGCATCCGGTCGGGTGTCCCGGCGCGGCGGAGCCGCCCGCGTCCGGCCGGGCCGGTTATGCCTGGCAAGGTCACCGCCCGAGAGAGGACCCCTGGTCACCCATGAACACCCCCCACACCGTACGGCGGCTGCGCGTCGGCAGGCGCGCCGCCGTCGCCGCCCTGGCCGCCGCTTCCGTGGCCGCCTCCCCGGCGGGCGCCGGTTCCGCCGCGGCTCGACGAAGTCACCGCGTACCTGCGGAAGAGCGGGGTGCGCTACGCCAATGTGTTCGGCATCGGCCAGAAGCTAGCTCGGTGACGCGGCGTTCCGCGGGATCGCGCTCGGCCAGAACTACTTCCGGCTGCTCGGCCTGGAGGACCGGGCGCCGGAGGTCTGCCGCTCCTGACCCGAAGGGCCCAGGCCGTGGTCGGCGAGGCCGTGGTCGGCGAGCCGTCCGACCGTCAGGCCGCGCGCCCGGCACGCGGCGACGAGCGCGGGCAGGGCGCCGAGGGCGGCCCGCCACGACTCGGGCGCGCTCGTCACGTCGGAGTCGTGGAGCAGGACCGTGCCCCCGCCGCGCAGGGTCCTCGTCACCTCGGCGAGGACGTCGGCGGGGGTGGCGTCGGCGGTCCAGTCGCGGCCCCACGCCGACCACAGCACCGGGCGCAGCCCGGCGGCGCGCGCCGCGGCCCACCGCCCGCCGGTGAGGACGCCGTACGGGGGCCGGTACCACAGGGGCCGCTGACCGGCGGCCTCGGTGACGAGCTCCGTGGTGCGCGCCAGGTCCCGCGCGTCGCGCAGCGGCCTGGGCCACCAGGGGCGGTCGTGGCGCCAGCCGTGGACGGCCAGTTCATGGCCCTCGGCGGCGATCCGCCGCCCGAGGTCCGGGTGGCGCGCCAGCCGCTCCCCCAGGACGAAGAAGGTGGCGCGGACGGCGAGTTCGTCCAGGGCGTGCAGGAAGCGGGGTGTACTGGCGGGGTCGGGTCCGTCGTCGAAGGTGAGCGCGACGCGCGCCGGGTCGCCGCGTCCGTCGAGCCCCGGCCAGAGCAGCGCGCGGGGCGCGGGCAGCCAGGTCGCGGCGGGCCCGATGTGCCAGGCGGCGGCGGTCAGGGCCGCCCAGGCGGCCGTGCGGGGGCTCACCACTTCGACCGCCCGTTGGCCTCCTGGTCCTCCGCGACCAGCGGGGAGCGGGCCAGGTGGACGCAGCCGGCGGTGAGGATGGCGAGGGCCAGCACCTCGAAGCCGACCCGCCAGCCGAGGTGCACCTTCTCCGCGAAGAGCGTCACCCCGAGGACCACGCTCAGCAGCGCGTCGCCGAGGGTCATCGCGGGCTGGGACGCCACCAGGGTGCCCGCCCGCAGGGTCACCTGCAGGAGCAGGAAGCTGGCGAGTCCCACCCCCATGGCGGCGTACGGCTGCCAGGTGGTGAGGACCGCGCCGAGCCCGTCCGGCAGCCGCCCCAGGGCGTCCTTGAGCAGCGCGGCGGTGCAGGAGAAGCCGGTCGCGGTGGCCGTGCCGAGGGCGGCGGCGCGCGGCGCGGACGGCAGCCGTACCGACACGCCGATCATCACGGCCACGAAGGCGCCGACCGCGAGGGCGGTCCACAGCCAGTCGGCCGGGGGGACGGTGTCCCGGCCGCCGGAGGGGTCCGCGAGGGCGAGGAAGGCGGCGAGGCCGATCGCCATGGCGGCGAAGGCCCAGCGGGTGGCGGTGTCGGGGCTGCGGCGGAAGACCACGCTGCCGAGGACGAGCGTGAACATCAGCTCGGTGCTCATGACGGGCTGCACGATGGACAGCGGTCCGGTGGCCAGGGCCAGCGCCTGGAGGATGCCGGACACGGCGAGGAGCCCGGCGCCCCAGACCCAGACCCGCCGGTGAACGAGGTTCGCCATCCACCCGCCCCTGCCCCGGGCCCGGGACGGGCCGGGGCCGACGTCGGCCGCGGCACGCCGCTGGAGCACCGAGGCGCCGGCGTTGCCGAGCGCCGCGAGCAGCGCCAGGAGGATCGACAGGGCGAGCACGGGATCAGCCGAACCGCTTCGCCATGGCGCGGAAGAAGCCCGGCACGGCGCCCTGAATCCGGGCGGGCATCGCCAGCCATCCGGGGACGTAGAGGTCGTGGTCGGTGCCGCGCGTGAGGGCCCGCCACACGAGGTCCGCCACCCGTTCGGGGGGCACCGGTCGCGGGTGGTCGCGGTGGTACGGGACGCCCCGGCGGTCGAAGAACGGGGTGTCGACCGCGCCGGGCAGCACGACCGTCACGCGGACGCGCGTACCGGCGAGTTCGTAGCGCAGGCTCTCGGCGAGGGCGAGCAGGCCGCCTTTCGTGGCCGCGTACACGGCCTCCCTGGCGACGCCGACGCGGCCGGCCATGGAACCGATCACGACGATGCGGCCCGCTCCGCGCTCCACCATCCCCGGCAGCACCAGTCGCACCAGGTGCACCACGCCGGTGAGATTGACGGTCAGCAGCCGGTCGACGGCGTCGCCCGGCATGTCGACGAACGGGCCCGCCCAGCCGACCCCGGCGGCGGCGACCAGCGCGTCGACGCGGCCCTCCCGCTTCAGGGCCTCGGCCGCGAGCCGTTCCACGCCCGCCCGGTCGCCCAGGTCGACCGCGAGCGGTGTGCCGCCGGTGCGGCGGGCCACCGCGTCCAACCGTTCCTCGTCCCGTCCGCCGAGCAGCAGCCGCCAGCCCCGGTCGGCCGCGGCGATGCGCTCGGCCACGGCCTCGCCGATCCCGGAGGAGGCTCCCGTGACGAGCGCGACCGGCCCTGCGGGTACCTGCCCTGCGGGTGTCGGGGGCATCTGGATCCTCCGGAGTGTGGGGAACGTGCCCTTCCAGCGTCCCTGTTTCCGGCCGGTTCGCCTCCCGGGAGCGGGCGCGGCCGCCATGATCCGGTGCAGATCCACCCGAACAGGCCGATTCGGCGCCTTCCCCGGCCGCGCCGGGCGCCCGGACGGACGAGCATGGAAGCCGCCGGCAGCGAGGCCGGCGCCGAGGTCTGGAGGCGCCCATGGGGCGGCGGTGCATGGTGCTCAGCGCGAGCATGGGCGCGGGCCACGACACGGTGGCCGCCGAACTGGCGCGCCGGCTCCGGTCGGCGGGCCACGAGGTCCTCGTACGCGATGTGCTGACGCTCCTGCCGCCGGGCGCCGGGCCGGGGGTGCGGTCGTTCTACCGGTTCACGGTGCGCCACGCGCCCTGGCTGTACGAGGCGATCTACGCGGCCTTCCTGGCGCCGGGTCCTCCGGAGGGCGCCGCGGCACCGGCGCGCGGGCGGTTCGACGTGTCGCCGATGGCCGCGCTGGCCGAGCGGCGGCTGGGCGCGCTGGTGCGCGACTGGCGGCCGGACGTGGTCGTGTCCACGTTCCACCTGGCGGGTCAGGTGACCGGGCGGATGCGGCGGCGCGGCACACTGCGGGTGCCGTGCGCGGTGTTCGTCACCGATTTCGCGCTGCACCGGGCGTGGCTGGAACCGGGCAACGACCTGTTCCTGTGCGTCTCGGAGACCGCCGCGCGGACCGCCCGCGCGCTCACCGGGTGCCCGGCCGCCGCGCCGGGGCCGGTGGTGCCGCCGGGGTTCGACCGCCCGCCCCGGTCGGAGGCGTGGGCGGCGCGGCTCGCGCGGGCGGGCGGCGGGCGGCCGCCGGTGCTGCTGTCGGCCGGGGCCTGGGGCGTCGGGAACGGGCTCCTGGCGACCGCCGGGGCGCTGGCCGGACACGGCTTCCTGCCGGTACTGCTGTGCGGGCGCGACGAACGGCTCCGGCGGCGCGCGGCACGCGTGCCGGGGGTGCTGGCGCTGGGGTGGGTGGACGACATGCCGGGGCTGATGTCGGCCGTACGGCTGCTGGTGGACAACGCCGCCGGCCAGACCGCCGTCCAGGCGCTGGCCGCCCGTGTGCCCGTGGTCGGCTACCGGCCCATCCCGGGCCACGGTGCCGTCGGCGTACGGCGGATGGCGGCCGAGGGCCTGACCGTGTACGCGTCCGGCCTCGCGGAGCTACTCGATCTGACGGCCCGGCTGGCGCGTCCGGGGCCGGAGCGTGAGCGGCGCGTGGAGCGCGGCGCCGCGGTGTTCCGGGACGACGCGGCGCGGCTGGTGGCGGGGCTCGGCGATCCGCCGGCGGGCGATCCGTCAGCGCAGCCCGAGGCAGGGCAGCCATGCGCGTGAGGCGCCGTGGGCGGCGGTGAGCAGGGCGCTCAGCGCCCCGGCCGGGCCGCCCAGCAGGCCGGGCGGCCAGTCCTCGTACGTGTCGGGAAACCCGGCCACCAGGTGGTGGACGAGCCGGTCCTTGAGCGCGGCCGCGGCGGGCACGCGCGCGTGGCGGTCGAAGGCGTCGGCGACGGCCAGGACACCCGCCGCTCCGTGGCACAGGCCGAGCAGGTCGCCGGGGGTGTCGCCGAAGAGGTGGAACTCCGTGTCGTAGCGCTCGGCCAGCGTGGTGAAGGCCGCGGCGGCCCCGTCGGCGGCTTCCTTGTCGCCGAGGGCGTCGGCCGCGTCCCACAGGGCCCAGGCGACGCCGGGATTGCCGTAGCACCAGGCCTGGCGGCGGTTCGGGACGGCGGGCGGCGGGCCACCGTCCAGCCCGGCGCCGGGCCAGCTGCGGACGGCGCGCTCGTCGTCGTACGCCTGGCGCGCCAGCCAGCGGGTGGCCCGGGTGAGCGCGCCGGTGAGCTCCGGGTCGGGCCCGAGGCGGCGGAGGGCTGCGGTGAGGGCGGTGACGAGTCCGGCGACGCCGTGACCCATGCCGGTGTTGACGCGGCCCTGCATCCACGCGAGGTGGGGGTGCCCGTCGTACTGCCCGGCCCGCAGGCGGGGCAGCTCGTCGCCGTCGCACAGGAGCGTCAGATGGGCGGTGAGCGGGTGCAGTTGACCGGAAGTCGGGTCGGCGCCCGCGCACAGGGCGAGCAGGGTGCCGGAGGGGCCTGAGATCAGGTCGTAGTCGGGAAAGGCGACGCCCTCCGTCCGGTACGCCGGGGGCCGGGCGGCCAGATGGTCGCGCAGCCGGTCGGCGGCCCGGTGCAGCGCCGGGTGGAGCGTGGCCCCGAGGCGCAGGCCGACCAGCGTGCCGGCCAGGCCGCCGTCGTACAGCGCGGGGTGGGACGGGCCGCGCCCGGCGGACTTGGCCCACACGGCCACGGCGGCGGCCGCCGCGTCCCGGTCCGCGACCAGGTGCGCGAGGACCGGGATACCGGGGTCGGAGGGCGGCCCCGACCGGTCGGTGGCGGTCGTCCACTCCTCCAGGTACCGGGCGGCGAGGTCGTGGGCGGTGTCATGGGTGGCGTGCGCCATCAGGGTCCTCCCGGGCGGGCGGCGGGGTGGCGTGGGCGGAGCCGCCCGGACGGACCGGGCGGCTCCTGTGGGTGCGGGCGCGCGCTGCGGCGCGTCCGCGGATCAGGCGCAGATGACGACGGTGGCGCAGACGATGATGGTGCACAGACCGCTGCACCCCGCGGTCGTCGGCGACACCGACGGCAGCTCGCTGTCCGTGATGCGCTCGTCCAGGTCGTCGATGAGCAGGTCGAGGTCGGCCAGTTCGATGTTGGGCATGGGACGTTCCCTTTCTTCCTCACTGGGTGGTGTCCACCCCGGCGGGCCGCCTGGCGGGCGGGCCGGGGAGGTCTTGTGCGTCGCCGCGCAGCAGCGCGTCGGCGGCGGCCACGGCGAGCCGTTCGGCGCCCTGGTCGCAGGGCAGCCTCAGCAGCGCCTGCGCGGCGACGGCCGCGCCGCCGTGCAGGGGGTCGCGCAGCAGCAGGTCTCCCGGCGCCGGGAGCATCTCCTCGACGAGGATCTCGTCGCCCGCCTGTTGGGCGCAGAGCCGCTCCACGAGGTGGAGGGCGGTGAGCGAGTCGAAGTCCACGGGCACCGGTTTCGCGCCCGGGCCGGTGCGGATGAAGGCGTGGCGGGGCAGCGCGGTGTCGCGGCGCAGCAGGGCGAGGGTGCGGACCTTGGCGAGCAGGCTGTCGCCGGGGTGCCACAGGTGGGCGCGGCGCAGCCGCCAGGTGGCCGGGGAGAGGACGAGCTCGCCGCCCGCCGTCAGCCGGGGCAGCCCGCGCCGGTCCGGCAGCGCCGCGTCCAGGCCGTCCAGGCGGACGAGCCAGGAGGCGGCCGGGTGGCTCGCGGCGAGCAGGATGCGGACGAGGACGTCGTAGGGCGGGACCGGTGAGCGGGTGGCGTGGTGGACGGGGACGATGCGCTGCCCGTCGGCCTCGGCGATGATCCGGCGGCCGCTGCGGCGCACGGTGATCCGGTCCAGCGGCAGGTAGCGCGCGTGCGCCCCGAGCGGCCCGTAGTACGGCGTGGGGTCGGGGTCGCCGGTCCACCACGTGGTCGCCACGGGGCGGCGGACGGCGTTGGCGGCCCGCTCGGCGAGCGGGGGTACGAGGAGCTCGACGAACCGGACGCCGGTGCGGCGTTCGACGGCGGCGAGGAAGTCGCGGTAGGCGTCGGCGTTGCCGTACCCGCCGTACAGGGTGCGCAGTGCGTCGGCGAAGCGGGCGTCGAGCACCCCGGCGGCCGAGGCGGTCTCCAGGACGGCCACGGGTCCGGGGCCCGTGTGCGGGGGCAGCGGGCGCAGCAGGCAGTCGACGGGCCAGGGCGGCACGGCGTCACGGCCGCGCGGCGCGCCCAGGGCGTCGAGCAGCGCGTCGTCCACGTCGACGCGTTCGGCGCCGGAGCGGGCGGCGGCGTCCAGGTGCTCCAGGAGCCGGGCGTAGCCGGACCCGGGGTCGCGGGCGGGGGCCCAGCCGCCGTACCGCCGCAGGACGGGCGGCGGGCCGTCGGCCGCGGAGAGCCGGTCGGCGAGGATCTCGCTGACGGGGCGCGGCCGTTCGGTGAGGGCGGCGATCTCGGGACGTGCCTGGGGCGGGACGTCCGGGTGGCCTTCGGCTTCGCGCAGGGCGGCGATCCGGGCCGCGATCCGCAGGCCCCGCAGCACGCGCTCGGCCGCCGGTACGGGCACGGTGGCGCCGGGCGCGAGGGCGCGGTACGCGTCGAGGAACCAGCCGCCGGGGTCCGTGGCCGCGGGCGTGTCGGGGTGCGGCAGGGTGCCGGTCGCGGTGACGGCGTCGGCCCGGACCCAGGGGCTGTACCGGTGCCGGGGGGCCGTACAGACCTGGAGGACGCCCATGGAGAGCAGGTGCTGGAGGAACCCCCGCAGCACGGCCGGGTCTGCGGCCGGCGCACCGCCGGGCGGCGCGGCGGCGCCCAGGACCGTCTTCTCCAGCTCGCCCAGCGGGCACGGGCCGTCGGCGAGAAGGGCCAGCACCACCTCCAGGACGCGGGTGCGGCGCAGGACGACCTGGCGGAGCCGGCCGGGCTCGCGCGGGTCGACGACGTAAGCGCGCAGCCGGCCGGCCGGGTCCTCCGGTGCGGTGGCCGGCTCGGTGAAGTGCAGGGGCGCGGGCACGAGCAGGGTGGCGGGGTCGGCGGTGCGCAGGTCCAGGGGCGCGATCCGGGTCCGTACGAGGTGGATGTTCTCCATGGCGGTGGCCGCCAGCGCGCCGAGCGCGGCGGTGCCGGGGGCGAGGAGGGAGCTGCCGTCCGGTGCGGCGGTGACGGGCAGCGCGGCGATCTGGCCCGCCCAGCCGCGGGGCGTGGTCTTCGCCGCGGCCCGGCCGAGGACGCGCCAGATGTACGCGGTGCGCTTGCGCAGTTGCCTGCCGGTCCAGGACTGCCCCTCGGCGAGGCGCCGTTCGACGTCCTCGGTGAGGCCGGGGGCGGCGGCTGCCAGGAAGGTGCGCAGGACGGGGTTGGAGCGGGCGGTGTCCCAGGCCTGGACGGCGATGCGTTCCTGTTCGGCGGCGACCGCCTGTTCCAGTGCGGTGAGGCCGGCGGCCGCGGTGCCGGTCGCGTGCAGCAGGGCCCGGGCCTCGGCCGCCAGGTGGGCGGGGACGGCCGGCGAGCGCTCCAGGAGGCGGCAGTCCGCCGCGCCGGGTGCCGCGCCGGAGTGCAGCCGCCGCCGCAGGGCCAGGACGGCGCCGCGGTCGGCGCCCGTCAGCCCGGGATGCGGCACCACGTCGGCGCCGAGCCGGTCGGCGAGCAGGCGGGCGCGTTCGGCGCGCCGGTCATCGGCGTCGGCCTGGCGGACGACCCGTTCGAACAGCCCGGGGCTCGCGGCCGCGGTCCAGGCGTCGCAGGGCATGCCCGCGACGCGCAGCAGCGCCGTGGCGCCGAGGGCCCGGTCGCGTACGCCCCCCGGGTCGGGCGCGCCTGCCGCGTCCGGTACGCGCGGTGCGCCGGCCGCTTCCCCTCGTACGTCCGGGGTCTGCGGGGCGCCCGGGTTCTGCGGCGCGTGGGAAACGTGCGGGATGTTGGAAGCGTGCGGGGCGTTCGAAGCGCGCGGGGCGTCCGGGGGCCCCGCCGCGTCGTGCCGTGCGTCGGCCGCGTCCCGTGCGGCGGCCACCTCAGGCCGTCCCCTCGTCGGCGTCGGCGAGTGCCTCGGTGAGCAGGCACTGCCGGGCCACGGAGAACCGGCCGCGGTTCCAGTGGAAGATCACGTGGTGGGCGGCCGCCCGGCGCGGGCCGACCGTCGCCTCCCCCGACTCGAAGTAACCGGCGCGCCAGTGCTCCGCCGCCCGGCGCGCCGCCTCCCGGTGGGAGCGCAGGACGTCGCGCCACGCCTTGGGGAGGGCGTCGAGCTGCGCGTCGGGCGTCTCGTTCCAGTACGCGCGGATGCCGTCGGCGGCGCGCTGCCGGCCTTCGCCGCGCAGACCGTCGGGGAGGCGGCGCCCCGTCTCCTCCCGGACGACCTGCCACACGCCGCGGTGCTCCCAGCCGACGATGCCGAGGGCGTCCAGCACCGTGCGCAGCAGGATGAGGGACACGCGCCAGTCGGGCGGGGCCGCCTCACCGGGCGCGGCCGTGTGGAGGTCCAGCCAGGCGCGGGAGTCGGCGGTGAACAGTCCGTGCAGGTACGGCATGGAGTGCGGACCGCCGAAGAGGTACGTCTCCGGCTCGTACACGCCCGCGTACGGCCGCGACCAGGCGCCGTCGCGCCGCTCGAAGTGGCGGCCCAGCGCGGCGCGCAACTCGCCCGCCCGGGACGCCTCGGAGGCGCGGAACCGGACGCGGAGGCCCGGTGGTTTGTGCATGAAGAAGAAGTCGCGTGCCAGGCCGGTGGCGAGGAGCTCGTCGGCGGCCTCGACGACGCGCCCGTACAGCAGCGGCCAGGCGGACGGTTCGGGCGCCACGCTGACCTGCACCCAGCCGGTCTCCGGCAGGTCCTCGCGCAGTGCCCGCAGCCCGGCCGTCAGGAACGCGCGGCGGGCCGCTGCGTAGGCGGGGCCGTCGGGGACGAGCGGCACGGTGCCCAGCGGCTGGGTGCGTGCGTCGTCCAGGCAGTCGGCCAGCAAACGCTCGACCTCCAGCATGCGGCCCTCCTCGCCGGTGGGGGATTCCCTCCTCAGTGATGTCCGGGCCGCTTTGTGCCGAAAGCACGAAAAGAATTGATCATATTATCGATGGAGGTACGCTGGCGCATTTCCGTATTCCGGGACCACCGGCTCGCACCCCAGGCGACCACTGACGGTGTCGTTTGTCCGGCAATTTCTCGGACACCCGTCCTTCACCCGCTATCCGTACGAGGCGAGGGAGGGAGGCGGCGGTCATGCCGGGACGAGAGGTTATGCCATCGACATTGAAACGCTCACCGGAGAGCGCGCAGCGCACCTGGGCGGAGGCCCATGACTCGGCCGTCGAGCAGTACGGCGAGGGCGAGCGCGCGCACCGGGTGGCGTTCAGCGCGCTGAAGCACACGCACGAGAAGGTGGGCGACCACTGGGAGCGCAAGGAGGGCGGCCGCAAGGGGCCCTCGGACTCCCTGGCGGCGCGCCCGCGCGGGCAGGGCGGGCGCAGCGGCGAGGGCGTGGACGAGCACGCCTCCAAGGAGCACCTGTACGAGCTGGCGAAGAAGCTCGGCGTCGAGGGCCGCTCGCGCATGTCGAAGCCGGAGCTGCTGGACGCCATCCGCAAGGCGAACAGGGCCGAGACGCGGAAGGCGCGCGGCTGAGAGACCGGCCCTCACGAAGCGGGCGCTGAGCCCGGCGTTTCCCCGCTGCGCTGAGCCCGGCCCGGCGAGGCGGGCGCTGCCCGGGGCCCTGCCCGCCGACCTGATCACGGCCCTGCTCACGGAAGCTCACGGCCCTGCTCACGGAAGCTCACGGCCCTGCCCGCGGAAGCCCGCGGCCCTGCTGAGGCCCCGCTCGCGGAAGCGGGAGCGGCGGGAGCCCCGGGCCGCGCGGGTCCGGGGCTCCGGGGCGGCCGGCTCGGCGGCTCACATCGCGATGTGCGCCGGGATGTGCGTCACCTCCTCGATCTCGTGTCCGGCCTTCTTCATGAGATTCCTGCACAGTTCGTTGAGGGCGCGTGCCGCCGCGATCTCCTCGCCGACCCGGTGCTGGTCCATGTCGTCCGGGTGCCGCTTGGCCCTGCCGTGGCCACGCACCTCCGTGCCGTCCGGGAGCCTGACGAGGCACGACGCCTTGGTCTTGCCGGTGTCCTCGTCCTCGGAGAACTCGATGTCGACGTGCCATCCGACGATCGTCTGCATCACACTCACCTCCTGGGTCACTCCTCCAGCGTGCACCCGCGCGCGGGGCCTCGCCCATTCGGGGGAGCGACCCGTCCGCGCGTCCTACGCGCTGACCGCCGACCACCCGTAACCGCCGACGTCCTCGTACCCCTCGGCCTCCGGCAGCCCCGCGCCCACCCTGCCGATGTCCCGGTACGCCGTCCGCAGCAGCTGCCGCGCCAGATCGCTCATCGCCCGGCTCGCCGCCAATTCGTCGCCGATCTCGGGAACGTCGGGGTCGTCGGGGTTGCGCCGGGCCGTCCCGTGTCCCGTGAGCGTCGCCGTCCCCGTGTCCACGGTCGCCCGCGCCCGCGTGGTGCCGTCGTCCTCGGCGAGTTCCAGGCGGACCCGCCACTCCAGTGTTCGTGCCATGGCAACCTCCTGGTTTCAGGATCCCTCTCCGGGCTCCGGGGCGCGTGCCTGCGGCGTGCCTCCCGGGAGAAGGCGGGCCGACAAGGCAGAAATGTTCCAGCGGAAACCAGCGAAACCTAGCGGAAACCAGCGAAATCCAGCGGAACAGCGAAACCAGCGGACCCTTCCATTGCCGGCGGCCGGAGACCCAGATGCGTGTCATGCTTGTCCACCCGAGTGCCCTGATGTACTCCGAGATCTTCCTGCGACTGGAGCCATTGGGGCTGGAGCGAGTGGCGGCTGCGGCCCGCGACGCCGGCCATGAGGTGCGCGTGGTGGATCTCCAGGTCCTTTCCCGCGCGCTGCTCGACCGCGAGATGGCCTCCTTCGCGCCGGAGGCGCTGGGGATCTCGCTGAATTACCTGGCCAACATTCCCGAGGCCATCGAGATCGCCCGGAAGGCGAAGGCCGCCTCCCCCGGGTGTTTCGTCTTCCTCGGCGGGCACAGCGTCTCGTTCATCGCCGAGCACGTCCTGGAGCAGGCCGACGGCGCGGTGGACGCGATCGTACGCGGCGAGGGCGAGCCGGCCGTCGCGCCGCTGCTCGCGGCCGCCCGGGACGGCGGGCTCCAGACGGTCCCGGGCGTGGTGTGCGCGGACGGCCGCGGACCCGCTCCGCAGCTGCTGGACAGCCTGGACCGGCCGCGCCCGGCCCGCGACCTGATGCGCAAGCGCCACCGCTACTTCATCGGCGAGCTCGATCCGTGCGCCTCGATCGAGTTCACCCGCGGCTGCCCGTGGGACTGCTCGTTCTGCTCCGCGTGGACGTTCTACGGGCGCAGCTACCGCAAGGCGACCCCGGAGGGGGCGGCCGAGGAAATGGCGTCGATCCGGGAACCGAATGTGTTCATCGTCGACGACGTGGCATTCATCCGGCCGGAACACGGTGACGGAATCGCCGCCGAGCTGGAGCGCCGGAAAATCCGCAAGCGCTATTACCTCGAAACCCGCAGTGACGTCCTGCTGCGCAACCGGGAGGTATTCGAACGCTGGACCCGGCTCGGGCTGCGCTACATGTTCCTGGGCATGGAGGCGATCGACGCCGAGGGGCTGGATCTCTACCGGAAGCGAGTAAGCCCGGACGACAATTTCCGGGCGCTGGAAGTGGCCCGCGAGATGGGGATCATGGTGGCGATCAACCTGATCGTCGACCCCGCCTGGGACAAGGAACGATTCCGCGTCGTCCGGGAATTCGCCCTGGCGGTGCCGGAGATCGTCCACCTGACGGTGATGACGCCGTACCCCGGCACGGAGATCTGGCACACCGAGGCCCGCCAGCTGACGACGCGCGACTACCGGCTCTTCGACATCCAGCACGCCGTCGTGCCGACGAAGCTGCCCTTGGAGGAGTTCTACCGGGAGCTCGTCCGCACCCAGGCGGTCATCAACCGCAAGCACCTGGGGCTGAGCAACGCCATCGGGGCCATGGGCGTACTCGGCCGCAACCTGGCGCGCGGCCAGACCAACTTCGCCCGCATGCTGTGGAAGTTCGGCCGGGTCTACAACGCCGGCCGCCAGCTCGCCGACCACCGGCGCCCCGTGGAGTTCGAGCTGCCGCTCCCCCAGCGCCGGACGGCGCCGCCGGGGCGCCAGGAGCTGTTCATCCACACCCGGGCGCAGGCGCACCCGGCCCGCCGCCCGGACCCGGACCCCGAGCCGGACGGGGTCTGACCCCAAGGCGGCGCTACCCCGTAGGGTGCGCCCCGAGCAGCCACAGCGTGCCGTGCTCGATGGTGAACTGCACCTCGCACGGCCCCCGGTGGTGCGCGGCCAGCCGGTGCAGGCACGCGGTCAGCCGGGCGTACGCCTCCGGGTCGAGCTGCGCGAGCTCGCGCAGCGGCAGGGCGGGGCGGGCGCCCGAGACGACGTCCCTGCCCTGGGCGTTGGGCAGGTAACGGCCTTCCCCCTCGGCACGCGGGTCCCGCCCCAGGACCGCGAGGCCACTGCCGGAGTCGGGGCCGAGGTTGCCGAACACCATGGTCTGGACGGTGACGGCGGTGGCGGTTGCGGCGGTGCCGCGGCCGTCCGGGTCCGGGTCCGGGCCGGGTTCCGGGTCGCGGTCCGGGATGCACGCGAAGGCGGCGAGGACGGCCCGGCGGAGCTGTTCGGCGGGCTCCTGGGGGAACTCCTCCCCCGTGGTCTCGGCGATGACGTCCTTGAAGCTCTCCACGGTCCGGATGAGGTCGGAGGTGTCCAGCCGGCTGTCGTCGGGCACCTGGTGCTGCCGTTCGATCCCGTTGAGGACACGCTCGAAACGGGCGGGGTCCACGCCCATCACCGTCGTACCGAACATCTGGACGAGGCGGCGGTAGGAGTCCCAGGCGAAGCGCTCGCGGTCGGGGGCCTTGCCGAGACCCAGGACGGCGTAGTCGTTCAGCCCGAGGTCGAGGACGGTCTCCATCAGCCCCGGCGCGGGGTGCTCGGCGCTCGCCCGGACCGAGAGCAGCAGCGGGTCGTCGACCCGTCCGAGCCTCTTCCCGGCGGTCCGCTCCAGGGCGGCGAGGTGTTCGCCGATCTCCCGGTCCAGGCCGGGCGGCGGCTCGCCGGTGGCGCGGAAGACGCGGCACGCCTCCGTGGTGACGGTGAAGCCGGGCGGGACGGGCAGGCCCATCCGGGTCAGCTCGGCGAGCTCGGCGCCCTTCTCCCCGAGCAGCCCGACCGCGCCGGGCACCCCGGCCGGGGCCTCGGTGAAGTCGTACACGTACCTGGTCGTCATCCGCCGCCTCCCCCGCTCACCGGTGCGGTACGACGGCGACGGGGGCCGCCGCGTCGTGCAGCACCGCGTGGAGCGCGGGGCCGAGGTGCGCGCGCCACCGCAGGCGGCGCCTGCGCAGGCCCAGCACGACCAGCCGGGCGCCCCGCGACGCCTCGGCGAGGGTCCGGCCCGGCCGCCCGGGGCCGTGTTCCCGCGCGACCGGTACGCCCGGGTACCTGCCGGTCCACGCCGCGAGGACGTCGTCGAGGACCTGCTCCCGCTCGGCCGACTGCGCGACGTCGGTGACGAGCCGCAGCCCGCAGCCGTACCGGGCGGCGCAGTCGAAGGCGAAGGCGGCGACGTCGTCGCGCGGCCGGTCCAGGTCCAGACCGAGCACGACGTCACCGGCCGGATCGCCCGCCCACCGGGCCGGCCGCCCCTGGGTGCGCACCAGGACGACCGGGCGGCGTACGCGTACGAGGACGGCCTGCGAGACCGACCCGGCGACGAAGCCGGTCACGGTCCCGAGGCTCCGCGAGCCGAGCACCAGCAGCTCCGCGTCCTCGCTCGCGTCACACAGCCGGTCGACGGGGCTGCCGCGGTACGGGGAGGTCTCCACCGCCACCTCCGGATGGCGGCGGCGGACGTGCCCGGCCACGGCGTGCAGCAGCCGCTCGGCACCGCGGCGTTCGCTCCCGCGGTCCACCACCGGCGTGACGGCGTCGGCGTCGGGGCTCCACACGTGCACGAGCCGCAGGGGGCGCCCCCGGGTGAGCGCCTCACCGGCGGCCCAGTCGGCCGCCACCATGCTCTCGCGCGTTTCGTCGACACCGACGGTGACGGTGCGCGCCATCTCGACTCCTCCGGCGTCCGGTCGTCGTCCCCCGTTTCCTGCCCCCGTACCTCCACTGTGCTGCATGAACACGGCACGGCGGCGGCTGACGGGGGCCGGACGTGCACGGCGGGCCCGGGACGGGCACGGTGGCGGCCGCCGGCTCAGTGGCCCCGCCTGATCCACTCCTCCAGGTGGGGCGCCTCGGCGCCGATCGTGGTCGGGTCGCCGTGGCCCGTGCGCACGACGGTGTCGGGCGGCAGGGTGAGCAGCCGGCCGCGGATCGACTCGATGATCGTCGGGAAGTGGGAGAAGGACCGGCCCGTGGCGCCGGGTCCGCCCGCGAACAGCGTGTCGCCGGTGAAGACGGTGCCCAGGCCGGGCGCGTACAGGCAGACGGCGCCGGGGGCGTGCCCCGGTGTGTGCAGGACGGTCAGGTCCGTGCCCGCGACGGTCAGGACCTGGCCGTCGCGCAGTTCGCCGTCCGGCTCGACGTCGGGGTGGGTCCGCTTCCACAGCGGCAGGTCGTCGGGGTGGAGCAGGACCGGCGCGCCGGTGGCGGCGGCGAGCGCGGGAGCGGCGCCGATGTGGTCGTCGTGGGCGTGCGTGCACACGACGGCCCGCAGGGTGCGGCCGTCGAGGGCGGTCAGGATGGCGTCGGCGTCGTGGGCGGCGTCGATGACGATCGCCTCCGAGCCGTCACCCACGATCCACACGTTGTTGTCGACGTCCCACGTACCGCCGTCGAGGGAGAAGGTGCCGGAGGTGACCAGCCGGTCGACGCGCGCGGCCGTCACAGGACCACCACCGAACGCAGCACGTCGCCCTCGTGCATCCGGGCGAAGGCCTTCTCGACGTCGCCCAGGCCGATGGTCTCGGTGACGAACGCGCCGAGGTCGATACGGCCCTGCTGGTGCAGGTCGATGAGCATGGGGAAGTCCCGCGAGGGCAGGCAGTCGCCGTACCAGGACGACTTGAGCGCGCCGCCGCGCCCGAAGACGTCGAGCAGCGGCAGCTCCAGCTTCATCTCGGGGGTGGGCACCCCGACGAGGACCACCGTGCCGGCCAGGTCGCGGGCGTAGAACGCCTGGCGGTACGTCTCCGGGCGGCCGACCGCCTCGATGACGACGTCCGCGCCGAAGCCGCCGGTCAGTCCGCGGATCGCCTCGACCGGGTCGGTGGAGCGGGAGTTGACGGTGTGCGTGGCGCCCATCGACCTCGCGGTCTCCAGCTTGCGGTCGTCGATGTCGACGGCGATGATCTTCGCCGCGCCGGCCAGCCGCGCGCCGACGATCGCCGCGTCACCGACGCCGCCGCAGCCGATGACGGCGACCGAGTCACCCCGCGAGACCTGGCCGGTATTGATCGCCGCGCCGATGCCGGCCATCACGCCGCAGCCCAGCAGCCCGGCGACGGAGGGGGCGACGGCCGGGTCGACCTTGGTGCACTGGCCGGCCGCCACCAGCGTCTTCTCGGCGAAGGCGCCGATGCCGAGCGCCGGTGCCAGCTCTCTGCCGTCGGCCAGGGTCATCTTCTGCCGGGCGTTGTGCGTGTCGAAGCAGTACCAGGGGCGGCCGCGCAGGCACGCCCGGCACTTCCCGCACACCGCCCGCCAGTTGAGGATCACGAAGTCACCGGCGGCCACCTCGGTCACGCCGTCGCCCACCGACTCCACGACGCCCGCCGCCTCGTGGCCGAGGAGGAAGGGGAAGTCGTCGTTGATCCCGCCCTGTTTGTAGTGCAGGTCGGTGTGGCAGACCCCGCACGCCTGGATCCTGACGACCGCCTCGCCGGGGCCGGGGTCGGGGATGGTGATGGTCTCGACCCGCACGGGCTCGTTCCGCCCGGGGGCGACGACTCCCTGTACCTGCTGCGCCATATGACTGTCCTGTCCGCTGAGGTGAATGGACTGTTCTCGGTACCAGTTTCGGTACGGGGTCGCTCGGGAGGGCGGCGGAACAGATCATTTCGGCCAGCGCGCCGGCGGCTCGTCGCGGGCGCGGGCGGCGCGGCGCGGCGCGGGCGGTCCGGGGGCCTCATCGGCTGCCGCGCCGGCGGGCGTCCCTGCTGCCGTCGTTCAGGACCTCGGCGATACCGGGGTGGCGTACGGCGTCGTGGATCGCCGCCTGGGCCCAGGAGCACTCGGTGTCCGGGTCGTCGGGGCTGTGGCGAGCCAGGAGCTCGACCAGACGGGCCAGGCACTCCCGGTCGGGCTCCGAACGCTTCGCGGCCCGCCCGGGCAGGAACAGGAACAGCACCCGGACCGGTTCCGCGGCCGTTGTCAGACCCCACCGCTACGGTGCGGCCCATGGTGAACTTCGTACTGGTCGCAGGCGCATGGCTCGGATCCTGGGCGTGGGACGACGTGGCGCCCGCGCTGCGGGAGGCGGGGCACGGTGTCCACCCGCTCACGCTCTCCGGCCTCGCCGACAAGCAGGCCGTGCCGGCCGGGCGGCAGACGCACGTCCGGGACGTCGTCGAGGAGGTCGAGCGCCTCGATCTGCGGGACGTCGTACTGGTCGGGCACAGTTACTCGGGCATCCCGGTCGGTCAGGCCGCCGGCCGGATCGGGGACCGGCTGGCCCGGGTGGTCTTCGTCGACGCCGACGTTCCGGTCGAGGGCGAGTCGTTCCTCTCCACCTGGTGGGAGGGCCCGGCGAAGCTGGAGGCCGCTCTCGCCCGGAACGGCGGCTTCTGGGCGCCGCTGACCGAGGCCGACTGCGACGGCCAGGGCCTCACCGACGCGCAGACCGCCCGGCTGGTGGGCGGTGCGACACCGCACCCGGGTGGCTCTCTGGCCGACCCGGCCGTACTGGCCCGGCCGCTCGCCGAGCTGCCGGCGACGTACGTCAAGTGCCTGCTCGACGGCCCCGAGCCGAGCGGCGACGTGACGGCGGCGCTGCGGGCCGGCGAACGGTGGCGGCTGGTCGAGATGGACACCGGCCACTGGCCGATGTTCTCCCGACCGGACGAACTGGCGCGGATCCTCCTCGAAGCGGCCGGACAGTGACCGGGGTGCCCTACCGACGTCCACTCGACGACGTGGCCGCTGCCGGGAGCACGGCAC
The DNA here is from genome assembly GCF_040646655.1 of Streptomyces sp. NPDC045431. Taxonomy (NCBI): domain Bacteria; kingdom Bacillati; phylum Actinomycetota; class Actinomycetes; order Kitasatosporales; family Streptomycetaceae; genus Streptomyces; species Streptomyces sp. NPDC045431. The sequence goes on from NZ_JBEZAQ010000012.1 coordinate 186,249, forward strand.
CGGCCGCGGGTGCGGGGGCGGTCGAGGCCGTGGTGAGGGTGAGGACCATGGTGAGGCCGCCGCCGGGGGTGTCCTCGGCGGTGAGGGTGCCGTCCATGGCCTCGACGAAACCGCGGGCGACGGCGAGGCCCAGGCCCACACCCGCGCCGCGGGGTGCGTCGCCGTAGCGCTGGAAGGGCTCGAAGATGCGGTCCTTCACGTCGTCGGGGACGCCGGGGCCCCGGTCGATGACGCGGACTTCGACGCGGTTGCCCAGCGTGCTGGCGGAGACGACGACGGACGCGGTCTCGGGGCTGTACTTGACGGCGTTCTCGACGACGTTGGCGACGGCCCGCTCCAGCAGGCCCTTGTCCACCGCGACCATCGGAAGGGTTTCGGGGACGTCGAGCTCGACGCTGCCGTCGGGGACGCCGCGAAGCGCCATGGGGACGACCTCGTCCAGGTCGACGGGGCGGATGAGCGGGGTGACGGTGCCGGTCTGGAGGCGCGACATGTCCAGGAGGTTGCCGACGAGGTGGTCGAGGCGGTCCGCGCCGTCCTCGATGCCCGCGAGGAGCTCCGCCCGGTCCTCCTCCGACCACTCGACGTCGTCGGCGCGCAGCGAGGTGACGGCGGCCTTGATAGCGGCCAGGGGCGTACGCAGGTCGTGGCTGACGGCGGCGAGCAGGGAGGTGCGGATCTTGTTGCCCTCGGCGAGTTTGCGGGCCTCCTCGGCCTCCCCGACGAGGCGTTGACGGTCGAGCACGACGGCGGCCTGGGCCGCGAAGGCGCCCAGGACGCGGCGGTCCTCGGCGGGCAGGACGCGCCCGGAGAGGGCGAGGGACACGCGGTCGCCGACGGGCATGTCCACGTCGGCGTCCTCGGGGCGGGCCACCGGGGCGGGGCCGACGCTGCCGACGCGGGTCCAGGGTTCGACGTCGCTCGCGCGCTCCAGCAGCGCCACCGACTCCATGGAGAAGGTCTCCCGGACCCGCTCCAACAGGGCGTCCAGCGCCGTCTCCCCCCGGAGCACGCTCCCCGCGAGGAACGACAGCACCTCGGACTCGGCGCGCAGGCGTGCGGCCTGCTGGGTGCGGCGGGCCGCCACGTCGACCACCGAGGCCACGGACACGGCGACCCCGAAGAAGACGGCGATCGCGACGATGTTCTTCGGGTCGGAGACGGTGAGCGTCTGGACGGGCGGCGCGAAGAACCAGTTCAGCAGCAGTGAGCCCACCGCGGCCGAGGCGAGCGCCGGCCACAGGCCGCCGAGCAGCGCGGAGGCCACGGTCAGCGACAGGCACAGCAGCATGTTGTTGGCGAGGCCGAGGTCCGCGTCGGCGTGGGTGAGGGGGAGCGTGAGCAGCACCGGCCCGAGGACACCGGCGAGCCAGCCCAGGATCACGCGGGTGCGCCCGAGCCGCGCCCGGCTCGCGACCGGGAGCCGGCGGCGGCCCTTGGCGGCCTCGTCGTGGGTGACGATGTGGACGTCGAGGTCGGGACCGGAGTCGCGGGCGACCGTCCCGCTCACGCCGGGCCCCAGGACGTTCTGCCAGGCGCGGCGCCGGCTGACACCCAGGACGATCTGGGTGGCGTTGACCCCGCGCGCGAACTCCAGCAGCGAGGAGGGCACGTCCTCGCCTATGACGTGGTGGAACGTACCGCCGAGGTCCTCGACGAGGGTGCGCTGGACCGCGAGTTCCTTCGGGGAGGCGGAGGTCAGCCCGTCGCTGCGGGCGATGTAGACGGCGAGGACCTCCCCGCCGGCGCCCTTCTCGGCGAGGCGGGCGGCCCGGCGGATGAGCGTACGGCCCTCGGGGCCGCCGGTGAGTCCGACGACGATGCGCTCGCGCGAGCCCCAGATCTTCGAGACGCGGTGCTCGGTCCGGTACTCCTGGAGGTACTCGTCGACGCGGTCGGCGGTCCACAGCAGGGCGAGCTCGCGCAGCGCAGTGAGGTTGCCGGGGCGGAAGTAGTGGGACAGGGCCGCGTCGACCTTGTCGGGCTGGTAGATGTTGCCGTGGGCCATGCGGCGGCGCAGGGCCTGTGGCGACATGTCGACCAGCTCGATCTGGTCGGCGCGGCGGACGACCTCGTCGGGGACGGTCTCCCGCTGCCGGACGCCGGTGATGGACTCCACGACGTCGCCCAGCGATTCCAGGTGCTGGATGTTCACCGTGGACACGACGTTGATGCCGGCGGCGAGCAGCTCCTCGACATCCTGCCACCGCTTGGCGTTGCGCGAGCCCGGCACGTTGGTGTGCGCCAGCTCGTCCACGAGCGCGACGGCCGGCCGGCGTTCCAGGACGGTGTCGACGTCCATCTCGGTGAAGACGGTGCCGCGGTACGTCAGTTCCCTGCGCGGCACCTGCTCGAGGCCGTGCAGCATCACTTCGGTACGCGGCCGGCCGTGGTGCTCCACGAAGGCGACCACGCAATCGGTGCCCCGCTCCATCCGGCGGTGCCCCTCGGAGAGCATGGCGTACGTCTTGCCGACGCCCGGCGCCGCGCCGAGGTAGATCCGTAGTGTTCCGCGTCCCATGATCCCGACTTTACGAGTCGGCGCCGACATCCGATATGTCGCGCGTTTCCGCCTCGAAGCGGTATCCCATGCCGGGTTCGGTGATGAAGTGGCGGGGATGGGAGGGGTCCGCTTCGAGCTTCCGGCGCAACTGCGCCATGTAGACGCGCAGATAGTTGGTCTCCGTGCCGTACGACGGGCCCCAGACCTCCTGGAGGAGCTGCTTCTGGCCGACGAGCCGGCCCGCGTTGCGTACGAGGACCTCCAACAGGTGCCACTCGGTGGGGGTGAGCCGGACGTCGCGGCCGTCGCGGTTCACCTTCTTCGCCGCCAGGTCGATGGTGAACCCCTCGGTCCGGACCACCACCACGTCCCCGTGGGCGCTGACCGGTTCCGCCCGGCGGATGGCGGCGCGCAACCGGGCCAGCAGCTCGTCCATGCCGAACGGCTTGGTCACGTAGTCGTCGGCCCCCGCGTCCAGGGCCTCGACCTTCTCCTCGGAGGTGTGGCGCGCGGACAGCACCAGGATCGGTACGCGGGTCCAGCCGCGCAGCCCCCTGATGACGTCCACGCCGTCCATGTCGGGCAGGCCCAGATCGAGGACGACCACGTCGGGGTGGCGCGCGACGGCCAGGTCGAGGGCGGTCGCGCCGTCGGGCGCGGCGTCGACCTCGTACCTGCGCGCCTTCAGGTTGATCACGAGGGCGCGTACGATCTGCGGCTCGTCGTCGACCACGAGCACCCGCGTCATAGGGGCCTGCTTTCTGTAGGGGCATTGCGTACCCGACGGTAGTTCGTCCTGTCGGCGTGCTCGACGGAAGGGCCCGGATAGGGAGCCTCAGTCCTCGCCGATCGGTTTCTGCAGTTCCCTGAGCGCGATGTTCAGCTCGAGGACGTTGACCCGGGGCTCCCCCATGAAGCCCAGGATCCGCCCGTCGGTGTGGGCGTGGACCAGCTTGCCGACCTCTTCGACGGAGAGGCCGTTCCGCTGCGCCACGCGGTGGACCTGGAGCCTCGCGTAGGCGGGTGAGATGTGCGGGTCGAGGCCGGAGGCGGAGGAGGTGACGGCGTCGGGCGGCACGTCGGCGGGCCGGACCGGGTGGCCGGGGGTGGAGTTGTCCTCGATGACGGCGGCCTTCGCCTCCTCGACCCACCGCAGGAGCTCGGCGCTGTCGCCGGAGCGGTTGGTCGCGCCGGAGACGGTCAGCGCGTACCGGGTGTTGGCGGTGTTGGTGCCGAGGCCGTGGGAGGGGCGCGGCTGGAACCACCTCAGGTCCGGCTCCGGTGTCTTCTCGCCCTTCCCCGGGGGCAGGTCGTAGCGCTGGCCGATGAGTGCGGAACCGACGACCCTGCCGTCACCGTCGGTGACCTCGGAGCCGTTGGCCCGGTGGTGGAACAGGCCCTGGGCGACGCCGGTGACGGCGAGCGGGTAGAGCACGCCGCAGAGGGCGGTCAGGACGAGCAGGGCGCGCAGCCCCGCGCCGAGCAGTCGGGCGGTGGAGCGGACGGAGTTGTTCATGGCGGGTCAGCCGATTCCGGGGAGGAGGGTGAGCAGCAGGTCGATGAGCTTGATGCCGAGGAACGGGGTGACGAGGCCACCGAGGCCGTAGACCGCGAGGTTGCGGCGGAGCATCGTGTCGGCGGTGGCCGGGCGGTAGCGCACACCCTTCAGGGCCAGGGGTACGAGCGCGACGATGACGAGCGCGTTGAAGACGACGGCCGAGAGGATCGCCGACTGCGCCGACGCCAGGCCCATGATGTTGAGCTTGTCGAGGCTCGGGTACGCGGCCGTGAACATCGCCGGGATGATGGCGAAGTACTTCGCCACGTCGTTGGCGATCGAGAACGTCGTCAACGCGCCGCGTGTGATGAGGAGTTGCTTGCCGATCTCGACGATCTCGATGAGCTTGGTCGGATTGGAGTCGAGGTCCACCATGTTCCCGGCCTCCTTGGCGGCCGAGGTGCCGGTGTTCATCGCCACGCCGACGTCCGCCTGCGCGAGGGCGGGGGCGTCGTTCGTACCGTCGCCGGTCATCGCGACGAGCTTGCCGCCCGCCTGCTCCCGCTTGATGAGGGCCATCTTGTCCTCGGGCGTGGCCTCGGCGAGGAAGTCGTCGACGCCGGCCTCGTCCGCGATGGCCCTGGCCGTCAGCGGGTTGTCGCCGGTGATCATGACGGTCCTGATGCCCATGCGGCGCAGTTCGTCGAAGCGTTCGCGCATGCCCTCCTTCACGACGTCCTTGAGGTGGATGACACCCAGGACGCGCGCGCCCCCGCCGTCCTCCACGGCCACGAGCAGCGGCGTACCGCCGGCCTCGGAGATCCGGTCCGCGAGCGCCTGTGCGTCTTCGGCGACCCGGCCGCCCCGCTCCCGCACCCAGGCCGCGACCGAACCGGCGGCCCCTTTACGTACCTTGCGCTCCTGGGCGTCATCGGTGAGGTCCACGCCCGACATGCGGGTCTGGGCCGTGAAGGCCACCCACTCGGCGTGGGCGAGCTCGCCCCGGTGGCGTTCGCGCAGCCCGTACCTCTCCTTGGCCAGGACGACGACCGAGCGGCCCTCGGGCGTCTCGTCGGCGAGCGACGACAGCTGGGCGGCGTCCGCCAGCTCCGCCTCGGTGGTGCCCTCGACCGGGAGGAACTCCGCCGCCTGCCGGTTGCCGAGGGTGATGGTGCCGGTCTTGTCCAGCAGCAGGGTGGAGACGTCACCGGCGGCCTCGACCGCCCTGCCGGACATGGCGAGCACATTGCGCTGGACGAGCCGGTCCATGCCCGCGATGCCGATCGCCGACAGCAGCGCGCCGATCGTCGTGGGGATCAGGCAGACGAGGAGCGCGGTGAGCACGATGAGGGACGTCTGCGCGTCGGCCCCCGCGTAGACCGCGAACGGCTTCAGCGTCACGACCGCGAGCAGGAAGACGATCGTGAGCGAGGCGAGCAGGATGTTCAGCGCGATCTCGTTGGGCGTCTTCTGCCGGGCGGCGCCCTCCACCAGGTTGATCATGCGGTCGATGAAGGTCTCACCGGGCCGCGCGGTGATCCTGACGACGATCCGGTCGGACAGCACCTTCGTACCGCCTGTGACGGCCGAGCGGTCGCCGCCGGACTCGCGGATGACCGGCGCGGACTCACCGGTGATGGCGGACTCGTCCACCGAGGCCACGCCCTCCACCACGTCCCCGTCGCCGGGGATGGTGTCGCCGGCTTCGCAGACGACCAGGTCACCGACGCCCAGCGCGGTGCCGGGCACGCGCTCCTCGGCCCCGTCCACGAGTCGGCGGGCCACGGTGTCGGTCCTCGCCCTGCGCAGGGTGTCGGCCTGGGCCTTGCCGCGGCCCTCGGCGACGGCCTCCGCGAGGTTGGCGAAGATCGTGGTGAGCCACAGCCAGGCGGTGATCGCCCAGCCGAACCAGTCGCCGGGGTCCGCGCACGCCAGGGCGGTGGTGACCACGGAGCCGACCAGGACCACGAACATCACCGGCGACTTGATCATCACGCGGGGGTCCAGCTTGCGGATCGCGTCGGGGAAGGACGTGATCAGCTGCCTGGGGTCGAACAACCCCGCTCCGGTGCGACCGACCCGACCGGCGCGACCGCTGTCGGGCCCGTGGCCGGGCCCGTGCCCCGTCGGTGTGTCCTGGTGCGGTGCCCTGGTGGCGGTGGCGGCCGTGGACATCGAGTCCTCTTGTTCCCTTACGTCGGTGGTCATGCCGCCAGCCCTTCGGCGAGCGGCCCCAGCGCCAGCGCCGGGACGTAGGTCAGCCCGGCGATGATCGCGATGGTGGCGACGAGCAGCCCCGTGAACAGCGGTTTCTCGGTACGCAGGGTGCCCGCGGTCTTCGGCACTGCGGTCTGTTCGGTGAGCGAGCCCGCCAGCGCCAGGACGAACACCATCGGGACGAACCGGCCGAGCAGCATCGCCAGCCCGATGGTGGTGTTGAACCAGGGCGTGTCGGCGTTGAGGCCCGCGAAGGCGGAGCCGTTGTTGTTGGCGCCGGAGGTGTAGGCGTACAAGACCTCGGTGAAGCCGTGTGCACCGGAGTTGGCCATCGAGTCCGCCGTGCCGTCCAGTGCCATCGCGGCGGCGGTGAAGCAGAGCACCAGCGCCGGGGTGACGAGGATGAAGCAGGCGGCGAGCGTGATCTCCCGGGTGGAGATCTTCTTGCCCAGGTACTCGGGCGTGCGGCCGACCATCAGGCCGGCGATGAACACCGCGAGGATCGCCATGATCAGCATGCCGTACAGACCGGAACCGACACCGCCGGGCGCGATCTCGCCGAGCTGCATGCCCAGCAGGGTGATACCGCCGCCGAACCCGGTGAAGGAGGAGTGGAAGGCGTCCACCGCGCCCGTCGAGGTCAGCGTGGTCGATACCGCGAAGATCGACGAGGCGCCGACGCCGAAGCGGACCTCCTTGCCCTCCATCGCCCCGCCCGCGGCCTCGAACGCCGGGCCGTGGCCCGCGAACTCGGTGGCCCACATCAGCAGCACGAAGCCGAACCAGATGGTCGCCATCGCGGCGAGGATCGCGTACCCCTGTCTCAGCGAGCCGACCATCCGGCCGAAGGTCCGCGTCAGCGAGAACGGGATGAGGAGGATGAGGAAGATCTCGAAGAGGTTGGTGAAGGGGTTCGGGTTCTCGAAGGGGTGGGCGGAGTTGGCGTTGAAGTAGCCGCCGCCGTTGGTGCCCAGCTCCTTGATGACCTCCTGCGAGGCGACCGCGCCGCCGTTCCACTGCCGCGTACCGCCCGTGAACTGCCCGACCTCATGGATGCCGGCGAAGTTCTGGATGACGCCGCAGCCGACGAGGACGAGCGCGCCGACGACGGAGAGCGGCAGCAGGATCCGCACGACGCCCCGGACCACATCGGCCCAGAAGTTGCCGAGTTCGCCGCCGGTCCGGGTCCGGGCGAAGCCCCGTACGAGCGCCACCGCGACCGCCATGCCGACGGCGGCCGAGACGAAGTTCTGCACCGCCAGGCCACCGGTCTGGAGGAGGTGCCCCATGGCCTGTTCGCTGGCGTACGACTGCCAGTTGGTGTTCGAGACGAACGAGGCGGCGGTGTTGAACGCCTGGTCCGGATCGATGGACACGAAGCCGAGGGAGCCGGGCAGGGCGCCCTGGAGCCGCTGGAGCAGGTAGAGGAAGAGGACACCCACGGCGGAGAAGGCCAGGACACCCCGCAGGTACGCGGGCCAGCGCATCTCGGTGTCGGGGTCGGCGCCGATGGCCTTGTAGACCCACGTCTCGACCCGCAGATGGCGGTGGGAGGAGTAGGCGCGGGCCATGTGGTCGCCGAGGGGGCGGTACGCGAGGGCGAGCGCGCCGGTCAGTGCGAGCAGCTGGAGCACAGCCGCGAGGAGAGGACTCATCGGCGCGCTCAGAACCTGTCCGGCTTGAGGAGGGCGAGGACGAGGTAGCCCAGGAGGGCGGCGGCCACGAGGAGACCGACGATGTTCTCGGCAGTCACAGCTTCGCCACCCCCTTGGCGATGAACGCCACCAGCGCGAAGACCGCGACCGTGGCGACGACGAGGGCCAGGTCGGCCATCGTGAGCTCCCGAAGAGGTTCGGATGAAAATCGGACCTCTAGAGGAAAACCCCTTTTTGGCGTGGTGTGACTGTTGTTGACGCCTCGTTTACGGCCGCGAGGTCGGCCTTGACGATCTCCTGACGCCGAGCGGGGTGACTCCGGTGCGGGCCGGAAGGCGCAGCCAGGGTCTCTTCCGCCAGTGCGTAGAGCCTGGCCGTGGCGCCCGCTCCGCTCCCCTCGGGTAGGTGACCATCAGAATGCCGCCGAGCGCGGTCGCGTACTACTGGGGGTTGGCCTCTTTGTATGCGGTGATGACCGGCGCGGGGATGCGTCCGCGGTCGGGCAGCTGGTAGCCGTTGGCGCGGGCCCATGAGCGCACGGCCTTGGTGTCGACGGCTCCTCCGGTCGCAGAGCGGGACGGCTGGATCGTGGTGTTCTCAGCCGGTTGAGGCGAGGGCCGGAAGGCGACGCCGTGGTCGAGCAGGCCGTCGGGGAACTGGGGGATGGTGGTGCGGCCGCCGAGGACGTCGGCGAGGAAGCCGGTGAGGTTGCCGTCGTAGGTGTGCCACCGGGTGCCGCGGGCCTCGTTGACGGCGACGCGCCAACTGTCGGGGTCGGCGCCGGAGCCGGAGCCGGTGACCCAGAAGAGGTACTCGCCGTTGTCGGTCACGCCGATGGCGAAGAGGTGCTCGGGGTCGTGAGGGACCGGGTGCACGCCCTCGTTGCAGTCCTCGCGCAGTTGTTCGCGCAGGGCGGCGGGCATGGGGCCGGTGAGGTTGACCCAGGGGGTCGGGGCGTGGGGGTGGTAGAGGTGCAGGAAGTCGCAGAACGCCCCGGGCCCATAGGCGGAGGCCAACTGCTTGTAGTCGGCCGGCAGCCTCATGCCCAGGAGGGTCTCGACGGCCTGCCAGTCGATGGCCTGGGTGGTGCGGGGCGGGGGGCACAGTCGCGTGAGATCGTTGAGGCCGGTCACGGTGGTAGGGCGGGTATCGAAGGGGACCTTCAGGCGTCGAGTGGGAGTTCCAGCAGTTCTTCCGGGGGCTGGAAGCCGGAGCGTCGCCACAGGGTACTGCTGCGCTCGGACGGCCAGACGATCAGGGTGTCGAAGCCGGCGCTGCGGCAGTGCTGCTTCAGCGCCTCAAGGAGCGCCGAGCCGGCTCCCTTGTTCCGCTGCGACGGCGTGACGTAGAAGTTCGTCACGTAACCGATCGGGAGGTTGTCGTGGTACGGCTCCGGCAGCCTCTCGACCAGGGAGAGGAAGACGTGGCCGCGGATTTCGCCTCCGGACTCGGCGACCCAGGCCAGCCAGCGGCCATCGGTGAGCCGGTCGTGGATCCACTGCTCGGTCTCGTCCGGAGGTTGTGTCGGTGACCGTTCTTCGTGGTCCTCTCGCTTGAACCTCCAGCGCAGCTCGGCCAAGTGGCGCGCATCGGCGGGCCGGGCCGGCGGCCCGGGCCTGGCCACCCGAGAGGGGAGGACCGCCACACGCCGCACCCCCACGTCGCGCTTCCGAGTGGTTCGGCACCGCCCATACCGGCAAGTGACGCACCATCAGTAAAGTCGGCGGCACGTCGGAACCGGCCCCGCCGGAAGGGAGCGCAGGCCGCCGCGGAGCGCCGAGACCAATACTTCGGGGAGCAGCACCTGGCCTGCGAAGACACCGTTCAGGAGCCTTCCCGACGACCTTGCTGGGAGACACCGTTGAAGATGCTCATCAATGTGCCCGAGACCGTCGTCCCCGACGCGCTGCGCGGGATCGCGGCCGCGCATCCCGAGCTGACCGTGGATGTGGAGAGCCGGATCGTCGTGCGGCGTGACGCCCCGGTCGAGGGGAAGGTGGCGTTGGTGTCGGGGGGCGGGTCCGGGCACGAGCCGTTGCACGCCGGGTTCGTCGGGGTGGGGATGCTGTCGGCGGCAGCGGCGGGGGAGGTGTTCACGAGTCCCGTGCCTGACCAGGTGGTGCGGGCCGCGGCGGCCGTGGACAGTGGGCGCGGTGTGCTGTTCGTGGTGAAGAACTACACCGGGGACGTGCTGAACTTCGAGATGGCGGCCGAGCTCGCCGAGGACGAGGGCATCCAGGTCGCCAAGGTGCTCGTGGACGACGACGTGGCGGTGGCCGACAGTACGTACACGGCCGGGCGGCGCGGGACCGGGGCCACCCTGTTCGTGGAGAAGATCGCTGGTGCGGCCGCCGAGGAGGGTGCGCCGCTGGAGCGCGTGGAGGCGATCGCGCGCCGGGTGAACGCCGCGTCACGCAGCTTCGGGGTGGCACTGAGCGCGTGCAGTACGCCCGCGAAGGGCGGGCCGACGTTCGATCTGCCGCCGGGCGAACTGGAGCTGGGCGTCGGCATCCACGGCGAGCCGGGGCGCGAGCGGCGGGCCATGATGACGTCGCGGGAGATCGCCGACTTCGCCGTCGACGCCGTCCTGGAGGACCTGCGGCCCGGCGGGCCGGTGCTGCTGCTGGTCAACGGCATGGGTGCGACGCCGCTGCTGGAGCTGTACGGGTTCAACGCCGAGGTGCACCGGGTGCTGCGCGAGCGCGGCGTGCCGGTGGCCCGTACCCTCGTCGGGAACTATGTGACGTCGCTGGACATGGCGGGCTGCTCGGTCACGCTGTGCGAGGCCGACGAGGAGTTGCTGCGACTGTGGGACGCGCCGGTGCGGACGGCCGCCCTGCGCTGGGGGATGTGAGGACGTGATGCCCGTGACGCTCGACGTGGAGTTCTTCCGGCGCTGGATGGCGGCCGCTTCCGCGGCCGTGGAGCGCGACGCGGACCGGCTCACCGAGCTGGACGCGGCCATCGGCGACGCCGACCACGGGGCCAACCTGCGGCGCGGGTTCGCGGCGGTGGCCGAGGTGCTGGGCAAGGAGCCGCCCGCGGCTCCCGGCGCGGTGCTCATGCTCGCCGGGCGGCAGCTGATCTCGACCGTGGGCGGCGCGTCGGGGCCGCTGTACGGCACGCTGCTGCGGCGCGCCGGCAAGGCCCTGGGCGACACCGCCGAGGTGACGCCCGGTCTGCTGGCCGAGGCGCTGCGCGCGGGCGTGGCCGCGGTGGCGCAGCTCGGCGGGGCGAAGGCCGGTGACAAGACGATGCTCGACGCGCTGGAACCGGCCGTCGAGGCGCTGGCCGCGGCGGCGGACGGCACGGCGGACGAGGCCTTCGGGGCGGCCGCGCGGGCCGCCGAGGAGGGTGCCCTCGGGACCGTGCCGATGCAGGCGCGCAAGGGCAGGGCCAGCTATCTCGGGGAGCGCAGCGTCGGACACCAGGACCCGGGCGCGGCGTCCTCCGCCCTGCTGATCGCGGCGCTGGCCGAAGCGGAGGCCGCCCGATGAGCGCCGGGCCCGTGGGCATCGTGCTGGTCTCGCACAGCGCGGCGGTCGCGTCGTCCGTCGCCGAGCTGGCCAAGGGCCTCGCGGGCGGCGGCCGGACCGCGCCCGTGGCCCCCGCGGGCGGCACCCCGGACGGCGGTCTCGGCACCAGCGCCGAGCTGATCGCCGAGGCGGCGGCGTCGGTCGACGCCGGGGCGGGCGTCGCCGTCCTCGTCGACCTCGGCAGCGCCGTGCTGACGGTGAAGGCGCTGCTCGCGGAGGGCGACGAGCTCCCCGAGGGCACGCGCTTGGTCGACGCGCCCTTCGTGGAGGGCGCGGTGGCGGCCGTCGTCACCGCCTCGGCGGGCGGCGACCTGGAGGCCGTGGTGGCGGCCGCGTCGGAGGCGTACGGCTATCGCAAGGAGTGACCGATTGCGGGACGGGTTGTGATGTACCTGGTCAACGCACTAGTGTCGCAGGGCCTTGGTGTACGGGAAACCGGTGCGGTACCGGTGCGGCCCTCGCCACTGTGATCGGGAAGTCCGGCTCCACTCCCGGGGAAACCACCCCGGGAAGCCACTGGAACACCGCGGGAGACCGTGGTGTCCGGGAAGGCGGAGCCGCGGCGTTGCATGACCCGTCAGCCAGGAGACCGGCCAGGGCGCGTTGTCCATCCACGAGGTGCTGGAGAGGGTCTCCCACATCATGCATATCGCCGAGGGGTACCTGCCCCCTGTGCACGCGGTCGCCTGGACCGTCGCCGCCGCTCCCTTCGTCGCCCACGGCGTCCGCGCCCTGACCCGCGAGGTCAAGGCCCATCCCGAATCGACTCTCCTGCTCGGCGCGTCCGGCGCCTTCACCTTCGTCCTGTCCGCCCTGAAACTGCCGTCCGTGACGGGCAGTTGCTCCCACCCCACGGGGACGGGGCTGGGCGCGATCCTGTTCCGGCCGCCGATCATGGCGGTGCTCGGCACCATCACGCTCCTCTTCCAGGCGCTGCTGCTGGCGCACGGCGGGCTCACCACGCTCGGCGCCAACGCCTTCTCGATGGCGGTCGTCGGGCCGTGGGCGGGCTTCGGGACGTACTGGCTGCTGCGCCGCTCCGGCGTGCCGCTGATGGTGAGCGTGTTCTTCGGGGCGTTCGTCGCCGACCTGTCCACGTACTGCGTCACCAGCGTCCAGCTCGCGCTGGCCTTCCCCGACCCGGCGAGCGGCTTCGCCGGGGCGCTGGCGAAGTTCGGTTCCATCTTCGCCGTCACGCAGCTTCCCCTCGCCGTGAGCGAGGGCCTGCTCACCGTGCTGGTGATGCGGCTGCTGACCCAGTCCAGCAAGGGCGACCTGGCCCGCCTCGGTGTCCTGTCCGCGAAGCCCGCGACGAAGGAGGCCGTGGCCCGATGAGCCGTAACGCCAAGATCAACACGCTGCTGCTGCTCGTCGTCGTCGCGCTCGCCGTGCTCCCGCTCGCGCTGGGCATGGGCGACCACAAGGAGGAGCCGTTCACGGGCGCGGACGCGCAGGCCGAGACGGCCATCACGGAGAACAAGCCGGACTACGAGCCGTGGTTCAGCCCGCTGTACGAGCCGCCGTCCGGTGAGATCGAATCGGCGCTCTTCTCGCTGCAGGCGGCGATCGGCGCGGGCGTGCTGGCGTACTACTTCGGGCTGCGGCGCGGCCGCAGGCAGGGTGAGGCGCGGGCGCTGGACCGGACCGCACCTGCCGCCCGGACGGCCGACGAGCCCGAAGTCGCCGAAGTCGCCAAGACGGTCGAGTAACCGCCGGTGCTGCCGATCGACGCGGCGGCGCACAGCAGTCGCTGGCGCCGCCGTCACCCGTGCGAGAAGGCCGTGCTCGGCTTCGGTCTGACGGTCCTCGCGATCTGTCTGCCGCCGTGGCCGGGGGCCGTGCTGGTGGCCGCCGCCACCCTCGCCGTGCTGCTGGGCCCGGCGGGTGTCGGGCGCCGGCAGCTGTGGCGCGCGTTCCGCGTCCCGCTGGGCTTCTGCGTCACCGGGGCGGTGCCGCTGCTGTTCCAGGTCGGCGGGGCCGAGGGGTGGGTGGCGCTCGCGCCGGACGGGCCGGTGCACGCCGGGCGGCTGCTGCTGCGGACGTCGGCGGCGTCGCTCGGGGTGCTGCTGTTCGCGTTCACCACGCCGGTCTCGGACGTGCTGCCCCGGCTCGTGCGGGCGGGGGTACCCGCGCCGGTCGTGGATGTGGCCCTGGTGATGTACCGGATCAGTTTCCTGCTGCTGGACGCCGTGCGGCGGATCCGGGAGGCGCAGGCGGCGCGGCTCGGGCTGACCAGCCGGGCGGCCGCCTGGCGGTCGCTGGCGGGCCTCGGCGCGACGGCGTTCGTCCGCGCCTTCGACCGGGCGGCGCGCCTCCAGACCGGACTGGCCGGGCGCGGTTACGACGGCACGCTGCGCGTGCTGGTGCCGGAGGCGGCGGTCTCCCGCCGGTTCCTGGCCGCGACGGGCGCCCTGCTCGCGGGGCTCGTCGCCCTCACCCTCGTACTCGAAAGGTTCCTGCCATGACCATGCATCGTGACGCCGTCGTGGAACTGGTCGGTGCGGGATTCGCCTACGACGACGGGCCCGCCGTGCTGTCGGGCATCGACTTCGCCGTACCGGAGCGGCGCGCGATTGCGCTGCTCGGCCGCAACGGCAGCGGCAAGACGACGATGCTGCGGCTGCTGAGCGGTGGCCTGCGGTGCGTGAGCGGGCGGCTACGGCTGGCGGGCGAGGACGTGTCGTACGACAGGGCGGGGCTGACCCGGCTGCGGACGACCGTGCAGCTGGTGGTGCAGGACCCGGACGACCAGCTGTTCGCGGCGTCGGTCGGGCAGGACGTGTCCTTCGGCCCGATGAACCTGGGGCTTTCGGAGCCGGAGGTGCGGGAGCGGGTGCGCGAGGCCCTGGAGGCGCTGGACATCACGGCGCTGGAGGACCGGCCGACGCATCTGCTGTCGTACGGGCAGCGCAAGCGGGCGGCGATCGCGGGCGCGGTCGCGATGCGGCCCCGGGTGCTGATTCTCGACGAGCCGACGGCGGGCCTCGACCCGCACGGCCAGGAGCGGCTGCTGGAGGTGCTGGACCGGCTGCGGGAGTCCGGGACGACGGTCGTGATGGCCACGCACGACGTGGACCTGGCGCTGCGCTGGGCGGACGACGCGGCGGTGCTCACCCCGGACGGCCTGCGCACCGGCCCGGTGGCCGAGCTCCTCGCGGACGCCGCCCTGCTGGACGCGGCCCGGCTGCGCCGCCCGTGGGGCATGGCGGTGGCCCGGGTGCTGCGGGACCGGGGCCTGCTGGGCGCGGGCGAGCAGGGTCCGCGCACGCCGGAGGAGCTGGAGGAGTGGGCGGCGGCGGTGCGGGGCGCGTAGGGGGTACGGCGGGGCTCAGGTGGGCGGGCCCGGCACGGGTGTCGGGACGTCGGCGGGGGCTCCCCTGGCTTCCGCCGCGGACGGCTCGAAGCCGGCCAGCATCTGCTCCAGCGCCTGCTGGTCCGGCCCGACGAACGGGTCGGCGCCCGGCGCGCCGCTGATGGTGTCGATCATCAGGGGGGTGAGCCCGGTGGCCGGTGGCAGGTGCGTGCTGAGCACCACTTCCGGGTCCATCTCCCGCACCGGCCGGATCGTCGCGAGGTACTTGTCGACGTCCATGTTGTGCACCCAGGGGCTGTCGGCGGTGGCCCACAGCGGCTGCCCGGCGCGCAGGTCCTCGGGGGCGACCGCGTCGGCGGTGCCGCCGTCGGCGAGGTCCGCGCTGGGCATCGGCGCGCCGAAGCAGTCGGAGGTGAAGCAGGTGCGCGAGCGGTCGTCGTAGAAGCCCACCGTCACGGGGCTGTCGTAGAGCGGTGGCCGGAACGCCGCGAGCGGGCGGTCGCCGACGTCCAGGGACTGCCCGGGTTCAGCAGGAAGACCCGGTCGAGGGGCAGCGGGCGCTCGGTGGACATGATGCCCGCACCGACGAAGGTGGTGACGACCCGCGCCCGCGGGGCGGCCTCCAGCAGGGCGAACAGCCCGCCGGTGTGGTCCCGGTCGGGGTGCGTCAGCCAGATCCACCGCACATCGGCGGGGTCGACGGCCGAACCGAGCAGTTCCAGGAAATCGCGGTCGGGCAGGCCGAGGCCGGTGTCCACGACGACCGGCTCCGCAGCGTGCAGGACGAACGCGTTGACCGGCAGGAGGCCGATCGCGGGTACTTCGAGGCAGTCCGCGAGGACGGTGACATCGCGGCCGGCTTTCAGATGGGTCATGGCGGAGCTCCGATGCTCCTGGGGTATGGGCGTCCTCCCTTCCATGGTGATACCGCCGGGGAGCGCGGCGCAGCTCGCGCCGGTCACGCCCCCTGCCCAAGGCCCGAGGCGTAGGCGGCGGCGAACTCCGCCGCGCCCAGCGCGGCCCGGACGCGTGCCGTGACGCGGTCGACGTCGGCGCGCTCGGCGTCCGGCAGCGGTGCCCCGGCCCGCTCCCGGAGGCGGGCCGCCGCGCCGAGGAGGCGGGCGGCGCGGGACGGGCGGCCGGTGAGGGCGTGGGCGCCGGCCAGGCCCTCGAAGGCGAGGGCCGGGCTGTGCCTCCTCGGGCGTTCCGCGTG
>NZ_JBEZAQ010000013.1:0-52192 GCF_040646655.1 Streptomyces sp. NPDC045431
ATGTGCCGCGGGTTCGGCGTGGTGGAGCGGGCTCGGGCGCGTGTGCTGCTGGGGGTGGAGATCGCCGACCCCGCCGTTGCGGTGCCGGGCCGCCCCGGGTCGTCAGGTGGGGTGCGGCAGCAGCCGTCCATGGGTCAGGAGCCCACCCGCTCCCTCGGCGCGGACGCCGGTGCCTCGGCCGGGGCGGCCGCCGCCGGGGACTTCGCGCCGCGCATCAGCAGGGCGGTGAGTACGCCGCCGGCCGCGGCGACCGCGGCGGCGCCCAGGAACGCGGCGCGGAAGCCGTCGGTGAGGGCCGGCAGGTCGCCCAGCGCGCCCGCGCCCCGCGAGGTGGCGAGTGCGGTGAGCGCGGCCAGGCCGAGGGCGGAGCCCACCTGGTAGGTGGTGTTGACGATGCCGGAGGCCAGACCGGCCTGCTCCTGCGGTACGCCGGAGATCGCCGACATCATGGCCGGGATGTAGGCGAGGGACATGCCCGTCGCCGCCACCAGGGACGCGGGCAGCACGTCGACCAGGAACGTGCCGGTCGGCTCGACGGCCGACAGCCACACCAGGCCCGCCGCGAGGACCAGCAGACCACCCGCGATCAGCGGCTTGGCCCCGAAGTGGCCCAGCAGCCGGGCGGTGAGCAGCGTCATGAAGACCATCAGGAGCCCGGTCATCGGCAGCAGCGCCGCGCCGCTGGCGAACGCCCCGTAGCCCAGCACCTGCTGGAGGTAGAGGTTGAGGAAGTACCACATGGGGATCCACGCGGCGCCCAGCAGCGTCATCGCCAGGTTGGAGACGCCGAGGCCGGGGGTGCGCCAGACGCCGAGCGGCATCAGCGGGGCCTTGACCGACCGCTGGACGACCAGGAACAGCGCCAGGAGCAGGGCTGCGCCGATGAGCTCCAGGACGGTCTGGGCGTCGCCCCAGCCGACCTCGGGGGCCCGCACGACCGCGAACACCGCGAGCGCGAGACCGGCGGTGACGGACACCGCGCCGAGGACGTCCACCGAGCCGCGACGTCCCGCGACCGCCGGGAGCAGGCCGGTGGCCAGCAGGGTGGCGATGCCGATCGGCACGTAGATGATGAAGACCCACGGCCAGCTCGCCCACTCGGTGAAGACGCCGCCGAGGAACACCCCGGCGGTGCCGCCCGCCGGCGCCGCGGCGCCGTACAGGGCGAGCGCCTTGCCCAGCTCCTTGGGGTCGTGCCCGAAGAGCATCATCAGCAGCGTCATCGACGCCGGCGCGATCAGCGCCCCGCCGACGCCCTGCACCGCGCGCCCGGCGACCTCGACCCACGCGGTGCTCGCAGCCGCGGCGACCACGGAGCCGGCGGTCAGCACGACCCAGCCGGAGACGAAGACGCGCCGGGCCCCGAGCAGGTCGGACAGCCGCCCGCCGAGCAGCAGCAGTCCGCCGAAGGCGATGACGTACGCGTTGAACACCCACTGCAGGTCCCCCTGGGAGAAGCCCAGGTCACGCTGCATCTCCGGGAGTGCCACGCCGATGATCGAAGTGTCCATGATGACCATGAACTGCGCGGTGGCCAGCACGAGAAGTGCCCACCAGCGCCGCGGATTGACGGTTGACATCACTCTGCCCCTTCACTGAGAACAAATACCCCAAGGGGGTATGCGACAGCTAAGACGCTATACCCGGTGGGGGTATTCCCGGAAGGGGTCGGCAGCAGGCCGGGAGTCGGGGGCAGTCGGGGGTTTTCGCCCCATCCGGGCGAGAGCCACGGCGAGGACGACAAGATCACGGTCATGCCTGTCCAACGGCGGCCGCGGACGGCGGTGACGGCCGTGCGGCCCCGTGGCCGCAGTGATCCCCACCACGGCTGGGGGTCCACCGGCTCCCGTAGGGTTGTCCGGTCCCCCTTTCTCTGGCAGGTGCCGTTCCTTTGTCTTCTTCCACGCCTTCCGCCGTTCCGCTGCTCCGGCGGCTGCGGCCCGACTGGCTGACCGATCCGAAGGTGTGGCGCACCGAGGTGCTCGCCGGTCTGGTGGTCGCGCTCGCGCTGATCCCCGAGGCGATCTCCTTCTCGATCATCGCGGGGGTCGAGCCGGCGATCGGGCTGTTCGCCTCCTTCACCATGGCCGTGGTCATCGCGGTCGTCGGCGGCCGCAGGGCGATGATCTCCGCCGCGACGGGTGCCGTCGCGCTGGTGATCGCGCCGCTCAACCGCGAGCACGGCCTGGGCTACCTGGTGGCCGCGGTGATCCTCGCCGGGGTCTTCCAGGTGGCGCTCGGCGCGCTGGGGGTGGCGAGGCTGATGCGGTTCGTCCCCCGCTCGGTGATGGTCGGCTTCGTCAACTCGCTGGCGATCCTGATCTTCCTGGCGCAGGTGCCGGAGATGCGGGACGTGCCGTGGGCCGTCTACCCGCTGATGGCGGCGGGCCTGGCGCTGATGGTGTTCCTCCCCCGGGTGACCACGGTGGTGCCGGCGCCGCTGGTGTCGATCGCCGTCCTGACCGTCGTCACCGTCGCCGCCGGGATCGCGGTGCCGACCGTCGGGGACAAGGGCGCGCTGCCGTCGTCGCTGCCGGTGCCCGGGCTGCCGGACGTGCCGTTCACGCTGGACACGCTGGCGACGATCGCCCCGTACGCCTTCGCCATGGCGCTGGTCGGGCTGATGGAGTCACTGATGACGGCCAAGCTCGTGGACGAGATCACCGACACCCGCTCCAGCAAGACGCGCGAGTCCATCGGGCAGGGCGTCGCCAACATCGTCACCGGTTTCTTCGGCGGCATGGGCGGCTGCGCGATGATCGGCCAGACGATGATCAACGTAAAGGTGTCGGGCGCCCGGACGCGGCTGTCGACCTTCCTCGCGGGCGCGTTCCTGATGGTGCTGTGCATCGTCTTCGGGCCGGTCGTCTCCGACATCCCGATGGCGGCGCTCGTCGCGGTCATGGTCATGGTGTCGTGCGCGACGTTCGACTGGCACTCCGTCGCCCCGGGGACGCTGCGGCGGATGCCGGCCGGGGAGATCGCCGTCATGGTGATCACCGTCGGGTGCGTCGTGGCCACGCACAACCTCGCCGTCGGTGTCGTCGTCGGCTCGGTCACGGCGATGGTCGTCTTCGCCCGGCGCGTGGCGCGCCTCGCCGACGTCACCGCCGTCACCGACCCGGACGGCACCACCGTCGTCTACCGGGTGACGGGCGAGCTGTTCTTCGCCTCCTCCAACGACCTGGTGGGCCGGTTCGACTACGCGGGCGACCCCGACAGGATCGTCGTCGACCTGAGCGCGGCGCACATCTGGGACGCCTCCTCCGTCGCCGCCCTCGACGCCGTCGTGCACAGGTACGCCCAGCGCGGCAAGCGCGTGGAGATCACCGGGCTCAACGAGCCCAGCGCCCGGCTGCACGGCAAGCTCAGCGGAGAACTCAGCGGCGCCCACTGAGCGCGGCGATGTGGGGCGGGGGCGGCGCGGCACCGTCCCCGAGGGCCGGGTCGGGTTCGGGCTCCCCGAAGACCGTGGTCATCGGCACCACCCCGGCCCACAGGCCGAGCTCGGCGTCGGGGCCGTCGCCGTCGTCCGGGCCGCCGGTGCGGATCTTGACGGAGGCCTCCTCCAGGGAGAGCGCCAGCAGCGCGGTGGCGGCCAGCTCCTTGCGGTTCGGACGGCGGGCGTAGTCCCACTGGCCCGGCGTGGCCTGCTCGGTGAGGCAGCGCAGGCCGGCGAGCTTCTCCTCCGGGTCCGTCACCAGGCGCGGGACGCCGTAGACCATCGCGCTGCGGTAGTTGACACCGTGCTCGAAGACCGATCGCGCCAGGACCAGGCCGTCCATGTGCGTGACCGTGACGCACACCGTCGCCTCCGGCGCGGCGACCAGGCTGCGGCTGGCGACGGAGCCGTGCACGTACAGCCACCTGCCGTCGGAGCCGTACACCGTCGGGACGACCATGGGGTGGCCGTCGACGACGACTCCGAGGTGGCAGAGGAAACCGGCGGCGAGGATGGCGTCGAGGGCGG
This sequence comes from Streptomyces sp. NPDC045431, assembly GCF_040646655.1. Classification (NCBI taxonomy): domain Bacteria; kingdom Bacillati; phylum Actinomycetota; class Actinomycetes; order Kitasatosporales; family Streptomycetaceae; genus Streptomyces; species Streptomyces sp. NPDC045431. Next base: position 3,971 of record NZ_JBEZAQ010000013.1, read on the forward strand.
CGCGGTCCGTGCTGCCCTGGTCGCGCAGGCGGCGATGGCGCGTGCGGTCGGTGACGGGGAGCGTGCGGGACGCCGAGCTGTTCTCCATGCCTGAGGAACCTACCGATTCCGCCGCAACAGCGCCATGGAAGTTGCCGATATCGTCGCGCGACGGGCGTCACGCGACGATATCCCTCGTCTACGCCATCGGCCCCGGCGGCTCGAAGCGCGTGAAGGCGCTGTGCTTCGGCAGCCGGTACGTCTCGCGCCCGGTGATCGCGTTCAGGATGGTCGCGTTGCGTACGGCGCCGATGTCGAGGTTCGGCGACGAGACGCCGTGCGCGTGGATCTCGGCGTTGGCGACGAAGACCCGGCCGCTCACCCCGTCCGCGAGCTCGACGGAGTGGTCCAGGCGTACGCGAGGCCGCCCGCGCCCGTCGCGCTGGAGCAGTTCGTCCACCGGGGCCAGGAAGGCGGGCGTCCGGTTGCGGTAGCCGGTGGCGGCGACCACGAGACCGGTGGTGTGCTCGAAGACGCGGTCCGTGTCGCGGTGCCGGCAGGTCAGGACCGCCGCGCGGCCGGTCGGGTCCACGGCCGCGGACTCGACGGTGATGCCGAAGCGCAGCTCCACGTCGGCCAGCCCGTGCTCCAGCTGCCTCCGGTAGAGCAGTTCGTGGATCTCCTCCAGGGTGTCGGTGGAGATGCCCTTGTAGAACTGCCACTGCTCGCCGACGAGCCGGTCGCGCACGCCCTCCGGGAGGGAGTGGAAGTACCGCATGTACGCCGGGGTCGTCAGCTCCAGGTTCATCTTGGTGTAGTCGAGCGGCGCGAACGACGACGTACGGGTCAGCCAGCTCACCGCCGGGCCGCCGTCGAGGTTGCGGGTCAGCAGGTCGACGGCGACCTCGGCGCCGGACTGCCCGGAGCCGACGACCGTGACCTTGCCGGCCGCCGCCACGTCGGCCGCCCGGTAGAGGTAGTCCGAGGTGTGCAGCAGCAGCGACTCGGGCAGGTCCGCCAGCGCCTCCGGGACGTGCGGCGCGGTGCCGATGCCCAGGACCAGGTTGCGGGCGAGCATCCGCAGCCGCGTGCCGTCCCCGCGTACGACGTCCACGGTGAACCGCTCGGCCCCGGCGTCCCAGCGGACCTCCTCGGCGCGGTGCGAGAAGCGGACGGAGGGCAGCCGGGCGGCCGCCCAGCGCAGGTAGTCCTCGTACTCGCGGCGCGAGGGGAAGAAGTTCTCGCGCACGGTGAAGGTGTAGAGCCGGTCCATGTCGTGGAGGTACGCCAGGAACGACAGCGGGTGCCAGGGGGCGACGAGGGTGACGAGGTCGGCGAGGAAGTTCACCTGCATCGAGGCGTCGCCGAACATCATGCCCCGGTGCCAGGTGAGCTCCGGCCGCTCCTCCAGGACGACGAGGTCGAGGTCGTCGACGGTGGAGGCGAGCGCGGCCAGGCCCAGGTTGAAGGGGCCGCAGCCGATGGCCACCACGTCGTGTTCGGAGATGAGCTGCGTCATTTGGGGAGGTCCTCCTCGCTGCGCGGATGGACGAGCAGGGCGGCGGTCTTGTCGGGGAAGACGACCTCGCCGCAGGGGCGGAACCCGGCCGCCTCGAACGCCCTGAGCGACGGCGCGTTGGTCACGTCCGGCTCGGCGACCACCCGGACGCACTCCGGGTCGGCGGCGAGCAGCCCCTCCGCGAGGGCGCGCAGCAGCCGCCGGCCCAGCCCCTGACCGGTGCGGGCCGCGTCGCCGATGGCGATGTGCACGCCCAGGTCGTGCGGCAGCTCGGCATACTGCCCGGCGAGGCGGTCGCGGATCACCCGGTACACCTCGATGTACGCGAACGGCTCGCCGTCCAGGTCGACCAGGACCGGCAGGATGGCGTCACCGGCCAGGTGCCCGGCGATCTCCTCGTACCAGCGCTCGCGCGGCCAGGCCTGGTGCCAGAAGGCGTCGATGTGCGGCGACTGCATCCAGCCGTGCACCACGTCGAGGTCGGCGCCCTCCGCCCGGGCGACCCGGGCCGACCAGGGGCCGTTCAGGACCGGGAGCGGCGGGCCGGGGATCGTGGCGGTCGGATCGTGGTCCACCGAGGTCATGCCGTGGCCTCCTGGAGCGGGTTGGGGGCGTCGAGGTAGACGGACTGGGCGTCGAGCGGCGCGAGGACCTCGTCGATGCCGTGCAGCCGGGTCAGCAGGTTGCCCTTGCACGGCAGGGTGTCCGCCTCCAGCCAGCGGCGCGCCAGCCGGTCGCCCTCGGGCCCCGCCTCCGCGAGCGCGGGGAGCGCCGCGCGCAGCCGGTCGGCGAGGACGGCGAGGAGGTCGCGCTCGTCGGCGAGTCCGTCGACGGCGAGGCAGCCGACGACCGACAGCGCCTGGTTGCGCAGCAGGTAGTAGGAGAGCCGGTCGTCCACGAGGGCGTCGTCGACGACGGCGAGCATGGAGGAGTCGGCGCCGAGCCGCTTCAGCAGACCCGGGAGGTACGAGGTCGCCAGGTAGTAGCCCTGGTTGTCGCGGAAGGTGGAGCCGGTGACGCGTCCGGTCGCGTCCAGCCGGACCAGGGTGTTCTGCTGGTGGGCCTCCAGGCCGATGCCGGTGGCGGCGTACAGGTGCAGCATCGGCACGAGCACCTTGTCGGTGTAGTCGGCCGTCCACTGCTCGGCCGCGCCCGGGCCGAGCGCCGCGACCAGGTCGCCGAGCGCGCTGCGGCCGAGGCCGGGGCGCGGCGCCACCAGGCCGACCAGGCAGCGCAGGTCCGCGATGCCGTCCGGGACCTCGCGCACGGCGACGTCGAGGCCGGTGACGTCCGGGCCCTCCGGGCGGCCCGGCTCGTCCACCGCGATCCAGGCGGGGTCGCGGGTGATCGCGAAGCCGGGGTGGGCGGCGAAGGTGGCCCCGGCGTATCCGGCGTCGAGGAGCCGGTTGATCTCCAGGCCCCGGCGCAGCTCCGTACGGGTCGACTCGCGGCGGGAGTTGGTCAGCCGCAGCCCGAGGGAGAGCTTCAGCATCACGTCGGCGTCCGGCCGGTACACGGTCCGCACGCTGGAGGTGGGCCACCACTCGGGGCCCAGCTCACCGAGCGGCTTCAGCGCGCCGGAGGCGACGAGCGCCTGGATCCGCGGCCGGTGCAGCAGGTCGCGGGCCTGCCAGGGGTGTGCGGGGATCAGCACCCGGCCGTCGTCGAGGCGCTGTTCGGCGAGGTCGGCGAGGAGGGCGACGGTGTCGCGGCCGGCCAGCGAGGGGGCGCCTTCGACGGCGTCGTGGGAGACGACCGACTCGTCGGCGGAGAACCAGTGCAGCCGGAAGGAGCCGCGCAGCTCCGGCGAGTACGCCCGCGCCTCGTGGTCCGAGATGCCGTCCCGGCTCTTGGGCGCCGGGTGGTTCAAGTGGCCGAGCAGCAGGGCCTGTTCGGCGTCGAGGAAGCCGTCCACCTCCGGGGGCGGCTTCGGGTGGGCGCGGCGGTCGGCGATGAAGGCCGCCACCCGGCGTACGGACTCGGCGGTGCGCTCCACCAGGTCCGCGACCTCACCGGAGGGGACTCCGCCGGGACGGCTTCCGCCGCGTACCGCCGCCTCCGTGGAGAGCAGGGCCACGGCGGTGACGGGGTCGGCGGTCGGGCCGAGCGGGCCGCCGGGGCCCTCCAGGCGGGCGGGGGCGAAGCGGTGCCAGCCGGTGGGCGAGCAGTGCGTGACCTCGGTGACGAGGGCGAGCCCGGCGGTGGGCAGCTCCACGCGGAGCGGGCCGGGGGTGACGGGCGTGCCGGTCTCGCGCAGCCAGCAGCGCAGGAGGGCCTCGACGTGGGCGTGTTCGGCTGCGCCGCGCGCGTCGAGCACGTGCAGCGGGTCGGGGGCGGTGGTGGCTGCCGTGGTGGTTGCCGCCGGGGTGGTGATGCTCATGCGGCGCCCTCCTCGATGAGTCGTTCGCAGGTGCGGCCGGCGTCGAGGACCGTGTCCACGAGACCGTCGATGTCGTCGGTGGTGGCGGTGGGGTTGAGCAGCGTGAACTTCAGGCACACGCGCTGCTCCACCTCCGTGCGCCCGATGAGCGCGGCGCCGGATTCGAGCAGCCGCCGGCGCAGGGCGCCGTTCAGCTCGTCGGAGCGCCGGGGGTCCGCGGTGCGGTAGCGGAACACCACCGTCGTCAGCTCGGCCGGGGCGACGAGCTCCAGCTCCGGCTCCGCGAGGATGCGGCGCTCGGCGTGGCGGGCCAGGTCGTGGCAGACGTCGACCATGCGGCCGAGCCCCTCCCGCCCGTAGGTCAGCAGCGTGGCGGCGGCCTTCACCGCGTCGGGGCGGCGGGTGGTCTGGAGGCTGCGGCCCAGCAGGCCGTCGAAACCGGCCTCGGAGTCGTCGACGGGGTTGAGGTAGGCCACCTCGCGGTCGAGCGAGGTGAACGCGGTGGTGTCCGACACCAGGAGCACGCTCGCGGCGGCGGGCTGCCAGCCGATCTTGTGCAGGTCCAGGGTGACGGAGTCCGCGAGCTCCAGGCCCGCGAGGCGGTCGGCCAGCCGGTCGGAGAAGAGCGCGCCGAAGCCGTACGCCGCGTCCACGTGCATCCACATGCCGTGCCCGGAGGCGATCTCGGCGATCTCCGGCAGCGGGTCGATGGAGCCGAAGTCCGTGGTCCCGGCGGTGGCGACCACCGCGATCGGCGTCCGGTCCGGGCCGAGCTCCGCCAGCGCGGCGGCGAGCGCCTCGGGCCGCATGCGGCGGCGCCCGTCGACGGGCACCGGGTGCACGGCGGCTTCGCCGAGGCCGAGCGCGGCGCACGCCCGGTGCGTGGAGAAGTGCGCGAGCTCCGAGCAGAACACCACCGGGCCGGGCAGTGCCGCCACGCCCTCCCGGCGGGCGTCGATGCCGCGCCGCAGCGCGGCGGCGTCGCGGGCGAGCAGCAGGCCCATCAGGTTGGAGAGCGAGCCGCCGGGCGTGAGGACGCCGTCGGCGCGCTCCCCGAGCCCGGCCAGGCGGATCAGGGCGCCGATGAGCCACCGCTCGACGGCGATGCCGGAGGGGCCGGAGTCGTACGTGTCCAGCGACGCGTTCCCGGCGGCGGCCAGGGTGTCCGCGGCGACCGCGACCGACAGGGACGGCGCCTGGAGGTGGGCGGCGGCGCGCGGGTGGGAGAGGTCGATGCCCTGCTCCAGCAGCACGGTCGCGAGCAGCTGGAGCGCCGCCTTGGCGCCCAGCCCCTCGGCGGGGAGTTCGGCCGGGCCGAGGGTCTCGGCCGCCGCCGCGAGGACGTCGGCGGGGGCGCCCGCCGGGATCGGTCCGGCGGGGCGGCGGGCGGCGCCGGCGGCGTCGACCGCCTCGGCGAGGGTGGCGAGGACCTCGGCGAGGCCCTCCTGGGAGGCGGCGAGCACGGACGGCGGGAAGGACGGCGACGGGGACGGCGAAAACGGGGGTCGGGTCTGGGCCAACGGGATCACGCTGCCTCCTCAGTCCTCGGCGAGCGGGTTGGGGTGCGTGCCGTTCGGATACAGCGCGTGGCGCAGGGCGCGGTCGGTGTACCGGGTGACCACGATCCGGTCGCGGTTCAGGCCGTACCGGGGGATCTCCGGGGTGAGCAGGTCATACTCGGCGAACCGCCCGGCGAGCTCGGGGAACCGCTCCTTGAACTGCCGCTGGAAGTCGAGGATGGTCTGCCGCACCAGCCGCCAGAAGGTCTTCTCCGGTACGCCGAGCTGGTCGGCGCAGAGCGGCGCGAGGTAGCGGAAGTGGCCGACGAAGACCTGGTCCATGACGTGCTGCTTGATGATCGACGGGTGCTTGCGGGGCAGCACGTGGTCGTGCCCGTCGGGCTCGGGGCCGCGCTCCGGCACGTCGGTGAACGACACGCAGACGTCGTCCACGAAGTCCTTGAGGTAGAGCCGCACCGGGACGTCGTTCTCGTCGTACCCGAGCAGCGTGTTCTGGCCGTGCGGGTTGAAGGTGACGCCGTACCGGTACAGCACGTGCAGGATCGGCGTGAGCAGCGTGTCGAAGAGGCGGCGCAGCCACTCCTGCGGGTCCAGGCCGGAGGCGCGGACGAGTTCGGCGACGAAGGCGTCGCCGGCGCTGTCGACGTGCAGCAGCGAGGCGAAGGTGCGCACCCGCTCGTCGGGGTCCTTGCGCGCGGAGACGGAGTCGCGCCAGATGCAGCCGAGGGTCTCCAGATGCTGGTAGGGCGCGTCCTGGAGTTTCGACAGGTAGGGGTGCTGGACGGTGACGGAGGCGACCTCGCCGAGGAAGACGGTGCGGCACGTGTCGGTCAGGAACGGGTCACGCTCGACGAGCCCGCGCAGCCACTGCGTGACGACCGGGGCGCCCATGGTGCAGTGCGGCGGTATGCCGCGCCAGACCAGGGTGTTGAGGATTTTCAGCGGCAGTTTGACGTCGTACCGCTCGGGCGTGGTGGCGTTGGCCATCGTACGGATGGACTGGCCGGGCAGGTACGCGTCCGGGCTCTCGCCCAGCGGGACGATGCGGTTCTGCGCGACGTCGGCGGCGTGCACGATCTGCACGGCGTGGTCCCACTGCCAGGGGTGCACGGGCATCCACACGTAACCCTGCGGGTCGACCCCGGCCTCCTCCAGGACGGCGGTGAACCGGCTGCGGGTCTCCGCGTCCAACTCCTCTTCCAGGATGGCGGTTTCGGACAGCTCGGAGGTGCCGCGGAATTCGGCGAGGCCGCGGTGGACGGCGATCCACTGGAGTTTCAGCGGCTGCGCGGACTCGGGGGCGTACCGGCGTACGTCGGTGGCGGAGAAGCCGATCCGGCCCTTGTTGGCGACGAGCAGGTTGTGGCCGGTCATCCGGCACTCCAGCTCCGAGTGGCCCAGGGCGCGCATCTCGGCCACGGTCTCGCCGCCGTGGGTGAGGCGTGCGGCGTCGACGGCGAGAGTGGCGGAGAGCTCGGTGAAGTAGGTGGCGATGGTGGAGGGGTCGCTGCCGATGGTGGAGGTCGCCTCCATCAGGAACTGCAGGGCGTCCCAGGCGGGTTGGGCGATGGAGTTGCCCAGCATGCTGGTGGCGGTGCGGGTGATCGAGTCCGGGTCGACGCGCAGCCAGCCGAAGGCGCCGGGCGTGGCGTCGAACGCGTACGTCGTACCGCTGTCGAGGTCGACGCGGTAGCCGCCTTCGCCGGTCTCAACCGCTTTCAGCATGTCCTCGAAACACCACTCGCCGAGCGCTTTGGCCAGGAGGCGGCGGTTGGCCTCGCGCCAGGCCGCGGGGGCCACTTCGGGCAGAGCGGGCACGGGATGGTCGGCGGAAAGGGGCATCAGGCAGCTCCGATGTCTGGCCGGATCATTGCGCTCGAACGTCTGGACGTCCGGGCGGGGCTAGATTAGGTTAGGCTTACCTTAGGGACAAGGTCAACTTTCAGCCACGCGTCGGCGCAAGCTATTTGACGGCCTGTCAGGTGCTTCGGGCACGGCGTACGCGCGGCTTTTGACATGGCTTCGGCCTCCCCGCCCGGACCCGAATTGGAGGTGCTCAGCGGTGGCTTCCCGCCGACGCACGCCCCGATGGACCTTCGCCCTCGTGAGCGCGGGTGGCGTGATGATGACGCTGGACGTGACGGTCGTGAACGTCGCCCTGTCCGGTATCGCCCGCGACCTGGAGAGCGGGCTCGGCCAGGTCCAGTGGACGGTCTCCGCGTACTCGCTCGCCTTCGGCGCCCTGCTGCTCAGCGCGGGCGCGCTCTCCGACCGGATCGGGCGCCGGACCGTCTTCACCGCCGGGATGGCGCTTTTCACCCTCGCTTCGGCCGGATGTGGTCTTGCGCCCGACGTCGGCACGCTCATCGCCGCCCGTGCCGCGCAGGGCGTCGGCGGCGCGCTCGTCTTCGCCCCCACCCTGGCGCTGATCGCCGCCGCCTACCCCGAAGGGGCCCGCCGCCAGCGGGCGATAGCGGCGTTCGCCGCCATCGCCTCCGCCGCGGGGGCCCTCGGGCCCGTGGTCGGCGGCGTCCTCGTCGACCTCCTCGGCTGGCGGTGGATCTTCCTGGTGAACGTGCCGATCGGGGTGCTGGTGGTGGCCGGCGCGCTGACCCGGATGCCCGAGTCGGCGGCACCGCGCGACACCCGGCGCCGCATCGACCCGCTCGGCGCGCTCCTCGGCGTCGGGGCGCTGCTGGCGCTGCACTACCCGCTGATCGCCGGGCCGGAGGCCGGGTGGACGTCGCCGCAGGTGGTGCTCTCGGCGGCCGTCGGCGTGGGGCTCGCCCTCGCCCTGGTCGCCGTCCAGCGGCGCGGCGACGGCCTGATCGACCTGGCGCTCCTGCGGGTGCGCGCCTTCTCGGGCGCGGCGCTGCTGGGGTTCCTCGCCCGGCTGACGAGCCTGGGCGTGCTGGCCTTCATCACCCTGTGGCTCCAGTCGGCGCACGCGTACACGCCGCTCGAAGTCGGCCTGCACCTCCTGCCGTTGACCGGCAGCCTGCTGATCGCGGGCCTCTTCGTGGCGCGCCTCCAGCGCCGCTACACGGCGGACGCGCTGGTGGCGGGGGGCTTCGCGGCGCAGGGGGCGGGGCTGCTGGCGCTGGCGGCGGCGGGTTCCGGGGCCGACTTCGCGGTCACGGCGCTCGGTCTGGTGCTGCTGGGCATCGGCGGGGCCGTGATCTTCCCGCCCCTGATGGGCGTGGCCGTGGGCGCGGTCCCGGCGGACCGCGCCGGCATGGCCTCGGGCCTCACCAACGCCTGCTACCCCCTCGGCACCGCGACCGGCATCGCGGTGTTCGGCGCTCTGTTCTCGGCCCGGGTGGGCGAGGGCCTGGGCCCTGAGGCGGGTGTGCGCGCCGCCGTCGAAACCGGCCGCTTCGAACTCGTCCCCACCGCGCTCCAGCCCCTGGCCCGCGCGGCCTTCGCGGACGGCTTCACGGCGGTGTGCCTCGCGGCGGCGCTGGTCTGCGCGGTGGGGGTGGTGGCGGCCCGGACGCTGCGGCCGGCGCCGGAGGCGACTGCGGACGCGACCGCCCAGGAGACGCCGTCGGCCCGGATGGCGGGGGCGTCCTGAGGCATCCCTAGGCGGGCAAGGCGGTACGGTCGAGGAGCTGCCGCTGGGAGTCGGTGAGCCGAAGGTCCGCCGCTGCGAGATTCTCCTCCAGGTGGGCGAGCGAGCCGGTTCCGGGTATCGGCAGGACGACCGGAGAGCGGGCGAGCAGCCAGGCGAGCAGGACCTGCGGAACGGTGGCCCCGAGTTCGCCCGCCACGGCGGCGAGCACGGCCGCCTGGCCGGGGTCGGTTTCCGCGGCGACGGGACGCCAGGGAAGAAAGGCGATGCCGCCGGCCTCGCATGCCTCCATCACCGGCTCGTAGTCCCGGTCGAAGAGGTTGTACCGATTCTGCACGCTCGCGATCTCCGCGGTCTGCCGGGCCTCGGCGAGCTGCTCGGTGGTGACTTCGGACAGGCCGATGTGCCCGATCTTCCCTTCGCGTTGCAGCACGCCGAGCGCGCCGACCTGTTCGACGAGCGGAACCTTCGGGTCGATCCGATGCAGCTGCAGAAGCCCGATGCGCTCGGTCCGCAGCCGGCGCAGGCCCTGCTCGACCTGCTCGCGCAGGCTTTCCGGCCGTGCGTCGTACGCCCACCCTTCGGGGCCGGACCGAGTGACCCCCACCTTGGTGGTGATCAGCAAGTCGTCCGGGTACGGATACAGGGCCTCGGCCAGCAGTTCCTCGTTGGCCCCCCATCCGTACAGGTGCGCCGTATCGATCAGGGTGACCCCGAGCTCGACGGCCCGCCGGGCCACCGCGACGGCGCCCTCCCGTTCCGGCCCTGGCCCGGTCGCCAGGCGCATGGCCCCGAATCCGAGTCGGGCCACCCGGAATTCGCCGCCGATGGAGAAGGTGCTGTCCCTGCCCGGAGTGTGCGGTGTGCTTGAAGTCATCGGTCTCCCCCTCGTCGGCGCGACGATACCGGGACGGATCAGGCCGCCGGGGCGGGACAGCCGTACTCGGGGCGGAACCGGTGCGGTGAGCAGGCGATCAGGTACACCCCGAGGTACCTCTGCCCGCTGAGCCACCAGCCGCCGACGATGTCCTGGCCACCGGCGAGCGCGTCGTGGTCACACCCGAAGGCGTCGACGTGCGGCCGCACCTGCTCGGCGAACCACGCGGCGGCTTCCTTCGGTTCGGCCCAGGTTCCCCGTACGAAGGAGGGCGGCTTCAGCAGCCAGTGCGCCAGCTCCAGCGGCGGGTAGGGGCTGCTCGGGAACTCCGGGTGTCCGGCCCGGCGGACCCCGTCCGGCACCTGGTGCAGCCCGGACCCGAGCCACAGATAGCCGTGGTGGTGCATCGCGTCTCCTCGCCGACGGGAGCGGCCCTTCAGCCGCCCCCGCCCCTGTGCGGCCGTGCCTACGTGCGGCCGCAGCCCTGACCGTCGCCGCATCCGCCGGACGGGTAGACCGGGGCCCGGTTCATGCGGCCGCACGCTGGTGCGGGCCTCAGCGCGGCGGGCGCGCACCCCGGCGCCCCGAGGCGCCCGTGCGCGGGGCGCAGCTCTCGTGCCGGTAGTTGTCGGGGTGGGCGCCGGACCCGGCCTCGACGGGCTCGATACGGACGGCCTCGCCCCGGATCGGGCCGTCGCAGTGCACGCAGAACACCCGGCCGGATGCCGCCGCCGTCACGACCGGCCCCGCGCGTACGCCCGCAGCAAGTGGACGCGCAGCAACTCGGCGTCCGTGAGTACGCCGTCGCCGACGGGCGGGTACAGCCACGTCCTACCGCGGCGGGTCACGCCCGGCGCCGGGCAGAGCAGCGCGCTGCCGCGCCCGGCGCATACGGTGCCGCGCAACGGTTCCCACGTGGCAGCGGTGCCGACCGGTACGAGGAACTCGACGGCCTGACGCGGGCGGCAGTACAGCACCGGCCCCAGCGACACAGCCGCGTTCGCCAAGGCGTCGAGGGCGCGCACACCCAGGCACGCGGTGGCGCGCACGACGTCGAACCGCACACCGAGCGGTACCTCGGCGAGAGCGTAGGCGCTGTCGGCCCACGCGGTCAGGATGATCGACGGCGGATCCATCACGGAGGCGAGCCACATGGCTCCCGCACCGACCGGGCCCGGCGGTGCCGGGGCGCTCACAGCGTGGGCTCCGGCGCGGGGAGCACCTCGTACAGCGGCTTGATGCCGCGGCGCTCGGCGCATGAGCGGTGCGCGAGCACAGGGCGGTCACGGCCAGGGCTACTGGCGACGACCCGAATACAGACCTCGGCCCCGCTTTCGGGGCAGTAGGCGCACCCCCGCTCCTCTTGAGCCCGGCGCACGGCCACCCTCCCAACTTTCTCGCCAGCATCCACGATCCACGCCCTTCCGCTACGCTGAGTTGCCACTCGTCACTGACTAAGACGGTAGAAATCGACGGCGTCGACCTGAACTGACCGTGAGTACGGGTTGGCATTGCGGTACCAAGGGCAAGGGGGCCCGCGTGCTCGGCAACCAGCGCTCCACCCCGACCACCAGTCAGGGATCGCCCCCGCGTGGTCGCAACGGCCTTGTTTCGGGGTACACGTTGCGGCTCGTTCGCGAACAGTTGGGACACACGCAGGACACGCTTGCGGAGCAACTGCGGGTGTCCGCCGACACCGTCGCCGGGTGGGAATCGGGACGACGGCCGCTCACCGCTGTGCCAACCGGCCAGATACTCGTACACCGGCACCGCCTCCTTCGTCTCGGCGCGGCACCAGCCCTGCTGTCCACTCTCGAACGGGCGATGGAGGCAGACATTCTCCTGGGCAGTGCTCTGGATGACGATCTGGCGCCGGAGGACAGCCCGATCGGGGCGTGGGTGATGCAGCGTGACCTAGTGGAGGTCGTTGCCTGGCCGCTCAACGGAATCCCTCCGTCGCCACTCCGCAATCTGCCTCCGCCGCCGCGCCCCCGCCGTGGTCCCATTCCGGACGCCCCGGAATTGCCCACCGCTGAACTCCGTCATTTCTTTGCCCAGATGCGTCGTGCCGCCGAGCGTTCGCGGGGAGCCGAGCACTTCCTCCTCCGACGTCAGGCCCTCTACCTGGCTGGGTACGACACAGCCGCCGACACATCTGAGTGGCTCAGGCACCAGCAACGAACCGAGCGGCCCAGCGACTGGTTAACGCGCTGGCTGAACAGCCGGTCGGTCGCCGCAGTCGCCGCCCGCCAAGGAGACCGCGACCGCATGGGGCACTTCATCGGCACGCTGCTCGATGACGACGCGAGTGAGGCCGCCAACCTTAACTATTGGGCGTACTGGGTAGGTGAAGCCGTGCACGTCGAGCTGAGCGATGACTTCATCGCCACCCCTCGGCCCGGACCTTGGTCGGGAGACAAACTGATGCGCCACCTTGTCCGGGGGCTGACACCGGAGCATGGGTTCTTCGACCTCAATGTCCACACCTTGTGGGCTCTGCTCACAGCGCGGCCTCACCTGCTGAGGGGGGCAACCGACGCTACTCAGGCCCTTCGAGAACGTCTGCCGATGATGTTGGATAGCGGAGAGCTCTCGACACAGGCACGCCGAGAGTTGGACGGCATCCGGTACGCGATCCGCCTCGCCGAGGCGTGAGAGGAGACGGACGGTGGCTGAAGACCTGTCCGCGGTGGCCCGCTTCCTGTACGAAGCGGGGACGCTCAAGCACACACGGCGCACCGGCTGGTGGATGGCGGGCGTGCGGGACCCGGAAAGTGTCGCGGAGCACGCCTGGCGTACCTCCCTCATCGCCTCGGTCATCGCCAAGCTGGAAAACGCCGATCCGGCGCGCGCCGCTCTGCTCGCGGTATGGCACGACTCGCAGGAGACGCGTACAGGGGACGTCAACTACCTCGGCAGGAAGTACGCGCCGCAAGCCGATCCGCAGGCGGTCACTGCCGACCAGGTGGCCGGCATGCCAGAGGCGCTCGCCTCGGCGGTACGGGAGTTGGTCGCGGAGTACGAGGCCAAGGAAAGCCCCGAGGCGGTGTGCGCCCGCGATGCCGACAAGCTGGAGTGCATGCTCCAGGGCCTGGAGTACAAGGAGCAGGGGTACGGCAACGCGCAGCGCTGGGTTGACAACAGCCGCGACCGGCTGGTCACCGATACCGCCAAGCGCCTGGCGGAGGAACTCCTGGGCCAGAACGGACTGGCCTGGCTGCGGGCCGCACTGGGCGAGAAACAGGACGGCTGATCCCGCTCAGAACGCCACGGCCATCTCGGATCCTAGGGAGCCGCGCGGCGGATGTAGCGCGACAGCGCCTGAGGCAGTCCGGCGACGACGGTGAGCGCCGCGCGGCCGTGCCGCCGGAGCTGGGAGGGGCCCAGAAGCGGGGCCCGCATCACCCACAGGGCAAAGACGACCTGGCCCGCGGCGGGGAAGAGCAGGAGCGGCGGGAAGAAGAGTAGAAACCACAGGGGGAGCATCAGGAGCCCCACGAGCGGCCCTCGGAAAGCCATGCCGGTACGGGTGTTGGCCAGCCCGTAGACGAAGCTGATGAGGAGGGAGGGGGCTCCGATCACGAGGGCGAAGGACGGCCAGCCCCGGAGGATGCCCGGATCTCCCGGCAGCGAGGCGTCCGTGGCCCACAAGGTGAGCGCGAAGACGAGGGCGTAGCGGACCACCAGGTCGACAAGTCGCAGCCCGATGACTCCCAGGTTCCACCACGGTGTGCTTTCGTCCACGGTCCGCCCCCTGATGGCATGCCTCGTTGGGCCCACACGCCAGTGCGGAGGCCGTCGGCACCATCCTGCCAGCCGTGTTGAACGTGTTCAATTACGAGGGCGCACGGGTGCGGCCGTCCGCGTACCTTCCGGGACCGAGGTCAGTGGAGTGCGCACCGTGCAGTACCGGTAGAGCCAGGCCGCGGCCCGGCGCCCGGCATGGTCTTCGTTGACCGGCTCTTTCTCCCCGTCCAGTGTGAGGACGTTGGCGAAGGCGGCGAAGCAGATCCCCATCTGGGAGGGCGACTCATCGGGTGGCCCACCGAGCCGCCGACGAGCCATCCGGCGAAGCGCCGGATGGCTCCCGAGGCACCGCGGCTGAGGTGTGCGGGCATGCGGAGAGCCTCACACCTCCCGCGTCCGCCGCAGCAGCCAGACCAGGTACGGCGCCCCCACCAGCGCGGTGACGATGCCGACCGGGATCTCCGTCGGGGCCAGCAGCCAGCGGCCCAGTGCGTCCGAGGACACCACCAGGACGGAGCCGAGCACCGCCGCCATCGGCACCATGCGGGCCGTGCCGCTGCCGACGACGCGCCGGGCGAGGTGCGGGGCGACCAGGCCGACGAAGCCGACCGCGCCGACCGCCGCCGCCGTGCCCGCCGCGAGCACCGCGCCCGCGCCGAGGACGAGGAGCCGGGCGCGGCTCAGCTCCAGGCCGAGGGCGCGCGGCAGTTCGTCGCCGAGCGACAGCAGGTTCACCGGCCGGGCGGCGGCCACGAGCAGGACCGCGACCAGCGCGGGCACCGCGAGCCAGGCCAGCGCCGAAAAGTCACGGGCGTACGTGCTGCCCGCGAGCCAGCCGAGCGCCGTGGAGATGTTCATCTGCGCCCCGACGACCATGATGTTGACCAGGGCCATCGAGGTGGCGGCGGCGCCCAGGCCGACCAGCACCACCCGGGTCGGGTCGAGCCCGCCCCGGCCGCCCTTGGCGCTGCCCCGCGCCACCAGTAGCACCACCGCGAGCATCAGGACGCCGCCGACCGCGGCCGCCGCCGGCAGCGCCACCAGCGGCGCCGACGGTACGACGAGGATGACGGCGACCGCGCCCAGCGAGGCCCCGCCGGTCACACCGACGAGCCCCGGTTCGGCGAGCGGGTTGCGGACGACGGCCTGGACGGCGGCGCCCGCGACGGCCAGGCAGGCCCCGGCGAGCGCGGCGACCAGGATGCGCGGCAGGCGGTAGGCCACCACGGACTCGGTGATCTGGTCGGCGGTGGAGAACAGCGCGGTGACGAGCCCGCCCCAGCTGATCTGTACGTCGCCGATGCGCAGCGACACCGCCATCGCCAGCGCCAGGGCGGCCAGCCCGGCGCCGAGGACGACGGCGTACGCCGGGGCGCGCCGCTGGTCGGAGACCGCGACGGCCGCGCCCGTATCGGCGTCACCGGTGCTGACCCGGCGCGCGAGCAGCATGAAGACCGGGCCGCCGATCAGCGCCGTGACCACGCCGACCGGGATCTCGGCGGGCTGCGTCGCGGACGGCTTCACGATGAGCTGCGCCGCCGCGTCCGCGCCGAGCACCAGCGCCGCCGCCAGCAGCGCCGCCATCGGCATCATCGCGGCGTGCGCGCGGACGCCCAACTGCCGTACCACGACGGGGGCGATGAGCCCGACGAAGCCGATGGGCCCGGCGAGCGTGACGGCGGCGGCGGACAGCAGCACCGCGACGAGGAAGGCGGCCGGGCGGATGCGCTCCACGCGTACGCCCATGGCCTGGGCGGTCTCGTCGCCGAGCGACAGCAGGTCCAGCGGCCGGGCCAGCAGCGGGGCGATCAGCGCGCCGGCGAGGACGACCGCGCCGAGGACGAGCGGCCGCTCCAGACCGGACTGCATCAGGGTGCCGTTGCCCCAGAAGAACAGCCCGCGGGTGGCGTTGACGTCGAGCATCTGGAGGAACTCGGCCCCGGCGGTGGCGGCCAGCCCGACCGTCGCGCCGGCGAGCAGCACCTTGCCGGGCGTCATGACGCCGCCGCTGCTGAGCGCGTACACGACGGCGATGGCGACGAGCCCGCCGAGGAACGCCGCCGCACCGGCGGGCAGCGGGCCGAGGCTGACGCCGAAGAAGGCGACGACGACGACGGCGAGGTACGCGCCCGCGTTGACGCCGAGCGTGTCGGGCGCGGCGAGCGGATTGCGGGTGGCGCCCTGGATGAGCACGCCGGAGACGCCGAGCGCGAGACCGACGACGAGCCCGGTCAGGGTGCGCGGCATGCGGCTGCCCATCAGGACGTCGTGGGTGCGCGCGTCGCCGTGGCCGAGGAGCAGGTCCACGATGTCGCCGATGCCCACGCCGGACACCCCGAGGCCGAGGTGGACCACGGCGACCAGGCACAGCAGCAGCGACAGGGCGCCGCCCACGAGCAGGGCCCGTGGGCGGCGGCTGTCGACCGGACGGCGCGGACGGGCGGGTGCGTCCGCCGTCAGTCCTTCCCGAGCCATCAGACCTTCAGGGCCTTGCCGGTCTCGTCGAGGATGTGCATCGCCGACAGCGGGCCGCCGAAGAGCCAGGTGCCCGGGTCGAGCGGCAGCGCCTTGTCGTTCTTGACGAACGGCAGGCCCTTCCAGACGGCGTTGTCCTTGAAGGCGCCGGTGAAGGGGTTGTCGTTGTCGGCGGCGACGTAGAGGAAGGTGGCGTCCTTCTCGACCTGCGTCAGGCCCTCGACGCCGACGGTGGTCATGCCCCACGCGTCCGGCTGACCCTTCCAGCCGTTCTTCATCCCGGCCAGGCCCAGCACCTGCGGCGCGATGGCGTCGTCCGTCAGCATGCGGATCGAGGCGGTGCCGTTGGCGGTGAAGCCCTGCGCGAGCGCGTACTTCATGCCGCCCTTGCCGGCCTTGTCGAGACGCGCCTTGAGGTCGGCGGCCTTGGTGTCGATCTGCTTCGTGACCTCGGCGGCCTTGTCCTCCTTGCCGACCGCCTTCGCCAGCTCGCCGAAGTTCTTCTTCATCGTCTCGAGCTGCGGCTTGGTGGTGTACGTGAACGACAGCACCGGCGCGATGTCCTGGAGCTGCTTGAGGTTGGCCTTCGACCGGTCGTTGTCGATCACGATGAGGTCGGGCTGGAGGGCGCGGATCTTCTCCAGGCTGGGCTCGTTGCGGTTGCCGACGTCGGTGACCTTGTCGGGCAGGGCCGCGCCCTTGGCGGTGATCCAGGTGCCGTAGCCCTGGTTGTCGGCGTTGCCGGCCGGGGTGACGCCGAGGGCGACGAGCTCCTCGGTGTACGTCCACTCCAGCGCCACGACCTTGGTGGCGGGCTTGTCGAGGGTGACCTTGCCCTGCGCGGTGTCGACGGTGATCTTGCCGGTGGCGGCCTTGTCGGCGCCGCCCGTCTTCTTGTCACCGGCGGTGTCCCCGACCGTGCCGCCGCCGCAGCCGGTGGCGGTGAGTATGAGGGCCGCGGCGGTACCGCCGGTCGCGAGGGCGCGCAGGATTCTCTGCATGGTCGAACTCTCCTTGTGCCTTGGGTAAGGGATGACGCGGGCGGTGGGGGACGCGGGTGGTCGGGGACGCTCACGGGTGCGGACGCGCGCGGTGGGGACCCGCACGGTGGGGGACGCGCGCGGTTCAGGAAGCGGCGGACTCCCCCAGGGACGCCTCGGACCGTTGCGGGAAGCAGGCGAGGTAGCCGGTCTCCGGGTCGCGTACGACGTTGACGCGCAGGCCGAAGGCGCGCTCGATGACGTCCGGGGTCAGTACGTCCTCGGCCGCGCCCGCCGCCGCGATCCCGCCGTCCGCGACCACCACGACGTCGTCGGCGTACGCCGCCGCCTGCATCAGGTCGTGCAGCACGACCCCGCAGGCGATGCCGTGCTCGCGGGCGAGGCGCCGCACCACGTCGAGCACCTCGAACTGGTGGCGCATGTCGAGGTACGTGGTCGGCTCGTCCAGCAGCAGCACCCCGGCCCGCTGGGCCAGCACCATCGCCAGCCAGGCGCGCTGGCGTTCGCCGCCGGACAGTTCGTCGAGCCGGCGCTCGACGAGCGGCGCGGCGTCCGTGACCTCCAGGGCCCAGTCGATGGCCTCGGTGTCCTCGGCGGTGTGCCGGGCGAGGGCGCCCCGGTGGGCGTACCGGCCGTGCCGTACGAGCTCACGGACCGTCACCCCGGCCGGGGCCTGCGAAGTCTGCGGCAGGAAGGCGAGGCGCTGGGACAGGGTGCGGCGCGCGAACGACTCGAGCGGCGCGTCGTCGACGCGTATCTCGCCGGCGAGCGGCGGCAGCAGACCGGCGACGGTCCGCAACAGGGTCGATTTTCCGCAACCGTTGGGCCCGACGAGCACGGTGATCGCACCGGCCCGCAGCGAGAGGTCCACCTGCTTCAGGACCGGACGGCCGCCACCATGCCCGACCTCAAGGTTTTTCGCCACCAGGCGGACCTCGCCCATGGACTCCACGTCCCTTCCCCTCGGCCGGACCAACGGCGCCACCATACAACTTAGGTAAGGCACACCTTAGAGATGTCACACGAATCCGGCCGCTTGTGACCATGTCGAAATCTCCCGCACCCCCGCGCGCCCCCTCCTCGCCCGTCACCACGCTTGCCCCACAGGGAACTTGGGTATACGTCACCGCCGGATCAAGCCTCCCTCCCCCGGGCGGCTGCCGCCGGGACGGCCGGGATTGTAGGGTCGGCCGCATGACGAAGCCTGATGACCTGCTCGTGGACGTCGCGGCCACGGTGGAGTCCCAGCGGTCCAATCAGATGTCGCTGACCGTCGTCGTGAACGGCGCCGTGATCACGGGGCGGCTCGCCCCCGAGGCCGTGTGGCGCGAGCGCGTCGCCGAGGTCCTGCGGGACTCGGCGCGGCTGAGCGCGTTCGCCGGCGTCTTCAGCGGCACGGACGGCACTGACCGTGCGGACGGCACTGACCGCGCGGACGGCACTGACCGTGCGGACGGCTCCCGCGGTACGGCCCCCTCGCACCTGCACTTCCACGTCGCCCGGATCCTCCAGGGCACGGTCGGCATCCCGGAGACGGGCGGGATGTACCGGGTGGCCATCGAGGACGTCAGCGCGTGGACGGTGGGCGACTTCAGCTACACCGACGGCTAGGACGACCAGGACGATCAGGGCCGCCAGTGGTGCCGCCCCGGCTCCGTGTGGCGGCGTCCGGCGCGCCGGGGCAGGCTGGACGGGAGAGCGGCCGTCAGGAAGCGGGTGCCCGGCACCCGCGTAGTCGCTCGCCCACGACCAACCACCCGCGCAGAGGGCAGCACGCATGATTCGGTCAGCAGACATCCGCGAGTGGCGCAACCACGACGTCGTCGACCCCAAGGGCCACAAGATCGGCGTGCTGGAGGCGGTCTACGTGGACACCGGCACCGACGAACCCGCCATGGCCACCGTACGCACCGGCCTGCCCACCCGGCAGCGCCTGGTCTTCGTGCCCCTCGACGAGGCCATCGCCGGTCCGGACTACCTCAAGGTGCCGTACGCCAAGGGCGAGGTCCGCAAGGCCCCGTCCATCGACATGGACGGCGTCCTGCCGGCCGACGGCGAGGAAGCGATCTTCCAGCACTACGGCCTGCCCTACCGGGCGGGCGCCAACGGCGAGCGAAGACTCGCACGCCGCTGACCGGCCGCCACCGGCCGGCCGGTCGCTCACCGCCGGTCACTCCACCGGGAGGCCGCCGGTCACTCCACCGGAGGAGGTGCTCCACCCATGGCGCTGTTCCTGTTCCTGATCCTGGTCGCCATCATCCTGGGCCTCATCGGCGTCGTCGTCGAGGGCCTGATGTTCCTGCTGATCATCGGGATCGTCGTGCTCGTCGTCGACGTGATCTTCTTCGCCGTCCGCTGGTCCCGCCGGGGCCGTACGCGCCCCCTCAGGTAGGCGCAGCAGGGCTCGGGGCGATGTCCGCGCCCCACCGCCACCGCTTCCACCTCGACCAGGAGGGCCATTCCATCACCGTCCTGCTCGGGCGGGCCGCGCACGACGTCGAGGTCCTGGTCGACGGCAAGGTGGTGGCCGTACGGCACGAGCGCGGCCGCCGGGGCGTCCGCGAACTGGCCGCCGAGCTCCCCGGCGAGCCGCCCGGGGACCCGCCGCGGCCCTTCACCGTGCTCGTGGAGGACGTGGACGGCACGCCCCTGTGCGTCATGGTGCGCGACGGCATCCGCTACCTGATGCCGCGCGTGCCCCTGCTGCCCGAGGCGCCGCCGTACGGCGCGCCCGGCGCCACTCACCCGCTGCGGCGGGCGCGCGGCCGGGCGCGCCGCTGGGTGCGGCGGCTCCTGCGGCCCGTGCGGCGCTGGGTCCGTCGCGCGCTACGGCGCCGCCTCGGGCGCTAGGAGCACCGCCCGCTCACGCCCCGGCGGCCGCGATGGCCTCGGCGTCCGCGGCGTCCTCGGTGGCCGTGGGGACCACCAGCACCGGGCAGCTCGCCGTGTGCAGGACCTCGGCGCTGACCGAGCCGAGCAGCAGCCGGCGCAGCCCCGTGCGGCCGCGGGTGCCGACGACGAGCAGCGACGCGTCGCGCGCCGCCTCGACGAGGAGGCTGGCGGGGCGGGTGTGGTCGATGCGCACGTCGACCTCCACCCCCGGGTGCCGGTCGCGGCGCAGCTCGATCTCCTTCCGGAGGAAGGCCTCGGCGCCGTCGTCCATGACCGAGAAGTCCGGCGGCACCATGCCGACCGGCCCCGTCGGCACCATGCCGGGGTGGTACGCGCCGTGCACCAGCTCCAGCCGGGCGCCGCGCAGCTCCGCCTCCTCGTACGCCAGGTCCAGCGCGGCCAGGGACACCTCGTCCGTGGCCACGCCGACCACGACCCGGTTCTCCCGGGGACCCCCGAGGCCCCCGGACTCCCGGCTCCGCCCCGCGTCCCCCGCGTCCCCCGCGTCCCCCGCCTCTCCCGGTCGTACGACGATGACCGGGCACTCGGAGTGCGTGGCGACCTGCCAGCTGACCGACCCCAGGGGCAGCCGCGGGAAGCCGCCGCTGCCCCGGTGGCCGATGACGATCATCGCGGCGGTGGCGGAGCGCTCGACCAGCACGGCCGCTGCGTTGCCCGTGGGCGCCTCACCGGCCACGGTGAGCTGGGGGAACTCGGCCCGTACGATCCGCTCGTACCGCTGGACGAGATCCGCCCCCGCCCGGTCGGCGGGACTCTCCGGCCCTTCCGCCCGCACGGCGTGGGCGATGTGCAGGGCGGTGCCGTGCAGCACCGCCTGCCCCGCCGCGAAGCGCACCAGGTCTTCCTGGCCGTGCCAGTCCTCCACACCGACGATGACCGGTCGACGGTCGCGGTGAGGTACGGCGTAGCTCATGTCTGCTCCGTTCTCGATGAGGACGAGACGGAACGCGTACCCGCTAAGTGCGGCGTGTAAGGCCGGGCCGGCGGGGCGAGCTCAGGCCGGCGCGCAGCCGGTCGTACCGCTCGACGTCGGTCCAGAGGTCGAGCGAGTTCGGGCGCGAGACGTACCAGGCCCAGAGGCCGACGCCGACGGCGGCCATCAGGGGGACGAGCAGCCAGACCAGTGCCTCCATGAACGGACTCCCTTCTCACGCGGACTGCACTTGACAAGGGCTCGCTCAATTTTTATATCCCGGAAGTGGGCAACACGGAACTCGGGCCGGGACGGGGGGACGGGAGGTGAAGGGCGGTGGCGACACCCCCGCGGCGCGACCCCGGCGACCCCTACGCGGTCCTCGGCGTCCCGGCGACGGCCTCGGACGCGCAGGTCACCGCCGCCTTCCGCGCGCTCGTCCGCGCCCTGCACCCCGACGCGGCCCCCGGTACGCCGGGCGCCCGGGAGGAGCTGGACCGGGTGGTGGCGGCGTACGCCCTGCTGCACGACGTGGAGCGGCGCGCGGCGTACGACGCCGCTCACGCGCGACCGGCCGCCCGGCCCCGGCCGGCGCCCCGGCCCGTACCCCGGCCGGACCCGTTCGAGCCGCCGCTGCGGGCGGGCCCGGTGCGGGTGGAGCCGCTCCGGGGCCGGGACGACCTACGCCGGAGAGACCGGTGAGGCCGGTGAGGTGCCCGCCGTGCCTCCCGTCGTACGCAGCGAGGCGAGCGCCTTGTCGAGCCGGGCCCGCCGGCTCTCCGAGGTGGCGGCCTGGAGCAGCGGGAGGATGAGCTGGTACCGGCCGGTCCGGTCCAGCGCCTCGAAGGCGCGCCGGGCGCCGGGGTCCGCGTCGAGCGCGGCCGTGAGGTCCGGCGGCACGGTGGCCGTGCGCTGGGACGCGTACGCCGCCTCCCACCGCCCGTCCGCCTGGGCCTTGCGCACCTCCGCGAGGCCCGGTTCGCGCATCCGCCCGGCGGCGGTCAGCGCCTCGACCTTCTCGACGTTCACGCGCGACCACAGGCTCCGGGGGCGGCGGGGCACGTACTTCTGGAGGTAGTACCGCGCGTCGAGGGACCGCCGCTGACCGGAGATCCAGCCGTAGCAGAGGCCGATGTCGACCAGCTCGTCGGAGGTGACCGACGGAACGCCGGAGCTCTTCTTGGCCACCTTGATCCACACGCCTTCGTGCCGGGTGTGGTGCGCGGCCAGCCAGCGCTCGAACGCCTCGCCGTCCGCGCAGGTGATGATCTCGACCCCGTCGATGTCGTCCATGCCTCAGCCTATCCCCCGCCGCTGACAAGCCGGGTGACGGTACGTCAGCTCAGGTCCAGGTCCGCGAGCGCGCTCTCCACCGCCCGGTGGAAGGTCGGGTACGCGAACATCATGTGGCGCAGCCGTGCCACCTCCACCTCCGCCTGCACCGCGACCGCGAGGCCGTACAGCACCTCCCCGCCCGCCGGGCCCGCCGAGGTCGCGCCCACCAGGACGCCCCGGTCGGCGTCGGCCACCAGCTTGACGAGCCCTTCATTGCCCGCCCGGTGGATCCAGCCGCGCGTCGACGACGGCACCTGCGCCGTTCCCGTACGCACCCGCAGGCCGCGCTCGCGCGCCGCGTGCTCCGTCAGCCCCACCGAGCCGACCTCGGGGTCGGTGAACGTCACGCGCGGCACGGCGCGGTAGTCCGCCTCCGGACCCGGCTCGCCGAGGATGTCGCGTACGGCGATCTCCGCCTGGTACATCGCCACGTGCGTGAAGGCACCGCGCCCGGTGACGTCGCCGACGCCCCACACGCCGTCGGCGCCGACCGCCCGCATCCGCCCGTCGACCTCCAGCGCGCGGGCCCCCTCCGGGTCCAGCCCGACGGTCTCCAGGCCGAGGCCGCTCAGCACGGCCCGCCGCCCGGTCGCCACCAGCAGCCGCCGTGCCGTGAGGGCCGCTCCGTCGCCGTCGAGCGTGAGGTGGAAGCCGTCCCCGTCGTGGCGTACGCCCGTGGCGCGCGCCCCGGTGCGTACGGTGAGCCCCTGCTCCCGCAGCACCCCCGCGACGAGCTCGCCCGCCTCCGGCTCCTCCGCCGGAAGCAGCCGGTCCGCCGCCTCCACCACCGTCACGGCCGTGCCGAAGCGGGCGAACGCCTGCGCCAGCTCCACGCCGACGGCGCCGCCGCCGAGCACCAGCAGCGAGTCCGGGGCCTCCTTCGCGGAGACGGCGTCGCGGTTCGTCCAGTACGGGACCGCGTCCAGGCCGGGCACCGGCGGCGCCTGCGGGCGGCTGCCGGTCGCCAGCACGACCCCGCGCCGCACGGCGTACGTCTCGCCGTCGGCCTCGACCCGCCCCGGTGCGGTGAGCCGGGCCCGCCCGCGGACGAAACGGCCGCCCTTGCCGGTGAAGCGGTCCACGGCCACGCGGTCGTCCCAGTCGTCGGTCGCCTCGTCCCGGATGCGCGCCGCCACCTGCCCGAAGTCGGGGGTCGCCGTGGCCGTACCGGCCGTGCCGGGGACGCGGCCCGCCTCGGCGAGGAGGTTCCCGGCGCGGATCATCATCTTGCTGGGGATGCACGCCCAGTACGGGCACTCCCCGCCGACGAGCTCCGCCTCCACGCCGACGACGTCGAGCCCCGCCTCGGCCAGCCGCCCGGCGACGTGCTCGCCGCCCACGCCCATTCCGATCACCACGACGTCCGTGTCCCGTGCCATCCGGCCACTCCCTGCTCAGTTCAGTTCCGCGAAGGTCTCCACCGCCTGCGTACGGCCCGTGACGACGATGACGTCGCCGCGCTCCATGACCGTCTCTGCGGTGGCGTACGTGAAGTCCTGCCCCGGCCGCTTGATGCCGACGACCGTGACGCCGTACCGGCTGCGCACCTGGCTCTCGCCGAGCGGGATGCCGGTCGCGCTGGCGGGGGCCACGGTCTTGACGAGCGCGTAGTCGTCGTCGAACTGGATGAAGTCGAGCATCCGGCCCGTCACCAGGTGGGCGACGCGTTCGCCCATCTCGTGCTCCGGCAGCACCACGTGGTGGGCGCCGAGCCGTTCGAGGATTCTGCCGTGCTGGCGGCTGATGGCCTTCGCCCAGAGGTTGGGCACCTCGATGTCCAGGAGGTTGGAGGCCACCAGGATGCTCGCCTCGACGTCGGTGCCGATGGCGACGACCACGCTCGGAAACTCGTCCACGCCGAGCTGGCGCAGCACCTCGGGGTCGGTGCAGTCGGCGACGGCGGCGTGGGTGAGGGTGTCGCTGTGCTGCTGGACGAGGTGCGGGTCGGTGTCGATGCCGAGGACGTCCCAGCCGCGCCGCGTCAGCTCGTGTGCGAGCGAGCTGCCGAAGCGGCCGAGGCCGATCACGGCCACGCGCTGGTCGCGCGGGGAGGACTTGGGCGGGGCGGACTTGGGCGGGGCGGGCCGTTCACTGCGACGGCGCCGCCGGTGCGGGAAGGACCGGTGTTCAGCCAATGACGGGTCGCTCCTCCGGTAGGTGGTAGCGGCGGGTGCGCTCGCGCAGGGCGAGGGCCGAGACGAGCGTGATGGGCCCGAGCCGCCCGACGAACATGAGCATGATCAAGATGAGCCGGCCCGGGGTGGAGAAGTCCGCCGTGATGCCCGTGGTCAATCCGACGGTCGCGAACGCCGACACCGCCTCGAAGAGCACCGCCTCCAGCGGCGCCGGGTGCAGCGTCTCCAGGGCCAGCGTCGCGGCGACGACCAGCCCCACGCCCAGCAGCGCCACGGTCAGCGCCTGGCGCAGCGTGTGCGGCGCGAGGCGGCGGCCCATGGCCTCCGAGTGCGGCTCGCCGCGCACCTCGGCGAGCATCGCCACGCCCAGCACCGCGAAGGTGGTCACCTTGATGCCGCCGGCGGTGCCCGCGCTGCCCCCGCCGATGAACATCAGCATGCAGCTCAGCAGCAGCGTGGAGCCCTCCAGGCCGCCGATGTCGAGGGCGTTGAAGCCCGCGGTGCGGAGCATCGCGGAGTGGAAGAAGCCGTTCAGTACGCGCTCGGCCCCGTCGAACGGCCCCAGCGTCGCGGGGTTGTCCCACTCCAGCAGGCAGGTCAGCACCGTACCGACGACCAGCAGCAGGGCCGTGGTGACCAGCGTCAGTTTGGTGTGCAGCGACCAGCGCCGCCGCCCCGTCGTACGCCGCCGGCGGCGGTGGCGCACCACCTCCAGCAGCACCGGGAAGCCCAGGCCGCCGAGGATGACGGCGGCCGCGATCGGCAGCGTCACCCACGGGTCGCGGGCGTACGGCGTGAGGTTGTCGGCGTGCAGCCCGAACCCGGCGTTGTTGAACGCCGACACCGCGTGGAAGAACCCGAGGTACACCGCGTCGCCGACGCCCCGCTCGTACCCGAACCGCAGCCGCAGGGCCAGGACGGCCCCGATCGCCAGCTCCACGGCGAGCGTGGAGACCGCCACGCCGAGCAGCACGCGGCGTACGTCGCCGATGCCGAGGCTCTTCGTCTCGGCCGCCGCCGTCAGCTGCATCCGCAGGCGCAGCCGGCCGGAGACGAGCAGGGCGAGCAGCGACGCCAGCGTCATGATGCCGAAGCCGCCGACCTGGATGAGGGCCAGGATGACGCCCTCGCCGAAGCCGCTCCAGTACGTGCCGGTGTCGACGACCACGAGCCCGGTCACGCACACGGCGGAGGTGGCGGTGAACAGCGCGGTGACGGCGTCCGCGGCGTGGCCGTCCTGGGTGGCGGCCGGCAGGGCCAGCAGCGCCGTACCGGCCAGGACGGCGACGGCGAAGGACACGACGACCGTACGGGCGGGATGCCTGGTGAACGTGCGCCGCCGGTCCACGGGAGTCGTCGCCAGTCGCCGTCGGTCGCCGTCAGTACAGGATGGAAGGGAGGTAGGCGCCGTTCGGTTCGTTGTAGAGGCCGATGGTCATCAGGCTCATGAGCTGCCGGACCCTCAGCCCGCGGCCCAGGCACCACTGGAGCAGCGCGCTGTTGCGCGCGGGGACGAGGATGCCGGGGCCGCCGAACTCCTCGGCCGCGCCGATGAGGGCGCGGACGTCCTCGGTCGTCTCGCCGACGGCGTGGGCGAAGAAGGCCAGGTCGGTGGCGTAGCCGGTGATGCGGCCCTCGTGCTCGACCACGCGGGCGGTGCCGAGGGCGATGGCGTCGGCGAGTTCGCCGCCGCGGTCGACGCCGTGGACCCGGCGGCACAGGTCGTCGCAGGCGGGTCGGTCCTCCTCGCGCGCGGGCCGCACCAGGTAGCCGGGCACGGTGCCGCCGATCGGCGGGCCCTGCAGGCAGGCCACCGTCTCGCGGAACTGGAAGCCGAGGCCGGCGTAGAGCGCGAACGAGCGGGAGTGGTAGCCGCTCTGGAGGAGCCGGATGCCGGGGGCACGGCGCTCGGTGGCCCGGTCCATGACGTCGCGCATCAGGCGGCGGCCGACGCCGCCGTTCTGGACCTCGGAGTCGACGGTGACCGGGCCGACGCCGACGATCGGGGAGCGCTCGTCGAGGAAGTTGCTGCCCACGACGCGGCCGTCGAGCTCGGCGACGACGCTGTAGAAACCGGGGTGGTTCAGCAGCATCTCCATGGTGCCGACGCCGACCTCGGTGGTGGGGAAGTCGGGCAGGAAGGCGTGCTCGCGGGCGATGCCGGCGAACGCCTCGTAGCAGATCCGGCCGCATGCGGCGGCGTCGTCGGGCCTTCCGGGACGCAGTACGAGATCCACGGCTGGTCTCCTCGGGGCGGGCACTCTCGGCGGGGCGGACGGTCGATGCCTCCCCCCATCAAACGCCGGGGCCGCCGACCCCACAATCGGGCTTCACCCGGCCGCGACGGCCATCAGCGCTCCCCACAGGATGGTGACGACGGCCAGCACGAGTATCACCGTCCGCCAGACGGCGGGGAGCGACGGTCCGGAAAGCCGGAACGACGGCTTGGGCAGCCTGCGCGCGTACGTACTCAGGAGCGCACGGGCGACGGGCGCGCCGCCACCCTCCCGCATCTCGATACCGCTCACACCCGGGAAACGACCTCCGGCGACGCGAAGTACGCACATCCCCACCACCGCAATCAAATCGTCATGATCATCACAGGTGGTGAAGTTTCACCCCAAGGTCGCCTGCGTCGGCCGCCACGGCCTCGGGAAGCCCGGCGAAGGCGGGCAGCTGCTCGATGTGGTGCACGCCGGGCGCGGGCACCCCGCCGGTGAGCAGCCCGCGCGCCACATGGGCGGCGACCAGGCCGGTGACGCCGCTCTGTTCCCGCCCGGTGAGGGCGTAGGTCGCCTGCCGCCCGTGCGGCCCGTGCCCGCGCGCGTCGACCCGTACCGCGAAGCCCTGCCCGCCGCCCAGCCGTACGCGGTGCAGGGCGGCGGCCAGCGCACCCAGCGCACCCGGGCGTCGCGCCACCGCCCGTACCGCCCCCGTACGGCGCAGGGCGAACAGCGCGGCGGTCAACGCCCGCGAGTCCAGGCACAGGCGGGTGGTGACCGACGGGACGCCGAGGGTGCGGACCAGCGTGAACTGGTCCGAGAACGGGAAGGGGTGCGCGGTCCTGGCGGCCCCGTACCCGGGCAGCGTGACGCGCGCGGGGCGCGCCCCCGGGACGGCGGGCTCGGCGAGCCCCGCGAGGGTCCAGCGCAGGGCGTCGACACCGTGGTGCTCGCCGGCGCCGAAGAGGAGGGTCAGGTCGAGGCGTTCGGCCCCGCCGACGGCCTCGTGCGCGCGGCGGGCCAGCAGGTTCGTCAGCCCGGGAGCGACCCCCACGCTGAGCACGCCGGTGGCGCCCGCCTCCCGCGCCGGGGCGTCCAGCGCGGCGACCGCGTCGAGGAGGCGGCGGCTCGCGCCGACGTCGACGACGTGGACGCCGCGCTCCAGGCAGGCCCGGGCGATACCGGCGTCCGGCGGCTCGACGCAGAACACCACCACGCCGATGTCGCCGAGCGGCTCCAGCACCTCCCGCACGAACACCCCGGGCGGCGCGGTCACATCGACCCGTACGCCGCCGAGCCGCCGGGCACGGGCCGCGTCCCGCCCGGCGGGGACCACACGCCCGGGAAACCACCGCGTGAGCGCGGAGGTCACGGCCGTGCCGACGGCGCCGTACCCCCCGATGACGAGTGTCCTCATGGCTCGGCTCAGTGCTCCGCGTGGTCGCCGTGGTCGGAGGTCTGGGCCGCTGCCCAGCGGTGCAGGGCGTCGACGAGGGCGGGGTCGGCGGTCCGGAACCGCAGGGACGCGCCGTCGCGGCGGTCGGCGTAGCCGATCTCGATGCGCTCGGCGCCCGCGGCGAGCTCCTCGAGCCCCGGCATGGCCGTGCCGTGGATGCGGGCGGGATCGCCGAAGTCCCCCCGCCGGAACCGCTCTGCCTCGTGCGCCAGGTGCTCGCGGATGAGCCGTACCTGCTCGGCGTCCCCGGGGACGTCGCTGCGCACCTCCTGCAGCAGTCCGTCGGGGGACGACCGGAAGTGGTGCGTGGTCCGTTCGAGGTCGAAGGGCATGACGGAGGCGCCGTTGCGGGCGACCTGCCGCTGCCGGTCCTGCGCGGACGGCTCGGCCGCGGCCTGACACCCGGCGCCACCGGCCAGCACGACCGCGACGGCGGCGAGGACCACGCCCCGCCTCCTGTTACTTCTCCTCATGAGAGGCCTCCTCCAGCAGGCGCAGCGCCCGGATCACGCCGGGCCGCTGCGCCTTGGGCACCCGGTCGAGCAGCCGGCCCAGCCGCTCGGCGCGCCGCCGCGCCACGTCGGCGGCGACCCGTACGCCGTCCTCGGTCAGACCGACGAGCTGCGCCCGTCCGTCCCCGGGGTCCGGCACCCGGTCGGCCCACCCCCGCGCCACGAGCTGGTCCACGAGCCGGCTGGTGGTGGACTTGGTCAGGCTCAGCCGCTCCCCCAGCACGCGCTGCGGCACCCGCCCTTGGCGCAGCACGGTGAGCGCGTACGCCTCGGCGGTCGACATGGGCGCACCGCACGGCGTGCGAGCGGGGTCGAGCAGGCCGAAGGCCCGTACGAAGTCGACGAGGGCATCGGAGAACGCTTCCGCGGAAGCGCCGTCGGAGGAACCGGACATGGTTGCAACTTAGGACTATCCAGTCCCACTCTGCAACTACTTCGCCGGTTCCCGCACCATCGGACGCGCGCGCCTTCCTGACCGCCGCCGGACTGGTCCTGCCGGCCTTTGCCCCGCACCTGTGGCGCGGGACGCCCGGCCGGTCCGTACCGCCCTTCATCGCCCCGCTCGGCACCCTGCTGTGAGCGCCGCGCCGGGTATACAGTGCGACGATCACGCGACATCACCACCTGGGGGCCTGCCATGGCGCTGTTCGGAAACGCCCACACCATCGACCCGGCGACGGCGCAGCAGGACTACGCCCGCCTCCTCGGCAACGGCGAGCAGGTCCACGCCGCGTACCTGCTGATCCGCGACACGATCCTCTTCACGGACCGGCGCCTGATCCTCGTCGACAAGCAGGGCATCACGGGCAAGAAGGTGGAGTACCACTCGATCCCGTACCGCAGCATCACCCACTTCGCGGTCGAGACCGCCGGCACCTTCGACCTCGACGCGGAGCTCAAGCTCTGGCTCTCGGGCAGCCAGACGCCGATCCAGAAGACCTTCACCAAGGGCGTCGACATCTACGAGGTCCAGGCCATCCTGACGCAGTTCGTGGCCCGCTAGACCGTCCGCGGCGCAGGTGCACCCCCGGCGGCCCGCCGCTGGGAGAGCCCCAGCCTGCGCCGCTCCCGGTCGATCTCGGTGACGACCACCGTGACCTCGTCGCCCACCCGGACGGCCTCGGCCGGGTCCTCCACCGACGGCCCGGCCAGCTCACGTACGTGGACCAAACCTTCGACGCCGTCGGCGAGCTCGACGAAGGCGCCGAACGGGACGAGTTCGGTCACCCGTCCACGCAGCTCCCGGCCCACCGGGACGCGGTCGGCGAACGCCTGGAAGGGGTCCGGTCGCATCGCCCGCAACGACAGCCGGGCCTCCAGGTTCCACGTGTCGAACTGCAGGAACTCACAGGACACCCGCTGCCCGACCCGAACGACGTCCGAAGGCGCGTCGAACCTCTGCCAGGACAACTCGGGAACCGAGATGAAGCCGACGCCCGGAAAGACCGGGTGCGCGGGTCCCTCGTCCAGTGCCACGAACACGCCGAACCGTTCGATCGCCGCGACCGTGCCGGACAGCACCTGGCCAGGTCGCAGTGAGGCGAGGAACCGCCGGGTCTCCGGATGTTCGGGCCGTCCGCCCAGGCCTCCCTCCGCCCCTCCGTCCGCGCCGGCGACGCCCCCGCGGTCGTGGGGCAGGGCGCGCTCCAGGAGGGGGAGCAGGCGGTCCCAGTGGCGCCGTAACGCGGAGGCGTCGAAGGCGTCGGTGTCGGGCATGGTGAAGCCGTGCACCGTGCCGGGGTAGACCTCGGTCGTGTACGCGACACCGGCGCCCTCCAGGGCCCGGTCGAGCTCGCCGATGGCCGAGGGCGACAAGTCGCCCTCGGCGAGGCCGAGGTGGACCTGGGCCGTGAGCCCGGAGACCAGGCGGTGCGGGCTGTCGGGGGCGTCGGTCACCAGGAAGCCCGGGTGGAACCCGGCGACGGCGGCCACCCGGTCGGGGCGGGCGGCCGCGGTCCGCATCGCCAGGGCGGCGCCGACGCAGTACCCGATCACGCCGACGGGTCCGGTGGCGACTTCGGGCCGAGCCGCGAGGAACCCGAGGTAGGCGTCGGCGTCGCGCAGGACGCGTGCGGTGGTGTGCCGCTCCACCAAGGGCATCAGCCGCCCGATGATCTCGGGCCGGACCGCTTCCCCGATGTGCGCGGGCAGTTCGGTCACCGGTGCCGGGCCGTGCCGGTAGTAGAGGTTCGGGACGAGCACGTAGTAGCCGTGCCCGGCGAGCTCGCGGGCGCGGTCCTCCAGCGCGGGGCGCAGGCCGAAGGCGTCCGAGTACAGCAGCACCCCCGGGTGCCGCCCGCCACCCTCGGGGAAGGCGGCGAACGCGTCGGCTTGGCCGTCCGCGGTGGGAACCAGCAGTGTCGTGGTGGGCAAGAGCTCTCCTGTCGTGGTTGACCTGTGGAATGTGGAAACCAGTGATCAACACGACGAGGGCGGAGCCCGTGCGGCGCTCAGGAGAGCACCGGGTCACCGATCCGTGAGTGGCGCGAGGCCGTCCCGGTATTCATGACGGCAGACCCTAGCCTGCCGACGGACCGCACGGAAGGTGCGGCCGTCGCCGCGGGCGCCTTGTGGGCACATGGCGGGCGACGGGTGGCCGGGCATCCGGTCGACGCCGTACGGCCTTGGAGGGAGGACGATCCCCGGGAGGTTCCCGAGGGCGGCCCTGGTACGAGCCCTACTGGCCCTGGTACGAGGCCAACTGGCCTTGCTACGAGCCCTACTTCTGCTTCGCCACCTCGCGAGCCTGCTGGGCGATCTCCTCCAGCACGAGCTTCGGGTCGGCGTTCGGCGCGACGGCCTTGCCGATGTTCCGCTTGATGATGTTGCTGACCTGCAGCCAGGACGGCTCGTTGACCGGGTAGAGCCGGGCACCGCGCAGCGCTGCCAGGAACTGCTCGCCGCTGGCGTCCGCCGCCGCGTCCTTGTTGGTCTGCGTCGCGCTCACCGTCGAGGGCAGCAGGTGGTAGCGCCCGGCGAACTCGTTGAGGTTCTTGTCCTGGTAGACGAACTCCAGGAAGTCGCCCGCCAGTTCGCGGTTGTCCTCGTGCTTGAAGGCCATCATCCAGTCGGCGACGCCCACCGACGGCGGGACCCGCCCCTCGCCCAGCGTGTCCGACACCGGCATGCTCAGGGTGCCGACCTTGATGCCCTTCGCCTTCGCCTCGTGGAGGAGCGAGGGGTAGCCGTTCAGCATGCCGACCTCGCCGCGCAGGAAGGCCGCGAAGGCCTCCTGCCGGTTGAGCTCGGCCGGCGGGACGGGGCCGGTCAGGCCGGGCGCGACCAGGTTGTCCTTGATCCAGCGGAACGTCTGCGTGTTCTCCTCGGACGCGATGCTGTAGCCGCCGCCGTCGTCGGCGTACCCGCCACCGTTGCTCAGTTCCCAGATCAGGGCTTCGGCGTGCGCTTCCTCGGGCCCGAGCGGCAGCGCGTACGGGTAGGACACGCCCTCGTCCTTCAGCGCCTCGGCCGCTTCCTTCAGGTCCGACCACTTCTTCGGCGGCTCCGCCCCGGCCTTCTCGAACAGCTCCTCGTTGTAGAAGAGCAGCCGGCTGCTGGCCACGAAGGGCAGGCCGTAGAGGGTGTTGTGGAACGAACCCGCCTCCGCGAGCGGCGGCAGGAAGTTCGACTCCGCCCTGACCGACAGCAGCTCACTGGCGGCGTAGAGCCGGCCCTCCGCGGCGAAGTCGGAGTACGCGCCCATCAGCGCCACGTCCGGGGCGTTGCCCTCCTTCACCATGCGGGTGACCTCGCGGTCGACGTCGGCCCACGGGTAGAGCGTCACCTCGACCTTCTTGCCGGGGTGGGCGGCGGTGAAGGCGGCGGCCAGTTTGTCCCAGTACGCCTTGGAGCTGGTCGCCGGGCTGGTGCCGTACTCGGCGGCCACCAGGCGCAGCGTCGTCTTGTCGCCGCCGCTCCCGGACGAGCCGCAGCCGGTGACGAGGGAGCCCAGCAGTCCGAGTGCGGCCACGGAGGCGGACGCGCCGAAGAATCTTGGTCGCACGAATATTTCCTCTTGCTTTTTGGACGGTGCGGCCGGAATTCTCCCCCGGCTCCGGACGTATTGCGCCCCCTACTCGGCGGTTGTGGCCATTGCTCCAACTGCGGCTGTTGCGGCTGGTGTTTTCCGATATGCCGACGCCGACGACGACGCGCGTAGACCCTTCCGCGGTGTCCAATGCGGCGCCCGTACGGAGCATTGACGAGGGCATCACCAGGCACCGTTTTAGGTTCGTGTTCATGACGAGGACTACGCCACCGCGCCCGCTCGACGTCGAGGCGCTCTTCCCAGAGCTGGCCGCCTTCCGGGGAACCACGACGCGACTCCATCCGCGCCGGGGCGTGCCGGAGGTGTCGGCCAGCTCCGTGGGCGGCCCCATGCTGTGGCCGGCGGACGAGCCGTGGCCGGTGTGCGGCGAGGCCCACGGCCGCGCCCAGGGGCGCCGGCCGGCGGACGTCCACCACTACCGCGAGGTCCTGTCCGCCGCGTGGGCCCGCGAGCAGGACCCCGGCCCCACGGACGAGGAGCGAAAGCTGCTGGAGGAGCGGGACCGGCCCACCCGCCCGCGTGCCGCTCCCACCGAGGTCATCGTGGGCCGCCACGGTGAGCTCAACGTCTTCGCCTGCCCCGTCGATCCGGAGCATCCGCACCGCTGGAGCATCCAGTAAACCCGGTGGCGCGGGGGCGCCCTCGCGGACGACCATGCGACGTATGAGCGACCGACCCGCACGCTGGACCCAGGCGACCGTCTACCCCGACATGTGGGCCGACCCCGGGGACGACCCCCGCGAGCACGAGGTCACCCCGGAGGGCGAGCTGGCGACCCTGCTGGACTTCCTCACCAACTACCGCCTCACCCTGCGGATGAAGTGCGAGGGCCTCACCCCCGAGCAGCTGGCCCGCCGGTCGGTCCCGCCGTCGACGATGTCCCTGCTCGGCCTGGTCCGGCACCTCGCCGAGGTGGAACGCGACTGGCGCGACTGGATCAGCGAAGCCGACCCGCTCCCGAAGCTGTACGGCGCTCGCGACGCGGACTTCGACGGAGCCGTCGCCGACCAGGCCGTGGTCGACGCCGCGTACGCCGACCTGGAGCGCGAACAGGCCGCGACGGACGCCGCCCTGGCCGGGTACCCGGACCTGGGCGAACGCGTGGGGAGGGACGGCATCAGCATCCGCGAGCTGATGGTCCACCGGATCGAGGAGTACGCCCGCCACTGCGGGCACGCGGACCTGCTGCGCGAGTGCGTCGACGGGAGGGTGGGCCAGTGACCGGGCCCCGGGCGCATCACCGCCACCGGACGCGCTTGCGACGCCTCTAAGCTGACCAGCCGGTCCGGCAGCAGCGAGGGAAGGCGAGTGGAGCATCATGGTGGACGGCGAGCGGGAACTCGCGGAGGCGCAGCGGCGGCACTGGCAGAGCACGTACGCCGCGCACCCCGGCATGTACGGGGAGCAGCCGTCGACAGCGGCCGTCCACGCGGCCGGCGTGTTCCGCGCGGCCGGGGCGAGGGACGTGCTGGAGCTCGGCGCCGGGCACGGGCGCGATGCCCTGTATTTCGCGCGCGAGGGCTTCACCGTCCAGGCCACCGACTTCTCCGCCACCGGCCTCGACCAGCTGCGCGAGGCCGCCCGCGCCCAGGGTGTGGACGGTCTGGTCACCACCGCCGCGCACGACGTCCGCGACCCGCTGCCCCTGCCGGACGCCTCCGTGGACGCGGTCTTCGCGCACATGCTGCTGTGCATGGCCCTGTCCACACGCGAGATCCACGCCGTGGTCCGCGAGGTCCGCCGCGTCCTGCGTCCCGGCGGGGTCTTCGTCTACACCGTGCGGCACACCGGCGACGCGCACTACGGC
This sequence comes from Streptomyces sp. NPDC045431, assembly GCF_040646655.1. Taxonomy (NCBI): domain Bacteria; kingdom Bacillati; phylum Actinomycetota; class Actinomycetes; order Kitasatosporales; family Streptomycetaceae; genus Streptomyces; species Streptomyces sp. NPDC045431. The sequence continues at coordinate 38,381 of NZ_JBEZAQ010000013.1, forward strand.
GCCGGTACCGCCCACGGCGACGACGTGTACGAGCACGGCGGCTTCGCCGTCCACTTCTTCCCGCGCGGCCTGGTCGACTCCCTCGCCGACGGCTGGACCCTGGACGAGGTCCACGCCTTCGAGGAGGGCGCCCTGCCCCGCCGCCTGTGGCGCGTCACGCAGAGCCTGCCCCGATGACCACGCCCCCCGTACTCACGGTCGACGGCACCGGACTGCTCTGCGTCACCCTCCTGCTGCGCCTGCGCAAGCACATCCAGGGCGCCGAGCCGGGCACGGTCGTCCACGTCATCGCCACCGACCCGGCCGCCCCGCTGGACCTCCCCGCTTGGTGCCACATGACGGGCCACACCTACGTCGGCCCCGTCCCCGGCACCGACCAACCCGTGTACGCCCTCGAGTTGTCCGCCGACGCGCGTCCCACCCGGGTGGACGCACCGTGGCGCCCGGCTGGGCCGTAGAGCTCTCACGGAATGCCAGTCGAGGCCGGTTGGCGGCTCGTACATGATGATCTAGAACGCTGTAGGTCTCGGAAGGCCGTCGGGATCTCCGGCGCGAACTTCCACGACAGCCAGGCGCTTGAGCCGCTGGTGCGCGGCATCCCTCCGATCCGGTCCCGACGCGGCCCGCGCCGGCGACGGCCCGCCAAGCTCCACGCGGACAAGGGCTACGACTACGACCACCTGCGCCGTTGGCTCCGCTCGCGCGGCATCCGCCACCGCATCGCCCGCAGAGGCGTCGAATCCTCCACGAGGCTGGGCCGGCATCGCTGGATGATCGAGCGCACGATGCCCTATCCACAGATCAAGAGAACATCCGTGAGATGCATGCCGCTCTGGCCGCATCTGCTGTCTTGGAAGAGCCCCGCGGACGCCAGTCCGGCGGCGATGGTTCGGCTGGCCGGGCGACGCTTCCGCATCATTGTATGGCCACCCGGAACAGGCCCTGTGAGACTCGTATACCAGTCTGACGCATACGGGTGAATTTCCGGACGCGGACACTTCAGCCTCCGGACTTAGGTGGCATGTGGTGTGTACGCAGTCCTCACACCAACCTGGAGATCAAATGAGCAAATCACGACTCACCTACGCTGCTAGCGGCACCTTTGTTGCCGTTCCGACGGCGTTTCCGCAGCTCGACCCTCGCGTGCAGGGATTCCTGAAGATGCCGTTTATGAATTCGCATGCACCAAACGATCACCCCCTCAAGCAGAGGACAACTTTCGACCCTAGCGTGATGCTATGCGACTTTCAGGGCGTCGACCCCAAGGCAATGGACTTCTCTACCGTCGCCCGCGACGCCAAAATCCTGGCTAGCGCTGTACAGCGTGACCCCGAAGGGATCCGGCGCGCGATGAGCATCATGGGTCAACGTCAGGTCACCGCCAAGGACTTGGAAACGGTCACTGACATCCTCGAACCATTGGGACTTACGGAGGCCGCTTCAGTGAGGGAAGGTGGAGGACTGTGGCCCGTTCTGATCCTGGCGGCCCTCGCGGTCGGCGCCAGTTGCAGTGCCCATTGCGCGGCCAAGAAAACCTCACCCAACAATCCGACTGACGTGCGTTGAACTCTTGGTCATGCCATCACTGACTTAGTGAGCGTTTGGTTCTCGGCTGTCTGTTTCATTTGGTTCAGTTGTCGCGCCAGTTGGGTGTGGCTTCGTGGGTGAGGCGGCGGGTCATGAGGTTGATGGTGGCGAGCTGGATCACGGCGGCTGATCGGTGGGGGTGGGTTTCGTAGTCGCGGGCCAGGCGGCGGTGGTGCATGAGCCAGCCGAGGGTGCGTTCGATGACCCAGCGGCGGGACTGGACGTGGAAGCCGCGGGTTGTGGGGTTGCGCTGGACGATTTCGAGGTCGACGCCGAGGCGGGCGGCCTGTTCCACGGCTTTGGTCTTGTTCATAAATGAGACGGGAGCTCTTGTGAGAAACCCGGCGCATTGTCAGTCTTGCCATTGCCGCATAAGCCGCTTTCTCGGCAAGTCGCCAGACTGACGCCCATTCTTGACGCTCTAGAACTATCCCAGAACACCCGCAAACCTAACCAAACGCTCACTAAGACGTCGTTTCTTATGGCTGCGGTGTGGAGTGGACAGCTTCACGGAAGCCCAGCTCGTCCAGCAGCGCGTCGAACAGCTCCTCCACGAAGGTCTCCTGTGCGCGCAGCAGTTCCTCGATTCGAGGCTGCTGCGCCGCCGCGGCTTGGACACCAGCTGCTGACGCCCATATGAGGGCGCCTTCGGCGTCGGCCGGCACCTCCGCATCGAGCTCTGCACGCTTGTGTCCGATGACCTCTTCGAACTCCGGGGTGGCTATCCACAGGCTCACGTCGTCCACGTCCTCCGGTTCCTCGACGAGGAGGGCCGCGGCGTTGTCCAGATTGAGCCATGCCTGCCAGCGGCGCCCATTGATGTCCAGGCCGGTCACGAGGGCGACACTGCTGTCGGAGACATCAGCGACGCAGGCCGGCGCGCCAGTCCATTCCACCAAGGCGAACAGGTAATCGTCCTCCCAGACGCCCTGCTCCAACTGCAGGGTCTGCCAGCCGTCCGGTCGCGGCTGCCACTCGTGCACGTCGTCCCTCAGCCCTGGACCGGTACTGCCGAACAGGGGTGCTTCCAGCAGCGGGCGCTCGCTACGCGCAAAGACCAGATGACCGGAAAAGCCCATCGAACCTCCTCGTCGAATCCCAGCGCACCCTACGAGCTGCCACTGACACCACCAGTGCTGGCCGCCGGTCGCTCCTGACCGACTGGCTCACCGGATCAGTCGGCGGTAGCCGATGAGGGACCACCCACCGATGTCGGCCCAGCCGCTGCGAGGACTCGACGCCCTTGCGGGCGATGCGGTGGCGTATCCCCCGCCGGCGGAGCCACCGGCGCAGAAGGGGCGCTTCGTCGCGATCTGCTGGACCGCCCAGATGTTCAGGCACTTCGAGAATCGAAGCCTGGATACGTCGACGACTGGGCCGAGCTGCCGGCCTGGCAGCGGGAGACGGACGCGGACATCTTGGAACGCATCGAGCGGACCGTCTGACCTCCGGAACGACGACGTGCCCGTCCGGGGAATCCGGACGGGCACGTCCCCTAAGGTAGCCATGAAGGTAGCCGCGGAAGTGTCCTTCCTGCATGTTGGTGCAGGTCGTAGCAATGCGGCGACTTCCCCGGCGTACGGTCCGATTCGTGCTTGCCGGTCCCGGGCCGAGCTTCGCGCCAGTTCCGCGAGGCCGCGTACGTGACGCTGGACAAGGCGCAGGACTGGTGGGCCCCGGCCAACAGGCCGTCCGCAGCCGCTGAGCCGACCGCCGCTGCCCCATTCCACTGCCGCACACTTCCACCCACCGACCCGCCGCCCGGCAGCGCGCCCGCGCCACACGCGCACCGGTCCCGGAGGCCCTCACCCCGGGCCGCCCTCCCGAGAGAAGGCTCGCGGGTGGAGGCAGCCTGTCAAGGATGGGCGAAGCCCATCGGCGCAGCTGACGCGTAGCGCCCTTGACAGGGCGCCGGAGGCCGCGACTCTCGGGAAAGGAGGGCGGCCGCGCCCTCACCTCACGCGCACGCTCGCGCTCCGTTCCTCCACGAGGTGGTCGAACTCCCCCGCTACCGCGCCCTTCACGAAGGCGTCCCACCGCGCCCGGCTCGTCGTCACGACCGCGCCACCGCCCGCCGCGCGCAGGCGGACCTCGTCCCCGGGGCCGTACGACAACTCGAACCCCGGTACGGAGTCGCTCCCTGCCCTCAGGGCCTGGAGGAGCATGCGGAAGTCGCCGCCCGTGGTCGTGAGTATGGACCCGCTCGGGTCCGCGCTTTCCCTGAGGGCGATGGCGCCTTGCGCCGTCGAGGCGACGTGTATGCAGGCGTCGCCCTCACCGCAGTACGACGACTTCTGCCAGGTGCTCACGGCGTTCATGCCGGTCCTTTCACAGGTGCTTGGCGATCTCGTGGATGGCATCGCGGGAGGCTCGCTCATCGAGCGCGACGGCCTCCATGCGGTCGAGGAGGGTGCGGTACTTCTGGAGCTGGGCTTCCGCGTCGAGCAGGACGGGGCCGTGCGACTGGTCGAGGTGCACGGTGTCGAGTTGTGGCACGGGGCCGGTGGCGTAGGCGAGGGACTGGCCCGAGCCGGGGAAGGCGCCGGCGACGAAGGGGATCACCCGGAGCGTGATGTGTCGGCGCTCGCTCATGACGAGCAGGTGCTCCAGCTGGCGGCGAGCCGTCGCAGGGCCGCCGAACTGCATGCGGAGGGCAGCTTCGTGGATGACCGCCGCGTAGGGGACGGGGTCGGCACGGTAGATGACGTCCTGGCGCTTGATGCGGTGTGAGACCCGGTGCTCGACTTCCGGCGGGGACAGTTCGGGAACCACTTGGCGGAAGATCTCGCGTGCGTGGTCGGCGATTTGGAGCAGGCCGGGGATGTGGGCGGTGTACGCGGTGCGCAGGGCGCGCGCGTGGTGTTCCAGCTCCGCGAGATCGAGCATGCCCACGGGCAGCGTTTCCCTGTACTCCTCCCACCAGCCGCGTTTCCGGTCGGCGGCCATGTCGGCGAGCGCGTCGATGAACGCCTGGTCCGCGCAGTCGTAGATGCGCGCTATGGCTCGCACCCGATCGGGGCTGGCGCCGAAGCGAGCGGTCTCGATGTTGCTCAGCTGCCCCGGGCTGGTACCGACCAGGCGCGCCGCCTCGGTGGAGGTCATGCCGGCGCGTTCCCGCAGCTTTCGCAACTCGGCACCCAGGCGCATGCGGCGGGCTGAGGGAGCGGGCCTGCTCGCCATCTCGCAACTCCTCGGTTCAACGGGCTCGTTGGAAGGTCACTCACACGACTGAACTACGCACGGATTCTTTGGATTCAGCTTAAAGAATCCTTGCAGAGGTCCTAGTGTCTGCCGTGGGCCTACCACCTGGAAGCGCACCGCCCGACGGGGCGACAGAGCCACCAGGCACCAACCAACTCACCTCCGTGATCGGAGACTTCCATGGCCACCGTATCGCCGTCCTGGGCCTACACCCTCCACCTCCCGCACGATCCCCGCGCCCCGCGCGTGGCACGCCACACCCTCCGTACCGTCCTCGCCGCCCACGGCATGGCCGGGCTCCTCGACACCGCCGAGCTGCTCGCCAGTGAGCTCGTCACCAACGCGCACCGGTACTCCGCCGAGCCCTACACCCTCCGCCTCCGCGCGCTCGAAGAACCCGTACGGCTCCGGCTCAGCGTGTGGGACGCCAATCCGCACATCCCGGCGCCCTTCAGAGGGGTCGTATCCAGCCCCGGCGAGGACGACGAGCGCGGGCGCGGGCTGCACCTCGTGCAGAGCTGTGCCGACAACTGGGGGGCCTACGAGCTGCAGGGCGGGCTGCACGGGAGGCCCGGGAAGCTGCTCTGGGTGGAGTGCGGGCGATAGGGACCCGATAGGGACCGGGCCCGGGCGGGCAGGGATGGGGGCATGGCCCTGCTCGTCGGAACCTCGGGGTGGCAGTACAAGGACTGGCGCGGCGTGCTCTACCCCGCCAAGCTGCCGCAGCGGCTGTGGCTGGAGGAGTACGCGCGCCACTTCGCCACCGTCGAGAACAACAACGCCTTCTACCGGCTGCCCAGCACCGAGGTCTTCGCCTCCTGGCGGGAGCGGACGCCGGAGGGGTTCGTCATGGCGGTCAAGGCCAGCCGGTACCTCACCCACATCAAGCGGCTGCGGGAGCCCGAGGAGCCGGTGGCGCGGCTCCTCGGGCGGGCGGCGGGGCTCGGGGAGCGGATGGGGCCCGTGCTGGTGCAGCTGCCGCCGAACCTCCAGGCGGACGTGGAGCTGCTCGACGCGTGCCTGCGCCGCTTCCCCGGCGGCGTACGGGTGGCCGTCGAGCTGCGCCACGAGTCGTGGTGGCGGGACGAGCGCGCGCTGCGGGAGGTGCTGGAGCGGTACGGCGCCGCGCTCTGCTGGGCGGACCGCTACTCCAGGCCCGTGACGCCGCTGTGGCGGACGGCGCCCTGGGGGTACGTACGCTTCCACGCCGGCCTCGCCGATCCGCCGCCGCGCTACGGGCGCCAGGCGCTCGCCTCGTGGGCGCGGCGCATCGCGGACGCCTGGACGGACGCGGAGGACGTGTACGTGTACTTCAACAACGACCCCGGAGGCGCGGCCGTCATCGACGCGGCCAAGTTCGCGCGGGCGGCCGCCGCGCTGGGGCGCACGGTCAGTCGTACGCCCCCGGCGCTGCCGGCGGACCCTTCGGCGTAGGGCCGATGGCCCGACGGGACCGGTCCTCAGGCCGAGGCCACGGCGCACCGGGCCGCCATAACGTCGGGCCATGCGAATAGGAATCCTCGGAACGGGCAATGTAGGCAAGGAACTTGCGGCCGCGTGGGCGGCGGCGGGCCACGACGTCGTCTTCGGTTCGCGACGGGCGGACGACGCGGAGCTGCGCCGGGACCTCGCGACCGCGGTCAACGGAGAGGTCGGGGTCCTGGACCCCGCCGGGGCGGTCGCGGCCGCCGACGTGGTGGTCAACGCGACACCGGGCACGGCGTCCGTAGCGCTGCTGGAGACGGTCGGGGCCCCGGCCCTCGCGGGGAAGGTGGTGCTGGACGTGGCGGTCGGGTTCCGGGAGGACAACACCCTCTCCCACCCCGTGGAGAGCCTCGGGGAGGAGATCCAGCGGACCTTCCCGGAGGCCAGGGTCGTCAAGACGCTGTGCACGGTCGACGCGACGGTCATGGTCGCGCCCGACTCCCTGGAGGGCCCGAGCACCGTCTTGCTCTCCGGTGACGACGCCGACGCCAAGCACACGGTGAGCGGACTGCTGCACGACCTGGGCTGGCCCTCGGAGGCGCTGCTCGACCTGGGCGGCATTGAGACCGCCCGGGGCCAGGAGCACTACAGCATGCTGTTCATCCCGCTCGCGGGCGCCCTGAAGTCGTACGGCTTCGGCATGAAGGTGGTGCTGCCCGCCAAGTCCTAGACCAGCGCGCCTAGGCCGGCGCGCCCGGACCGGCGCGCCTGGGACCAACGCACCTCGGGAAACGCGGCTAGACCAGTGCGCCGGGATCCGTCGTCATGCCCGAGGCGGATCCTCGGCCGCTCCCTGGTCATCCTCCGGTCGGGAACCGGCCAGACCCGGAGATCCCAGGCAACGTGCCGCGCCCGCGCGCCCTCTTCCGACTCGACAAGCCATCCCCCATGGAAGGACGCATGGTGCGTACGAGCCACGCGAGACGCGCGAGCCTCGCCATATCCGTCATCGGCGCCGTACTGGCGCCCGTCGCCCTCGCCGCGCCCGTGTTCGCGGCGCCGGCTCCGCCCCAGGCCGACCTGCGGGCGGACGTGAACCGGGACGGCCGGGTGGACGTCGCCGGGGCGAGCGACAGCGCCGGGGAGGACACCTGGAGCGCCGCCCGGGGCGCGGTCGTCCTGCCGAACATCGACGACGACACCAAGCGCTGCCCGACCAGAGGGGCCGGCGGCAAACCGCTGTCCGACGCCCGGCTCGCCGCCTGCAACGACGCCGCCGACACCGTCGTGAACGGTTCCGCCGACGCCGCCGACCTGGCGCGCGTACGGTCCGTGCCGATGAAGGACGTGCCGAACGGCGCGACCGGCACCCTCGGCGTCGTCAACGGCGCCAAGAACACCCGCGTGTTCGTCAACCGCGCCGGCACCTGGGTGCGCGTGACGCCCACGACCCGGCTGACCGCCCCCGAGCTGCGCGCCGGCGTGGAGTTCGGCGTCGAGGCCACCGACGTGATCCGCGACACCACCCGCTGGGGCGGCCGTGCCGTCCTGCGCCTCACCGTCACCGCCGGCGGGAAGAGCACCTCGGACGACATCACGCTGCGGGTGGCGCCGCTGCTCACCCACCACCACCTCCAGAACGCCCAGCAGATGCTGGTCACCAAGGTCCCCGGCGACGACCCGTTCGCGCGCAGCCAGCAGACCTTCGTGGCGGGGCTGGCGAAGGAGGCGAAGGCGGCGGGGATCGCCGCGCCGGTCGTCACCTTCGACAAGTACCAGGACATCTGGGCCCAGGACTTCGTCGAGCCCGGATACGTCAGCATGACCGCGCCCGGCGGGGGGCGCCAGGTGATCCGCGTGATGCTGCGCTCGGCCCAGCCGGACCGCGAGTCCGGGCGGGAGCTGTTCGAGAAGCTGCGGGGCAGGGGCGTCGGCGTCGTCCAGGTCTCGGGGGTCCGCGACGAGGAGGAGTGGACCCTCAACTCCATGGGCAACCTGGAGACCATCCCGCCGTACGCGCACGGCGGGCGCTCCTTCCCGGCCGGGCGCATCATCATGGGCGAGCGCAAGGACACCGGCTCCAAGCCGGCCGTCGCGATGCGCACGCTGCTGGCGTCGCAGGGCTTCCAGGACCCGCTGCTGCTGGACACGTCGTGGCTGCACGTGGGGCACGTCGACGAGTTCGTGCAGTTCCTCCCGGCGCCGGGCACCGCGCGCGGCTGGACCATCGCCGTCGCGGACCCCGAGGCGGGGCTGAAGCTGCTGCGCGACGCGCTGGACGCCGGGCACGGCAAGACCCGGATGTTCTCGGTGCCGGGGACCCCGGACCTGCCCGCGCCGAAGGAGACCATCGCGCAGGCGCTGGCCTCCAAGTACCTGGTGGCCGACAACACGATGGCCGCGCAGCGCATCGCGGCGAACCTGGAGACGCTCAAGCGCGAGACCGGCGTCACCGACGCGGAGGTCGTCCGCGTCCCCGCGCTCTACACGCGCGGCACGGAGGCGGAGGCGACGGAGGAGGGCGAGCGCGGGGAGCGCGTGCCGCGGCTGAAGCGCCTGGGCGCGGGCGAGGTGCCCGACGCGGTCGACGAGTACGGCCAGCAGAAGCGCATCCCCCGCGAAGGGGAGCGCGCCGCGGGCCCCGCCGGCCCCGAGACCGTCATGACCAGCGCGTACGTCCCGGGCGCCGTCAACGGCGTCCTGCTCGGGCGTGACCGGTACCTGGCCCCGAAGCAGTGGGGCCCGGTCATCGGCGGCAAGGACGTCTTCACGGCCGCCGTCACCGACGCGTACACCCGCGCCGGGCTGAAGGTGTCGTACATCAACGACTGGGACACCTACCACCTCGGCATGGGCGAGGTGCACTGCGGCACCAACACGCTGCGCGACGCCTCCGGGGCGTGGTGGAAGCCGTAGCCGGACGGGCGTGAACGCGGGGGGAGGCCCGACGGCCTCCTCCCGTGTTTCTCCAGTGGGTCCGGCTACGGCTAGGCGCGGCCGGTGGGCGCGCCCTCGGGCTGCTCGCCGGCGAAGGCGTAGTCGGACGTCTCGCCGTACGACGCCTGGAAGGACAGCCCGAAGGCGTCCGATTCGCCGGTGGTGCGGCCCAGGGTGAACTCGGGGGCGAATCCGAACATCGCGTTCTTCATCGTCGTGGGCGTCCCGTCGGGCCCCCGCAGGGGTTCGAATGCGATGCGGGTCCGGCCCTCGACCTCCAGCCGGGGCGTGTCCCCGTCCGACAGGGAGACGGCCGCCCGTTCCACGCCGAGGTACTCGCCGTAGAACTGCGCGAGCTCGCCGAAGGCGCCCCCTTCCCGGCCGGACAGGATGCGGTCGAGCGCGTCGGCCTGCGCGTCGCTCGCGCCCGAGTCGACCACCACGCCGACCTTCCAGTCGCCGGCGGTCAGGTGGGAGGGGAACTCGTTGTAGAAGGCGAAGTCCACCCCGGACAGGTCCACGTCGTCCAGACGGCCGTCGGCCACGTGGAAGACGGCGCAGCCGACGCAGCGCTCACGCCCTTCCGGATCGCGCGGCGGAGCGTCGACGGGACAACCGCACAGCATCGCGCACGAGCAACCAGCCAGGTAGTTGCCCGAAATGCTCCAGGTCATGACTGCTCCTGGTGGCTGGGTTCCTGCTTCCAGGCTAGTCCTCGCCGCGCCTCCGGGGCAGTCGTCCGGAGGGGCACGCCATCAGCAGCGCCACGTCGTCGTGGTCCCCCGGGTGGCGCAGCTCCGTCAGCAGGCGGTCGCAGGACTCCTCCAGCGACCGGTCCCCCAGGGTGCGCAGCAGCGCCAGCAGGGCGTCCAGGCGTACGTCGATGTCGTGCTCCCGCGTCTCGATCAGGCCGTCGGTGTAGAGGACCAGCCGGTCGCCGGGCTCCAGGTCCACCGTGACCTCGCGGAACGGGATTCCGCCGACACCCAGCGGGGGCGCGGTGGGCAGGTCCACCAGCACCGGCGTGTGGCCGCCGCGCACCACCACCGGCGGGAGGTGGCCCGCCGTGCACAGGCGGCACTCCGCCCGGTGCGGGTCGTACACCGCGTACACGCAGGTCGCGAGGGACGGCTCCATGCCGGCGGTGATCTCGTCCAGGTGCCGCAGCACCTCGGCCGGCTCCAGGTCCAGGCGCGCCAGCGTCTGCGTCGCCGTGCGCAGCCGGCCCATGCTGGTCGCGGCGTTGATGCCGCTGCCCATCACGTCGCCCACCACCAGGGCCGTCCGCTCGTCGGAGAGCGGGATGATGTCGAACCAGTCGCCGCCGACCTCGCTGCGCGCCCCGGCCGGCTGGTAGCGGGAGGCGACCTCCAGGCCGACGAGGTCGCGGGGCGTCTCCGGCAGCATGCTGCGCTGGAGCGTCAGCGCGGTCTCCCGCTGCTGCCGGTACAGGCGGGCGTTGTCGATGCACACCGCCGCGCGGGCGGCCAGCTCGCACGCGAGCAGCGTGTCGTCCTCGCTGAACGGCACCGGGTTGCGGGCCCGTTTCAGGTCGAGCGCGCCCAGCACCTCGCCACGCGCGATCAGCGGCACCGCCAGGTACGAGTGGACGCCCGCCTCGGCCAGCAGGTCCGCCGCCCGCCGGTCGCGGGCCACGCAGGACAGCGTCCGCTCGTCGAGGTGCGCCTCCCGGACCGGGCGGGCGGTGCGTACGCAGCGGGTGACGAGCCGGTCGGCGCCGTAGCGGGCCAGCTCGCCCGGCGGGTCGGCCGCCTCCACGGCGGGCGTCCGGTACGCCGCCGAGACCGCGAGCGCCCGGAAGACCGCCGGGCCCTCCTCGTCGGACAGGGCCGTCATCCGGCTCGGGCGGCCTTCCAGCACCCTGTCCAGGACGTCGACGGCGGCGATGTCCGCGAGCTCCGGCACGGCGACGTCCGCCAGCTCGCGCGCGGTCTGCTCCAGGTCGAGCGTGGTGCCGATCCGTACGGACGCGTCCGCGACCACGGCCAGCCGGTCCCGCGCCCGCTCCGCCTCGGCGGTGGCCCGGTACCGGTCCGTCACGTCGACGACCGAGATCGCCAGCCCGATGGCCCGCCCCGCCACGTCCTCCAGCCGGTACATCGACACCGACCAGGCGTGGTCGTGGTCCGGGTCGGCCGGCGCCCGCCCCACCACCTGCCGGTCCAGCAGCGGTACGCCGGTCTCCAGGACGCGCCGCATCGCCGCCTCGGTCCGGTCGGCGTCGAGGTACGGCAGCACCTCGCCGACCGTGCGGCCCAGGTGCGCCTCGGCGCCCAGGCCGTCGATCCGCTCCAGCGCGGCGTTGACCGCCACATACCGCAGGTCGGGGCCGAGGACCGCGAGCCCGATCGGCGACTGGTCCACCAGCCGCACCGACAGCGCCAGGTCCCGCTCCACCTGGCGCAGCTTCTCCCGGTCGGTGGCGAGCCCGAGGGCGTAGAAGTCCCCGAGGTCGTCCAGGAGCCGCATGTTGCGGAACTCCAGCCGCCGCGTGGTGCCGTCCTTGCGCCGTACGGGGAAGACACCCGCCCAGCTCTGGCCGGTGGTCATCACCTGCTCGAACAGCCGCAGCGCGAGTCCGAAGTGCTCCTCCGCGACCAGCAGCCGCGCGGCGTACTTGCCCAGCGCCTCGTGCGCGCTGTAGCCGACCAGCTCCTCCGCCTGCGGGGACCACAGGACGACGCGCCCGTCCGCGTCGACGACGATCGCCGCCACGCCGAGCACGTCGAGCAGGCCGCCGACCGGCGAAGGCCCCACCTCCGCGCCGTCGACCGCTTCCCGCTCGGCCCGCAGCCCATCCGCACCGCCCATGCCTCCCATCGTCCCTCCACAACGGCGGGGCCCGCAGCCGGTGCGCCGCCGCCCGGCGGGCGCGCGGGGACCGGGGTCAGGCCGGTCGCGCGAGGAGCTCCAGGGCCTCCTCCCACCGGAAGCCCCCGGCGGCGGCGCTGCCCTCCCCGATCCGTACGCCCATCCCGCGCAACCGTTCCAGGCTCTGCCGGTACGCCGGGTGGGCGGTCAGCTCGGCACTCACGCACGGCACGACGGCGGTGGGCACGCCCGCGCCGTAGGCCTCGCAGAGGGTCCCGAGCGCGAGCGTGTCGGCGATGCCCGCCGCCCACTTGTTGATCGTGTTGAACGTGGCCGGGGCGACGGCCATGGCATCGGCGGGCGGCAGCGGCCGCGGGTCCCCGGGGCGGCGCCAGGCGGACCGGATCGGGTAGCCCGTCTGCGCCTCCACGGACGGTACGTCGAGGAAGGGCACGGCGTGCGGGGTGGCGATGACGCCGACGTCCCAGCCGCTCTGCTGGGCCGCCGCTATCAGCCTGCGGACGTCCCCGGCGATACCGGCGGCGCAGACGACGACGTAGAGGAAGGGCTTCTCGCGCATGCGGGTCAGTGTGCCGGGTGCCGCGCGGCGGTCAGGCACCCGCCGTGGCCGCCCGGGGGAAGTACTCCGTGAACGGGTCCGGCGCCACCCCCATCACCTCCCCGAACGGCGTCGCGAGGTGGTGGATGAGCACGGCGAGGAAGACCGTCAGCCCCACCATGCCCATCAGCATCACCAGATGGCTCCAGGTACGGCCCACGCCGTAGAAGAACACGATGCAGAAGGAGAGGACCGCCCCGACCGCCAGCCCCGCCCACAGCAGCGGCGACAGGGAGTCGCCCGCGGCCGACTCCCGGCCCCGCCGGGCCTCGTCCAGCACGCTGAGCTGCCCGAGCATCTCCAGGGCCGTCACCTCCTGCGCCGGGGTCGCGTCGGGCGGCGCCTCCGACACCGCGCGCAGCTGCTGCAGCAGCACCCAGCCCTGTTCGCCCAGCGGCTGCTGCGCCTCCAGCAGCGGCCACTCCTGCTGGACCACGTGGACGGCGTACCGCTCGGCCATGATCTCGATCCGCTTCTGCTGCGCCGGGGGCATGCCGTCCGCGAGCATCGTCATCTGGTGCAGCGCGCCCGCCTCGGTGGACGTGTTCGAACCGGCGTCGCCCCGCAGCTCCCATACGGAGACGAGGGCGAGGCCGAGCAGCAGCGCGTAGAGGAGCGCGATCATCATCGAGAGGTACTCGACGACGTCCCCGCCGTCCGCCTCGCAGTCCTCGACCGGCCGGTAGTGGCGCCAGAGGACGACCCCGCCGGCGGCGAGGAGTGCGCCGAAGAGGCCGATCGCCAGCGTGCTCACCACATGGTTCATAGGGCTTCCTCGGCTTCCTCGGCTTGCTCGCTCGCTCTCACAGGCGCCGGCCCGCCATCACGGCGACGATCGCCACGGGCAGGAAGAGCAGGAACAGGAACACGGCGAGGCTCGTCTCCTCGTCCTCGGCCAGCAACGCCCCGGCGCGAGCGATGAGCCCCCGATCGATGTCCGGCTGCGTCCGCTGCCCGGGGGGCTGTTGCTGGTCTTGTCGCTGTTGGTTCTGCTGCTGTTGTTGCTGCTGCTGGTCCAGTTGTTGTTGCTGTTGTTGCTGTTGTTGCTGTTGTTGCTGTTGTTGCTGGGTGACGCCTGGCGGGACCGCTGTTCCTGGCGGTACGGCCGCTCCGGGCGGTACGGCCGCTCCGGGCGGTACGGCCGCTCCGGGCGGTACGGCCGCTCCGGGCGGTACGGCCGCTCCGGGCGGTACGGCCGCTCCGGGCGGGTA
>NZ_JBEZAQ010000013.1:52288-199617 GCF_040646655.1 Streptomyces sp. NPDC045431
TACGGCGGCTCCGGGCGGTACGGCTGTTCCCGGTGGGACCGCCGCTGCCGCACCTGGTGGAACTGCCGCCGCCGCTCCCGGCGGTACAGCTGCCGCCGCTCCTGGCGGAACCGCCACCGTCCCGGGGGGCACCGCCGCCGCCCCAGGTGCTGCGGGGGCTCCCGGCACCGCGGCGCCCGCCCCCGCAGCTCCCGGCACAGCGGCACCGGCAGGCGCGGCTCCCGCAGCCGCGGCCGCCTCCGCGAGGGCGGCCGCTCCCAAGCCCGCGCCCGCGCCCGCGGCCGCGGCGGCACCGGCAGCGGCGCCCGTCGCACCGGCGAGGGTGGCGACCCCCGTACCGGCGGCCGCCACCACGCCTGGGGCCGCCCCGGCCCCGACACCTACGCCCCCCGGAACAGCCGGAACAGCCGGAACGGCTGCAGCACCCGCAGCACCCGCAGCACCCGGCACACCGGGCACACCCAGCACACCCGCCACACCCGCCACCGGCGCCGCGATCCCCGGCGGCAGCAGCACCGGCGGCAACGGCGGCACCACCGCCCCCGGCACCGGCGGCAACGGCGGCACCACCGCCCCCGGCACCGGCACCACACCAGGTGGCAGCGGCACCCCCGGCACCCCGGGAACACCCGGAGCGGGCCCCGGCGGGCCCGGCGGAGCGGGCGGAGCCGGTGGGCCCGGGGGTCCCGGCGGGGGCGGGGCCGGGCGGGGCCGGGGGGCCCGTACCGCGAACGGCGCCACCGCGCGGGCCACCAGCGTCGGCGGCGGCACGGGCCGCTCGCACGTCGGGCCCAGCGTGAACAGCCGGTCGCTGCCCCGCACCTCGGGCGCGCTCCGGTACGTACCGGGCCGCAGCCCCTCCAGTCGCGCCACGCACACCACGACGCCCCCCGGCGGCAGCGCCTGCGGCACTGCGGGGCGGCCCCCGCAGCTCACCGGCGGGTTGCCGAGCGCCGCGTCGGTGAGCCGGGCGCCGTACACGGTGCGGTTTCCGGGGTTGGTGACGGTGTACCGCACGACCGCGCCGGCCGCCCCCGCCCCCGTGTCCCGTACCGCGACGCCCACGGCGAGCGTCAGCGCCCCGCCCACGCCCCGGTACGCGGCCCTGGCGGACGCCTCGACGCGCATCCCCAGCGACGGCACCTGCGCGCGGGCGCGCACGGTGACGGCGTGGTGCCCCGGCAGGGCCGGCACCCGCGAGATGCAGGTGACGGACGTCAGCCCGCGCATCCAGAAGCCCTGCCCGCCCGGGCAGCGCACGGCGCCCGCCGGTACGGCCGGGTCGTGGACGGTCACCCGGTGCAGGTCGGCACCGGAGCGATTGGTCACCCGGTACCGCTTGACCACGACGTGGCCGACCCGGATGCCGATGCGCTCCGCCTCCGGCGTCGGGTGCTTGTTGACGGTGACCGAGAGCCCGAGGGCGTGCTTGCCCACCCCGTCCGCGGCCGCCCGCGGGGGCCGCGACGCCAGGGGCCACCCGCTCGCGTGCGCCACCAGGAGCAGGGCTCCGGCGGCGAAGAGCAGGGGTCTGGCGCGCGTCATGGACCTGGGCCGGGCGGCGTCCGTCACGGCAGCAGCGTTCGTCATATGCCGGAGTCCCGAAAGCCGGGCGACTCCCGGTTGCGCTGTTCGTGCGGCGGGTGCACCACGATGGACGAGCGGCAACCCTCCTGTGCGGCGACCTTGCTGACCGACCCTCATCTCCCGGGTCGGTACCCTGCTCCCAGGGTCGATCGGGTTTGATCGGGATAGAGGTTGGTGCGCACGTGCTGGTGGCGGATCGGTACCGGTTGGAGTCAGCCATCGGCCGTGGCGCAATGGGCGAGGTCTGGCGGGCCACGGACGAGGTGCTCGGCAGGCCGGTGGCCGTCAAGCTGATGCTCGGCGACGACGCCGACTCGCAGGCGGCGGCGCGCTTCCGGCTGGAGGGCCAGACGGCGGCCCGGCTCAGCCACCCCCACGTGGTCGCGGTCTTCGACTTCGGGGCGTGGGAGGGCCGCTTCTACCTGGTGATGGAGTACGTCGAGGGCCGCAGCCTCGCGCAGGAGCTCGCCGCCGAGGGCCGGCTGCGCGCTCCCCGCGTGGCGGCCATCGCCGCGCAGACGGCGGCGGGCCTGGCCGTCGCGCACCGGCAGGGCATCGTCCACCGGGACATCAAGCCCGGCAACCTGATGTCCGACGTGGACGGCACGGTCAAGCTCGGCGACTTCGGCATCGCCCGGTTCGTCGACGATCCCGCGGCCGCGCTCACGACGGCGGGGCAGATCGTCGGCACGAGCCTCTACCTGGCTCCGGAGCGGGCGCTGGGGCGCCCGGCGGGCCCGGCGTCCGACGTGTACTCGCTGGGCTGCGTGCTGTACCAGCTGGCGACGGGCCGCCCGCCGTTCCAGGCGGACACGGCGACCGCCACGCTGTACCAGCACATCGACACCCCGCCGGTGCCGCCGCGCGGGCTGGGCGCGGACGTACCGCCCGCCTTCGAGGCGTACCTGCTGGGAATGCTCGCCAAGCAGCCGGAGGACCGGCCGTCGGCGCAGCAGGTCGCGGACTGGTTCGGCTCGGGTGCCTGGCAGGGCCGCGCGGAACCGATGCCCGCGCCGATGCCGGCCCCCATGCCGGCTCCCATGCCGGGGTCCGCTCCCCGGCCGGGGCCGGCCCACGCGCCGGCACCCCGGCGGGCGCAGAGACCCGCGCCCATGCCCGCGCCCGCCCCCATGCCGGCTCCGGCCCCGGCGCAGGCGCCGGCCACGTACGCGCTGCCCCGGACCGCCCCGGGCGGCGGGCGGGGGCGCCGGGCCGCGCCCGCCCCGCAGCGGCTCGGTGAGGCGCGGGCGTTCGTCAGCCGGCGGCCCCGGGTCGCGAGCGCCATCGCGGGCGCGGTGGCGTTCGTCGCCGCCGTCCTGGCCGGCATGGCGCTGTTCTCACCCGACAGCAGCTCCGCCGACACGCCCCCGCGCCAGGTGACGACGGTGCCCGGCGCGCCGGAAGCCGGCGCCGCCGAGGACTGAGCCCCGCCCGCCGCCGAGGACTGAGCCCCGCCCCCGCCCCGGCGTCAGGACACCTCGGTCATCCTCGGCATCTCGCCCTCGGTGCGCTCCATGTCGATGACGGAGAATGCCGCGCCCTGCGGGTCGGTCAGCGACGCGAACCGCCCGAACGGCGTGTCCATCGGCCCCCACCGCAGCACCCCGCCGCGCGCGGTCGCCCTCGCGACCGCCGCGTCGCAGTCGTCGACGGCGAAGTACACGTTGATGTACGGCGGGACCTCCGGCGGGAAGTCGCTCGTCATCCGCATCCGGCCGAGCACGGTGTCGTCGCCGACGTCGAAGACGACGAAGTCGATGTCCTCAGGCGCCTCCATCCGCTTGACCCGGTACGGGAAGACGGAGGCGAAGAAGGGATCGGCCTTCTCGGGGTCGCGGGTGAAGACCTCGGCCCAGCAGTACGCGCCGCGCACGCCCCGCGCGGCGAAGCCCTCGTGGATGCCCGCCTGCCAGACGCCGAAGACGACGCCGCCGGGGTCGCGGGCCAGCACCATCGTGCCGAAGTCGCCGACGGTCATCGGCCCCATGACCACCTCGCCGCCGCTGTCGCGGATCTTGCGGGCGGTGGCCTCGGCGTCCGGCGACGCGAAGTACAGGCACCACGCCGACTTGCTCTCCTGGCCCTCCTGCCCCGGCATGGGCGGTACGACGGCGGCGACGGCCTTCCCGTCCGCGTACGCCTCCGTGTAGTCGCCGTACTCCGACGTCGCCTCGCCGAAGGTCCAGCCCAGTACGTCACCGTAGAAGCTCTTCGCGCCCTCCAGGTCGGTGAACATCGCGTCCGCCCAGCAGGGGGTGCCCTCAGGTAGTACCGCCATGGTCTTCCGTCTCTCTCCGACTCGACACCTCGAACGTGGTCCCTTTTGTCACGCTAATGAGGCATCCGTCGGTGCGCGCGCCGAGGCGGAAGGTAAACGGCCGCTAATTCTCCGCCGGGGCGCCTGTCCTCCGCGCATGACGAGGTGCCATAATGCGGATGTAGCCCATCGTGCATCCCCCGTCGCGATGGGCTACATCCTTGTACGGGGCACACTCCGTCGGGCCCCGCCTGCACACGGCTGTCCACACGGGCAAGGGACTCCCCTCGTGGCCCCCCGCCCGTGTTTTTTCGAGTTAACAGTGACGTAGAGTGCTTGCGCAAGTCCGGATTCGACGCGGAAGCGAGAAGCTCCGCTGTGTCGCTGGTGCAAAGGCGCCACCGTTCCGGGTCGGTTACAGTACGAGCCCGTTGACCGCACTCGACTATCGCGCAACGTGGGGACCCGGATGACCAACGGTGAAGAACGCACGCCCGAGCTACGGACGTTGCAGCAGAAGGTCGAGTACATGGTCGAGAAGACCTTCCCCGGCCAGAAGGTCTCGGGGCGCTTCTTCGCGGACCTCGTCAAACAGCGCGGCGGTTCCCTGTCGCACAGTTACTTCTCCAACATCCTGGCCGGCAAGGTCACCCACCCCTCCGAGGACATCCTCAAGGCGCTCGGCCTCGGCTTCGGCGTCGACTGGCGCTTCTTCAAGGACGAGTCCGAGGTCGTGGACGACGTCGTCGCCGGACTGCAGTTCCTCGCCAAGCGCCGCACCGGCGAGATCAGCGGCGTGGCGGCGCGCGGCAACGACGAGGACGGCATCCCGGCGGAGCTCCTGGAGTTCGCGCTCTCCCTGCTGGAGGAGACGAAGAAGAAGGAGGACGGGGGCGACGGGCAGGGCCGGTAAACTCGCCGACCGCATGTCACACGCACGCGTGACCACGGCGCGTGGACAGTCGGACGGACGTAAGAGGCAGCATCCATGTCCCTGCGCAAACTGCGCAAAGAGTGCGAAGCCGGTCTGGCGGACCTGCCCATCCCCGCCCCCTTCACCATCGAGGCGCTCGTCGCCAACATGGAGGCGGCCCGGGGCCGCACCATCGTGCTGCGCGAACTCCCCGACCGCCTGGCCCGCGTCAACGCCGCCTGCGGGCTGCGCCTCACCTCCGGGAACACCAGCTTCGTCCTCTACCGCCGCCGCCCCACCGCGTACCAGACGCAACACGTCATCCTGCACGAGCTGTGCCACGAGTGGTTCGACCACGGCACCAGCCTCGACGCCGAGCAGCTGCGCCGCCTCCTCCCCGTCTTCGACACCTCGCTGATCGCGCGCGTCCTCCACTCGGGCGCCACCGTGCAGGCGCGCGCGCAGTACGACACCCATGACGAACGGGTGGCCGAGTTCGGCGCCTCGCTCATCCCCCGGATGGCCCGGGACGTGACGAGCGACGACATGGTGGGGCGCCTCGCGAACTCGCTCTCCCGGCCCGTCGCCCACCGGCGGCGCGGCCTCTTCCGCCGTACCAAGAAGGATTCGTCGTGAAGGACTCGTCGTGAAGGACTCGTCGTGAAGGACCCCTCGTGACCGCCCTGGACATCGCCGGTTACCTCATAGCCGGCCTCATGACCGCCGTCGCGCTGTGGCGCATGCCCGCCGCCCTGTGGGGCGACGAGGAGGACAAGCGCCGCCGCGCCCTGTGGGGGTGCTACGCCGGGTTCGCCGCGGCCCTGTGGACCAAGACCCACGCCGTGCGCATCGGGCTCAACAACAGCCCCGTCGTCGACCTCGCCGTCCTCATCAAGCACTACACGGCGACCATCGCGATCCTCGCCATCCTCAGCTACATCGTCGCCATCTACGGCCACTACCCGGAGGGCGGCGCCGTGCCGCGCCACGTGCGGTTCGCGCGGATGGTGCAGCACGTGGCGGCGAAGGCGTCCGTCGCCACGCTGATCCTGCTGACCGTGCTCTTCTTCACCGTCGTGGACCGGTCCGTCCCCTCCGACCGCTTCGTCTCGGACCACGCCGGGCAGTGGGGCGCCACGCTCTACATGAGCGTCTTCTACCTCTACCTGGGCGCGGCGTCCGCCGTCTGCGCCTACCAGTGGGCCCTGGCGACCGCGGGTGCCACGCTGCGCCACCTGCGGGTCGGGCTCGGCATGATGACGTTCGCCATGTTCATCGGCGTCGGATACACCGTCAGCCGGACGCTGTTCCTGTGGATCAGCGTCGTCGAGCAGCCCAGCCACGCCTTCGCCCAGACCTTCGACAAGGTGACGGAGTTCGCGCAGGTCGTGCTGTTCGCCTTCTTCGCGGTCGGCGCGTCCATCCCGGCGTTCAGCAAGGGCTGGCGGCGCGTGAAGCTGTGGCGGGCGCAGGCGAGACTGCACCCGCTGTGGCGGGAGTTGATGGTCGCCTTCCCCGACCAGCCCTTCGAGCCGCCGGCCTCGCTCGCGCGCGAGCTGACCCGGTTCGGGACCCCGGCCGACCTGCGCGTGGACCGCTGGGCCGCCGACATCGCGGACGCGGTCGAGAAGCTGCGGCACTACGTCCCCGACGGCCTGGTCGACGCGGCCCGCGCGGCGGCGGGCGGCGAGCCGGGGCCGCTGGCGGACGCGTACTGGATCAAGGCGGCCCTCGCCGCCAAGGCGGCCGGCGCGCCCGCCGGGAGGGCCGCGGCCATCGAGGCGAAGCACGCCACCGACCAGGACGACGAGGTGGCGTGGCTCGTCTGCGTCGCGGGGGCGTACCGGACGGTCGACGGGGAGCGGGCGGCCCGGCTCGCGGAGCTCGCGGAGGAGCGCGCATGAGCGGCACGACCGAGCGGACCGAACCCGGCGCGGACATCGAGCCCGGCGAGGGCGTCCAGCCCCCCGAGGGCATCGGGTCCGGCGCGGGAATCGAGTCCGCCGAGAGCCTGGAGCCCGCCGAGCCGAAGCGGGTGGCCCGTACCGTCACGGACGTCCTGCAGCCCCGCAACGTCCTGCTGGTCGGCATGACGGTCATCGGCTACGCGTCCGCCGGCCACTGGAGCGGCCTGCTGTGGGGCCTCCTCGGTGCTCTGTGCGCGGGCCTCATCCCCGCCGGGTACATCGAGTGGGAGCGGGGGCGCGGCACCTGGGGCGACCGGCACGTCGTCGACCGGACCAAGCGCGCGCCGATCTTCTTCGTGATCCTCGGGTCCATCGGCACCGGCTCCCTGGTCATGACCCTCGGCCACGCGCCGACCGGCATCCTCGTCGCGATGCTGGCGCTGTGGGCGATGACGGTGGGCCTGCTGGCGGTCAACACCGTCTGGAAGATCTCCGTCGACTCCGCCGTCGCCTCGGCGGTCGTGGCCCTGCTCTCCGCGGTCCACTCCCCCTGGTGGCTCCTGGCCTACGCCATGACGGCCGCCGTGTGCTGGTCCCGCGTGGCGCTGCGGTACCACACGGTCGCCCAGACGGTGGCGGGCGCGAGTCTGGGCGCGGCGACGGCCGCGGCGTTCCTGCTGGTCTGAGTTCTACGCGGCGGAGGTCCACGCGGCGGAGGGCCGGCGCTGCCGCCGGGGGCAGGTCGCGCAGGTGTCCTCCGGCCGCAGCGTGTAGAGCAGGCAGCAGCTCACGCGGGTGCGTGTCGGCTCGCCGCACGCCTCCGGCGCCGGGTCCGGGCGGAAGGCGGCCGCGCCCGGGAGCGGGGCCGTGCCGCCCGGAAGCAGGGCGTCGGCGGCGCGCGCGGCGGCCCAGGGGTCGCCGAGCCCGCGCCCCAGGTGCCACAGGCCCTGCGCAAGCGCGTCGGTGACCAGGGCCCACATGCCGCGTTCGCCCCGCCGTACGAGCGGCCGGAACGCCTCCAGGACCGGGGCCAGGTGCGCGGCCACCGCCGCGCGCAGCTCGGCCTCCAGGACGGCCTCGGACGCGGCGGCGACGGTCTCCGTCCCAGGCGCCACCACGAGCCGCCGCGTCCGCCAGCCGTACGTCACGCCGTCGGCCGTCAGGCGCGGCACCCGGCGCTCCAGGTACCAGGGGCCGCTCATGGCGAGCGCGGCGGTGAAGGCGTACCGGTGCAGCACCCAGGTGGGCGCGACGTCGGGCCGCGGCCGTACGCCGTAGGTCTCGTGGATGCGCCGCTCCTCGGCCGCGACGAGCGTCGCCACGGCGTCGGGGTCCTCCGCGAGCCGCCGGGCGCGAACCCAGTCGCCGCTCGGGGCGGGCTGCTCGGCCACCTCCATCCGCAGGTACGGCGAGGCGGCGGCCATCCGGCGGTACGCATCGGCGACCGGCGCCAGGGCGGGGCGCTGCGGCAGTACGGCGGTGGCGGGCATACACATCCTCGGGGAGGCGGAGTTAGGCAAGCCTTGCCTCATTATTATCAGCCGTCACATCGGTGCGCGCGCCGAACGGTCACTCCGTGGCGCTCACCGCACCAGCGCCGCCCCCGCGAACACCGCCGCCAGACCCGCCGCCACGCTCGCCGCCACGTTGACGACCGCGTACGGCTTCGCGCCCGTCTCGGCCAGCCGGAGCGTCTCGTACGAGAACGTCGAGTACGTGGTCAGCGCCCCGCACAGCCCCGTCCCCAGCAGCAGCTGCGCCTCGGACGCGGCGCCGGTCAGCAGGCCCAGGAGCAGGCAGCCGGTCACGTTGACCGTGAAGGTGCCCCAGGGGAAGACCGAGTCGTGGCGGGCCTGCACGGCCCGGTCGGTCAGGTACCGCAGCGGCGCGCCGACCGCGCCGCCGACGATCACAAGGAGCCAGTTCACCCGGTCACCACCACCGGACGGCCTCGCTTGTCTCCGGCGCCCGCCCTCACGGCACCGCCCTCCGCACCAGCGCCCGGCGCGTCAGCCGGGCCGCCGCCCAGACGCCGGCGAGCGCCACCAGCACCGTCGCCGCCAGGTAGGCCAGCGCGGTCGCGGTCTCGCCCCGCCGCAGCAGCCGCTCGATGTCCACGGCGTACGTCGAGAACGTCGTGAACCCGCCCAGCACACCCGTGCCGAGGAACGGCCGCACCAGCCGGTGCACCGGGACCCCGCCCTCCGTGATCACCACCAGCAGGACACCGATGAGCGCGCAGCCCACGCCGTTGATCCCCAGCGTGGCCCACGGGAAGCCGCCCGGCGCCGCCGGCCACGCCAGCGACACCCCGTACCGGCCGGCGGCCCCCAGCGCGCCCCCGGCCGCCACCGCCCCCACGACGACGAGCTCCTCATTCCGTACGACACCCATGGGGCCAGGGTGTCAGGCCGGTCTCAGGGACTCACCGGCTCCCGGTCCGCAGGACCTCCGCGAGGAACGCGTCCAGCTCCACGTGCTCCTCGCCCGCCGGCACCGCCGCGTACGTCCGGTCCAGGAAGCCCCGCATCGACGGCGCCCACGCCGTGAAGACCGCGCTGTGCATCAGCTCGATGCACAGCTCCTCGCGCGTGCCGTTCACCTCCGGCCACACGCGTACGTCCCCCTCACCGACCGCGCCGCCCGTCACGCCCTCCAGCGCGTCGCGCAGCATGTCGCGGTCCAGCCGCCACTCGGCGTAGGTCCAGCCGCCGTGCGTGAAGTTGACGGTGACGGCGTACGGGTCCTGGGGGTCGTACGCCATGTGCGCCAGTACGGGGATCTCCTGGCCCGTCTGCGGGAGCAGCCGCATGAAGACCTTGTCGCGCAGGACCGCGTCCGCTTGCATGTCGTCCCTCCGGGAGAGCTCGTCCGGTCGGTTCGGTGCCGGTCGGTTCGGTGCCGGCCGGTTCGGTGCCCGAGCTTTCCCAGTGCCCGCCCAGCGGCGATTGATGCGGCCGGGGCACGCTGTCGTCCGTACGGCGCACTCGCCCTGCGGGGCTGACGGCGGCTTTTTAACGTGACTGAATGATCGTCAGCTCGCTCGCGGCCGCCGCCCTCTACCTGGGGCCTTCCCTTCTGCCGGCCCTCCCGCCCGCCGCGCCGCCGTTCCCGGTGGAGCCCGCACCGCCGCGCCCCGCCGCGGCCGTGGACGCGTCCCTCCTGCACCGTCCCGGCACCCAGGTCCGCCTGCCGCCGGGCGTGGCCCGGCCGCCGGTGCTGAGCGCCCGCTCGTGGCTGGTCGCGGATGCCCGCAGCGGTGCGGTGCTCGCCGCACACGACGCGCACAAGCGGCTGCCGCCCGCCTCCACGCTCAAGGTGCTCTTCGCGCTGGCCGCACTGCCGGGGCTGTCGCCGGAGCGACCGCACACGGTCAGCAGGCACGAGCTGACCGGGATCGGTGACGGCAGCAGCCTGGTCGGCATCAAGGAGGAGATCACCTACCGGGTGGCGGACCTGTGGCGCGGGGTGTTCCTCAGCTCCGGCAACGACGCCGTGCGCGTGCTGGCGGGCCTCAACGGCGGCTGGGCGGCCACCGTCCGCGAGATGCAGGCCACCGCCGAGGCGCTCGGCGCCCGCGACACCCGGGTCGTCTCCCCGGACGGCTACGACGCGCCGGGCCAGGTCTCGTCCGCGTACGACCTCGCCGTCTTCGCCCGCGCGGGCCTGCGCGACCCGGACTTCGCCCGCTACTGCGCGACGCCGTACGCGAAGTTCCCGGCGGGCAGCTGGTCGTACGGCATCCGCAACACCAACCGGCTCCTCACCGGCGACGACGGCGTGGCCCGCTACCCCGGCATCCTCGGCGTGAAGAACGGCTACACCAGCGGCGCCGGCCACACCCTGATCGCCGCCGCCCGCAGGGACGGGCGCACGCTCGTCGTCACGGTGATGAACCCGCGCTCCGGCGGCGCGTACGCCGTCTACGAGGAGGCGCGCAAGCTGCTCGACTGGGGCTTCGCCGCCGCCCCGCGCGCCCACCCGGTCGGCTCCCTGCTGCCGCCCGCGAAGCGGCGCCCCGACGCCTCCACGGCCCCCGTGGCGGCCGGTGCCCCGGCCTCGGCGCCGGCCTCGGCCCCGGCCGCGCCGAAGGCCCCGGCCCAGGCCCAGGCCCAGGCCCAGGCACCCGCCGGGGACGACGGCCCGCATCTCTTCCTGCCGGCCACCTTCGTCATCTCGGCGTGCGTCGCGGCGGCCACGCTGTGGTGGGTGCGGCGGCGCGTGGACACTCCGTTGGAGTAATGATCTGCGAAACGGGCTACTCATGACGTGCTCGGGGCCCCTCCCGGAAGGACCGATGCCATGCGTGTGTCCCGACACCTGATCACCGGCGCCTGCGCCGGCGTCCTCGCCGTGGGCGCCGCGTTCTCCGCCCCGGCCGCGGCCGCCCCGGCCTCCGCCCCGGCGGCCCTGCACACGCCCCAGCCGGCGCCCACCCCATCGCCGACCTACCGCGTCGGCGAGGCCATCACGAGCGTCAAGGGGCTGCCGTTCTGCGGCCTGCGGCAGGGCAACGCCTTCGTGATCATCGACCAGGGCCGGGCGATCGTCGTGGACGGCACCGGGCACTTCGTCCAGGCCATCCTCAAGCCGGGCGAGAGCAACCGCGAGTACAAGGTCACGTTCCACAAGGACGGCAAGAGGGTCACCTACACGCCCGACGGTGCCGCCAAGCCGGTCACCGAGGTGTGCAAGCCGCTGAAGTGAGCGGGCAGGTGAGCGGGCACGTGACCGGGCGCGGGCCCGCGGAGGTCCGTGACACGACGGCCCCGGACGCGGGAGCGTAGTCCCGTACGCACCCGCGTCAGGAGGCCGCCGCCATGCCCGTCCCCGTGATCCTGGACTGCGACCCCGGCCACGACGACGCCTTCGCGATCATGCTCGCCGCCGCGCACCCCGCCGTCCGGCTGCTCGGCATCACCACCGTCGCCGGGAACCAGACGGTGGAGAAGACGACCCTCAACGCCCGCCGCGTCTGCACCGTCGCCGGGATCGAGGGCGTGCCCATCGCCGCCGGCCTCGCGGGGCCGCTGCACGGCTCCGGGATCGTCGCGCGGAACATCCACGGCGAGTCCGGGCTCGACGGGCCCGGGTTCGGGGAGCCGACCGTGCCCGTCGACGACCGGGACGCCGTGACCTTCCTGCACGACACGCTCCTCGCGATCCCCGAGCCCGTGACGCTGGTACCGACCGGCCCGCTCAGCAACATCGCCGCGCTGCTGCTCGCCCACCCCGAGCTGGGCGGGCGGATCGGCCGCATCGTGCTGATGGGCGGGTCGACGGGGCGCGGCAACAGGACCCCGGCGGCCGAGTTCAACGTCCTGTCCGACCCGGAGGCCGCCGACATCGTCTTCACCAGCGGCCTGCCCGTCACCATGATCGGCCTGAACGTCAGCCACAAGGCGCTCGCCACCCCCGACGTGGTCGCCCGCATCGACGCCCTCGGTACGCCGCTGGCGCGCCTGTGCACCGAGCTGCTCACGTACTTCGGCGCCACCTACCGCGAGGTCTTCGGCTTCCCGGCCCCGCCGCTGCACGACCCGCTGACCGTCGCCCACCTCATCGACCCTGGCCTCGTCACGCTCGTCCACGCGCCCGTCGCCATCGAGCTCACCGGCACGCACACGCGCGGCGCCACCGTCGTCGACCTCGACGGGGTCACGGGCGCCGCGCCCAACGCGTACGTCGGCGTCGACGTGGACGTCCCCGCCTTCTGGGACCTCATCGTCGACGCCGTACGCGTCCTGGGCGCCCGCTGATCAGCGCCGCAGCGCCCACTTCTGGACGGATTCGAGCGGGCCGTGGGAGAAGCGGCGCAGCCACAGCGTCGAGCCCACCATCAGCACCGCGCACACCACCGCCCACAGGCCCATCACCCACCACGGCCGCCAGGAGTCGCCCAGCCGGGTGGCCAGGCCCAGGCCGATGCCGTACGAGGCGAGCATGCACAGCAGGTTCTGCAGCACGTACCCGGACAGGGCCGTCCGGCCCACGGAGGTGAGTCCGGTCATCAGCGGCCCCGGGCGGCGCACCCGGTCCACCAGCGCCCCGATGAGCCCGATGTAGCCGACGGCCATGAGCGGCGCCGCGCCGTAGCGGCCCAGCAGGAAGTAGTCCGGACCGGCCAGCGCCACCGCCACGTTGAGCGGCGCGCCGAGCCCGAGGCCCCAGGCCAGCAGCCGCGCCCGCAGCCGCCGCGCCGCCTCGTCCGCGCCGAAGGCGCCCGCCCGGAAGAGCCGTACGCCCAGCAGGAAGAGGAACAGCAGGAGGAAGAAGCTCAGCACCGGCTCCAGGCGCAGCGCGATGGCGTTCTCCAGCCGGAAGGCGACCTGGTCGAGGTAGCCGCCGTGCGCGTACAGCTCGGCGACGGCCGGGGAGACCGCGTCCCCGCCGGCGCCGCCCGGGTCGTTGTCGGCGGTGGCCAGCACCGCCGTCAGCAGGCCCATGAGCGTCAGGTGCACGCCGGCCGCCCACCACATCACCCGGCGCCGCGCCCGCTCGGAGCGCGTCAGCAGCCACGCCACCAGCAGCGCGGTCACCGCGTACCCCATGAGCACGTCCCACGCGAAGACCAGCACGAAGTGCACGGTCCCCTCCGCGAAGAGGAACAGCGCCCGCCACTTGTACCGCCCGGGCCACGGCTGCCCGCGCCGCGCGGCCGAGGCGTACTGGATGGCGAGCCCGGCGCCGAAGAGGATCGTCAGCAGCGACAGGAACTTCCCGTCCGCCAGCAACCGGAACACCCCCTCGGCGGCCTCGGGGAAGGACCCGAACGTCACCTGCCCGAGGCTCCCCTGCAGCACGCCCCACTCGGCGCCGCGGGCCGTGAAGACCCAGACGTTGGTCATGAGGGTGCCGAGGATGGCCGCTCCGCGCAGGACGTCGAGGAGGGCGAGCCGTTTCGTGCCGGTCCGTACGGGAGCGCGCAGTGTGTCGGTCATGCGTTCCATCGTTCCGGCGCGCCCCGCCGGAATCGTCGTGAGGACGGACGAACCGGGACTACATCGAACGATGCAGCCCCCAGTGGCTCAGTCGTACACCTCGCCGACCTCCAGCACCCGCGCCGTGACGCGCCCGTCCGGTGCGCGGTCCGGGTCCGCCAGGAAGGCGCGGTAGGCGTCCTCGGACGGGAAGGCCAGCAGGTGGACCTCCGACCGGCCGTCCGGCGTGCGCAGCCGCCGCTCCAGCCGGCCGCCGTGGCGGGGCAGGAGCTCCAGCGTGCGCTCCTCGTGGGCGAGGGCGTCCTCCACGGCGTCGGCCGGGTAGTCCAGCACCACGGCCACCTGGAACGGCGGGGCCGCCGCCGAGGGGTCCAGCGGCTTCTCGAAGTACACGTCGACGTGGCCGCCCGGGACGCCCCGGACGCGTCCCGTCTCGACGTACCCGAGGCGCCGGTAGAAGGCTGGCGCCTGGAAGGTGTACGAGGAGACCGTCATGCGTGCGCAGCCGCGCCGCCGCGCCTCGTCCTCGGCCGCCCGCATCAGCCGGGTGCCGAGGCCGGTGCCCCGCTGGTCCTCGCGGACCCACAGCATGTCGACCGCGCCGAGGCCGCCCCACGTCCAGCCGGTGAGCCCGCCGACCACCTCGCCGGTCGTGCCGTCCGTGGCGCGGACGTACACGTCGGTGTGGTCGTCGGCGCCGGTGGCCGCCGTGTTGAACGCCGTCAGCTCGCGGTCGAGGAGCTCGTCCAGCTCCTCGTCCTCGGCGGAGACGGTGAGGTCCACGCCGCCGGTCACTTGTCCTCCAGGTCGCCCTCGGTCTCCAGGAAGACCTGCTTCAGCTGCTCCAGGACCTGCGGATCGGGCTTGGCCCACATGCCGCGCGACTCGGCCTCCAGGAGCCGCTCGGCGATGCCGTGCAGGGCCCAAGGGTTGGCCTCCTGGAGGAACGCGCGGTTCTCCGGGTCGAGGACGTACGCCTCCGTCAGCTTGTCGTACATCCAGTCGGCGACGACGCCGGTCGTGGCGTCGTACCCGAAGAGGTAGTCGACGGTCGCCGCCAGCTCGAACGCGCCCTTGTAACCGTGGCGGCGCATCGCCTCGATCCAGCGCGGGTTGACGACGCGGGCGCGGAAGACGCGCGAGGTCTCCTCCACGAGCGTGCGGGTGCGGACGCTCTCCGGTCGGGTCGAGTCGCCGATGTACGCCTCGGGGGCCGTGCCCTTGAGCGCGCGGACGGTCGCGACCATGCCGCCGTGGTACTGGAAGTAGTCGTCGGAGTCCGCGATGTCGTGCTCACGGGTGTCGGTGTTCTTGGCCGCCACCGCGATGCGCTTGTACGCCGTCTCCATCTCGCTGCGGGCGGGCTTGCCCTCCAGGCCGCGCCCGTACGCGTACCCGCCCCACACCGTGTACACCTCGGCGAGGTCGGCGTCGGTGCGCCAGTCGCGCGAGTCGATCAGCTGGAGGATGCCCGCGCCGTACGTCCCCGGCCGGGAGCCGAAGATGCGGGTGGTGGCGCGGCGTTCGTCACCGTGCTCGGCGAGGTCGGCCTGCGCGTGGGCCCGTACGTAGTTGTCCTCGGCCGGCTCGTCGAGCGAGGCGGCGAGGCGCACGGCGTCGTCCAGCAGCCCGATGGTGTGCGGGAAGGCGTCCCGGAAGAAGCCCGAGATGCGCAGCGTCACGTCGACGCGCGGGCGGCCCAGCTCCGCGAGCGGGATGGGCTCCAGGCCGGTGACGCGGCGCGAGGCGTCGTCCCAGACGGGCCGGATGCCGAGGAGGGCGAGCGCCTCGGCGACGTCGTCGCCCGCGGTGCGCATCGCGCTCGTACCCCACAGGGACAGGCCGACGGAGGTGGGCCAGTCGCCGTTGTCGGTGCGGTAGCGCTGGAGCAGCGAGTCCGCGAGGGCCTGGCCGGTCTCCCAGGCGAGGCGGGAGGGGACGGCCTTGGGGTCGACGGAGTAGAAGTTGCGGCCGGTCGGCAGGACGTTGACCAGGCCCCGGAGGGGGGAGCCGGAGGGGCCGGCCGGGACGAAGCCGCCGTTGAGGGCGTGCACGGCGTTGTCGAGCTCGTCGGTGGTGGCGGCGAGGCGCGGGACGACCTGGCGGGCGGCGAAGTCGAGGATCCGCGCCACGTCCGGGCCGTGGCCCTCGGCCACCCGGGCGACCGCGGCGGGGTTCCAGTCGGCGGCCTCCATCGCCTCGACCAGCGCGCGGGCCTTCTCCTCGGCGTCGTCGGCGGTGGTGCGGGTGGCGGCGGACTCGTCGAGGCCGAGGGCCTCGCGCAGGCCGGGCAGGGACTGCGTACCGCCCCAGATCTGGCGGGCACGGAGGATGGAGAGCACCAGGTTGACCCGCTCGGGGCCGGTCGGGGCGCCGCCCAGCACGTGCAGGCCGTCGCGGATCTGCGCGTCCTTGACCTCGCAGAGCCAGCCGTCGACGTGGAGCAGGAAGTCGTCGAAGCCGTCGTCGTCCGGCCGGTCCTCAAGGCCGAGGTCGTGGTCGAGCCGGGCGGCCTGGATCAGCGTCCAGATCTGGGCGCGGATGGCGGGCAGCTTGGCCGGGTCCATGGAGGAGATCTGCGCGTACTCGTCGAGCAGCTGCTCCAGGCGCGTGATGTCGCCGTACGACTCGGCACGCGCCATCGGCGGCACCAGGTGGTCGATGAGCGTGGCGTGGGCGCGGCGCTTGGCCTGGGTGCCCTCGCCCGGGTCGTTGACGAGGAACGGGTAGATCAGCGGCAGGTCGCCGAGCGCGGCGTCGGGGCCGCAGGCGGCGGACAGGCCGGCGTTCTTGCCGGGCAGCCACTCCAGGTTGCCGTGCTTGCCGAGGTGGACCATGGCGTCCGCCCCGAAGCCGCCGTCGGCGGCCGGGGTGGCGATCCAGCGGTACGCGGCCAGGTAGTGGTGCGACGGCGGCAGATCGGGGTCGTGGTAGATCGCGATCGGGTTCTCGCCGAAGCCGCGCGGCGGCTGGATGAGGATGAGCAGGTTCCCGCGCCGCAGGGCGGCGAGGACGATGTCGCCCTCGGGGTTGCGGGAGCGGTCGAGGAACATCTCGCCGGGCGGCGGGCCCCAGTGCCGCTCGACGCTCTCGCGGAGCTCCTCCGGGAGACCGGCGTACCAGCGCTTGTAGTCGGCGGCCGGGATGCGGACCGGGTTGCGGGCGAGCTGCTCCTCGGTGAGCCACTCCTGGTCGTGGCCACCGGCCTCGATGAGCGCGTAGATCAGCTCGTCGCCGTCGCCGGAGGCGAGGCCGGGGACCTCGTCCGTGCCGAAGTCGTAGCCCTCCTCGCGCAGCCGGCGCAGCAGCGCGACGGCGGAGGCGGGGGTGTCGAGGCCGACGGCGTTGCCGATGCGGGAGTGCTTGGTGGGGTACGCGGAGAGGACCAGCGCCAGGCGCTTGTCGGCGTTCGGGATGTGGCGCAGGCGGGCGTGGCGCACGGCGATCCCGGCGACGCGCGCGGCGCGCTCGGCGTCGGCGACGTACGCGGGCAGGCCGTCGGCGTCGATCTCCTTGAAGGAGAACGGCACCGTGATGAGCCGCCCGTCGAACTCGGGTACCGCGACCTGGCTGGCGGCGTCGAGCGGCGAGAGCCCCTCGTCGTTCTCCTCCCAGGCGGAGCGCGGGCTCGTCAGGCACAGCGCCTGGAGGATCGGTACGTCGAGGGCGGCGAGCGCGCCCGCGTCCCACGACTCGTCGTCGCCGCCGGCCTGGGCCTCGGCGGGCTTGGTGCCGCCGGCGGCGAGGACGGTGGTGATGACGGCGTCGGCGGTGCGCAGGGTGTCCAGCAGCTCGGGCTCGGGGGCCCGCAGGGACGCCACGTACAGGGGCAGCGCCTGGCCGCCCGCGTCCTCGATGGCGTCGCACAGGGTGTGGACGAAGGCGGTGTTCCCGCTCATGTGGTGGGCGCGGTAGTACAGCACGGCGACCGTCGGGCCGGTGGCGGTGCGCGCGGTCCGCTCCAGCGGGCCCCAGGTGGGCGCGGCAGCGGGCGGCTCGAAGCCGTGGCCGGTGAGGAGGACCGTGTCGGACAGGAAGCGGGCGAGCTGCTCCAGGTTGTCCGGGCCGCCGTGGGCGAGGTAGGCGTGCGCCTCGGCCGCGATGCCGATGGGGACGGTGGAGGTCTCCATGAGCTGGGCGTCGGGGGCCTGTTCGCCGGTCAGCACGACCAGCGGCTTGCCGCTCGCGCGCAGGGCGTCGAGGCCCTCCTCCCAGGCGCGGATGCCGCCGAGGAGGCGTACGACGACGAGGTCGGCGCCGTCCAGCAGCCCGGGCAGGTCGTCGAGCGGGAGCCGGGCGGGGTTGGCGAACCGGTACGCGACCGGGCCTTCGGCCGCGCGGGCGCTCAGCAGGTCGGTGTCGGAGTGCGACAGCAGCAGGATCACGGCGTGCCGGGCCTTCCTCGGGGTGTCCTCGCCCCGGGTGGTCGTGGGTGGCGGGAGTTCCTGACTCGTCCGTCGTCTCCGTTGTCGGCGTCGCCCCCGCTGTCAGCCGTCAGCTGTCAGCGGAGTCGTCGGCCGGGTCGTCGGCGGACTCACAGTGGCGGGACCGCGCCGGATTCCCACCGGGCTTCCTCCCTAGGGCCCTGGGACCCTGTGCCGTCTGCATAGTAGAGGCTGCGCGTATGCTCGCCGCCATGCCGCCCAGCCCACCCATGCCTCAGGACCGGGGCGAAGCTCACATACGGGACAGCGCGCGGGACCGTGACCGTGACCGCGTACGCGACCGTGGTGACGCCTGCCCCGGCGCGCTGCGGCTGCACCGGGCCGACGACGGTGCGCTGGCCCGACTGCGCATCCCCACCGGCGTACTGACGCCTCGTCAGGTGCGCGCGCTGGCCGACGTGGCGGACCGGCTCGGCGACGGGCACCTCTCCCTCACCTCGCGCGGCAACCTCGAACTGCGGGGCCTCGGCGAGGGCTGCGGGCTCGGCCTCGCGGAGCTGCTGCGGGACGCCGGACTGCTGCCGGAGTCCGAACGGCACGAGCGCGTACGGAACATGGTCGTCTCGCCGCTCGCCGGCCCGGAGGTGCGGGCGTGGGCCGCGCGCCTGGACGCGCTGCTGTGCGCCGAGGAGTGGACGCTGGAGCTGTCCGGACGCTTCCTCTTCGCCGTGGACGACGGCCGGGGGGATGTGGCGGCGCTGGCCCCGGATGTGACGTTGCTCGCAGAACCGGCGGGCACGGCTCTCGTGCAGGCCGGCGGCCCGGGCGCGTACCGGGTCGCGGGCGCCGACGCGCCGCGGGCCGCGCTGGCGGCGGCGGAGGCGTTCCTCGCGGCGGCCCGGGAGGCGGGCACGGGCGCGTGGCGGGTGCGGGAGCTGCCGGCGGGGCAGGACGTGGACGTGGCGGGACACCTGCGGCGGGCGTCGATCGCGGCGGAGCCCGTGCGGGATGCCGTGGTCCCGGCGGGCGCACCTCTCGCGCCCGGGCTGGTCGGCGAGGACACGGTCTCGGTGCTGGCGCGGCTGGGCCGGGTGACGACGGCGCAGTTCCGGGCGCTGCTGCCGGCCGAGGAGGTGCGGGTCACGCCGTGGCGCGGTTTCGTACTGCCGGGCCTCCCGGACCGGGCGGCCGCGGAGGAGCGGCTGCGCGCGCTGGACGGGGCCGGGTTCCTCACGCGCGCCGACTCGCCGTGGGCCGGCGTGACCGCCTGCACGGGCCGGCCGGGCTGCGCGAAGGCCCTGGCCGACGTACGGGCGGACGCGCGCCCGGTGGACGGCGGCCTGCCGGTCCACTGGTCGGGCTGCGCGCGCCGGTGCGGCCATCCCCAAGGCGTCGCGTGGGTGGACGTGGTGGCGACCGCCGAAGGCGCGTACCAGACGACCGTGACCGTACAAGGACCGACGAGATGAGCGAGAGCAGAGTGTTCGACTACGAGAAGGACGGGGCGGAGATCTACCGCCAGTCCTTTGCCACGATCCGCGCCGAGGCGGATCTCGCGGGCCTGCCGGCCGACGTGAGCCAGGTCGCCGTGCGGATGATCCACGCCTGCGGCATGGTCGACCTCGTCCGCGACCTCGCCTACACGCCCGACGTCGTCGCCCGCGCCCGCGAGGCGCTGCGCGCCGGGGCGCCGATCCTCTGCGACGCGCAGATGGTCGCGAGCGGTGTCACGCGCAAGCGGCTGCCCGCCGGCAACGACGTGATCTGCACGCTCTCCGACCCGTCCGTGCCGGCCCTCGCCGCCGAGCTGGGCACCACGCGCAGCGCCGCCGCGCTGGAGCTGTGGCGCGATCGCCTGGAGGGGTCGGTCGTCGCGATAGGCAACGCCCCGACCGCGCTCTTCCGGCTCCTGGAGATGATCGACGCGGGCGCGCCGCGCCCCGCGGCCGTGCTCGGCATCCCGGTCGGCTTCATCGGCGCGGCCGAGTCGAAGGACGCGCTGGCGGCCTTCCCCGGTCTGGAGTCCCTGGTGGTCCGGGGCCGGCGGGGCGGCAGCGCGATGGCGGCGGCGGCGATCAACGCGATCGCGCACGAGGCGGAGATCCAGGCATGACGGGCATGACGGGCACGACGGGCACGACGGCCATGAGCGGGAAGCTGTACGGGGTCGGGCTGGGCCCCGGCGACCCGAACCTGATGACGGTGGCGGCGGTGAAGGCCATCGCGGCCGCCGACGTGATCGCGTACCACTGCG
The DNA here is from genome assembly GCF_040646655.1 of Streptomyces sp. NPDC045431. Lineage (NCBI taxonomy): Bacteria > Bacillati > Actinomycetota > Actinomycetes > Kitasatosporales > Streptomycetaceae > Streptomyces > Streptomyces sp. NPDC045431. Next base: position 72,533 of record NZ_JBEZAQ010000013.1, read on the forward strand.
CGCGCCACGGCCGCTCGATCGCCCGGTCCATCGCGGCGGAGCACATCCGCGAGGACCAGATCGAAGAGCGGCTGATGTACCCGCTGACGGTGGAGACCACCGACCACCCGGGCGGCTACCGGGGCGCGCTGAACGACTTCTACGAGGAGGCGTCGGCCCGGCTCGCCGCCCACCTGGACGCCGGCCGCACGGTCGCGGTCCTGGCGGAGGGCGACCCGCTCTTCTACGGCTCGTACCAGCACATGCACAAGCGCCTGGCGCACCGCTACGACACCGAGGTCATCCCGGGCGTCACGTCGGTGAGCGCGGCGGCGGCCCGGCTCGGGGAGCCGCTGTGCGAGGCCGAGGAGGTGCTGACGATCATCCCCGGCACGCTGCCGGAGGACGAGCTGACGGCGCGGCTCGCGGCCACGGACTCGGCGGTCGTGATGAAGCTCGGCCGGACCTTCCCCACGGTGCGGCGCGCGCTGGAGCGGGCGGGCCGGCTGGAGGACGCCCGGTACGTGGAGCGGGCGTTCATGTCCGGTGAGCGCACCGGGGAGCTGGCCTCGGTCGATCCGCAGACGGTGCCGTACTTCTCGGTGGCGGTGCTGCCGTCGCGCATCGACGCGGAGGTCCCGGAGGCACGGGAGACCGCCGGCGAGGTCGTGGTCGTCGGCACCGGCCCGGCGGGCGCGCCGTGGCTGACGCCGGAGTCGCGCGGGGCGCTGGTGAACGCCGACGACCTCGTCGGCTACACCACCTACCTGGACCGGGTGCCGGTGCTCCGGCCGGGCCAGCGGCGCCACGGCTCCGACAACAAGGTCGAGTCCGAGCGCGCCGAGTTCGCCCTGGACCTGGCCCGGCGCGGCCGCCGCGTCGCGGTGGTCTCGGGCGGCGACCCGGGCGTCTTCGCCATGGCGACGGCGGTCCTGGAGGTCGCCTCCCAGGACCCGTACCTCGACATCCCGGTCCGCGTCCTGCCGGGCGTCACGGCCGCGAACGCCGCCGCGGCGAAGGCGGGCGCCCCGCTGGGCCACGACTACGCGACGATCTCCCTCTCGGACCGCCTCAAGCCCTGGGAGGTCATCGCCGAGCGCCTGCGCGCGGCCGCCTCGGCGGACCTGGTCCTGGCCCTCTACAACCCCGGCTCCCGCTCCCGCACCTGGCAGGTCGCCAAGGCCCGCGAGCTGCTGCTGGAACACCGCGCCCCCGACACCCCGGTGGTCGTCGCCCGCGACGTCGGCGGCCCGGAGGAGTCGGTCCGCGTCCTGCCGCTGACGGACCTCGACCCGACGGAGGTCGACATGCGCACGCTGCTGCTGATCGGCTCTTCCCAGACGCAGTCGGTGCGGCGGGCCGACGGTTCCGACCGCGTGGTGGCGTGGACGCCGCGGAGGTACCCGGAGGGGTGAGGTCGAGCGCGGGGAGCGTCTGGCGACGGGGGCTTCCCGGGGGGTACGTCGAGCATGGCAGCAGAGGCGCCGCGCCGCACTGGTGCTGGCCCCCGCACCGGCTGTCGGGTCCGCCGGATGGGCGGGACCGGGCCGGTCGGGGATCGTCGAGGCATGACCACTCGCACCTTACGAACCCTCGCGCTCGCCGTCGCCGCGTCGGCGGTCGCCGCGACGCTGACCGCCTTCACCGCGCCCTCCGCCGGGGCCGCCGCTCCCGCCCTCGCGTGGGGCTCCTGTACGCACAAGGGAGCGGTGCCCGGGCAGGAATGCGCCGATCTGACCGTGCCGGTCGACTACCACGAGCCCGACGGCCCGCAGCTCACCGTCGCCGTCTCGCGCCTGCGCAGCGAGCGCCCCGAGGCCCGGCGCGGGACGCTGCTGGTGATACCGGGCGGGCCCGGCGGCTCCGGGGTGCGCATGCTCTCCCAGAAGGGCGAGGCGCTGCGGAAGGAGCTGTCCGGGGCGTACGACCTGGTCGGCCTCGACCCGCGCGGCGTTGGCGGCAGCACCACCGCGAGCTGCCGCCTGCCCGAGGCCGACCGGCACCTGGTGACGCTGCGCTCGTGGCCCTCCCCGGACGGCTCCATCGCCGAGAACGTCACCCGCTCCCGGCGCGTCGCCGAGGCGTGCGCCCGCCACGGCGGCCCGGTGCTGCGCAGCCTCACCACGGCGAACGAAGTACGCGACATCGACCGGTTCCGCGAGGCGCTGGGCGAGGAGCGGCTGTCGGCGTGGGGCGTGTCGTACGGGACGTACGTCGGCGCCGTGTACGCGCAGAAGTACCCGCACCGCACGGACCGCTGGGTCCTGGACAGCAGCGGTGACCCGGACCCCTCGCGCGTGGCGCGCGGCTGGCTGGCGAACATGGCGCGGGGCGTCGAGGACCGGTTCCCCGACTTCGCGGCCTGGGCCTCGGCTCCCACGACCCCGGAGCACCTACGCCTCGCGGACCGCCCGCAGGACGTGCGCCCGCTGTTCCTCGCCCTGGCGACCGAGCTCGACCGCTCACCCCGTACGACCACCACGCCGGGCGTCCCCCTGACCGGCAACCGCCTGCGCCAGTCCCTCCAGAACGCCCTCACCGCCCAGCACTTCGCCCCCCTCGCCGGCCTCATCCGCGCCGCCCAGGACCCCCAGGCGATACCGGCCCTCACCCCCGACGTCGCCGGCCCCCTCAGCGACGCCGACGCGGCCGTCACCCTCGCGGTCGTCTGCAACGACGTCCGCTGGCCCTCCTCGATACCCGCTCACCAACGCGCCGTGACGACCGACCGCGCCCGCCACCCCCTGACGGCCAGCATGCCGGTGAACATCACGCCCTGCTCCTTCTGGAAGGACGCCCCCGCGGACAAGCCCACCCGCATCACCGACGAAGGTCCCTCCAACATCCTGATGCTCCAGAACCTCCGCGACCCCGCCACCCCGTACGTCGGCGCCCTGAAGATGCGCGAGTCCTTCGGCGACCGCGCCCGCCTGGTCACGGTCGACGCAGGCGGCCACGGGTCCTACCTCGCCAATGGCAACGCCTGCGGCGACGCCGCGGTGACGGACTTCCTCCTGACCGGCGAGCGCCCGAACCGCGACACGTACTGCCCTGGTACCTGACGGCAAGGGGGTTGCACAGCTGTGTCAGGGCTGGTGGCTTCCGGCGATGACCGCGACCTTCCACTCGGAGGTTCCCCCGGCCACCCGGATCACGAGGCGCTGGACCTCCTTTTCCACGTGAACGACCCCCCCGGTACGAACTCCGTCGCAGGCGACCGGGTGGGAATTGCCGGCGCCGTCTCGATTTCCGATGGACACCTTGCCCTTACCCGCACAGGCCGCGTAGACCGTGTAGGCCCCGTCCTCCGGGGTGAACGCGGGCAGTTCCCTCTCGCCGTCGCCCGTGGTCTCGGCCACCAGGATCCGTGCCCGTGGGGGCAGGTCCAGGCTGAGTGACGGTGCGGAAGGCGCCTGTGTGGGCCGGCCCGACGGGGCTGTCGGACGGGCCTGGTCCGGCCCCTTCGCCTCAGGCCGGTCGGAGCAGCCCCCGACGAGGAGCAACGCGGCCACGGCGGCAGCGGTGAGGAGGTAGCGACGCAAGAGGTCTCCTAAGGGTGAGGACAGGTTCCTGGACCAGCGCCACCGCGCACAGGGCCGACGCAAGCCTTGTCGTCGGCCGCCGCCGCGCGGCGGTCACTCGGTGCCCGGCCCGTCGGTCAGGGCAACCGCCCAAGCCACCGCCTCCTCCACCGTTCCCACCGACGCGACCCCCGCCGGCACCGGTGGCCGTCGGACCACGACGACCGGGAGGCCGGCCTCGCGGGCGGCCGTCAGTTTCGGGGACGTCGCGGTGGAGCCGCTGTCCTTGGTGACCAGGACGTCGACGGCGTGGCGGCGCAGCACCTCGCGCTCGCCCTCCAGGGTGAAGGGCCCGCGGTCGAGGAGGACCTGCAGGTGGGGCGGGAAGGGGGGCTCCGGGGGGTCGACCGAGCGGAGGAGGAACCAGGCGTCGGTGACGTGGGCGAAGGAGGCGAGGCCCATGCGGCCCGTGGTGAGGAAGATGCGGCGGCCCAGCCGCCGGGCCGTGTCCGCCGCCTCGGGGAGGGTGTCCACGAGGTGCCAGTCGTCCCCCTCGACGGGGGCCCACCCGGGACGGCGCAGGGCGAGCAGGGGAACATGGGCTGCGGCGGCCGCCCGGGCCGCGTTCGAGCTGATGGTGTCCGCGAAGGGATGAGTGGCGTCGATGACCGCGTCCACCTGGTGTGCGCGCAGCCAGCGGGCGAGGCCCTCCGCTCCGCCGAAGCCGCCGATCCGCACCTCGCCCGGGGGCAGCCGCGGGGCGGCCACGCGGCCCGCGAGCGAGGTGGTCACCCGCACGGCGGCATGCGCGTGCAGGGACTCGGCCAGGCGGCGGGCCTCGGTCGTACCGCCGAGGAGGAGTATGTGCACGGTGACGGTCCATGGGTGAGGCGACGGGTGGGCGCAGTGCGCAACTCAAGCACACCGGGCTCCGTTCCGGGTGGACGACCGGGGCCTGTGCCACGGCGGCCACGACCGCCGCGTACACCGCGCTGCTCACCGGGGACTTCCCCGACCCGGTGACCATCAGCCTGCCGAAGGGGCAGACACCCGCCTTCGCGCTCGCCACCGAGGAGCTGGCGGACGGCCGCGCCATGGCCGGGATCGTCAAGGACGCCGGGGACGATCCCGATGTGACGCACGGGGCACTGATCAGGGCTACGGTCCGGACGCTCCCGCCGGGCGCCGGCGTGGTGTTCCGCGCCGGGCCGGGCGTCGGGACGGTCACGCGGCCCGGGCTGCCGCTGGAGGTGGGCGAGCCGGCCATCAACCCCGTGCCCCGGCAGCTGATGCGCGAGCACGTCGCCCGCGTCGCCGCCGCGCACGGCGGCACCGGTGACGTCGAGATCACGGTCTCGGTCGACGACGGCGAGGAGATCGCCCGTTCCACGTGGAACCCCCGCCTCGGGATCCTGGGCGGGCTGTCCATCCTCGGTACGACCGGGGTCGTCGTGCCGTACTCGTGCTCCGCCTGGATCGACTCCATCCGGCGCGGCGTGGACGTCGCCCGGGCGGCGGGCCGCACGCACCTCGCCGGGTGCACGGGCTCGACGTCCGAGAAGACGGTCGTCTCCCTCTACGGGCTGCCCGAGGACGCGCTGCTGGACATGGGCGACTTCGCGGGCGCGGTGCTGAAGTACGTACGCCGGCACCCGGTCGAGCGGCTCACCATCTGCGGCGGCTTCGCCAAGCTGTCCAAGCTGGCCGCCGGCCACCTCGACCTGCACTCGGCGCGCTCCCAGGTCGACAAGGGGTTCCTCGCGGAGCTGGCCCGCGCGGGCGGCGCCGACGAGGAGCTCGCGGCGCGGGTGGCGGAGGCCAACACCGGGCTCGCCGCACTGCAGCTGTGCGCCGCGCGGGGCGTGCCGCTGGGCGACCTGGTCGCCGACACCGCCCGCGACCAGGCCCTCGCCGTGCTGCGCGGCGCCCCGGTCGCGGTGGACGTGGTCTGCATCGACCGGGCCGGGACGGTCGTCGGCCGCAGCGAGGTGAAGGGCTGAAGCGTCAGCAGACGTGCCGGTCGCGCTCCGGCGAGTACAGGTGGCTGTCGCGGAACTGCGTCGCGGCCAGCGTGCGGCCCACCAGGATCACCGCCGTCCGCGTGATGCCCGCCTCCTTCGTCGCCGCCGCGATGTCCGCGAGCGTGCCGCGCAGGATCACCTCGTCCGGGCGGGACGCGAGAGCGACCACGGCGGCGGGGCAGTCCTCGCCGTAGTGCGGCACCAGCTCGGCGACGACGCGGTCGACGTACCGGGCCGCCAGGTGCAGCACCAGGAGCGCGCCGCTGCGGCCGAGGGTGGCGAGGTCCTCGCCCTCCGGCATGGGCGTGGCCTGCTCGGCGATGCGGGTCAGGATGACCGTCTGGCCCACGGTCGGCACGGTCAGCTCCCGCTTCAGCGCGGCCGCCGCGGCCGCGAAGGCCGGTACGCCGGGCACGACCTCGTACGGGATGCCGGCCGCGTCCAGCCGCCGCATCTGCTCGGCGACGGCGCTGAAGACGGACGGGTCGCCGGAGTGGAGGCGCGCGACGTCGTGCCCCTCCTCGTGGGCCCGGACCAGCTCCGCCGTGATGGCGTCCAGGTCGAGGCGCGCGGTGTCGACGAGCCGCGCCCCCGGCGGGCACTCGGCGAGCAGCTCGCGCGGCACGAGCGAGCCGGCGTACAGGCACACCTGGCAGGAGGCGAGGGTGCGCGCGCCGCGCACGGTGATGAGGTCGGCGGCGCCGGGGCCCGCACCGATGAAGTAGACGGTCATCGTGAAACTGCTCCAGGCTTGGTTACGGACCATTGCGTGACCGGCATGGCCTGGCGCCAGCCGGTGAAACCGCCCACCGGGACGGCGTGCGCGACCGCGAGCCGTACGAGCTCGCCGCCGTACCGCCGGTAGCGGTCGGCGAGCAGCGCCTCGGATTCGAGGGTCACGGTGTTGGCGACGAGCCGCCCGCCCGGCCGCAGGGCGTCCCAGCAGGCGTCGAGGAGCCCGGGCGCGGTCAGCCCGCCGCCGATGAACACCGCGTCGGGGGCGGGCAGCCCGGCGAGGGCCTCGGGCGCGGGCCCGGTGACCACGCGCAGGGCGGGGACGCCCAGCGCCTCCGCGTTGCGGGTGATCCGTGCGGCCCGCTCGGCGGAACGCTCCACGGCGATGGCGCGGCAGGTGCGGTGGGCGCGCATCCACTCGATGCCGATCGAGCCGGAGCCGCCGCCGACGTCCCACAGCAGCTCGCCGGGCGCGGGCGCCAGCGCGCCGAGCGTCGCGGCGCGCACGTGGCGCTTGGTGAGCTGGCCGTCGTTCTCGTACGCCGCGTCGGGCAGGCCGGGCACGGCCCCGAGGCGCAGCGCGCCGTCGGCGCGCACACAGGTGACGGCGATGACGTTGAGCGGGTCGCCGGGCGCGTGGGTCCAGGCGTCGGCGGTGCCGGTGAGGACGCGCTCGCGCTCCGGGGAGCCGAGCTGCTCCAGTACGCGCAGGGTGCTGGGGCCGAAGCCGCGTTCCCGCAGCAGGGCCGCGACCTCGCCGGGCGTCGCGGCGCCCGCGCTGAGCACCAGCAGCCGCCGCCCGTCGTGCAGCGCGGCGGCCAGCGAGGCGAGGGGCCGGCCGACCAGCGTGACGGTCTCCGTCTCCTCCAGGGGCCAGCCGAGCCGGGCGCAGGCGTACGAGACCGACGACGGGTGCGGCAGGACGCGCAGCCGCTCGGGGCCGGCGGTCTCGGCGAGGGCGCGGCCGATTCCGTGGAACATGGGGTCCCCGCTGGCGAGCACGGCGATCCGGCGCCCGGCGTGCTCGGACAGCAGCCGGGGGACGGCGGGCCGCAGCGGCGAGGGCCAGGCCACGCGCTCGCCACGGCACTCCGCGGGCGGCAGCAGGGCGAGCTGCCGGTCGCCGCCGATGACGACCTCGGCGGCGCGCAGGGCGTCCCGGGAGGCGTCACCGAGCCCGGCCCAGCCGTCCGCGCCGATGCCGACGACGGTGACCGGATGGCGGATGGCTATGGGGCTGCTGCTCACGGGCCCGAACCCTATCGGGTGGTCACGTGCCGGCCACCTCTGGGCAGGCCCGCCGCCGGGTACCCGTGTCCCTACCGACCCCGGTTTCGAGAGGTGTGAGGGCGATGGAGTTCGGGATCTTCACCGTCGGCGACGTGACCCCCGACCCGACGACCGGTCGGGCGCCGACGGAGCACGAGCGGATCGCGGCCATGGTGACCCTCGCCCTCAAGGCCGAGGAGGTGGGCCTCGACGTCTTCGCCACCGGCGAGCACCACAACCCGCCGTTCGTGCCGTCGTCCCCGACGACCCTCCTCGGGTACATCGCCGCCCGCACCCGCCGGCTGGTGCTGTCGACGTCCACGACCCTCATCACCACCAACGACCCGGTGAAGATCGCCGAGGACTACGCGATGCTCCAGCACCTCGCGGACGGCCGCGTCGACCTGATGCTGGGGCGCGGCAACACCCCGCCCGTCTACCCGTGGTTCGGGCAGGACATCCGGCAGGGCATCCCGCTCGCCATCGAGAACTACGGACTTCTCCACAAGCTGTGGAGGCAGGAGTCGGTCGACTGGACGGGCCACTTCCGTACGCCCCTGGAAGGCTTCACCTCCACGCCGCGCCCGCTGGACGACGTACCGCCCTTCGTCTGGCACGGCTCCATCCGCTCGCCCGAGATCGCCGAGCAGGCCGCGTACTACGGCGACGGCTTCTTCCACAACAACATCTTCTGGCCCCAGGAGCACACCAAGCGGATGGTGACCCTCTACCGCGAGCGGTTCGCGCACTACGGTCACGGCGACCCCGAGCAGGCCATCGTGGGCCTGGGCGGCCAGGTCTTCATGCGGCGCAACGCGCAGGACGCGGTAAGGGAGTTCCGGCCGTACTTCGACAACGCCCCGGTGTACGGGCACGGCGCCTCGCTGGAGGAGTACACCGCCCAGACGCCGCTGACCGTCGGCTCCCCGCAGCAGGTCATCGAGCGGACCCTCACCTTCCGCCGCACGGCGGGGGACTACCAGCGCCAGCTGTTCCTCCTCGACCACGCGGGGCTGCCGCTCAAGACGGTCCTGGAGCAGCTGGACCTGCTCGGCGAGGAGGTCGTCCCCGTCCTGCGCGAGGAGTTCGCGGCCCTGCGCCCGGCGGGCGTCCCGGAGACGGCCCCGCCCCACCCGGCCACCGCCCGCTAGCGCTCGCGACCCGCCAGCGCCGGCGACGTGGGCGCGGACGGCTCACTCGTGCCCGTACTCACTCGTGCCCGTACTCACTCGTGCGTGTAGAAGAGGTAGAACGCGATGAGCCCCGCCCCCGCCCCCACCACCAGCGACACCGCCGCCGCCGTCAGGACGCTGGCGCCGCTCAGGCTGTACAGCCACCCGACGCCCAGCCCGACCAGCGCGCCGTACGCCGCCCCGCGCAGCTCGCGCGGCAGGGACGCCCGGGTGCGGCGCAGGAGGTAGTACAGGCCGCCGAACACCAGGCCGCTGACGAGGCCCAGCATCGCGATGCCGAAGGTGATCGTGCGCCCGTCGCGTTCGATGTGCTGGGCGTAGAGGGCGAAGAGGAAGCCGAGGACGAGCGGCAGCTTCCAGCCCGTACGAGGCCGGGTCCGGCTCTCGTCGCGGTGGCGGGCGCGGGTGTATCCGGGTGTGGCGGGTGCGGACATGGTGGCTCCTTCCACGCACTCACTTCACTCCCTCAGAGCACACCGGTGGCGGCCGTCCGGCAAGTGGATCAGCCAGGCTCGGGGCGCCCGGCCCCCGCCCGTCACGCCCGACCTGCGCGCCCGCCCCCGATCCGGGAAGGTGGGATCCATGGACAACGAGCAGATCCTCGACCACATCGGAGCGCTCGTCCGCGAGGAACGGGCGCTGCACGACCGCGCCGGCGCCCTCACCGGCGACGAGGAGGCGCGCCTGCGGTCCCTGGAGGCCCAGCTCGACCAGTGCTGGGATCTGCTGCGGCAGCGGCGCGCCAAGGAGGAGTTCGGCGAGGACCCGGACACGGCGACGGTCCGCCCGCCCGGTGACGAGGCCTACTGAGCCGCCGGCCCCCACCGGGGAGGCGCCGGCCGGGCCGTCCGGCTCGCGCCGCCCGAGTGGCTGATGCGGGCCCTGCGCCCGCAGCCCGCGCCCGTCCCGCGGGCCGCCGGCACCCGCGCCACCGCCTGGTGGCCGCTGGTCGTCGCCGTGGTGGGGGTGCCCCCAACGAAGTGAGGGGGAGGATCATCGACGCGACGACCGCCGCCCGGGTCCGCGTCGACCACGGCGCCCCGCCGCCCGACCCCGCCGAGGCGGCGGAGGTGGAGCGGCAGCTGCGCGAGCTGGCGGCGGGGCTGCGCACGAGCCATGTCGTCGCGGGCGTACGAGCGGAATGGGACGACGGCGGCGGGGAAGAGGGGAGCAGCGTGCTCGGACCGCTGCGCCAGGAGGTGCGGGCGGCCCGGGCGATCGCCTCACCCGGGCCGGACTACGATGCGCACGATCCACGCGTGCAGCACCGCTCCTGAACCACCGCACCTACCGCTATATGCCGTCATATGCCGTGCCTTCCAAGGACATTCGCCATGCGCAGCATCACTCCCAGGGGTCTCCAGCCCAATGTCCTCGGTACGTTCGACACGATCGTGATGGCCGTCGCCGGCAGCGCCCCCGCGTACTCGCTGGCCGCCACCACCGCCGTCCTCGTCGGCGCCGTCGGCTTCGCCGCGCCCGCCGCGCTGCTCTACTGCGCGATCCCGATGCTGGGCATCGTGCTGGCCTTCGGCCGGCTCGGCCGGATCGACGTCAACGCGGGCGCCGGCTACTCCTGGGTGGGGCGCACCCTCCACCCCTTCCTGGGGTTCCTCTCCGGCTGGGCACTGGTGGTCGCCGCCACGATCTTCATGGTGGCCGGTTCGCTGCCCGCCGGTCAGCTGACCCTCGCGCTGTTCGATCCGCACCTCGCCGCGAACACGACGCTCGCCACCGCCGTCGGAGCGGGCTGGTTCCTGGTGATGCTGCTGGTGGTGCTGGGTGGGGCCCGGCTCACCGTACGGGCCCAACTCCTCATCACAGGCGTGGAGTTGGCCATCCTGCTGCTCTTCGTGTGCGGCGCGCTGCTGCACCGCGGCTCGGCCGCCGCCTTCGACTGGTCATGGCTCGGCTTCTCCCACTTCGACGGCGTCTCGGGCTTCGCGTCCGGCGCGCTGATCGCCGCCTTCTGCTACTGGGGCTGGGACGTCACCAGCAACCTCAGCGAGGAGACCCGCGACAGCCGCCGCACCGCCGGTCTCGCGGCGCTCATCGGCATCGGGATCGTCTTCCTCCTCTTCGAGGCGTTCACGATCGCCGTCAACATCATCCTGTCCTCCCAGGAGATCGCGGAGGTCGGCACGGGTGTCCTCGCGCTCCTCGGCCGCGCGATCTGGCCGGGCTGGGGCGGCAAGCTGCTGATCCTGGCGGTCATGCTCTCCACCGTCGCGACCCTGGAGACCACACTGATCCAGGTGACACGCTCCCTGTTCGCGATGGGCCGGGACCGTACGATGCCGGCCGCCCTCGGCTCCGTACACCGTCGCTGGAACACGCCGTGGGTGGCCGTCACCGTCGTGGGGGCGGTGGCGCTGGCGCTGTTCGCGGCGGCCACGGCGCTCGGCTCGGTGGGCGACATCCTGGGCGAGGCGGTCCATGCCATGGGCCTGCAGATCGCCTTCTACTACGGCCTCGCGGGCATCGCCGCGGTCGTGGCCTACCGGAGGATGCTGTTCGCCTCCGTACGGGACTTCGTGCTGGGCGGGGCGTGGCCGCTGCTCGGCTCGGCGTACATGTTCTGGGTGTTCGTCACGGCGCTGGAGGAGCTGAGCCCCACCTCGGTGGCCGTCGGCCTGGGCGGGCTGGCCGCCGGGCTCGTCCCGATGCTCTGGTACTGGCGCAAGGGCAGCGCCTACTACCGCTGCCCGGCGCGGCTCGACGCGGTGCGCGCGATGGCGGCGGTGGAACCGTACGGCGGTGTTCCGGGGCAACGGCGCGGCGGCGCGGGCGAGCCGCTGGCGACGGACTTCTGATGGCGGCCGCCCGCCGGCGGTCGGCCCACCGCCGTTCGGCCCGCTTCACGCCCGACTTCGACCCGGACTTCGGGGACCGGGCGCTGACCGCCGCCCGGCACGACATCGTCATCGGCCGCTGGCAGGGCGTACGCGACCTGCTGGCCGCACCGGACGGGGACGGCGGCTGGGCCCGGCGCACCCTGCGGCTGCGGATGCTGGCCCACGCGGCGGCCGGCTCCACGGTGGTGGAGGCGTGGCGGGCGGCCGAGCCCGACCACCCGGACGCGGCGGTGCTGCGGGCCGCGACCGAGGTCGTACGGGTCTTCACCACCGCGATCGCGGCGGGCACACCGCCCGGCCCGGGCACGGCGGTGGACCGGGCGCGCCTCGACGCCACGGTCCTCGCCTGCCTGACCGCGGCGGACGCGCGGCCCGCCGACCCGATGCCGTGGGTGTCGCTGCTGACGGTGGCGCGGCTGTACGAGGGCGGTGTCGGGCGCCGCGAACTACGCGGCTGGTGGGACGAGTTGCGGCGCCGCGACCCGTACAACCTGGAGGGCCACGTCCAGCTGCTGCGCTACTGGTCGGCGCGGTGGCACGGCACCCACGGCGCGATGTACGACTTCGCGCGGGACGCGGCGGGCGCGGCGCCGCCCGGCTCGCCGCTGCCGGTCCTGGTGCAGATCGCGCGGGTGGAGGAGTACCGGTACGTCGTCGAGAGCGGGCGCGGCCGGGGCCCGGTGCGCGGCTTCGACCAGCACTGGAAGCACGAGCTGGCGGCCACGGAGGTGCGGCGCACGCGGGACCGCTGGATCGGCGGCCGCGCGCCCGGGCCGGTCCGGCCGGAGGATGTCGAGCCGCTCAACTTCCTGACGCACGCGGCCTGCCACGCGGGCCTGCCGGAGGTGTACGGGGAGCTGTTCGGGCTGCTGGGGGCGCGGGCGTCGTGGATGCCGTGGGCGTACACGGGCGACCCGGCGCAGCAGTACACGAGGTGGCGCGGGGGGACGGCCCGCGCCACCTCGTGACCCCCCGTGGGTCAGACGCCGATGTTCCGGCCGTCCTTGCGGTACACGGCGACGACCGCCGGGCGGACGATCTTCCCGGGTCCGTCGGGCCAGGCGGAGGCGGGCTTCTCGACGGACGCGCCGTCGACTTCGCCCGGGTGCTGGACGGCGACGAGCACGCGCCGCTCCTGGATGACCGGCCCGCACGTCTCGGCGCCGGTCGGCACGGTCAGGAACTGCTTGAGCTCACCGCGCCGCTCGCCCTGCGTGGCGACGGCGAACAGGCCGTCGTGGGAGCCGAGCTGGTTGCCGTCGGTGGAGATCCACAGGTTGCCGTACGGGTCGAAGGCGACGTTGTCGGGGCAGGAGATGGGGCTGACCTTCTCCTTGGGGTAGCCCGCGAAGTACGTCGCCGGGTCCTCCGGGTCGCCCGCGACGAGGAACAGCCGCCACGCGAAACCGTCCGAGGCCGGGTCGTCCCAGTGCTCGGCGAGCTCCAGGACGTGGCCGTGCTTGTTGGTGTTGCGCGGGTTGGCCTCGTCGGCACCGGCCTTGCCGGCCGCGCCGCGGTCCTTGTTGTTCGTCAGCGCGACGTACACGCGGCCGGTGCGCGGGGACGGCTCGACGTCCTCCGGGCGGTCCATCTTGGTGGCGCCCACCTTGTCGGCGGCGACGCGGGTGAAGACGTACACCTCCTCGGCGGTCATCCCGGGGACGTGGCTGGTCGTGCCCGTCGCGAGGGGGATCCACTGCCCGCTGCCGTCGAACTCGCCGTCGTTCGGCAGCTTGCCGGTGCCGTCCACGTCGGACGGGGAGTCGCCGGTGAGCTTGGCGACGTACAGCGTGCCCTCGTCGAGCAGCGTCAGGTTGTGCTCGCGGGCGCGGCGCGAGGTGCCCTTCATCATCCGCTTCGACGAGACGAACTTGTAGAAGTAGTCGAACCGCTCGTCGTCGCCCATGTAGACGACCGGCCGGCCGTCGGCCGTCAGGCGCGGCTGGGCGGCCTCGTGCTTGAAGCGGCCGAGCGCGGTGCGCTTGCGGGGCGTGGAGTCGGGGTCGTACGGGTCGAGCTCGACGACCCAGCCGAAGCGGTGCGGCTCGTTGGGCTCCTGCTTGACGTCGAAGCGCTTGTCGAACCGCTCCCACTTGCGCTCGGTGGCGCCGGAGCCGATGCCGTACCGCTTGTCGGTCGGGGACGAACCGTGGGCGAAGTACTGGTTGAAGTTCTCCTCGCCGTGGAGCGTGGTGCCCCAGGGGGTGGTGCCCCCGGCGCAGTTGTTGAGGGTGCCCAGGACCGTACGGCCGGCCGGGTCGGCACTGGTCTTGAGGAGGTCGCCGCCCGCCGCCGGGCCGGTGAGCTCGAACGTGCTGGTGGCGGTGAGGCGGCGGTTGAGCGGGTGGCGGGTGACGGGCGTGAGCCGGCCGGAGCGGTGCTCCTCCTGGACGACGACCACGGACAGGCCGTGCGCGGCCCAGGCGATCTCGACCTGCTCGCGGGTCGGGTTCTCGGGGTCGTACCCCTTGAACATCAGGACTTCGTCCGTGTACTCGTGGTTGGCGACCATCACCTGGCGCCCGTACTCGCCCTTCAGGGGCAGCAGCGACAGGAAGTCGTTGTTGTACCCGAACTGCCCGGCCTGCGCCTTCGCGGACTGCCGGTCGGCGTCGAAGGCGGGCGCGCCGCGCAGGATGGGCTCGCCCCAGCGGATGACGACGCTCTGGGCGTAGCCGTCGGGGACGGTGACCTTGTCGTCCGTGTTGGGCGCGACGGGGGCGAAGCGGAGTCCGCGGGCGCCGGCGCTCCTGCCCGCGCCCTTCCCGGCGGTGGGGGCCGCCGGGGTGGCGGCGACCGCCTCCTGCCCGCCCTGTACGGCGAGGGCGCCGCCCGCGGTGGCGGCGACGGTCACGGCGGCGGTGGCCCGCATCATCGACCGGCGCGAGAGGGCGCCGGCTATGACGTCGCCGACGTACTCGTTGTCGCTGGTGTTCGGCACCTCGTGGAAGCAGGCGTCACCGCAGCGGTAGCGGCAGGTGAGGGCGGACCGACCGCCCCCGTGCGAGTGGGTGCTCAGCAGCGGCAGCAGTCTGCGCACTTCGTTCCTCTTCCTCGTTTCGCGAATTCCGTCCGGCGTGACGCTAAGTGCGGATATGAGCAGCGCGGCGGCGACAAGATGAACGATGCATGAATCGAGGGCGTCGGGGGCGGGCTTGACGCGATTGCCCCTTGCCTTTCGGCGCCACACGGGGCGGCTAACCTTACGTGTCCGCCCTGGCCGGGGATGATTCCCGCAGTACGGACATACACGGCACCCAACATGCGAAAGGCCTCGCCCATGGGCATTCGGAGCTTGCTGCGCAAGGTGTTTGGACGCGACCGTGCGGAGCGTAACGAGTCGGCGGCCACGGCCCCCTCCGTCCCGCCCCAGACGGAACGGGCGGTGCCCCCGACGACGACGGTTCCGTCGCAGTCACCTGCTTCCCCCGCGGAATCGGCCCCTTCGGCCTCTGCGGTGTCGTCCTCTGCGGCGCCCTCGTCGGCGGAGTCGTCCTCCGCGACGTCGTCCCCCGCGGCGCCTTCTTCGACGGAGTCGTCCTCCGCGGAGTCGTCCCCCGCGGAGTCGTCCCCCGCGGAACAGGCGGCAGCGGACCTGGTGGCCGCCGCCTTCGACGCGCCTCGCCCGCGCCGCACGACGATCCCCCCGGCGCGGGACGCGTCGTCCACGTCGTCCACGTCGGGGACGCCTGAGGTGCCTGAGCCCTCGCCCGAGGTGGCCGGGGTACCCAAGCCCGCGGAGGCCCCGGACGCTGCGAAGACCCCGGAGGCGGCCGCTGCGCCTGCCGCCGAGACCCCGGAGCCGGAGGTGGCCGCCGCGGCGGAGGCCAAGACCGCCGAGCCTGAGGCCGCCGAGACCCCGGAGCCGGAGGCCGCTCCGGCCGCCGAGGCGCAGCCGGAGCCCGAGGTGGCCGCCGCTGCGGAGGCCAGGACCGCCGAGCCCGAGGCCGAGCCCGAGAGCGCGGAGCCGGAGGCCGCTCCGGCCGCCGAGGCGCAGCCGGAGCCCGAGGTGGCCGCCGCTGCGGAAACCAAGACCGCCGAGCCCGAGGCCGCGGCCGCCGAGGCCGAGGCTCCCGAGCCCCAGCCGGAGCCCGAGGCGGAGGCGCAGCCGGAGCCCGTCGCCGAAGCACCGGCCCCCGCCGAGAGCGAGGACGGCACCGACGACACCACGCCCACACCCACGCCCGCGGCCGCATCGACCGAGCCCGTCGAGGAGCAGCCGACGGCGCCCGCGGGCAAGCCCGCGCACACGCTCGCCCGCGTCAAGGCGCGAGCGCCCCAGGGCGCGGTCGTGGACGCGTACAAGGCCGCCGGCTCCGTACTCAAGAAGCGCGGCCTCACCGGCGCGCGGGCCAGCGTGTACCTGGTGCTGGACCGGTCCGGCTCGATGCGCCCGTACTACAAGGACGGCAGCGCCCAGCACCTCGCCGAGCAGGCGCTCGCGCTCGCCGCGCACCTGGACGAGGACAAGGACGCCACCGTCCCGGTGGTGTTCTTCTCGACGGAGATCGACGGCACCGGCGAGGTGACCCTGGACGACGTCGACGGCAGGATCGAGGCCCTGCACGACAGCCTCGGCCGCATGGGCCGGACCAACTACGACCGGGCGATCGCGGAGGTGCTCTCGCTGCACGAGAAGTCCGGCGCGGCCGACCGCCCGGCGCTGGTGATCTTCCAGACGGACGGCGCGCCGGAGTCGAAGACGGCGGCGACGCAGGCGCTGGCGGACGCCGCGGCTCGCGCGGGCGGCATCCAGTGGCGGTTCGTGGCGTTCGGGGAGAAGGACGCGAAGGCGTTCGACTACCTGCGCAAGCTGCAGGCGGAGAACGCGGGCTTCTTCCACGCGGGCCCGGAGCCCCGGGAGGTCCCGCACGCGACGTTCTACCGCGAGCTCCTCGCGGACTGGTCGGTCTGACCGACGGCGTACGCCCAAGGGGGGAGACGGCCGGGACCCGGCCGTCTCCCCCCTTGAAACGAAGGTGAGGGCAGCGCGCGGCGGCGGATAGGATTTCGACCATGGCGGCCACTGGATCCGAGAAGCAGGGGACGAAGGCGTACTACGTCACGACCCCCATTTACTACGTCAACGACGCTCCTCACCTGGGCCACGCCTATACGACCGTCGCAGGCGACGTGCTCACCCGCTGGCACCGCCAGCGTGGCGAGAAGGTGTGGTACCTCACCGGCACGGACGAGCACGGTCAGAAGATCATGCGCACGGCCGAAGCGAACAACGTCACTCCGCAGGAGTGGTGCGACAAGCTCGTCGAGGAGGCGTGGAAGCCCCTCTGGGAGCACTTGGAGATCGCGAACGACGATTTCATCCGCACCACCGAGAAGCGGCACACGGACCGCGTCCGGGAATTCGTGCAGGACCTGTACGACAAGGGCGAGATCTACAAGGGCGGGTACGAGGGCCCGTACTGCGTGGGCTGCGAGGAGTACAAGCTCCCGGGCGATCTCATCGAGGCGGAGGACGGCACGAAGCTGTGTCCGATCCACAAGAAGCCGGTGGAGATCCTCAAGGAGGAGAACTACTTCTTCAAGCTGAGCGAGTACGGCCCGAAGCTGCTCGACTTCTACGAGAAGAACCCCGGTTTCATCCAGCCGGAGTCGGCCCGCAACGAAGTCGTGAACTTCGTGAAGCAGGGCCTTCAGGACCTTTCCATCTCGCGGTCGACGTTCGACTGGGGCATTCCGATCCCGTGGGACGAGAAGCACGTCATCTACGTGTGGGTCGACGCGCTGCTGAATTACGCGACGGCGGTCGGCTACAACGAGAACCCGGCGAAGTTCGACGAGACGTTCCCGGCGAACGTGCACCTGGTCGGCAAGGACATCCTGCGCTTCCACGCGGTGATCTGGCCCGCGATGCTGATGGCGCAGGGGCTGCCGGTGCCGGGCAAGGTCGCGGCGAACGGCTGGCTGATGGTCGGCGGCGAGAAGATGTCGAAGTCGAACCTGACGGGCATCAAGCCGCAGGACCTGACCTCGCACTTCGGTGTGGACGCGTACCGCTGGTACTTCCTGCGGGCGATCGCGTTCGGCAGCGACGGGTCGTTCTCGTGGGAGGACTTCACCGCCCGCTACACCTCCGAGCTGGCGAACGACTACGGCAACCTCGCCTCGCGCGTGGCGGCGATGGTCGGCAAGTACTTCGAGGGTGCCCTGCCCGCCGCGACCGCGTCCGGAGCGGCGGAGGAGGCCGTCCAGGCAGGCCTGGCCACGGCGGTCGCGGAGGCGGACCGGAAGATCGGCGAGGAGCTGGACTTCCAGGGCGGCATCCTGGCGATCTTCGACTTCGTGAAGCAGGTCAACGGCTACATCACGGAGCAGGAGCCGTGGAAGGTGGCCAAGGACGACAGCGAGGAGGGCCGGGCCCGCCTGGCGACGATCCTCTACACCGCCGCGGAGGCCCTGCGCGCGGTCGCGGTCCTGCTGAACCCGGTCATGCCGGACACCTCGGCCAAGCTGTGGGACTCCCTGGGCGCGGAGCCCGCCCTGGGCGCCCTGGCCGACCAGCGCGTCCAGGACGCCGCCACATGGGGGCAGCTGCCCGCCGGCGCGACGGTCACGAAGGGCGCGGTGCTCTTCCCCCGCCTGGAGGACCCGAAGAAGGCCTGACCCGCCCCATGCACACCGACGCCGAGGCCGCCGCGCTCCCACCCGGAGCCGGCGGCCTCGCCGTGCCCCAGCTGGAGATCTACTCGGTGGAAGGCCCGGTGTGCGTCGTACGGTGCTGGTCGGGCCCCGTACGCGTGGGGCAGACCTTTGAGGACGGCCGCCTGACCGTCACGGCGATCCAGCGGTACAGCCGCCGCGTCGAGACGCTGGACACGGCCCACTCGGCCAAGGTCACCTTCTCCGGCGACGCGGTCCCGCGCCTGCGCCACAGCACCGCCATCTCGCCGACCGGACCACGCCTCTACGGCTACGTCGGCGACCCTGCGATCCGGGCCGCCGTGCGCCCCGGCACCGAGGGCCGCGCGATCCGCACGCCGGGGGACTTCGCCGCCTGGGCCTCGGAGCAGACACCCGACGACCTCGCCGAGCCCTTCACCTACGTCATCGACGCCGACGGCGTGCTCCGCCTGGCCCCCCGCCACAGCGAACACGTCGCCTGCGCGGCCCGGGGATGGGTCTTCGGCGCGGGCGAGATCGCCTTCACCCACGACGGCGACGGCTGGGCGGTCACGTCCCTGACCAACCAGTCCACGGGCTACTGCCCGGACCCGGACTCCTGGCCGCCCGTATCCGCCGCCCTCTCCCTCGCGGGCCTCGCCTACACCGACGGCTTCACCCACGCGTTCGTCTTCCGCCACTGCGGCGGCTGCGAGCAGCTGAACGTGGTGCGGGACGGCTTCTTCGTGTGCGTCTTCTGCGGCGCAGACCTCCACCATGAATGAACCGTGAAGTCCGTAGAGTTCAGTGCACCCAGTCCTTCAGCGGCTCCGTGTCCAGCTCGATCCCGACCGGGTCGGGAAGGGTGACGCTCTTCCCGAAGGGGACCGTGTTCACCAGCTCGTACCTGGTGCCGTCCGGCTGCGAGTGGACCTTGATCTCACAGCTGTCCCGGTCGATCAGCAGATAGACGGGGATTCCGGTCTCGGCGTACGCGCGCGGCTTCTCCACGCGGTCCCGCTGGTCGGTGTCGGGGTCGCCGGACGTGACCTCGACGACCATCAGCACCCCGTCGGGACTGGCCCACTCACCCTGCCCGACGAAGGTGCCACTCCGCGCAAGGCAGCCGTCCGGGCGGGCGTTGCCCTTGCGGTACGTCTCGATGTGGAGCCCCTGGTCCGGGTAGAGCCACCACGCGGCATCGGCCTGAATGCACAGCCGAGTCAGCCACTCGATGATCCGCCCGTGATCGCCGTCCGGCACCGCCTTGACCCCCATCTTCCCGCCGACGAACTCCAGCCGCAGTGCCTCGCTCGTACGTATGGCGTGGCGGGCGATCTCCTCGAATTCGTCCTGGGTCATGGTCACGGACCGCTCCTCGGGGACGATGCTCACGACAGTCGCTCCTTCCCGAGACAGTGGGAACCAGGTCGGAGCCATGTTCCACGGTACGGTCTCGCCACGTACGCCGGGAACGCGAAAGTCCCCCGAACGAGCGTCCGGGGGACCTGCGGAAGCCGGGTGGCGGCGGAGGCGGAGCAGCTGTGGCGGATACACGCTGATCGCCGGGACCGAGGCGTTCCTGAACGCCACGGTGGCTGAAGGGGTCGATGCGGCACGGGCTCGATCGGCCTGAGGGCTTCCGTACGAAAGGGCCCGGAACCGTGTGTACGGTTCCGGGCCCTTCGTCAGTGCCTCGTGTCGCTTACCGCGCCGCGTCCGGGTGGACCGACTCGGTCACCGGGCGGGACTCCGCCGACTTCGGCGCCACCGGCTTGCGGAGCGCGATGTTCAGCTCGCGGAGGCGGGACTCGTCCAGCTCCGTCGGGGCGCCCATCATCAGGTCCTGGGCGTTGCCGTTCAGCGGGAAGGCGATCGTCTCGCGGATGTTCGGCTCGTCCGCGAGGAGCATGACGATGCGGTCCACGCCCGGGGCGATGCCGCCGTGCGGCGGGGCGCCGAAGCGGAGGGCGCGGAGCATGCCCGCGAACTCCTGCTCGACGGTGTCGCGGTCGTAGCCCGCGATCTCGAAGGCCTTCAGCATGATCTCGGGCTCGTGGTTCCGGATCGCGCCGGAGGAGAGCTCAACGCCGTTGCAGACGATGTCGTACTGCCAGGCCAGGATGTCCAGCGGGTCCTTCTCCTCCAGGTCCTTCATGCCGCCCTGGGGCATCGAGAAGGGGTTGTGGGAGAAGTCGATCTTGCCGGTCTCCTCGTCCTTCTCGTACATCGGGAAGTCGACGATCCAGCAGAAGCGGAAGACGTTCTCCTCGAAGTGGCCGGCGCGCTTCGCGGCCTCGACGCGGACCGCGCCCATGATCTTGGAGACCTCGTCGAACTCGCCGGCGCCGAAGAAGACCGCGTGGCCCGGGGCCAGGGAGAGGCGCTCGGTCAGCGTCTTGACGTTGTCCTCGGTGAGGAACTTGGCGATCGGGCCCGTGAAGGACATGTCCTCGCCGACGCGGATCCAGGCCAGGCCCTTCGCGCCGTGCTCGACCGCGAAGTCGCCGAGGCCGTCGAAGAACTTGCGGGTCTGCGACGCGACGTCCGGCACCGGCAGCGCGCGCACGTGCTTGCCCGCGAACGCCTTGAACTCGGAGTCGGCGAAGACGTCCGTGATGTCGACGAGCTCCAGCTGGGCGCGCAGGTCCGGCTTGTCGTTGCCGTACTTCAGCATCGCCTCGCGGAACGGGATCCGCGGGAAGGGGGACGTGACGGGGCGGCCGCCGCCGAACTCCTCGAAGAGCTCGGTCATGAGCTTCTCGATCGGCTGGAAGACGTCCTCCTGCTCGACGAAGCTCATCTCGACGTCGAGCTGGTAGAACTCGCCCGGCGAGCGGTCCGCGCGCGCGTCCTCGTCGCGGAAGCAGGGCGCGATCTGGAAGTAGCGGTCGAAGCCGGAGATCATCAGCAGCTGCTTGAACTGCTGCGGCGCCTGCGGCAGCGCGTAGAACTTGCCCGGGTTCAGGCGGGACGGCACGACGAAGTCACGGGCGCCCTCGGGGGAGGTCGCGGTGAGGATCGGGGTCGCCATCTCGTTGAAGCCGAGGGCCACCATCTTGGAGCGGATCGCGGCGATCACGGCGGACCGCAGCATGATGTTGCGGTGCATGCGCTCGCGGCGCAGGTCGAGGAAGCGGTACTCCAGGCGCCGCTCCTCGTTCACGCCGTCGTCCGCGTTGATCGTGAACGGCAGCGGGGCGGAGGCGCCCAGCACCTCGACCTCGGCGACCTCGACCTCGATCTCGCCGGTCGGCAGGTCGGGGTTGACGTTCTCGGTGCCGCGCGAGACGACCTTGCCGTCGACGCGGACGACGGACTCCTTCGTCTGCTTGTCCAGCGCCTCGTACGCGGCGGTGCCGGGCCGGGCGACCAGCTGCGTGATGCCGTAGTGGTCGCGCAGATCGATGAAGAGGATGCCGCCCAGGTCGCGCCGATTGTGCAGCCAGCCGCTCAGCCGGACGTCGGTACCGACGTCAGAGGCGCGGAGCTCGCCGCAGGTGTGGGACCTGTACCGATGCATCGTCGTTCATCCAGTCTCGGGATAGGGATAGGGCTCGACGCGTCAAGGGTACCGGCCGCGCCTCGGCGAGGTTTCCGAGATCGCCGGTGGCGGGCGGTCTGCCCGTCTTCTTAGAGTGGGTCAATGCGCACCGAGGACGTCCTGGCCGCGATCGCGACCGGCCTGTGGCGCTGGGACAACGCGACCGGGATCGTCACGCTCGACGCGGAGGCCGCCCGGCTGCTCGGGCTGCCCGCCGAGCCGGTGGAGCTGACGGAGGCCGCCGTACGCTCCCGCTTCCACCCCGTCGACTGGAACGAGATCGACGGCATCGTGAACCTCGCCGTCGCCGAGGGCACCCTCGCCGAGGCGCGCCTGCGGATCGTGGACGAGACCGGCCGGGTGCTCCGTACCGTACGCAGCCGCTCCCGGCCGTTCATCGACGGCACCGACTACCACCTCGTCGGCACGCTCCAGGAGGTCGCGGAGCCGCCGGCCGGCACCGCCGCCCGCACCCCCGTCACCGGCGACTGGCGCCGCTCGCGCGAGGCGTTCCTGCTGGACGCGGGGCGGGCGCTGGCGGAGGCGCGGTCCACGGCGGAGGTGCTGCGGGTGGCGGCGTCGCTGTCGATGCCCGGCTTCTCGCCGGACGGCCTCGCGGTCTTCGGGGTGGCGGGCGACCGGCTGACGATCATCGGCCACCACGGGCACAACGCGGGCGACGACGGCCCCTTCGCGGACATGCCGCTGGAGACGGACTACCCGGCGGCCGAGGTCGTACGGTCCGGGCGGGCGATCTACCTGCCGTCGCCGGAGGAGTACCGCGCCCGCTTCCCGGCGACCTGGCCCCTGGCGCAACGTTTCGGCAGGGAGTCCTGGGCCTTCCTGCCGCTGATCGTCGCGGGGCGCACGATGGGTGCCTGGATGGCGGCGTTCAAGCACCGGGTCGCCTTCACGCCCGACGAGCGGTCCGTGCTGACGACCGTGGCGCGGATGCTGGCGCAGGCGCTCGCGCGCGCGGGGGTCGCGGAGTCCGAGCGCGAGCTGTCGCTGGGCCTCCAGCGCACGATGATGCCGGTGCTCGGCCCGGCGATCCCCGGCATGGAGGTGGCCGCGCGGTACGTGCCCACGGGCGGCGGGCTGCAGGTCGGCGGCGACTGGTACGACGTGATCCAGCTGCCGGCCGGGCGTACCGCTCTCGTCATCGGCGACGTACAGGGACACGACGTACGGGCCGCCGGCCTGATGGGGCAGCTCCGGATAGCCCTGCGCGCGTACGCCTCCGAGGGCCACCGGCCGGACGCGGTGCTGTCGCGCGCCTCCCGCTTCCTGTACGGGATCACCGACAGCGCCGAGGGGGACCACGGCGGGCGCTTCGCGACCTGCCTGTACCTGGAGGTCGACCCGGCGACGGGCACGGTGGACATCGCGCGGGCCGGGCACCCCGACCCGGCGATCCGGATGGCCGACGGGACGGTGGTGCAGCGGCCCACCGCGGGCGGCCTGCCGCTCGGCATCGTCCCGGACACCGACTACCCGACGACGCGCCTCACGCTGGAGCCCGGCGAGACGTTGATGATCTGCACGGACGGGCTGCTGGAGACCGGCGGGCACGACCTGGAGTCGGGCTGGGCCCGGATCCGCAAGCTGCTGGAACAGCACGACGCCGCCGACGGGCTGGAGGTGCTGGCCGACTGCCTGGTCCAGGCGGTGCACGGGCCCGGCTCGCACTACACCACGGGGCCGTTCGCCGACCGGCGCGAGGACGACATCGCGGTGCTGCTGCTGTCGCGTACGCCGGAGGGCGCCGCGCAGCGGGTGCCGGTCCGCCGCACCGCGCTGACCGTCGCCCAGGCGGAGCCGGAGCGCATCGCGGCGGGGCGGCAGCAGCTGCGGGAGCTGCTGCACGACTGGGCGGACCCCGAGCAGGTGGACGCGGCGGTCCTGATGGTCTCGGAGATGCTGACGAACGTCCTCGTCCACACGGACGGCGACGCGCTGCTGGTCGCCGAGGCGACGGGCGAACGCGGGGCGCGCCTGCTGCGCGTCGAGGTCGCGGACGCGAGCGACGAGCTGCCGCACAAGCGGCGCCCGGGCGAGATGGCCTCGTCGGGCCGGGGCCTGCTGCTGATGGAGATGCTGGCGCAGGCCTGGGGCGTGGACCCGCGGGGCGAGGGCAAGTCGATCTGGTTCGAGCTCCGCGAGGGGGCGGCGCCGGCGGAGTCGGCGGGGCCCGTGGCGTTCTACGAGGCGGAGGACCCGCTCGCGTAACGCCTGCGCAGTTCGCCGAGCACCCCGAAGGCCGCCGCCGTCAGCGGCACCGCCAGGAGCATGCCGAGGATGCCGGCGACCGACGCGCCCGCCGTGATGGCCAGCATGACGACGGCCGGGTGCATCTGGACCGTGCGGGACTGGATCACCGGCTGGAGGACGTGCCCCTCCAGCAGCTGTACGGCGAGGACGACGCCGACCGCCCACAGCGCGATCACCCAGCCCCGGTCGGCGAGTGCGACGAGGATGGCGACGGCGCCGGAGATGAAGGCGCCGAGGTACGGGATGTACGCGCCGACGAAGACGAGCGCGCCGAGGCCGAGGGCGCCGGGCACGCGCAGGATCAGCATGCCGATGGTGATGAGCACCGCGTCGATCAGCGCGATGAACGTCGTGCCCCGCATGAACCCCTCCATGGCGCCGAAGGCGCGGCGGGCCATGGCCTCGACGTGGTCGGCGCTGTGGCGCGGCGCGAGCGAGCGCAGCGCCGCCATCGCGCGTCCGGAGTCGCGGAGGAAGAAGAAGACCAGGAGCAGGGCGAGGACGGTCATCGCGATCACCTCGCCGACCACGCTGAGCCCGCTGATCACTCCGGAGGCCGCCGTACCGCCGAATTTCCCGAGCAGCTCGCGTGCGTTGGCGGCGAGGTCGCCGAGCGAGGTGCCGGCCGCGCCGAAGTGCGGGGCGAGGCCGTCCGCGGCGCGCCGCAGCGAGGCGAGGATCTGGTCGCCGGTGTCGATGAGCACCCGGGCGACGACGTACGTGGCGCCGCCGACCACGGCCACGACGGCGGCGCAGGTCAGCCCGGCGGCCAGTGACCGCTGCACCTTCATGGCGAGGAGCCGCCGGTGGAGCGGCCCGAGGAGCGCCGCGCCGAGCAGGGCGAGCAGGACCGGGGTCACGGCGGTCTGGAAGGTGACGCACAGCCAGACGCCGACGGCCGCGACGCCGGTCAGGAGCAGGATGACGACGCACCAGGCGGCGAGGCGCCGGACGGGCTCGGGCAGCAGGGTGTGCACGCCCCCAGCGCACCACGCCCGGCCGGGGGCCGCCCGTGGACGGGCCCCGGCCGGGTGACGCGGCGTCAGCTTCCCGGGAGCGGCGCGTCAGATGTCCTGGAGGGCGCGTCAGCCGGCCAGGAGGGGCGCGTCAGCTGCCCTGGAGGCCGCCGGGCTTCATGCCGTGGACGGCGGGGATGCGGCCGAGGCGCCCGGCCTGGAAGTCCTCGAAGGCCTGCTGGAGCTCGGCGCGGGTGTTCATCACGAACGGCCCGTAGTGCGCCATGGGCTCCCGGATGGGCCGCCCGCCGAGGAGGACGACCTCCAGGTCGGGGGTGTGGCCGTCCTGCCGCTCGTCGGCGCGCACGGTCAGCGAGCCGCCGTCGCCGAAGACGGCGGTCTGCCCCATGTGGACGGGCCGCCGCTCGCGCCCGACGGAGCCGCGCCCGGCGAGGACGTACGCGAGGCCGTTGAAGTCCTCGCGCCAGGGCAGGGTGACCTCGGCGCCGGGGCGCAGGGTGGCGTGGACCATGGTGATGGGCGTGTGCGTGATGCCGGGGCCCTGGTGCCCGTCGAGCTCACCGGCGATGACGCGCAGCAGCGCGCCGCCGTCGGGCGAGGCGAGGAGCTGGACCTGGCCGCCGCGGATGTCCTGGTAGCGGGGGTCCTTCATCTTGTCCTTGGCGGGCAGGTTCACCCACAGCTGGAGCCCGTGGAAGAGGCCGCCGGACAGGACGAGCTCCTCCGGCGGCGCCTCGATGTGCAGCAGCCCGGACCCGGCGGTCATCCACTGGGTGTCGCCGTTGGTGATGGTGCCGCCGCCCCCGTTGGAGTCCTGGTGGACGAAGGTGCCGTCGAGGAGGTACGTGACGGTCTCGAAGCCGCGGTGCGGGTGCCAGGGGGTGCCCTTGGGCTCGCCGGGCGCGTACTCCACCTCGCCCATCTGGTCCATCATGATGAACGGGTCGAGGTACCGGTAGTTGATCCCGGCGAACGCGCGCCGCACCGGGAAGCCCTCCCCTTCGAAGCCGCTGGGCGCGGTGGTCACGGCCAGCACGGGTCGCGCCGGGGCCTGGGCCGGTGCGGTGACGCGCGGCAGGGCGAGCGGGTTCTCGGCGGTCACGGCAGGCATGGCGTCCTCCTCGGGGTGGGGCTGCGTTCCAGATTAGTTGAATCCTGAACTTCCTGCCACTGGAACACGGCTGCGTGCTCCGGCATTCCCCCGTTCCGCCGTTCCCCCGTTCCCCCGTGGTCCCGTTGTCAGTGGCGCCTGCGATCATCCCCGGCATGGAGAGCGAGACGGGAACGGTCGTCATCGAGGTGGCGTACGGCGAGGGCTGGGACCTGGCGGCCCGCGCGCTGGTACGGCCCCTGAGCCGGGAGGCGGCGCTCGCGCGGGACGGCGCGGGCCTGCCGTACGCCGTGGCGCTGCGGATACCGGGCCGCGAGGCGCCCCTCGAGGTCCGGCTGGTGTCCTGGCGGGACCACTACGCGGGGGTGTGGGTCTACGACGCCGAGGGCCGGCGTACGCACCACCTGGACCTGCGGCTGCTCGACGGGGACAGGCTGCTGCACCGCCTCACGCGGCACTGGGAGTACGCCGACGCCGGGACCCCGGAGTTCGACGACGGCTGCGCCCGTACGACGCTGGAGCTGTTCCCCGACGGGCGGGGGTCGCTGGAGCGCCACCGGCCCGGGCCGGGCGGCGGCACCCTCGTGACGACGCCGGACCTCGCGGAGGAGGAGCGGTGGCTGGCGCGGCCGGCCTTCGGGGGGTGGCCGCTGTTCTCGGCGGAGGCGGCGCAGGCGGCGGTCCCCGAGAACGCTTCGTTCCGCGAGGCCGAGGTGGAGCCCGGTGCGGGCGTGGAGCCCCGGGAGGAGTGGCACCCGCCGCGCCCCGGCGGCTACGGCGACCGTGGCGCGCTGTTCCAGCCCGGTACGCGCCTGGCCACGCGCCACCACCCCGAGATGACGGTGCTGGAACCGGACCGGAGCCTGCAGATCCGGATACCCGGCGGCGTCCTGGCCGTCGACGCCCCCGACAACGGTGACGGCCCGGCCTTCACGATCCCGGTCCCGCCGGGCACGTACCCGCTGGAGACGGCGCGGCTCTCGTACGGCTACGACTGCGAGTTCCGGGGCCGCTGGGTCACCACGACCGACCTTCCGGCCGTACGGCTCCGGCTGAGCGACGCGCCGCCGGTGCGGTGGGAGATGGCCCTCGGGGAGGACCACGACCCCCGGCTGCTGCCGGACGGCGGGGCGTACGGCTTCGACACCGACAGCGCGACGGGGTGCTTCGCGGACGGCGCCGCCTGGGAGCCGCTCAAGCGGCTGTACGCCCGGGCCTTGTTCGAGAACGACGAGACCGCGGGAGAGGACCTCTCGGGGAACAGGGACTCGATGTTCCTCATGCGGACGTCGGACGAGGCGACGGGCGCCGACCTGATGGCCTTCGCCACCGGCGGGGACGGCACCTACGCCGTCTGGCTGGGCCGCGCGGCCTCCGGCGACCTCGCCTGCGTGGACATACAGGTGGGGTACCTGCAGGACCTCAGAGTCCTGTCGGACCCTCGGCCGTGAGGTCCAGTTCGCCGATGATCTCGTCCTCGGCCTTCTCGCCGGTCGGCTGGAAGCCGAGCCGCAGGTAGAACTCCTCCGGCCCGTCCGCCCCCGGCACCCACGTCACCGTCACGCGCGTGCCGCCGCGTCTGCGGATCTCCTCGCAGACCGCCTCGACCGCGAAGCGGCCGTACCCCTTGCCCTGCTCACCGGCGGCGATGGCCAGCCGCCACAGACCGGAGCGCGGGCGCGGGTCCTCGCACTCGGGGGCGAAGCTGATGTCGAAGAAGGCCATCACGAAGCCCACGAGCCGGTCTCCGTCGAAGACCAGCCGGGGCCAGGCGGTCTCGGGCCGGGCGTACGCCTCGGCCAGCGACCGCGCGACCGGGGCGACGAAG
Organism: Streptomyces sp. NPDC045431; assembly: GCF_040646655.1. NCBI lineage: Bacteria > Bacillati > Actinomycetota > Actinomycetes > Kitasatosporales > Streptomycetaceae > Streptomyces > Streptomyces sp. NPDC045431. The sequence continues at coordinate 100,458 of NZ_JBEZAQ010000013.1, forward strand.
CGCTCCTGGTCCGGGCGGACGGTGAGCTTGCACGCGTCGAGGACGTTCTCGGGGGTGATCTTCTCCAGGCGGAGCGCTGTTGTCATGCCCGGCACCCTAAGTGCCCCGCCGACGGCCGGTCACCTGCATTTACGCACCCGGCGCGCGTCCGCTCAGCGCGACTGGAGGGCGTCCAGGGCGACGGTCAGGCACAGGGCGAGCCGGCGGTCGAGCGACGGGTCCTCGACGCGTATCACGTACCGGTCGCGGAGTCCCCACTTCCGCTCGACCGACATGACGGGGCTGCCGTCCTCCCGGGCGAAGTCGAAGTGGAACACGAAGGGAATCGGCACCGGAATCGGCAGGACCGCGTCCGCCAGCTGCACGGCACGGCGGGCCAGCGCGATCCCCTGGCTCCGCTCCTTGCCGGTGACGGGCGGTTCCTCGCCCTGGGTCAGGTGCCAGGTGGACCGCAGCAGCGAGGCCTTGCCGTCCTTGCGGAAGCTGCCGATGGGGGTGCCGTCGGCGCCCGTCACGTCGTACGTGGCGCCGAAGTCGATGAGGCTCTGGGCCTTGAAGCGGGCGAGCACCTGGGAGCGGTCCTCGCCGGTCCAGAGGGTGACCTCCTCCTTGAGCTTCATCCGCTTCTGCTCGGCGAAGGCGACGACGTGGTCGCCGTCGGGGGCCGTGATCACATAGCGGTTCACGAGCGCGGTGATCTTCTGGGCCATGCGGAACTCACTCAACTGCTGCATACGCGGAACGCTATGCGGCGCGGTGAGGCCGGTACCTCATCCTCAGGTCGGAGACGCCCCCTAGCCGTACATCCGCCGCATCGCGAAGTCGACCATCTGCTCGACGGCCTTGGCGTCGAAGACGATCCGGTGGTCGCCCTCCATGTCGAGGACGAAGCCGTACCCGGTGGGCAGCAGGTCGATCACCTCGGCGCCGGTGATCACGAAGTACTTGGACTCCTTGCCCGCGTACCGCCGCAGCTCCTTCAGCGAGGTGAACATCGGGATGACCGGCTGCTGGGTGTTGTGCAGCGCGAGGAAGCCGGGGTTGTCACCGCGCGGGCAGTAGACCTTCGAGGTGGCGAAGATCTGCTGGAAGTCCTCGGCGGACAGCGACCCGGTGGTGAACGCCCGCACGGCGTCGGCGAGCGAGGGCGGCGACGGCTCGGGGTACAGCGGCGGCTGCTGCGCGTACCCCTGCTGGGGCGGGGCGTACTGCTGCTGGGCGCCCTGGTTCTGGTCGTAGCCGTACATGGCCACCAGGGTACTGAGTACGAAGCGGCCTCGTGGGCCCACCACCCGCCCCGGGCACGGTTTCAGACAGCCGCCGACGGCGCCGGCGGCATCGCGCCCGGATCCTGTGGACGCCGCGTGCCTGACGGCGGGCCTGGGGCGCGTCGCTCGTCACAGATCGCCCGATAGGGGTTGCTCTTATTACCGGCGGGTAGCATCATCGTAGCTACTTGCTGGTACGTGTACGAGGATTCCGCCTCCCCGAGCCTTACGGAGCCGTCGCCATGGGGCACTACAAGTCGAATCTCCGCGACATCGAGTTCAACCTCTTCGAGGTCCTCGGGCGCGACAAGGTCTACGGCACCGGTCCGTTCGAGGAGATGGACGTCGAGACCGCGAAGAGCGTGCTCGACGAGATGCGCCGTCTCGCCGAGAACGACTTCGCCGAGTCCTTCGCGGACGCCGACCGGAACCCGCCGGTGTTCGACCCGGAGACGAACACCGCGCCGATCCCGGAGACCTTCAAGAAGTCCTACAAGGCCTTCATGGACTCCGAGTACTGGCGCCTCGGCCTGCCCGAGGAGATCGGCGGCACGACCTCGCCGCGCTCGCTGATCTGGGCGTACGCGGAGCTGATCCTCGGCTCGAACCCGGCGATCTGGATGTACTCCTCGGGCCCGGCCTTCGCCGGCATCCTCTTCGAGGAGGGCAACGAGGCGCAGAAGAAGATCGCCTCCATCGCCGTCGAGAAGCAGTGGGGCTCCACGATGGTGCTGACCGAGCCCGACGCGGGCTCGGACGTCGGCGCCGGGCGCACCAAGGCCATCCAGCAGGAGGACGGCTCCTGGCACATCGAGGGCGTGAAGCGCTTCATCACGTCCGGTGAGCACGACATGTCGGAGAACATCCTCCACTACGTGCTCGCGCGCCCCGAGGGCCACGGCCCGGGCACCAAGGGCCTGTCCCTCTTCCTCGTGCCGAAGTTCCACTTCGACTGGGAGACCGGCGAGCTGGGCGAGCGCAACGGCGTGTACGCGACGAACGTCGAGCACAAGATGGGCCTCAAGGCGTCCAACACGTGCGAGATGACCTTCGGCGACAAGCACCCCGCCAAGGGCTGGCTGATCGGCGACAAGCACGACGGCATCCGCCAGATGTTCCGCATCATCGAGTTCGCCCGCATGATGGTCGGCACGAAGGCGATCGCCACCCTCTCCACCGGCTACCTGAACGCGCTGGAGTACGCCAAGGAGCGCGTGCAGGGCCCGGACCTGGCGAACTTCATGGACAAGACCGCGCCCAAGGTCACCATCACGCACCACCCCGACGTGCGCCGCGCGCTGATGACGCAGAAGGCGTACGCGGAGGGCATGCGCGCCCTCGTCATGTACACCGCCGCGATCCAGGACGAGATCCAGATCAAGGAGGCGGCCGGCGAGGACGCCAAGGCGCTCATCGGCCTGAACGACCTGCTCCTCCCGATCGTGAAGGGCTACGGCTCCGAGAAGTCGTACGAGCAGCTCGCCCAGTCGCTCCAGACCTTCGGCGGCTCCGGGTACCTCCAGGAGTACCCGATCGAGCAGTACATCCGCGACGCCAAGATCGACACCCTGTACGAGGGCACGACGGCGATCCAGGGTCAGGACTACTTCTTCCGGAAGATCGTCCGCGACCAGGGCGCCTCGCTGAACGCGCTCGCCGAGGAGATCAAGAAGTTCCTGGCCGTCGGCACCGGCGGCGAGGACCTCGCCCCGGCGCGCGACGCGCTCGCCAAGGCGGCCGTCGACCTGGAGGCGATCGTCGGCACGATGCTGACCGACCTCACCGCCACCGGCGAGGACGTCAAGAACATCTACAAGGTCGGTCTCAACACCACCCGCCTCCTGATGGCCTCCGGTGACGTGGTCGTCGGCTACCTGCTGCTGCGCGGTGCCGCCGTCGCCGCCGAGAAGCTTCCGACGGCGTCCGCCAAGGACAAGGCGTTCTACGAGGGCAAGATCGCGGCCGCGAAGTTCTTCGCCGCCAACGTCCTGCCGGGCGTCTCGACCGAGCGCGCCATCGCCGAGGGCGTCGACAACGCCCTGATGGAGCTGGACGAGTCCGCGTTCTAAGTCCCAAGCAACGCGGCCTGGTCCTGGCGGCCCGCTCCCCGAGGTTCCCGGGGGCGGGCCGCCGCCCTTTTACACGGCGGCGTACGGGAAGGCGGGCGTGCCCGTCACGCCGCCGACGCCCGTATCGACGCGCGCGCGATCAGCACCGCCGCCGTCACCGGCAGGAGGTCGCCGAGGCGCACGGGGTCCCGCTCCGGGGTCCCCGTCGCCGCGTCGGCGCACGCCGCGCACAGCGGCATCAGGAGCTGGGCACGCCACTGCGCGTCGGGGGCCGCGCACGCGGCGCACGCCGGGAGCGGGGCGAGGGCGGCAAGGGCACGGGTGCGGGTGGAGCCGGTCGTCGTCGTGGTCACCAGGACACCTCCGGTCGCGTTCGGTCCATTGCGGTGGACTCGTTCCGATCGTCGCAGCCACCACTGACAATCGGCCTCGCGATCGCCCGGGCCCGGCCCGGGTGCCCGCCGTATGGTGATCTCATGACCAGCTCTCCCGCCCGCTTCGACCGCGGCCACACCGACGACCTGATGTCCTTCCTGGCGTCCTCCCCGTCCCCGTACCACGCCGTCGCGAACACCGCCGAACGGCTGGAGAAGGCCGGTTTCGCGCAGGTGGAGGAGACCGCCGCCTGGGACGGGACGACCGGCGGCAAGTACGTGATCCGCGGTGGCGCGATCATCGCCTGGTACGTACCGGAGGGCGCCGCCCCCCACACCCCCTTCCGGATCATCGGCGCGCACACCGACTCGCCCAACCTGCGCGTCAAGCCCCGCCCCGACACCGGCGCGCACGGCTGGCGGCAGGTCGCCGTGGAGACGTACGGCGGGACGCTGCTCAACACGTGGCTCGACCGCGACCTGGGCCTGGCCGGCCGACTGACCCTGCGCGACGGCAGCCACGTCCTCGCCAACGTGGACCGGCCGCTGCTGCGCGTGCCGCAGCTCGCCATCCACCTGGACCGGCAGGCCAACGACGGCCTCAAGCTGGACCGCCAGCGGCACATGCAGCCCATCTGGGGCCTCGGCGACGACGTCCGCGACGGCGACCTGATCGCCTTCGTCGCGGACGAGGCGGGCGTGGCCGCCGACGACGTGGCCGGCTGGGACCTGATGGTGCACGCCCTGGAGGCGCCCGCCTACCTCGGACGGGACCGCGAACTGCTCGCCGGGCCCCGCATGGACAACCTGCTGTCCGTGCACGCGGGCGCCGCCGCGCTCGCCGCCGCGGCCGCCGCGGGCGACGGCCTGTCGTACATCCCGGTCCTCGCCGGCTTCGACCACGAGGAGAACGGCTCCGAGTCCGACACCGGCGCCCAAGGCCCCCTCCTCGGCACGGTCCTGGAGCGCTCGGTGTTCGCGCGCGGCGGCGGCTACGAGGACCGGGCGCGCGCCTTCGCCGGAACCGTGTGCCTGTCGTCCGACACGGGCCACGCCGTGCACCCCAACTACGCGGAGCGCCACGATCCAACGCACCACCCGCGCGCGGGCGGCGGCCCCATCCTCAAGGTGAACGTCAACCAGCGGTACGCCACGGACGGCAGCGGGCGGGCCGTGTTCGCGGCGGCGTGCGAGAAGGCGGGCGTGCCGTGGCAGTCGTTCGTCTCCGCCAACGACATGCCGTGCGGCACCACCATCGGCCCGATCACCGCCGCGCGCCACGGGATCCAGACGGTCGACATCGGCGTGGCCATCCTGTCGATGCACAGCGCCCGCGAACTGTGCGGCGCCGACGACCCGTTCATGCTCGCCAACGCGCTTACCGCGTTCCTGACGGACTGACACCTCCCGTACCGCGTAGGCGTTCCGGGTCCGGGTACCCGGAACGCCTACGTTGTGTTGACGAGGAGGCGGGAAATCATGGGCCTGGGTGGCTGCATCATCCTCATCGGGGTGGGTGCGATCCTCACCTTCGCGACCGACTGGGAAGCCGAGAGCGTCAACCTCGATCTCGTGGGGCTGATCCTGATGGCGGTCGGTCTCATCGGTGTCGCGACCTTCACCAGCATCTACCGGCGCCGCAGGGCGGTCGTCTCCCCCGTGGTCGACCCGATGGCCGACCCGCGCGACGACCGCCGCCCGCCGCTCTGACGAGGGACCTACGCGTCGAGTCCCGCGAGGATCAGGGGCAGGCGCGTGGCGCCCCCGGTGGTGACCTTCACCGGGACGCCCCAGTCCTGCTGGTGGACGTGGCACGCCGGGTACTCGTTCTGGGGGTCGTCGTCGCACGAGGCGGCCATCGCCGACACGTGCAGGACCCCTTCGGTGACCTCCGGGTTCAGCGCGAGCTCCCGGAACAGGTCCGTGCCGGTGCCGTCCCCGGACGCGAGCAGCTCCGGCGGCGTCGAGGACACCAACAGCCGGGTGGAGGGCCCGTACCGGTCGTCGAGCTTCTGGCCGGCCGGGGCCTGGAAGACCACGTCCAGCCGCAGCGTGCCGGGCGCGACCTCGGTCGCCTCGCGCTGCGTGCGGTGGGCCACCGCCTCCACCTGGACGGCCTCATCGGGGAGCCGCAGCCGGGTCAGGCGGTGCCGGGCCGACTCGACGACCACGATCTCGTCGCCGACGAGCACCGCGTCGCTCGGCTCGCGCAGATCGGTGGCGAGGGTCGTGACCTCACCGGAGGAGGGGTCGTAGCGGCGCAGGGCGTGGTTGTACGTGTCCGAGACGGCGACCGAGCCGTCCGGCAGGACGGTGACGCCCAGCGGGTGCTGGAGCAGCGCCTGACCGGCCGCGCCGTCGCGGTGGCCGAAGTCGAACAGACCGGTGCCGACCGCCGTGTGGACGGCGCCGTCGGCGTCGATCCAGCGCAGGGCGCTGGTCTCCGAGTCGGCGATCCACAGCCGGTCGCCGGCGGCCGCGAGCCCGGACGGCTGGGCGAACCAGGCCTCGTCGGCGGGGCCGTCGACCAGGCCCTCGTTGGTGGTCCCGGCGGCGACGGAGACGGTGCCGTGCTCGGGGTCGTACGCCCACAGCTGGTGGACGCCCGCCATGGCGATCCACACCCTGCCCTGCCACCAGGCGACGTCCCAGGGGGAGGAGAGCGCCACCTCGCGGGCCGGGCCGGAGGTGGGGGAGCCCTGCCACCACTGCGCGCCGGTGCCGGCGAGGGTGGAGACCTCGCCGTCGGCGAGGTCCAGGAGCCGCAGGGCGTGGTTGACGGTGTCGGCGACGACGACACGGCCTTCGGGCAGCAGCGCGAGGCCCTGCGGTTCGTTGAAGCGCGCCTCGCCGGCCGCGCCGTCCGTGAGACCGCGCTCGCCGGAGCCGTAGCGGCGTACGACGCTCTCGCCGTCCGGCGCCAGCTCGACCAGCTGGTGGCGGGTGGTGTCGGAGACCAGGAAGTTCCCGCTGTCGAGCAGGAGCGCCTTGCCCGGGAAGCGCAGGTGGGTGGCGACGGGCTCCGGCGGGACGTACGGGCCGTCGCCGCGCCGCAGGGTGCCCTTGGCCTCGTGCGCGGCCTCCAGCTCGTCCACGAGCCGCTCGATGGCCGTGGCGTGGCCCTCGCCCGCGTGCTGGGCGACGACGTACCCCTCGGGGTCGATGACGACCAGCGTGGGCCAGGCCCGTACGGCGTACTGCTTCCAGGTGGCCAGCTCGGGGTCGTCCAGGACCGGGTGGTGCACGCCGTACCGCTCCACGGCGTCGACGACGGCCTGGTGCTCGGCCTCGTGCACGAACTTGGGCGAGTGGACGCCGATGATCACCACCGTGTCGCGGTGCTTCTCCTCCAGCTCGCGCAACTCGTCGAGGACGTGCAGGCAGTTGATGCAGCAGAACGTCCAGAAGTCGAGGATGACGATGCGGCCGCGCAGATCGGCGAGGGTCAGGTCCTTGCCGCCCGTGTTGAGCCAGCCGCCCTTGCCGACGAGCTCGGGGGCGCGGACACGGGCACGGCGGGGTGCGGAGGCGCGAGCGGAGTCGTTCATGGTTCAAGGGTGCCATCCGCGCACTCCGCGAGGGAGCGGCGGTTCCAGCCGCTCCCGCACGCCCCCGGGGAGCGGCGGTTCCAGCCGCTCCCCCGCAGGCCCTCAGCGGCCGAGGACGCGGTCCTTCAGAGCCGGGAAGCGGTCGCGCGTGGTGGCCACCTTCTCCGGGTCCAGCTCGACCGTCAGGGTCTCCTCGCCCGGGCCCGCCTCCGCGAGGACCTCGCCCCACGGGTCGACGACGATGCTGTGGCCCGCCTGCTCGACGCCCGCGTGCGTGCCGGCCGTACCGCAGGCGAGGACGTACGCCTGGTTCTCGACGGCGCGCGCCCGGGCCAGCAGCGTCCAGTGGTCGCGGCGGCGCGCGGGCCAGCCGGCCGCGACGACGAACCCGAGCGCGCCCGCGTCGACCAGGCCCCGGAACAGCTCCGGGAAGCGCAGGTCGTAGCAGGTCGCGACGCCCAGCGGGAAGTCCGGCACCGGGGCGGTGACGAGCTCGGAGCCCGCCGCCATCAGCACGGCCTCGCCCTGGTCGAAGCCGAAGCGGTGGATCTTGCGGTACGTCGCGGCGAGATCGCCGGAGGGGGAGAAGACGAGCGAGGTGTTGTAGAGGAGGCCGTCGGGCCCGCGCTCCACGACGGAGCCGGCGTGCAGCCACACCGCCGCCTCGGCCGCGGCCTTCGCCATCGCCTCGTACGTCGGGCCGCCGGGCACCGGCTCGGCCTCCGCCTCGAACGACTCGTACGCGAAGGCGCCGATGGGCCACAGCTCCGGGAGGACGACGAGATCGGCGACCCCGCGCTGTCCGGCCACGAGCGACGCCACGCGCGTACGACGGGCTTGGGGCGATTCGTCCGGGTCTACCGCGATCTGGATCAGCGAGGCGCGCACACTACCACCGTCCTGGCATTCGAGTCGTCAACTCCGGCCTACGATCGTCACACGAAAGCACTGCCGGGGTGCCTCGCGGCAGCGTAACTTAACTGCACAGCACCCAGCCCGCGTACCAACCGCCCGAGGGGTCCCGTGACCGTCCATCCCAGCCTCCAGAATTACGCCGACGCCTGGACCCACTCCATCGAAGCGATAGCCGAGCTGGTGCAGCCGCTCGCCGAGGGGGAGTGGAACCGCGCCACACCGTGCCCGGGCTGGTCGGTGCGCGACATCGTGTCGCACGTCATCGGCATGGAGTGCGAGATGCTGGGCGACCCGCGCCCGATCCACTCCCTTCCCCGCGACCTGTTCCACGTGCGCGGCGACTTCGCCCGCTACATGGAGGTGCAGGTCGACGCGCGGCGCCACCACACCGCCCCGGAGATGACGGCCGAACTGGAGTACGTCCTCATCCGCCGCGCCCGCCGGCTGCGCAACGAGAACCGCTCCCCCGACACCCTGATCCGCGCCCCCCTCGGCGCCCAGCAGTCGCTGGAACTCGCCTACCGGATGCGCGCCTTCGACGTCTGGGTCCACGAGCAGGACCTGCGCACCGCGCTCGGGCAGCCCGGCAACCTCGACTCCCCCGGCGCGTACGTCGCCCGCGACAACTTCCTGCACGTGCTGCCCCGGGTCGTCGCCAAGGACGCGGGCGCGCCCCCGAACACCGCGGTCGTCTTCGACATCCACGGGCCGGTCGAGTTCCTGCGGACGGTACGGGTGGACGCGGAGGGGCGCGGCACGATCGACGGGGCGCCGTCCCTCGGGCCCGCCGTGACGATCGCGACGGACTGGGAGACGTACATGCGCCTGGCGTGCGGGCGCGTACGGCCCTCGGCCGTGGCGGACCGGGTCAAGGTCGAGGGCGACCAGGAGCTGGCCGACGCGATCCTCGCGCACTTCGCGGTCACTCCGTAAGGAGCGCCCGTGCGTCACGCCGCCGGCACGTGCACGGTCTCCACCCGGCTCGCGACCAGCCGGTCCCGCTCCCGCCGCGCCGTACGGGCCCGCAGGCGCAGGATCTGCGTGACCCCGAGCGCCTGGAGCGCGAAGACCGACGAGAAGGCGATCCGGTAGTCGTCGCCGGTCGCGTCCAGCAGCAGGCCGACGGCGAGCAGCGTCGTGATCGAGGCGGTGAACCCGCCCATGTTGACGATCCCGGAGGCCGTGCCCTGCCGCTCCGGCGGGTTGGCCGGCCGTGCGAAGTCGAAGCCGATCATCGAGGCGGGCCCGCACGCGCCGAGGACGACACAGAGGGTGGCCAGCAGCCACATCGGGGCGTGGTCCCCCGGGTAGGCGAGGGTGGCCGCCCACACGACCGCCGTCGCCGCGACCGTGCCGAGCGCGAGCGGCACGCGCGCGCCGTGGTGGCGGGCGATGATCTGGCCGTAGGTCATGCCGAAGACCATGTTGGCGAGCACCGTCAGCGTCAGCATGTCGCCGGCCGTGCCCCGGGCGAGGCCCTGCTCCTCGACGAGGAACGGCAGGCCCCACAGCAGCAGGAACACCATCGCCGGGAACTGGGTGGTGAAGTGCACCCACATACCGAGCCGGGTGCCGGGCTCGCGCCACGACCGCGCGATCTGGCGGCGGACGAACGCCGCGCCCGCGTGGCGCACGGGCTCCGGTGCGTACCCCTCGGGGTGGTCCTTCAGGAACAGCACGAGCAGGACGAGGACGACCACACCGGCGAGCGAGCTGCCGGCGAACGTCGCCGTCCACCCCAGCCCGTCCAGTGTCCGCGCGATCACGATCGTCGAGACGAGGTTGCCGACGACCCCGAAGAGCCCGGCGACCTGCGCGATCAGCGGTCCGCGCCGCGCGGGGAACCAGCGCGTGCCCAGCCGCAGCACCGAGATGAACGTCATCGCGTCGCCGCAGCCCAGCAGCGCGCGCGAGGCCAGCGCCATGCCGTACGACGGCGAGAGGGCGAAGCCCAGCTGGCCGACGGTGAACAGCACCACGCCGAGCGTGAGGACCTTCTTCGTGCCGAGCCGGTCGACCATCAGGCCGACGGGTATCTGCATGCCCGCGTAGACGAGCAGCTGGAGGATGGAGAAGGTGGACAGGGCGGAGGCGTTGATGCCGAAGCGGTCGGCGGCGTCCAGCCCCGCGACGCCCAGGGACGTACGGAAGATGACGGCGACCAGGTAGACGCAGACGCCGACACCCCAGACGAGGGCGGCGCGGCGGCCGCCCGGAGGATCGTGCGGCAGCGCGGGCACGGGAGTGGCGTGGCTCACCGCTCCTCACCCCGCACCAGGTCCTTGACCCGGCTGACGTGGCGGTGCACGCACTGCGCGGCGCGCTCGGCGTCCCCGTCGCGGACGGCGGCGAGGATCTCGGCGTGCTCGGCGATGTTCTTGGCGATGCGGTCGGGGTGGGCCTCCATGACGGCGACGCCCATCCGCAGCTGCCGGTCGCGCAGTTGGTCGTAGAGGCGGGAGAGGATCTCGTTGCCCGCGTGGCCCACGATCTCGGCGTGGAAGGTGCGGTCCGTCAGCGCGACGGCCGCCAGGTCGCCGTCCTCGGCACGACGGCGCTGCTCCTCCACCAGCTCCTCCAGCCGCTCGATCAGCCGCGGTGACGCCGGTACGGCCTTGCGGACCGCGAACTGCTCGACCAGCAGCCGGGTTTCGACGACGTCCGCGATCTCCTGCGCCGACACGGCGAGGACGAGGGCGCCCTTCTTGGGGTAGAGCTTCAGCAGCCCTTCCATCTCCAGCTTGAGCAGCGCCTCCCGCACGGGAGTACGGGACACCCCCACGGCTTCGGCGAGTTCGCCCTCGGTGAGGAGAGTGCCGCCCTGGTAGCGGCGGTCGAGGACGGCTTGCTTGACGTGGGTGTAGACGCGGTCGGCGGCAGGAGGGGACGCGGAAGGGGCTGGGGGCATGCGTACAGCTTAGATACATGATGGGTACAAGAGTGAGGCCCGCCCCGGAAATGGGACGGGCCTCACATGAGCCGTGCGCGGGCCCTACGCCCAGGTCCCTACGCCCAGGTGATGAGCCGCTTCGGCTGCTCCAGGATCGCGGCGACGTCCGCCAGGACCTTGGAGCCGAGCTCGCCGTCGACCAGCCGGTGGTCGAAGGAGAGCGCGAGGGTGGTGACCTGACGGGGCTTCACCTTGCCCTTGTGGACCCAGGGCTGGAGCTTGATCGCGCCGACCGCGAGGATCGCGGACTCGCCCGGGTTCAGGATCGGCGTACCGGTGTCGACGCCGAAGACGCCGACGTTGGTGATGGTGACGGTGCCGCCCTGCATGGCCGCCGGGGTGGTCTTGCCCTCGCGGGCGGTGGCCACCAGCTCGCCGAGCGCCTCCGCCAGCTGCGGCAGGGTCTTGGCGTGCGCGTCCTTGATGTTCGGCACGATCAGACCGCGCGGCGTGGCCGCCGCGATGCCGAGGTTCACGTAGTGCTTGACCACGATCTCCTGGGCGGCCTCGTCCCATGACGCGTTGATCTCCGGGTTCCGCTTGATCGCGACCAGGAGCGCCTTGGCGATGAGCAGCAGCGGGTTCACCCGGAGCCCGGCCATGTCCTTGTCGGACTTGAGCTCCTCGACGAGCCGCATGGTGCGGGTGACGTCGACCGTGACGAACTCGGTGACGTGCGGCGCGGTGAAGGCCGAGCCGACCATCGCCTGGGCCGTCGCCTTGCGTACGCCCTTGATCGGGATGCGCGTCTCCCGGCCGGCACCTGTGGTGACCGGCGCCTCCGGCTGCGGGGCCGGAGCCGGGGCCTGCGCCGGGGCCTGTACGGGTACGGCGGCGGGCGCGCCGACCGAGGCGGCGGCGAGGGACACGGCCGCGTGGACGTCCTCGCGGGTGACGGTCCCGCCGGGCCCGGTCGGGGTGACCGTCGCCAGGTCGACCCCCAGGTCCTTCGCCAGCTTGCGCACCGGCGGCTTGGCCAGCGGCCGGGGGCCGGCGGGCGCGGTGGTGGGCGCGGGAGCCTCCGGGGCAGGGGCCGGGGCCCCGTGCCCGTTCAGCTCGCCCTGGATCGCCGCGGCCGCGGGCTCCTGGGCCGGGGCCCCGGGCGCCTGCTTGCGCGGGCGGCGCTTGGTGGACGTCGCGGCGACGCCGTACCCGACCAGCACGGGCTGGCGCCCCTGGGGCTCGGCGTCGTCGGACGCGGCAGCGTCCTTCGCGGCGGGCTCCTGCGCCGCCGGCTGGGCGGTCTGCGGCTGCTCCTCGGCGGCGGCGCCACCGGCGACCTCCACCGAGATGATGACCTCGCCGACGTCGACCGTCGTGCCCTCCGGGAAGCGCAGCTCGTGCACCACCCCGTCGTACGGGCACGGCAGCTCCACCGCCGCCTTCGCGGTCTCCACCTCGCAGACGACCTGCCCGTCGGTGACGGTGTCACCGGGCTGGACGTACCACTTCAGGATCTCGGCCTCGGTGAGGCCCTCGCCGACGTCCGGCATCTTGAACTCGCGGATCACAGCGGGCCTCCTCTAGTACGCGAGCGAGCGGTCGACGGCGTCGAGCACCCGGTCGAGACCCGGCAGGTATTCCTCTTCGAGCCGGGCCGGCGGATAGGGCGCGTGGTAGCCGCCCACCCGCAGGACCGGCGCCTCCAGGTGGTAGAAGCACCGCTCCGTGATGCGCGCGGCGATCTCGGCACCGGAGCCGAAGAAGACCGGCGCCTCGTGCACGACCACCAGCCGCCCGGTCTTCTCCACGGACGCCTGCACGCTGTCGAAGTCGAGCGGCGAGACCGAGCGCAGGTCGAGCACCTCGACCGACCGGCCCTCCTCCGCCGCGACCGCGGCCGCCTCCAGGCACACCTTCACCATCGGCCCGTACGCGACCAGCGTCAGGTCGGTGCCCTCGCGCACCGTCCGCGCGCGGTGCAGCTCGCCCGGGATGGCCTCGGTGTCGACCTCACCCTTGTCCCAGTAACGGCGCTTCGGCTCGAAGAAGATCACCGGGTCGTCGCTCTGGATGGCCTGCTGGAGCATCCAGTAGGCGTCCGAGGAGTTCGACGGCGTGACGATCTTGAGCCCGGCGACGTGGGCGAAGAGCGACTCGGGCGACTCGCTGTGGTGCTCGACGGCGCCGATGCCGCCGCCGTACGGGATGCGGACGACGACCGGCAGCTTGACCTTGCCCAGCGAGCGGGCGTGCATCTTGGCGAGCTGCGTGACGATCTGGTCGTACGCGGGGAAGACGAAGCCGTCGAACTGGATCTCGACGACCGGCCGGTAGCCGCGCAGCGCGAGGCCGATGGCCGTGCCCACGATGCCGGACTCGGCGAGCGGGGTGTCGATGACCCGCTCCTCGCCGAAGTCCTTCTGGAGACCGTCGGTCACACGGAAGACGCCGCCGAGCTTGCCGACGTCCTCACCCATGATGAGGACCTTGGGGTCGTTCTCGAGCGCCGTGCGCAGGGACTCGTTGAGCGCCTTCGCGAGCGGGAGTTTCTGTACAGCCATGGTTACTTGACCTCGCCATCCGCGTCGGCGAACGACGCCTGGTAGGCGGCGAACTGCGCGCGCTCCTCATCGACGAGCGTGTGCCCGTCGGCGTACACGTTCTCGAAGATCGCCAGGTGGTCGGGGTCGGGCATGGCCCGCACCGCCTCGCGGACGCGCTTGCCGAGCGCCTCGCTCTCCGCCTCCAGCTCCTCGAACCAGGCGGCGTCGGCGTGCCCCTGCTTCTCCAGGTACGTCCGCAGCCGCAGGATCGGGTCCTTGGCCTCCCAGGCCGCCCGCTCGTCGTCGTGGCGGTAGCGGGTCGGGTCGTCGGAGGTGGTGTGCGCGCCCATGCGGTACGTGAACGCCTCGACCAGCGTCGGGCCCTCGCCGCGCCGCGCCCGCTCCAGGGCGGACCGGGTCACGGCCAGGCAGGCGAGGACGTCGTTGCCGTCGACGCGGACGCCGGGGAAGCCGAAGCCCTGCGCGCGCTGGTAGAGCGGCACGCGGGTCTGCTTCTCGGTGGGCTCGCTGATCGCCCACTGGTTGTTCTGGCAGAAGAAGACGACGGGGGCGTTGTAGACCGCGGAGAAGGTGAAGGCCTCGGCGACGTCACCCTGGCTGGATGCGCCGTCACCGAAATAGGCGATGACCGCGCTGTCCGCGCCGTCCTTCGCCACGCCCATGGCGTATCCGGTGGCGTGCAGCGTTTGCGACCCGATGACGATCGTGTACAGGTGAAAATTGTTGCTGTTCGGGTCCCAGCCGCCGTGGTTCACGCCACGGAACATTCCGAGCAGATTGGTCGGATCGACCCCCCGGCACCAGGCGACGCCGTGCTCACGGTACGTCGGGAAGACGTAGTCGTCGTCGCGCAGCGCGCGGCCGGAGCCGATCTGGGCGGCCTCCTGGCCGAGGAGCGAGGCCCACAGGCCCAGCTCGCCCTGGCGCTGGAGGGAGGTGGCCTCCGCGTCGAAGCGGCGGGTCAGCACCATGTCGCGGTACAGACCGCGGAGCTCCTCGGGGCTGAGGTCGATGTCGTACTCGGGGTGCTGGACGCGCTCACCCTCGGGGGTGAGCAGCTGTACGAGCTGGGGCTCGGCGCCGCCCTGGGCGCCGGCTGCCTTGGTCCCGCTCGCGCTGGTGCGCTTACTGCTGCGTCGCGGCTTGCGCGCGGCAGTGCCTTCCACGGTCACGTGCGTGCTCCTCCGTCTGTCCGGCCCCCGGGGTCCGCCGGGTAGGCCAGTCGGCTCCGCCTGTTTCCGTACGTACGCGCACGGGGTGGGTGCCCTCGGCCGGGAACAGGCGTGACAGGTGCCCCGGCGAGCACCCCGTCAAAGGCACGTTACCCAGTGCGCCGCATTACTGCGAAACCCCCTTTGACCTGCGATTTTGCTTGGATTTCCAAGTAAATCGAGAATTGCGGGGGCGAGGAACGAAAACAGCACTGGTCACAGCCTTGCGGGCCGCCGGAACACGGGCACGTTATCCCGCGGACCCCGGGCACGGGAAGAGTGAGTATGTGAGACTGATTCCGTGCGCGAAGACGGAAAAATCACGGTATTTCTGCTCGATGACCACGAAGTCGTACGCCGTGGCGTGCACGAGCTGCTCTCGGGTGAACCCGACATCGAGGTCGTCGGCGAGGCCGGCACGGCGGCGGAGGCCCTCTCCCGCATCCCGGCGACGCGTCCGGACGTCGCCATCCTCGACGTACGCCTCCCGGACGGCAGCGGCGTCGAGGTCTGCCGCGAGATCCGTTCCCACGACGACTCCGTGAAATGCCTGATGCTCACGTCGTACGCCGACGACGAGGCCCTCTTCGACGCGATCATGGCGGGCGCCTCCGGGTACGTCCTGAAGGCCATCCGCGGAAGCGAACTCCTCACGGCGGTCCGCGACGTCGCCGCCGGCAAGTCCCTGCTGGACCCGGTGGCCACGGCCCGCGTCCTGGAGCGCCTGCGCGACGGCGCCCCGAAGGGCGACGCCAGACTCGCCTCCCTGACGGAGCAGGAACGCCGGATCCTCGACCTCATCGGCGAGGGCCTGACGAACCGCGCGATCGGTGAGCGGCTGCACCTGGCGGAGAAGACCATCAAGAACTACGTCTCCAGCCTGCTGTCGAAGCTGGGCATGGAGCGCCGCAGCCAGGCGGCGGCGTACGTGGCCCGCCTCCAGTCGGAACGCCGCTGAGCCCCTGAGCCTCACGCGGGACTTAGGTCCCGTCCCCGCCGGGCCGGGCGGCCCTTCTAGGGGGCGCGGGGGCGCGTGAGGGTGGAGCCATGCCCCTCACCGACGAACCGCGCGCCATCGAGCTGCTCGCGCGCGTGCCGTACGGCCGCATCGCGACCAGCCTGCGGGCCATGCCCGCCGTGGCCCCCGCGCGGCACATCGTGAGCGGCGACGGCGACGTCGTGCTGCGCATGGACCGGCGCCTCGGCCACCACCGCGCCTGCCACGGCACCGTCGTCGCGTACGGCGCCGACAACTTCCACTCTGGCGCCGACGTCCTGTGGTCCGTCCAGGTCACCGGCACTGCCCGCCTCGCCGACCCCACGCCTCGCGAGCTCGCCCTCTTCGGCCCGGCCCCGCACCACCTGGACCCGGCCTACCTGCGCGTCGAGCCGAGGTTCGTCTCCGTGCACACCCCCCACGCTGCGTGATCTAACATCTGCGGAGTGCCGCGCTCATCTGCAACACCCCCCGCCCCACCCCTGAGTGCGCTGCTGCGCCGCTACGACGGCCCCGGCGAGCCGCTCTCCTGCGTCCCCGTCACCCAGGGCCTGCTGAACCGCGGCTACCGCCTCGCCACCACCCGCGGCGCGTACTTCCTGAAACAGCACCTCGACGCCCCCACCGCCGACCGCGACACCATCGTCCGCCAGCACCGCGCCACCCAGCGCCTGCACCACCTCGGCGTCCCGGTGGCCCCGCCGCTCGCGGACACCGAGGGCCGGACCGTCGCCGAGATCGGCGGCCGGTGCTACGCGCTCCACCCGTGGGTCGACGGCCGCCACCGGGACGGCGCCCAGCTGACGACGGCCGGCTCGCGGCGCCTCGGCGCGCTCCTCGGGCTCGTCCACACGTGCCTGGAGCAGGTGATGGAGCCGCAACCGCACCCGGACCGTGACCACGGGCACCGCAGCGCCGACCCCGAGGACACCTTCCGGCTCATCGACCGGCTGCTGGCCCTCTCCCGCGCCCGCCGCCCCCGCGACACCTTCGACGAGCTCGCCGAGCACCGGCTGCTGGAACGGCGCCGGCTCCTCGCCGAGCACGCCCACCGCCGCCCCCCGCGGGCCGACGCGGGCGGCTGGGTGCACGGCGACTTCCACCCGCTGAACCTGCTCTACCGGGGCGCGGAGCCCGCCGCGATCATCGACTGGGACCGCCTGGGCGTCCAGCCGCGCGCCGAGGAGGCCGTACGGGCGGCCGTCATCTTCTTCGTCCAGCCGGCGGGTGAACTGGAGCTGGCCAAGGTACGGGCGTACGCGCGCGCCTACCGGCGGGCGGCCGGGGCCGACGCGGCCGAGCTGGCGGCGGCGGTGCACCGGGTGTGGTGGGAGCGGCTGAACGACTTCTGGATACTGCGCTGGCGCTACCAGCTGCACGACGGCAGGGCCGACCCGCAGTTTCCTGCGGCGTCGGCCCTGGCGGTGTGGTGGACGCGGGAGTACGAGGCGGTGCGCGACGCCTTCACCGCCTGACCCTGCCGCACGGCCCGGCGGCGCTGCGGTCCGGCGGTCGGGCGGCGCGGCGGTCGGGCGGCGCGGCGGTCGGGCGGCGCGGCGGTCGGGCGGTCCGGCGGTCGGGCGGTCCGGCGAGTGGCTACTGGCCCTGCGTGGTCGAGCCCGTGGTGGTGGCGTTGCCGCCGTCCGCCTGGCCGCCGGTGGTGGTGTTGCCGCCGTCGGTCTGGCCGCCGACGTCCGTCTGACCGCCGTCGGTCTGGCCGCCGGTGTCCGTCTGACCACCGTCCGTCTGACCACCCGTGTCCGTCTGGCCGCCGTCGGTCTGTCCGCCGTCGGTCTGGCCCCCGGTGTCCGTGCCGCCGTCCGTCGTCCCCTGGTCCGTACCGCCGTCGGTCGTGCCGGGGGACGAGGGGGTGCCGCCGGAGGGTGACGGCTCGTCCGTCTTCGAGTCCGTCGGCGGGCGGTACGACGGCGGGTTGTCGTTCCAGTTGTTGCCACCGCCCGAGGAGCCGTCGGGCTCCTGGGTCTCCTCCGTCGGGTCGTCGCTCGGCGACGGGCTGCTGTCCTTGCCGGGCGTGGAGGGCGCGGTCGTCTTCGGCGTCTTGGTGTCCTGCCCGCCCTTGGGGGTGTCGGCCTTGTTGAGCGCGTACACCGCACCGGCGACCATCGCGATGAGCGCGAGGGCGACGAACAGCACCAGCTTGCCGCGGCCGGAGCCGCCCTTGCCGCCGTGGCCGCCGTCGTACCCGTACGCGTACGCCCCGTCGTCGGGGTTCATCGGCGGCAGTATCGGGCCCTGCGAGGTCTCGCCGTGGACGGGGTGGCCCATGACCGAGGTCGCGGCGACGCCGCCGGCCGGGGTGCGGACACCGTCGTGCGTGTCGACGGGGCCGGTGTTCCAGGTGCCGGAGTGGCCGCCCTGCTGCTGAAGCATCTGCAGCCCGTACTGCACCAGGCCGCGCATCTCCTCGGCGCTCTGGAACCGGTCGTCCGGGTCCTTGGCGAGCGCGCGCATGGCCAGCCCGTCCAGCTCCGGCGGCGCCACGTCGGAGACCTCCGACGGCGGCACCGGGATGTCCTGGACGTGCTGGTACACCACGGACAACGGTGTCTCGCCGGTGAACGGCGGCCGCAGCGCGAGCAGCTCGTAGAGCAGGCAGCCCGTGGCGTACAGGTCGGAGCGGTGGTCGACGGCCTTGCCGAGCGCCTGCTCGGGCGAGAGGTACTGCGGGGTGCCCATGACCATGCCGGTCTGCGTCATGGTGGTGGACGCCCCGTGCAGGGCGCGGGCGATGCCGAAGTCCATCACCTTGACGGCGCCGCTGTGGGTGATGATGACGTTCGCGGGCTTGATGTCGCGGTGCACGATGCCGTGCTGGTGCGAGTACGCGAGCGCCTCCAGCACGCCGGAGACGATGATCAGCGCCTGCTCGGGCGGCGGCGCCTCGGCGGTGTGCAGCAGGTCGCGGATGGTGCGGCCCTCGACCAGCTCCATCACGATGTAGGGGACGGACTGACCGCCCACGACGTCCTCGCCGGAGTCGTACACGGCGACGATCGCGTGGTGGTTCAGCCCGGCGACGGACTGCGCCTCGCGGGTGAAGCGGGCCTTGGAGACCGGGTCCTCGGCGAGGTCCGCGCGCAGCAGCTTGACGGCGACCGTGCGCCCGAGGCGTACGTCCTCGGCGGCGAACACCTCGGCCATGCCGCCGCGGCCGAGGCGGTGGGTCAGGCGGTAGCGGCCGTCGCCGACGAGGCCGCCGACGCCCCAGTCGGACGCCTCGTCGCGGATCTCGCGTCCGCCGCGGGACCCACTGTCCTCATCGCGCTGGTCACGCTCGTCACGGTGGCCTTGCTGGTCGCGCCCGTCACGCTGGTCCGGCGAGTCGCTCACGTCCGCCCGGGCGTCGCGCGCTCCGCCGTCCGACACTCCGCCGCCATCCGACACTCCTCCGCCGCCGCCTGCTTCGGATCCGGGTGCCATCAGTCCTCGCCGTCGTTTCTGTGCCCGCGTGCTGGGTGTGCCTGCGGTGTGCCGCCGTGTTCCTAAGGGGTACTACGCCCCGTCACGCTACAGCCTCCGCGCGCCGGGCCGGTTCCGGATGGACCGGCCATCCAATCGGTTCCACGTACACCTGTGCAAATTGCGTTCCCGGCGTGTAACGCTTCCGAGACGCTTCTTGTGCGTACGGTCACGGAACGGGCACCCGGCTTGACGTGTCCCGGCCCTCGGGCAGACTGGGCCCGTAAAACCGGATCACCGCGGCCACGCGCGCGCACGGGGGAGCAAGGAATGAGCCAGGACGGCGCACGGGGCCGCTATGCGGGCGGTTCGGTCGCGGGCGGCCGGTACCAGCTTCGCGATCTGCTCGGCGAAGGCGGCATGGCGTCCGTGTACCTGGCGTACGACACGGCCCTGGACCGCCAGGTCGCCATCAAGACGCTCCACACGGAGCTGGGGCGCGAGCAGTCCTTCCGCGAACGGTTCCGCCGCGAGGCGCAGGCCGTCGCCAAGCTCCAGCACACCAACATCGTCTCGGTGTTCGACACGGGCGAGGACACGGTGACATTCGGCGGCTCCGCCGCGGGCGACGGCGTCATGCCGTACATCGTCATGGAGTACGTCGAGGGCCAGCCCCTCGGGTCCGTCCTGCAGGCGGACATCCGGCAGTACGGCGCGATGCCGGCCGACAAGGCGCTCAAGGTCACGTCCGACGTGCTCGCCGCCCTGGAGACCAGCCACGAGATGGGCCTGGTCCACCGGGACATCAAGCCGGGCAACGTGATGATGACCAAGCGCGGCGTGGTCAAGGTGATGGACTTCGGCATCGCGCGCGCCATGCAGTCGGGCGTCACCTCGATGACGCAGACCGGCATGGTGGTCGGCACGCCGCAGTACCTGTCGCCGGAGCAGGCGCTGGGGCGCGGCGTCGACGCGCGCTCCGACCTGTACTCGGTCGGCATCATGCTCTTCCAGCTGCTGACCGGCCGCATCCCGTTCGACGCCGACTCGCCGCTGGCCATCGCGTACGCCCATGTGCAGGAGGAGCCGGTCGCGCCCTCCTCCATCAACCGGGCGGTCACGCCGGCGATGGACGCGCTGGTGGCGCGGGCGCTGAAGAAGAACCCGAACGAGCGCTTCCCGAGCGCTGCCGCGATGCGCGACGAGTGCCTGCGGCTGCTGTCGGCCGGCCAGACCGGCGCGCCGGTGATCGTGGCCGGTGGCGGGCCGGTGAACAGTGGCGCGGGCGTCGGCTCGGCGGTCTTCCCGCCGGTCGACCACACCACCCCGGCGCCCGGGCCGCACAGCGTCCAGACCCCGTACCAGACCGGCCCCGGCCCGGCTGCGACCCCGGCTCCCGGCCCGTACGGTGCGCCGACCCCGGCGCCGCCGAGCTACGGCTACCCGCAGCAGGTGCACACCCCGGCCCCGGGCCCCGGCCCGGCGCCGTACCAGCAGACCCCGCCGCCGTACACGATCGCGCCGCAGTCGGCCCCGGCCCCCGGTGGCAGCGGCGGCGGCAGGCGCGGCGGCAACACGGCGGTCGTCGTGGGCGCGGTCGTGGCGGCGCTCATCGTCATCGGCGGCGTCGTCACGGCGGTCGTGCTCAGCGGCGGCGAGGACGACCCGGGCCCGGCGGCGGGCGGCGGCGCCACGGCCTCCGGTGAGCAGGCCCAGGCGGGACACAAGCCGCCGGAGCGGAACCGCACCATCGACAAGGAAGAGTGCACGGACGCCCGGGAGGACAGCGACGACCCGCAGAAGGTGCAGGCGCCGAGCTTCACCTACAAGGACGTGCTGTCGGTCAAGTCGTGCCTCCAGGCGGCGGGCTGGAAGTACAGCGTCAAGGAAGTGGACAACCCGCAGTACGCCGAGGACCAGGTGATCTCGCAGTTCCCGACGGAGGGGACCGCCGTGGTGCCGGGCAACCAGACCTTCGAGCTGACGGTCGCGACGGGCGACCCGGGTCAGTGACCGGGGACGCGACGGGCGGCCCGGGTCAGTGACCGGCGGGCGCTGATCGCGCGGCCGCTCGCCCGCTCGCGCCGGTCGAGTGCGCGGCCGACCGTCGGTGGATCGGTCGGGTGGATCGGTCGGTGGATCCGTCGGTGGATTCCGCCGTCGTAACCCCTGCGGGTGGCCCTGGGGCCGCCCGGGATGCCGGGGCCCCCGCCCCGTGTGACGCTGAGGCCACTGTACGAAGTGGCTCGCCACGGGAGGGGGTCACGCGGTGACTCCGAAACTCGGCTCACGGTCGCGGTGCGCGTTCCTCATACTGCTCGTCTGGGCGGTCGCGCCGGTCGGCTCCGCGTACGCGGACGAGAGCACGCCCCCGGGTACGCCCCCGGGTACGCCGCCGGGCGCGGGCCGGCCCGCCGTCCGGCCGCTGAACCCCGCCGGGAGCGCGGCGGCACGGCCGGCCACACCGGTCCCGGTCCCGGTCCCGGCACCGGTCGCGCCGGTGCCCAGCGGTCCGGGCGCCTCCCCGGGGGTTCCGACGCCTGGGACGTCCCCCACGTTTCCCGGAGGCGCGGACGGGGCGCTGCACCCGGCCCAGGTGCCGGGCAGGCCGTCGACGTCGCCGTCGCTCGCCGGGCGGCCCGCCGGGGCGGGGCGGGAGCGGCCGGGGCGGCCCCAGCCACCGTCGCCGTCGCCGTCGCCATCGGCGTCGCCGTCCACGGACCCGTCGGGGGACCCGTCGGGGACGGAGTCGGGCGCGGGAGACCCGTCACGTACCAAAACTGCAACAGCGCCGGACGCCCCCGACGGGGACGAGCCGTGGGACGAGGTACCGGAGACGGACGCCGCGGTGCCCGGCGAGCCCTCCCGTACGCCGGCCGCCGACGCGTACGAGCCCGCCGCGCGGGCCGCCGAAAACTCCGCCGAGACCGCCGCTGACCGGCAGCTTCCCGTTCTCACCCTGGGGGTGGGGCTCGCCACGATGGGCCTGGGACTCGGCTTCCTGGGACTCCGGATGCGCCGCCGCTGATCCTTTCCCGCCCCGTCGATCCCCCTTGAGACGGACGTTCCCGGTCCTCCGGGCGACGGTTGCCGGGCACGACATACTCGGTATACATACTGAGTATGTCCATCCGCCACGGGCTGCTCGCCCTCCTCGAACACGGCCCGCGCTACGGCTCCCAGCTCCGTACGGAGTTCGAGTCGCGCACCGGCTCCACCTGGCCGCTCAACGTGGGCCAGGTCTACACCACGCTCAGCCGCCTGGAGCGCGACGGCATGGTGGAACAGGGCGGCGCGGACGAGGCCGGGCACGCGCTCTACGCGATCACCGAGGCGGGCCGCGACGAGCTCAGGAGCTGGTTCGAGAAGCCCGTCGACCGCACCAGTCCGGCGCGCGACGAGCTGGCCATCAAGCTGGCCATGGCGGTCGGCGCCCCCGGCGTCGACATCCGGGCCGTCATCCAGTCGCAGCGCCGCCACACCGTCAGGGCGATGCAGGACTACACCCGGCTCAAGCACCAGGCGATCGCCGCCCTGGAGAGCGGGGCGTCGCGCGAGCGCGACGACGTGGCCTGGCTGCTCGTGCTGGAGCAGCTGATCTTCCAGACGGAGGCCGAGGCGCGCTGGCTGGACCACTGCGAGGCCCGGCTCATCCGGCTGTCCCACGCCGTCATGACCGGACGGACGGACACGGCCGGCACAGCTGGCACGGCCGACACGGCCGACACGGCCGGGCCACTCGGCTCACCCGGCTCCGCTCCCGTGGGCGGTGCTGCGGGAGGCACCGCCACCGCCGGGCGCGCGGGCAAGGCCGCCGGCTCGTGACCCGCACCGGCTGAGCACCACCCCAGACCACTCTCGTACGAACATCCGCTGCGTACGCCCGCACGCGCGCGCGTATGCCCAAGGGGGGACCCCTCCATGTCACCACGCCAGTCCGAGCAGCCGGTGCTGCAACTCCAGCGGCTCACCCGGGTCCACGGCTCCGGCGCCACCGAGGTGCACGCGCTGCGCGGCATCGACCTCGACGTCTTCCCCGGTGAACTCGTCGCCGTCATGGGGCCGTCCGGCTCCGGCAAGTCCACGCTGCTGACCATCGCGGGCGGCCTCGACACCCCGTCCTCCGGACGGGTCATCGTCGAGGACACCGACATCACCGACGCCGACCGCAAGACGCTCGCCGCCCTGCGCCGCCGCAGCATCGGGTACGTCTTCCAGGACTACAACCTCATCCCGGCGCTCACCGCCGCCGAGAACGTCGCCCTGCCGCGCGAGCTCGACGGCACCTCCGCCCGCAAGGCGCGCGGTGAGGCCATCGCCGCGCTGGAGGAAATGGGCCTCGGCCACCTCGCCGACCGGTTCCCCGACGAGATGTCCGGCGGCCAGCAGCAGCGCGTGGCCATCGCCCGTGCGCTCGTCGGCGACCGGCGGCTGGTCCTCGCCGACGAGCCGACCGGCGCCCTGGACTCCGAGACCGGAGAGTCGGTGCTCGCGTTGCTGCGCGCCCGCTGCGACGCGGGCGCGGCCGGTGTCCTCGTCACCCACGAGCCGCGCTTCGCCGCCTGGGCGGACCGCGTGGTGTTCCTGCGTGACGGCGCGGTCGTCGACCAGACCATCCGCAGCGACGCCGACTCCCTGCTCACGGGCCAGGCGGCCGAACAGTGAACAACTGGTTCCATTCGTGGCGCGCGGCGGTGCGCATCGCCCGCCGTGACGCCTGGCGCTTCAAGGGGCGCAGCTTCCTCGTCCTCGCGATGATCGCGCTGCCCATCCTCGGTGTCAGCGCCGCCGACCTGACCCTGCGCTCGGCGGAGCTGTCCGCCGAGGAGAAGGTGACGCGCACGCTGGGTGCCGCGGACGCGCGGATATCCGACCCGGGGTACGGCGGGGCGCCGCTGTACCAGAACCCGGAGGGCGACCAGTCCACGCCGGTCGGGGAGTTCGACGGCAAGCCGTACCCGGAAGGCGCGACGGACGTCTCCAAGGCGTTCCCGGCGAACGCGACGGTCCTGCCGGACTCGGTCGGCTACGGGAAGGTGCGCACCGCGTACGGTCTGCTGCACGCCCAGATCCGGGAGCTCAAGGCCGACGACCCGATGGCCGAGGGCCTGGTGAACCTGCTGGACGGCCGGTTCCCGAAGAAGGCCGACGAGGTGGCCGTGACCGGCCACTTCCTGGAGGCCAGCGGCCTGCGTGTCGGCTCGACGCTCACCGCGCGCGGCCTGGACCGGGAGTACCGCATCGTCGGCACGTACGAGATGCCCAACGGGCTCAAGGACGACGAGGTCATCGCCGTGCCCGGCGCGTTCCTGGCTCCGCTCGACAAGGCGCTCAAGGCGGAGGGGCTGTCCGGCACGACCACGACCACCACGCACCTGCTCCGCGTGCCCGGTGGTTTCACGTGGAACATGGTCAAGGAGGCCAACACCAAGGGCGTGACGGTGACCTCGCGCGCCGTCCTCCTCGACCCGCCCGCCCAGTCCGACGTCCCGCTGTACACCGAGGAGGGCTGGGCTCCGTACGAGGAGAGCGGTGCCGCCAACGCGGCCGCCCTCGCTGCCGCCGGTACGGTCGTGGGCCTGGCGATGCTGGAGATCTGCCTGCTGGCCGGTCCCGCGTTCGCCGTCGGCGCCCGCCGCTCGCGCCGCCAGCTGGGCCTGGTCGGTGCCAACGGCGGCGACCGCCACCACATCCGGGCCATCGTCCTCGCCGGCGGCCTCGTGATCGGCGCCGCGGCGGCCGTGACCGGCACGGTCCTCGGCATCGTCCTGACCTTCGCGCTCCAGCCGGTGCTGGAGGAGACCATCGGCCGGCGGTTCGGCAGCTTCGACGTCCGCCCGCTGGAGCTGCTGGGCATCGGACTGCTGGCGGTGCTGACCGGTCTGCTTGCCGCGATCGTGCCGGCCGTCACGGCCTCGCGCCAGACGGTGCTGGCCTCGCTCACCGGTCGCCGCGGGGTGCGCCGCAGCAGCCGGGTGCTGCCGCTGATCGGGCTGGGCGCGGTGGCACTGGGCGCCGCGATCGCGCTGTACGGGTCGGTCTTCTCCGACCAGTTCCTCCTCGTCGCGGCCGGCAGCGCCCTGGCCGAGCTCGGCGCGGTGGCGATGACCCCCGCCCTGGTCGGACTGTTCGGGCGCGTGGGCCGCTGGCTGCCGCTGTCGCCACGACTGGCGCTGCGGGACGCCGTGCGCAACCGGGGCCGTACGGCTCCGGCGGTCGCCGCGGTACTGGCCGCGGTCGCGGGCACGGTCGCCGTGGCGACGTACACGGTGAGCCGCGACGCGCAGGAGCGGGCCGGCTACGAGGCACAGCTGCCGCACGGCGCGGTCTCCGTGCTGGTGCGGGAGGGCGGCGGCCGGGATGTCCCGGCGGTGCGCGACGCGGTCCAGAAGAACCTGCCCGTCGACCTGCGGGCCGATCTGGACCGGATCGTGGTCGGCAGAGCCGGCTGCGACGTGTACAGCAGCGCCGAGGGCTGTGGCACCTATGAGGTCGTCATCCCGAAGGCCAACGAGTGCCCGCTGTGGGCCGCCACGCCGGACGGTTCCGACCCGGCGGAGAAGCTCAGCAAGGAGGAGCGCCGCAAGCTCGGGCGCGACTGGCGCTGCCAGAACACGGAGACCATGGCGTTCAGCGAGTCCGGGCTGGTCGTCGCCGACGCCAAGCTGCTGGCGGTGCTCGGGGTCAAGGACCCGGGGGCCGCGAAGGCCCTGGCCGAGGGCAAGGTCGTGGCCTTCTCGCGGCCCATGGTCGACAAGAGCCGGAACATCTCCATCCGGCTGATCACCGACCAGCAGGCGGCCGACGAGGCCGCCATGGCCGGCAAGGAGCGCCCGGGCCGGGTGAAGTCCTTCCCCGCGTACCAGGTGGCCGAGGGCACCAAGGGGTACGGCGTGGCGGGGATCATGTCGCCGGCCGCGGCCAAGGCGGCGGGGCTGGCCACGCAGCCGCTGGGCGCGCTCTTCACGACCGGCACCATGCCGAGCGGTGAGCAGCGCCAGAAGCTGGACGACGACCTCGCCAAGACGGGCGTCGGTGTCGAGCTCTACGTGGAGGAGGGGTTCGTCAGCGAGAACAGCATCGTGCTGCTGTCGCTGACCGTCTTCGCGACCCTCATCACCATCGGCGCGGCCGGTATCGCCACCGGGCTCGCCCAGGCCGACGCCGAGGCCGACCTCAAGACGCTGGCCGCGGTGGGGGCGCCGCCGCGGGTGCGCCGGACGCTCAGCGGCTTCCAGTGCGGGGTGGTCGCCGTGATGGGTGTGCTGCTGGGCTCGGCGGCGGGCGTACTGCCCGCGATCGGGCTCCGGCTGACCGAGCGGCGCCAGGAGATGAAGTGGTACCAGGAGGCCCTGGACCAGGGGATGACGTTCAGCCCGCCGCCGCACGTGCCGATCATCGTCCCGTGGGAGACGCTGGCCGCCCTGCTGGTCGCCGTCCCGCTGGGCGCGGCGCTGCTCGCGGCCCTGGTGACCCGCTCCCGGGGGGCGCTGGCCCGCCGCGCCGCCACCTAGGCCGCACGTGTGCCCCTGGAGGAGGGTGGATCACCCTCCTCCAGGGGCAGACCGTGTGATGACGCACGTGTACGAGAGAATGGGCGCCATGGAGATGCCGAGGAATGAACGGTCGCAGGAGAGCAACCCCCACATCCTCGTAGTGGGGCAGGACGGGATGGCGCTCGGCGGCGGGGACGGCGACGACGAGCCGCGCGAGATCCCGGTGACCGAGATGGTCGAGCAGCCGGCGAAGGTGATGCGCATCGGCAGCATGATCAAGCAGCTGCTGGAAGAGGTCCGCGCGGCTCCTCTGGACGAGGCCAGCCGGGTCCGCCTCAAGGAGATCCACCGCGGCTCCGTGAAGGAGCTGGAGGACGGTCTGGCGCCGGAGCTGGTCGAGGAGCTGGAGCGCCTGTCCCTGCCCTTCACGGATGAGGCGGTCCCGTCGGAGGCGGAGCTGCGCATCGCGCAGGCCCAGCTGGTGGGCTGGCTGGAGGGCCTGTTCCACGGCATCCAGACGGCGCTGTTCGCCCAGCAGATGGCGGCCCGCGCGCAGCTGGAGCAGATGCGCCGCGCGCTTCCCGCCGCCGCGCACCACGACGATGACGACCGCTCCCACGGCGCCATCCGCTCGGGCCCGTACCTGTAGGGCTTGTTCCGTAACCTGTAGGGCTTGTCGTGTACGGCGCTTCGAGGCCCGGCTCCCTTCACGGGGGCCGGGCCTCGCCCGTGCGCACGGTCAGGGGGTGACCAGCAGGACCTTGCCCACGTGGGTGCTCGACTCCAGCGTGCGGTGCGCCTCCGGGGCTTCCGGCATCGGGAAGGCGCGGTCCACCACCGGCCGCACCGTGCCCGCCGCGAGCAGCGGCCAGACGTGCTCCCGCACCGCCGCCACGATCGCCGCCTTCTCCTCCAGCGGCCGCATCCGCAGCGAGGTCGCCGTCACCGCCGCGCGCTTCGCCAGCAGCGCCCCGAGGTTCAGCTCGCCCTTGACGCCGCCCTGCAGTCCGATGACCGCGAGGCGGCCGTTCACGGCGAGCGCCTTGATGTTCCGGTCCAGGTACTTGGCGCCCATGATGTCGAGGATGACGTCCGCACCCGCGCCGTCCGTGGCCTTCTTGATCTCCTCGACGAAGTCCTGCTCGCGGTAGTCGATCAGGATGTCCGCGCCCAGCTCGGCGCAGCGCGCCAGCTTCTCGGGGCCGCCGGCCGTGACCGCGACCCGCGCGCCCACCGCCTTCCCCAGCTGGATCGCCATCGTGCCGATGCCGCTGGAGCCGCCGTGCACGAGGAGGGTCTCACCCGGCCGCAGGTGCGCCACCATGAACACGTTGGACCACACCGTCGCGGTCACCTCGGGCAGCGCCGCCGCCGTCACCAGGTCCACGCCCTCGGGCACGGGGAGCACCTGCCCCACCGGCGCGACGACCTTCTCCGCGTAGCCGCCGCCGGCCAGCAGCGCGCACACCTCGTCGCCGACGGACCACCCCGCGACGCCGGGGCCGAGCGCCGCCACGCGCCCGGAGCATTCGAGCCCCGGGTACGGGGAGGTCCCGGGCGGCGGGTCGTAGTAGCCCTGCCGCTGGAGCAGGTCGGCTCGGTTGACGGCGCCGGCGGCCACCTCGATGAGGATCTCGCCCTCGCCCGGCACGGGATCGGGCACCTCGGCCCAGACGAGCGCCTCTGGTCCACCTGGTTCCGGAATCGTGATCGCATGCATGGCGGCGACGCTACTCCTGCTCCTTCTTCTCCTGCTCCTTCTCCTCCTGCTCCGGCGGCTGCCGCTACTCGGGCGGCGTGCTCAGCGGTGTGACGGGCTTGGCCCGGACGATCGTGATCACCCGGTCCGTCAGCTGGAGCGGGCTCGCCTCCGGGTCGTCGTACCCCAGCAGCCGGTGCCCGCGCAGCACGCTGACGACCAGGTCGTCGGTCTCCCGCACGCTCTTGCCGACCTCGGCCTTTATCACCGGCCGCTCGACCAGGTCGAGGCCGCTGCCCGACTGGATCAGGTCCTCCATCACCGTGCCCGCGCTCGGGCTCAGCACCGACAGGCCGAGCAGCCGGCCCGCCGCGCTGGCACTGGTGATCACGGCGTCCGCGCCCGACTGGCGCAGCAGGGGTGCGTTCTCCTCCTCGCGGACGGTGGCGACGATCTTCGCGCCGCGGTTGAGCTGGCGCGCCGTCAGGGTGACCAGCACCGCCGTGTCGTCGCGCTGCGTCGCCACCACGATCTGGCGCGCCCGCTGTACCTCGGCTCTCAGCAGGACGTCGCTGCGGGTCGCGTCGCCGACGACCCCGACGAGCCCGTCGCTGTTGGCGGTCTCGATCACCTTGTCGCTCGGGTCGACGATGACGATCCGCTCCTTCTTCAGGCCGGTCGCGCAGAGCGTCTGGACCGCCGAGCGGCCCTTCGTACCGAATCCGACGATGACGGTGTGGTCGCGCAACGTGGACCTCCAGCGGTTCAGCCGCCACTCCTCCCGGGTGCGCTCGGTGAGGACCTCGAGAGTGGTGCCGACGAGAATGATCAGGAACAGCACGCGCAGCGGCGTCACCAGCAGCACATTGACGAGCCGCGCGCTGTCGCTGTGCGGGACGATGTCGCCGTATCCGGTCGTGGACAGCGTCACGGTGGCGTAGTAGATGGCGTCGAGGACGCCGACCTTCCCGTCGGCGTTGTCGTGATAGCCGTGTCGGTCCACGACGACGATGAAGACGGTGAGCGCGAGGACGCACAGGGCCATCAGCAGCCGCTTGGCCACCTGCCGCAGGGGGCGCTCCATGACCTGGCGGGGCAGTCTGATCCGTGAGGTGATCAGCTGCTCTTCGGCCCGTCTGGCCATCGCGTCATGGCCGGGAAGTTTCACGTGAAACACCCTTCGGTGGTTGATGGCCAGGGCAGGCCCAGGATCTCCAGGACGTCACCGGACGCGGCGCCGCCCGGAGGGACGACCGCGAGCCCGTCGGCCGCCGCTATGCCGCGCAGCATGGCCGGGCCGTTGTAGTGCAGCGGCACGGCCTGCCCGGCCCGCCGCACGACCGGCACGAGCCGCGTGTCGTACGGATGTCCCTGCACCTCGTCGCGTACGGGCAGCCGGTACGGCTCGGGGGCCGGTCGGCCGGCGAGGCCGCGCAGCAGGGGTTCGGCGAGGGTGAGCAGCCCGGACACGGCGGCGAGCGGGTTGCCGGGCAGCCCCACCAGGTGCGTGCCGGGGGCGAGGCGGGCGAGCAGCATCGGGTGGCCGGGGCGCACCTTCACGCCGTCGACCAGCAGCTCGGCGCCGGCCTTGCGGAGGACCGGGTGGACGTGGTCGACGGGGCCGGCGGCCGTGCCCCCGGTCGTGACCACCACATCGGCCGAGGACCCGGTGACCGCCGCGTACAGCGCCTCGGCGTCGTCGCCGATGCGCCGGGTGGCGATGACGTCCGCGCCGAGTGCGGTGAGCCAGGGGCCGAGCATGGGCCCGAGGGCGTCACGGATGAGCCCGTCGTGCGGGAGCCCCGTGGTGAGCAGCTCGTCGCCCAGGACGAGGACCTCCACGCGGGGGAGCTCGATGACCGGCAGGTCGTCGTACCCGGCGGCCGCGGCGAGGCCCAGCACGGCGGGTGTCACGGGGCTGCCCGCGGGCAGCAGTTCGTCGCCGGAGCGGCACTCCTGGCCCCGGGGGCGGATGTCCTGCCCGGGCAGGACCTCGCGCTCGGCGTGCAGCCGGGTGCCGTCGGCCTCCGTACGGGAGTGCTCGGCGCGGACCACGGCGGTGGCCCCCCGCGGTACCCGGGCGCCGGTGGCGATCCGTACCGCCGAGCCGTCGGGCAGCTCGCCGGCCGTGGCGTGACCGGCCAGCACGGAGCCGCTCCCGGCCACCGTCCAGGGTCCGGGCCCGGCGACGGCCCAGCCGTCCATGGCCGAGGTGTCGAACGACGGCAGGTCGGTGAGCGCGACGAGCGGCTCGGCGAGCACCCGCCCGAGCGCGTGGGCCGACGCCAGCCGGCGGGACCGCGCCGGTCCGGCCCGCCCTTCGCAGGCGGCGACGACCCGGGCCTCGCCCCAGGGTGTGGCGCGGTGCCGCTCCTGCGCTCCCGGTCCGGTCATTCCTCGTCGGCTTCCTTCGCCCAGCGGTCAGCGAGCGCCGCGGCCCTGCGCGCCGCCTCGGCGACGGCTTCGGGGCCGTCACCGCCGGCCTTGGCCGCGGCGTAACCGACCAGGAAGGTGGTGAGCGGCGCGGCGGGCCGGGCGACGCCGTGGGCGGCGTCACGGGCCAGGTCGAGGAGGAGGCCGGTGTCGACGTCCAGCTCGATGCCGAGTTCGGCCTTGACTGCGGTGATCCATTCGTCCAGCACGTGCCCATGCTCCCTGATGCGGGCACGGGCCGTGGAGATGTCCTCCCAGGTGTCGCAGTCGAAGGAGGCCAGCGGTCCGAGCGGGAGCCGTACGAGATCCAGCTCCTGGGTGAGCAACCGCAGCGGCAAACCGGACAAGCTGCCGTATTCCGTTGCCAGCAGCGCGACTTCGCGCCGTAGGGGTTCGGTGCGGTACGCGGCGACGAGCGGCTGGTCGCGCCCCTCGGCGTCCACGGACAGCACGCCCTCGGCGGTCCCGTCCCGGAGGGCCTCGGTCAACTTCCGTACGCTGCCCTCCTCCAGGAACGGCAGGTCCCCGCTCAGGACGAGCACGGTGTCGGTCTCCACCTGCCGCAGCCCGGCCGCGAGCGCGGCGACCGGCCCGCCCCCGGGCGGCTCCTCCCGCGCCCACACCACAGGTCGTACGGTGGCCCGCCGACCGCCGACGACCACGACCCGCGGGGCCTCCCGGCAGGCGGCCAACACGCGGTCCAGCAGGGCGCGTCCGCCCACGCTCACCCCGGGTTTGTCCACTCCGCCGAGCCGCTTGGCCGATCCCCCGGCAAGCACGACAACGTCACATCGGGTCACCCCCTCAGTATTCCCCGGGCCGCCCGGGCCCCGGCCCCCGGGTCGGTGGGACGATCCGGGGGCCGTGCCGGCGAAGGGCGCCGGAGGCGGCCGGAGGGCGTCAGAGGGTGCGCAGCAGCACCGCGGGCGCCTCCACGCAGTCGGCGACGTACCGCAGGAACCCGCCCGCCGTGCCACCGTCGCAGACGCGGTGGTCGAAGGTGAGCGACAGCTGGACGACCTGGCGTACGGCCAGCTCGCCCTGGTGCACCCAGGGCTTCGGGACGATCCGGCCCACGCCGAGCATGGCCGCCTCCGGGTGGTTGATGATCGGCGTCGAGCCGTCCACCCCGAAGACCCCGTAGTTGTTCAGCGTGAAGGTGCCGCCGGTCAGGTCGGCCGGGGTCAGCGTCCCGGCGCGTGCCGCCTCCGTCAGGCGGGCGAACTCCGCCGACAGCGACTCGGCCGTGCGGCGGTGCGCGTCCCGTACGACGGGGACGACCAGGCCCCGGTCGGTCTGGGCGGCGAAGCCCAGGTGCACCGCGGGCAGGCGCACGATCTCGCGCGCCTCGGTGTCCACCGTGGCGTTCAGCTCCGGATAGCGGGCGAGCGCGGCCGTACAGATACGGGCGAGCAGCGCCAGCAGGGAGATCTTCGGACCCCCGGCGGCGTTCATCGCGGCGCGCGCGGCCATGAGCTCCGTCGCGTCGGCGTCGACCCAGCACGTGGCCTCGGGGATCTCGCGCCGGCTGCGCGCCATCTTGTCGGCGACCGCCCCGCGCACGCCGCGCAGGGGCACCCGCTCGCCGGCCGTGGCGGGCACGGGAGCGGCCTCCGCGGGGGCGGGAGCGGGCGCGGAACGCTCGGCGGTCGCCCGTTCCACGTCCGCGCGCAGGATCAGTCCGTCGGGACCGGAGCCGCGCACCTGGCGCAGGTCGAGGCCGCGCTCCCGGGCCAGCTTCCGCACGAGTGGCGAGATCACCGGCACCGGGCCGTCCGGAACCACCGGAACCACCGGAGTCACCGGAGCCACCGGAGCCTGCGCCGGGGCGGGGACGGGGACGGGGGCGGGGGCAGGAGCCACCGGGGCGGAAGGCGCGGCGGCGGGAGGCGTGGCGGAGCCCGTCCGCACGCGGCGCCTGCGCGCGGCCGGCGCGCCCGTCCCGTAGCCGACCAGGACGTTCCCGGACGCCTCCTCGGACGCGGACGCCTTCGATTCCCCGGAGGACTCGGCAGACCCCCCGGAAGACCCGGCCTCCGCCCCCACCGCCACCGTCAGCAGCGGCGCGCCGACGGGCAGTTCCGTCCCCTCCTCGCCGAACCGCGCGGTCACCACGCCCCCGTACGGGCACGGCACCTCCACCATCGCCTTGGCCGTCTCGACCTCGACGACGGGCTGGTCGATGGCGACGACGTCCCCGACCTCCACCAGCCAGCGCACGATCTCCGCCTCGGTGAGCCCCTCACCGAGGTCCGGCAGCTTGAACTCCAGCACCTGGGCCATCAGCTGTCCGCCTCCCACTGCAGTCGCGCCACCGCGTCCAGCACCCGGTCCACGCCGGGCAGGTGGTGCCGCTCCAGCATGGGCGGCGGGTACGGGATGTCGAAGCCGGCCACCCGCAGCACGGGCGCCTCCAGGTGGTGGAAGCACCGCTCCGTGATGCGCGCGGCGATCTCCCCGCCCGGGCCGCCGAAGCCGTTCGACTCGTGGACGACGACCGCGCGCCCCGTGCGCCGCACCGACGCGCAGACCGTCTCGTCGTCGAACGGCACCAGCGACCGCAGATCCACGACCTCCAGGTCCCAGCCCTCCGCCCGCGCCGCCTCGGCGGCCTCCAGGCAGACCGGCACGGACGGCCCGTGCGTGACGAGCGTCGCGCTGCGCCCGGTCCGCCGCACCACCGCGCGGCCGATCGGCTCCACCGGCTCCGGCGCGTCCGGCGACCACTCGGCCCTCGACCAGTAGAGCCGCTTCGGCTCCAGGAAGACGACCGGGTCGTCGGAGGCGATCGCCGCCCGCAGCAGTCCGTACGCGTCGGCGACCGTCGCGGGCGTGACGACATGGAGCCCCGGAGTCGCCATGTAGTACGCCTCGGACGAGTCACTGTGGTGCTCGACGCCGCCGATCCCGCCGCCGTACGGCACGCGCACCACGATCGGGAGCGGCATCGCGCCCCGCGTGCGGTTCCGCATCCGCGCCACATGGCTGATCAGCTGCTCGAACGCCGGATAGGCGAAGGCGTCGAACTGCATCTCGACCACCGGCCGCAGCCCGTACATCGCCATGCCGACGGCCGTGCCCAGGATGCCCGCCTCGGCGAGCGGGGTGTCCGTACAGCGGTCCTCGCCGAACTCCTTGGCCAGCCCGTCCGTCACCCGGAAGACACCGCCGAGCGTGCCGACGTCCTCGCCCATGACGTGGACGGACGGGTCCTCGGCCATCGCGTCGCGCATGGCGCGCTGGAGCGCCTGCGCCATGGTGGCGGGCTTGGCCGCCGTCTTCGCCGCCGTCTTCGTCGCCGCCGTCATCACGCCTCTCCCTCGGCGTCGAGCTCGGCGCGCAACTGTGCCGCCTGCTCCCGCAGTTGTGCCGTCTGCTCCGCGAAGACATGCGTGAAGAGGTCCATCGGGTCCAGCTCCGCGTCGGCGTTCATCCGCTCGCGCAGCCGCGCCGCCATGGCCTCGGCGTCCTCGGCGGCCTGCCGTATCCCCTCCTCGTCGAGGAGGCCCCGCTCGGTCAGCTCCCGCTCCAGCAGCCGGATCGGGTCGTGCGCGCGCCACGCCTCGACCTCGCCGTCGCCGCGGTAGCGGGTGGCGTCGTCGGCGTTGGTGTGGGCGTCGATGCGGTACGTCACGGCCTCGACGAGCGTCGGGCCGCCACCGCGCCGGGCGCGGGCCACCGCCTCGGAGAGGACCTGGTGCACGGCGGCCGCGTCGTTCCCGTCGACGAGCCGGCCCGGCATGCCGTACCCGACGGCCTTGTGGGCCAGGGACGGCGCCGCGGTCTGCTTGGCGAGCGGGACGGAGATGGCGAAGCCGTTGTTCTGGACGAAGAAGACGACCGGCGCCTGCCAGACCGCCGCGAAGTTCAGCGCCTCGTGGAAGTCGCCCTCGCTGGTGCCGCCGTCGCCGACCATGGCGAGCGCCACCACGTCGTCGCCCTTGAGGCGGGCGGCGTGCGCCAGGCCCACGGCGTGCGGCAGCTGGGTGGCGAGCGGGGTGCACAGCGGCGCGACCCGGTGCTCGCGCGGGTCGTATCCGGTGTGCCAGTCGCCGCGCAGCAGGGTCAGCGCCTCGACGGGGTCGACACCGCGGGCCACCGCGGCGAGGGTGTCGCGGTACGACGGGAAGAGCCAGTCCCGCTCCTCCAGCACGAGCGCGGCGGCGACCTCGCAGGCCTCCTGCCCGGTGGTCGACGGGTACACCGCGAGCCTGCCCTGCTTGGTGAGGGCCGTCGCCTGGGCGTTGTACCGGCGGCCGCGCACCAGCTCGGCGTACAGCCTGCGCAGCAGCTCCGGCGCGAACCCGGCCGCGGCGTCCGTGCCGAGCACCCGGTACGGCTCGGGGTCCGGGAGCAGCGGTGCGGGATCGGTGCGCGGCCGCCACGCCGGGGGCGGGGCGGGCCGGTAAGAGGCCGCACCAGGCAGCTCTTGGACCGTCATGACAGCACCTCCTCGTGGGAGCGGGGCATAAGACCCGAAGGGCGGCGCGCCTGTGACGCGCCTCACCTACCGATTGTTCGGTCGTGGATGCATTTTGGCTACAGGCACCTTCAGCCTGTGGACAAACGGTTCTCCACAGCCTGGGATGAAGGCAGGTCGTCCATGGAGGAGAGGCGGGGGGGCATGGCAGCTGAACAAATGGCCGACGGCAGGCCGGACGGCGGGGAGCTGCGGCCGACGGGAGGCGAGCCGGACCAGGCGCCGCGCCCGCTCGACGCGATCGACCGCGACATCCTCCGGATCCTCCAAACGGACGGCCGCGCCTCGATACGCTCCGTGGCCGACCGCGTCCACGTGTCGCGCGCCAACGCCTACGCGCGGATCAACCGGCTCATCGACGACGGGGTGATCCGCGGTTTCACCGCCCGGGTGGACCACGAGCGGGCCGGGCAGGGCGCATCCGCGTACATCACCCTCAAGATCGTGCAGAACTCCTGGCGCACGGTCCGCGAGAAGCTCCAGGCCCTCCCCGGGGCCGCCCACATCGCCCTGGTCAGCGGCGATTTCGACGTCCTGCTGCTGGTGCACATGCCAGACAACCGCACCCTGCGCGAGCTGGTCCTGACCAGGCTCCAGTCCATCCCGGAGGTGCTGTCGACGCGGACGCTGCTGGTCTTCGAGGAGACGGACCTGAACCGGCGGCTACCGGCGGACGAGGCCTGACCTACGAAGCGCCCCGGGCCGTACGCAGCCCGTCGAAGGCGAGGCGGGCGACGGTGTCGGCGAGCTGCTGGCGCTCGGTGTCACCGCCCGGCTGCGGCCGGTACCACTCCACCAGCGAGTTGATCATGCCGAAGAGCAGCCGGGTGGCGAGCCGTATGTCCACGTCGGCGCGGAGGTCGCCGTCGGCCGCGGCGGCCTTCAGCAGGTCGGCGACCCGGTGGTCGAACTCGCGGCGCCGCTCCAGCGCCCACCGCTCGGTCTTCGTGTTGCCGCGGACGCGCAGCAGCAGCGTCACGTACGGCAGCTCGTCCATCAGCACCTCGACGGTGCGCCGCGTCACGTACTCGACGCGCTCGATGGCCCGCCCGCGCGCGGCCCCCGGCTCGTCCAGGACCGCGAAGAGCCCGTCCAGGGCCCGGCTGACCGCGCGCCGCAGCAGTTCCTCCTTGCCGGTGACGTGGTGGTAGATCGAGGACTTGGAGATCCCGGCCGCCTTGGAGAGGTGCTCCATGGAGGTGCCGTCGTAGCCGCGCTCGTTGAAGACCCGGACGGCGACGGACAGCAGCGTCTCGGGGGTGTACGTGTCACGCCTGGCGGTGGTCATCGGCTGTCCTGGTCCTTCATCGCGGCCCTCTCCTCGTGGTCCTTGCGGGCGACGCCGAGGCAGGGGGCGTAGCGGCCGGTCGGATAACGCTCGTGCAGGGCGCGCAGTACCTCGGCCACGTACTCGTAGCCGACCAGTGCGCCCCACTCCATGGGCCCCGCGGGGTAGTTGACACCCAGGCGCATGGCGGTGTCGATGTCTTCGGGGGAGGCGACACCGCGCTCGACGGCGTCGACGGCGAGGTCGACCAGCATCGCGACCGTACGGGCGACGATCATGCCGGGCACGTCGCCCACCACCGTGACGTCCTTGCCGAGTGCCTGGAAGAGGCCGACGGCCTCCTGGAGGGTCTCGGGCGAGGTGGTCGGGGCGGTGGCCAGGGCGATGCGGGTGGCGGTCCTGTAGTCGTGCGCGAGGTCGAAATAGACGATCTCCTCGCCTTCGTACTCGAAGACCGCCTCGCCGTCGGCGAGCGTGAGGTGCCCGCCGCCAGGAAGGATGATGTAGTTGCCGCGCTTGTGGCGCCGGACCTTGATGCCCGCGTCCTCGATCATCCCGACGAGCGGCTCGGCGTGGCCGAGACCGCCGTGCACGGTGATCTTGGCGGGCGCGGGCGCCGGGGCCTCGGTACGGGGCTGGGGGCGCTCGGCGCCCTCGCCGTACGCGTACCAGCCCCGGCCCGTCTTGCGGCCGAGGCGTCCCGACTCGACCAGGCGCCGCTGGGCGAGGGACGGGGTGAACTTCGGGTCCTGGTAGAAGGCCTCCCAGACGGACCGGGTGACCGCTTCGTTGACGTCCTGTCCGATGAGGTCGGTCAGCTCGAAGGGGCCCATCTTGAAGCCGCCGCACTCGCGCAGGACGGCGTCGATGGTGGCCGGGTCCGCGGCCCGCTCCTCGTACAGGCGCAGCGCCTCCGCGTAGAAGGGGCGGGCGATGCGGTTGACGATGAAGCCGGGGGTGTCGGCGCAGCGCACCGGCGTCTTGCCCCATGCCTTGGCGGTGGCGTACGCGCGCGTGGCGGCGGTTTCGTCGGTGGCGAAGCCGCTGACGATCTCGACCAGCGGGAGCAGGGGCGCGGGGTTGAAGAAGTGCATGCCGACGAAGCGGCCGGGCAGGCGCAGCGCCCCGGCGATGGCGGTGACGGAGAGCGACGAGGTGTTGGTGGCGAGGAGGCAGTCGTCGGAGACGATCTTCTCCAGCGCGGTGAAGAGCTCCTGCTTGACCGCGAGCCGCTCGACGATCGCCTCGACGACGAGCGCGGCGTCGGCGAGGTCGTCGAGGCTGTCGGCGACCCGCAGGCGGGCGACGGCGGCGGCGCGGTCCTCCGCCGATATCCGGCCCTTCTCGACGAGCCGGTCGAGGCGGCCGGTGATGGCCGCGGCGGCCTCCCGGGCGCGGCCGGGCACGGTGTCGTGGAGGCGGACGGGGTGGCCGGCGACCAGGGCGACCTGGGCGATTCCCTGGCCCATGGTGCCGGTGCCGACGACGGCGACGGTGCGGGCCCGCTCGACGGCCGTGGTGCCGGTGGGCTCGGCGGCCTGGCTCTCTGCCTGGTTGTCGGTCATGACAGTGATCCTCCCCGATGAGTTGTCCACAGGTTCGGGAGGCCCCCTTGTCCCGACCGATCGTTCGGTTACTCTAGCTCTGTCCGCCTGTCCCTGCCCAGCTCGACGAGGAGTTGGTCCGTCATGGCCGCCGCTCAGCTCACCCCCGACCACCTGTCCGAGAGGCACCGGCCCACGCTGGATCAGGCCCTGGAAGCGATCCGCACCCGCGCCTACTGGTCGCCGCACCCGGAGCACCCGAAGGCGTACGGGGAGGGCGGCTCACTCAGCGCCGCCGACGGCCTCGCGGCGCACCAGGCGGTGCTCGGCACCCGCTTCGAGCTGGACCAGCCGGGCACGGACGGCTGGACGGGCGGCGAGGTCTCGCCGTACGGGCCGGAGCTGGGCGTGGAGTACCCGCACGCCGACATCGAGGTCCTGCTGCCGGCGATGCGCGCGGGCATGGCCGCCTGGCGGGACGCCGGCGCCGAGACCCGCGCCCTGGTGTGCCTGGAGATCCTGGCCCGGATCAGCGCCCGTACGCACGAGTTCGCGCACGCGGTGATGCACACCAGCGGGCAGGCGTTCATGATGGCGTTCCAGGCGGGCGGGCCGCACGCGCAGGACCGCGGCCTGGAGGCGGTGGCGTACGCGTACGCCGAGCAGACCCGCACGCCGCTGGACGCGGAGTGGTCGAAGCCGCAGGGCAAGCGGGACCCGCTGGAGCTGCGCAAGACGTTCACGCCCGTCGGGCGCGGCATCGCGATGCTGATCGGCTGCAACACCTTCCCCACGTGGAACGGCTACCCCGGCCTGTTCGCCTCCCTGGCCACCGGCAACCCCGTCCTGGTCAAGCCGCACCCGCGCGCCGTGCTGCCGCTGGCGCTGACGGTCCGGATCGCCCGCGAGGTGCTGGTGGAGGCGGGCTTCGACCCCAACCTGGTGGCGCTGGCCGCCGAGCGGCCGGGCGAGGGCATCGCCAAGGAGCTCGCCGTCCGTCCGGAGATCCGGATCATCGACTACACGGGGTCGACCTCGTTCGGCGACTGGCTGGAGGCCAACGCCCGTCAGGCCCAGGTCTACACGGAGAAGGCGGGCGTCAACACCGTCGTCGTCGACTCCACCGACGACTACAAGGGGATGCTGTCGAACCTGGCGTTCTCCCTCTCCCTGTACAGCGGCCAGATGTGCACCACCCCGCAGAACCTGCTCATCCCGCGCGACGGCATCACGACGGACGCCGGACCGAAGACGTACGACGAGGTCGTGGCCGACCTCGCGGCCGCGGTCGACGGGCTGCTCGGTGACGACGCCCGGGCCAACGCGCTGCTGGGCGCCATCGTCAACCCGGACGTGAAGGCCCGCCTGGAGGCGGCCGCCGGACTCGGCGAGGTGGCCCTGGCCTCCCGCGAGGTCACCAACCCGGACTTCCCCGGCGCCGTCGTCCGTACGCCCGTCGTGGTCAAGCTCGACGGCTCCAAGCCGGACGCGGAAGCGGCGTACATGTCGGAGTGCTTCGGCCCGGTCGCCTTCGCCGTCTCGGTCGACTCGACCGCCGACGCGCTGGAGCTGCTGCGGCGCACGGTGCGCGAGAAGGGCGCCATGACGGTCGGCGCGTACACGACCTCGGCGGACGTCGAGCGCGCCGTCGAGGAGGTCTGCCTGGAGGAGTCGGCCCAGCTGTCGCTGAACCTGACGGGCGGGGTGTACGTCAACCAGACGGCGGCGTTCTCCGACTTCCACGGCTCCGGCGGCAACCCGGCGGCGAACGCCGCGCTGTGCGACGGCGCCTTCGTGGCGAACCGCTTCCGGGTGGTGGAGGTGCGCCGCCAGGCATAGGCCCCGGGATCCACCGGGATCTAGGGCCTGTCTTTCCTAGGGGGTGTCGATCTCCGCGTACCGCTGCACCCAGGCGTGCATGGCGATCGCCGCGGCCGCTCCGGCGTTGATCGACCGGGTCGAGCCGAACTGCGCGATGGAGCAGACCATCGCCGCGTGCGCGCGGGCCTCCTCCGTGAGGCCCGGACCCTCCTGCCCGAACAGCAGCACGCAGCGGCGCGGCAGCTCGGTCCGCTCCAGGGGGACGGCCCCGGGGAGGTTGTCGATCCCGATGACCGGCAGCCCCTCGGCGGCGGCCCAGGAGGTCAGCGACTCGGTGTCCGGGTGGTGGCGCACGTGCTGGTACCGGTCGGTGACCATCGCACCGCGCCGGTTCCAGCGCCTGCGGCCCACGATGTGCACCTCCTTCGCCAGGAAGGCGTTGGCGGTGCGTACGACGGAGCCGATGTTGAAGTCGTGGCCCCAGTTCTCCACGGCGACGTGGAAGTCGTGGCGCCGGGTGTCCAGGTCGGCCACGATCGCCTCGCGCGTCCAGTACCGGTAGCGGTCGACGACGTTGCGCCGGTCACCGTGGGCGAGCAGCTCGGGGTCGTACCGCTCGCCCTGCGGCCACGGCAGGGGGTGCGGGCCGACGCCGATCTCGGGGCCGTAGCCCTCGTCGTACTGGACGGGCTGGAGGGAGTCCCCGCTGGTCTCGCTGGTCTCGCTGGTCTGGCTGCTCACCCCACGAGGGTACGGGGGGCGGGCGGCGCGTCGGCGGGCCGCTGCTCGGCCGGCGGGCGCTTCGAGCGGGGCCGCAGCCGCTCCCGGCCCCGGCTGACCCGGGCGCCCAGCCAGACCAGGAAGGCGGTCGGCAGGAAGACGGCGTCCGCGGTGATCATCGCGAGCGAGAAGAACGGCAGCCCGAGCAGCAGCGCGATCCCCGCGTGCTCCAGCATCATCGCGACCAGCAGGACGTTCTTGACGCGCCGGTTGAACAGCGTGAAGGGGAAGGCGACCTGCACGATCACCGTGCCGTACGTCACCAGCATCACGATCACGCCGCTGCCGGCGAGGACGTCGGAGAGGAACGGCCAGGGCGTGAAGTAGTCCAGCTGGAGCGGGTAGTACAGCGCGGTGCCGTCCTGCCAGCGCGAGCCCTGGATCTTGTACCAGCCGGCGGTGGCGTAGATCAGGCACACCTCGGCCATGATCACGGCGAGCGTGGCGTTGTGGGCGAGGTTGGCGAAGGAGTCGAGCAGGACGCGCGGCTCGCCGGGCGCGTACCGGCACACCAGCCACCACAGGCCCTGCGCCGCCCACAGGAGCCACAGCAGCACCAGGAGCCAGGTCTCGCCGGTGCGGTCGCTGAGGACGGTCGCGGCGACCAGGGGGATGGCGAGCACCGTCCAGAGCGCGGGGCCGACGGGGTCGCGGCGGAAGCCCGTACCCACGGCTTCTCGGGCGGCGCGGCGCGCACGGCGGGCGTCGAGGGACCAGACCTGTCCGCAGCGGGTGAGGACGAGGTAGATGGCCATGAGGTGGACGACGTTGTCACCGCCGTCGCCCATGAAGATGGAGCGGTTCTGCAGCGACAGCACCCCGGCCATGAAGAGCACCGACACCGTGCGGGTGCGCCAGCCGATCAGCAGCAGCACGCTGGAGAGCATGGCGACCGCGTACACGATCTCGAACCAGACCGTGCTGTCCGACCACATCAGGACGGTGAAGGAGTGGTTCTGCGCGATCAGCTCCTGGCCCATGTCCCAGGCCCAGGGACCCTCGGGTCCGTACAGCTCATGGCGGTGGGGGAACTCCCGCAGCAGGAAGAAGAACCAGGTGGCCGCGAAGCCGATGCGGATGATCGCGGTCTGGTACGGGC
Source organism: Streptomyces sp. NPDC045431 (assembly GCF_040646655.1). Classification (NCBI taxonomy): domain Bacteria; kingdom Bacillati; phylum Actinomycetota; class Actinomycetes; order Kitasatosporales; family Streptomycetaceae; genus Streptomyces; species Streptomyces sp. NPDC045431. Next base: position 142,357 of record NZ_JBEZAQ010000013.1, read on the forward strand.
CGAGGGCCGTGGCGGTGACGCGCTGGACGGCGCGGGCGAGCCGGCGGTCGAGCGTCTGGGAAGCGTGGGCCGGGGCGGGGGCGGAGGCGGAGGCCGGGGGCGTGGCGGGGGTCTGGTTCACCGGTGCGCCTCCGTCCGGCCGTTGTCGACGCCGGCGGGCAGGTCGGCGGCGGTCACCGTCCACCAGGGGAGCGTGCGGTAGTAGGCGCGGGTGTCGGTCTTCTCCTCGCTCCAGGGCGGGGCCCCGACGGCCCGGGTCGAGCTCCTCACTTGTATGCGATCGACGCGGCCGCCGAGGTCGTGGGCCTCCAGGCGGAGCATCGTGATGCGCCGGATGTAGCGCTCGGAGAGCCGGCCGCGCATGCCGTTGGCGCGGTTGTCGGCGGTGTGCGAGTTGGCGTAGAAGTCCCAGCCGCGGCGCAGCTGGTTCTGGTCCACGTGGCTCGGGGCGAGGTTGCCCCGGATGGCCTCGCCGTCGTCGGCGCTGAGGTCGATCCACTCGGTGGTCCGGCGGCTGCCGTCGGGGCGTATGACCTCGGCGCGGGCGTGGACGGCGATGTTCTGCTGGAGCGGGTTGGGCGCGAAGAGCTTCCAGTTCTGCTCGAACTCGGGGAAGACCCACTGGTCGACTGCCTCGCCGTGTTGCTTCGTGAGCGTGTTCGACGGCGCGACGTGCAGGAACACCATGGCCACGTGGTAGCAGGCGAAGACGGCGACGACCGCGACGGCGACGGAGGCGACGACTTGGTACGGCAGCGAGAGCCCGGCTATGCCCGCGTCAGCGCGGCGCCCGGCGCTGGAGGCGGATCCGGAGTCGGCGCCGGAGTCGGGGGCGGATCCGGCAGCGGGTTCCGCGTCGGCGGGGACGGGGTCGGCAGGTCGGGAGGCAGCCGCGGTGCTGGTCACCGGGTACGCGGCGGGCTCGGTGTGCCCGCGCTCCTTGTCGTACGAGTCCATCCCGCCCCGATCCGCATCCATCCGCATCGATCCACCGCAGTTATCCACAGGGTTGACACCTTACGGGCCGCCGACTCACCATTGAAGTCATTCAACCGAACGATCGGTCGGTAGGGGGTCCGATGACGGCAGTGACCACGGACACGCAGGGCGCGCAGGAGGCGTACGAGGCGGCCTTCGACGCCGCCGTGGCCGCCGAGGAGCGGATCGAGCCGCGCGACTGGATGCCGGAGGCGTACCGCGCCTCACTCATCCGGCAGATCGCGCAGCACGCCCACTCCGAGATCATCGGCATGCAGCCCGAGGCGAACTGGATCACGCGCGCGCCCTCGCTGCGGCGCAAGGCCATCCTCATGGCCAAGGTGCAGGACGAGGCCGGGCACGGCCTGTACCTCTACAGCGCCGCGGAGACGCTCGGCGTCAGCCGCGACGAGCTGCTCGACAAGCTGCACTCGGGCCGCCAGAAGTACTCGTCGATCTTCAACTACCCCACGCTGACCTGGGCCGACGTCGGCGCCATCGGCTGGCTCGTGGACGGCGCCGCGATCACCAACCAGGTGCCGCTGTGCCGCTGCTCCTACGGCCCGTACGCCCGCGCGATGGTCCGGATCTGCAAGGAGGAGTCCTTCCACCAGCGCCAGGGGTACGAGTCGCTGCTCGCGCTCTCGCGCGGCACGCCCGAGCAGCACGCGATGGCCCAGGACGCGGTGAACCGCTGGTGGTGGCCCTCGCTGATGATGTTCGGCCCGCCGGACGACGAGTCGGCGCACTCGGCGCAGTCCATGGCCTGGAAGATCAAGCGGCACTCCAACGACGAGCTCCGCCAGCGCTTCGTCGACATCTGCGTGCCGCAGGCCGAGGCCCTCGGGCTCACGCTCCCGGACCCCGACCTGCGGTGGAACGAGGAGCGCGGGCACTACGACTTCGGCCCGATCGACTGGGCGGAGTTCTGGGACGTCCTCAAGGGCAATGGGCCCTGCAACGAACAGCGGATCACCCAGCGGCGGCGGGCACACGAAGACGGCGCCTGGGTCAGGGAAGCGGCGGCGGCGTACGCCGCGAAGCACGGAGAGGCGACGGCATGACGACCAGCGACTGGCCGCTGTGGGAGGTGTTCGTGCGCTCGCGCCGCGGGCTGTCCCACACTCACGCGGGAAGCCTGCACGCGCCGGACGCGGAGCTCGCCCTGCGCAACGCCCGCGACCTGTACACGCGCAGGAACGAAGGCGTGTCGATCTGGGTCGTGCCCTCCTCGGCGATCACCGCCTCCTCGCCGGACGAGAAGGACCCGTTCTTCGAGCCGGCCGCCGACAAGCCGTACCGGCACCCGACCTTCTACGAGGTGCCGGAGGGGGTGAAGAACCTGTGACCGCCACCGTGAGCACCGCCGCGGCGCTCGCCCTCGGCGACGACGCGCTGGTGCTGTCGCACCGGCTCGGGGAGTGGGCGGGCCACGCCCCCGTCCTGGAGGAGGAGGTGGCCCTCGCCAACATCGCGCTGGACCTCCTCGGCCAGGCGCGCGTGCTGCTCTCCCTCGTCGGGGACGAGGACGAGCTCGCGTATCTGCGCGAGGAGCGGGCCTTCCGCAACGTCCAGCTGGTGGAGCAGCCCAACGGCGACTTCGCCCACACCATCGCCCGCCAGCTGTACTTCTCCACCTACCAGCGGCTGCTGTACGGCCGGCTGGCCGCGGCGGCGGACGCGGGCGACCTCTCCGGGCTCGCGGCGAAGGCGGTCAAGGAGGTCGCCTACCACCAGGACCACGCCGAACAGTGGACACTGCGGCTCGGCGACGGCACCGCCGAGAGCCATGAGCGGATGCAGCGGGCCTGCCAGGCGCTGTGGCGCTTCACGGGTGAGCTGTTCCAGCCGCTGGAGGGGCTCGACGTCGACTGGCCGGAGCTGGAGTCCGACTGGCTGGCGTCGGTGACGGCGGTCCTGGAGCGGGCCACGCTCACCGTGCCGGACGGCCCGCGCGGCGGCGCGTGGCGAGCGGGCGCCGGACGGCAGGGCCTGCACACGGAGCCGTTCGGCCGGATGCTCGCCGAGATGCAGCACCTGCACCGCAGCCACCCGGGGGCGTCATGGTGACCGGCACGGCGGACCGGACGGAAGCGGACCGGACGGAAGCGGACCGGACGGCGCTGGAGGAGGAGCTGAGCCGGCTGGCCGGCTCGGTTCCCGACCCCGAGCTGCCCGTACTGACGCTGGAGGAGCTCGGCGTGCTGCGGGGGGTGCGATTCCTCGCCCCCGGCCGGGTGGAGGTCGAGCTGACCCCGACGTACACCGGCTGCCCGGCCATCGAGGCGATGTCCTCGGACATCGAGCGGGTGCTGCACGACCACGGCGTACCGGAGGTCTCCGTGGTGACGGTGCTCTCCCCCGCCTGGTCGACCGACGACATCAGCGCGGAAGGGCGCCGCAAGCTCGCCGATTTCGGCATAGCGCCGCCCCGCCACCAGGGCGGAGGCGGGGGCGGGCCGGTTCCGGTGTCGCTCGCGATCCGCTGCCCGCACTGCGGATCGACCGACACGGAGCTGCTGAGCCGGTTCTCCTCCACCGCCTGCAAGGCACTGCGCCGCTGCACCGCCTGCCGCGAACCGTTCGACCACTTCAAGGAGTTGTAGATGTTCCACCCGCTCCGGGTGAGCGAGGTCGAGCGACTCACGGACGACTCGGTGGCGGTCACCTTCGACGTGCCGTCCGAGCTGCGCGAGGCCTTCCGCCACACCCCCGGCCAGCACGTCACCCTGCGCCACACCACGGCCCGGGGAGAGGAGATCCGCCGGACGTACTCGATCTGCTCCCCCGCCGCGCCCCCGGGCGTGGACCCCGTGCTGAAGGTGGCCATCCGGCTGGTGGACGGCGGCGAGTTCTCGACGTACGCGCTCAAGGAGCTCGCCACCGGGGACGCGGTCGACGTCATGGAGCCGATGGGCCGGTTCCTGCTGGCGCCGCGCCCCGGGCGCTTCGCGGCGATCGTCGGCGGCAGCGGCATCACGCCGGTGCTGTCGATGGCGGCGACGGTCCTGGAGCGGGAGCCGGAGGCCCGGTTCTGCCTGATACGCAGCGACCGCACCGCCGCCTCGACGATGTTCGTGGACGAGGTCGCCGACCTGAAGGACCGGTTCCCCGGCCGGTTCCAGCTGGTCACCGCGTTGTCGCGGGAGGAGCAGCAGGCGGGGCTGCCGTCCGGGCGGCTCGACCGCGAGCGGCTGACCGAGCTGCTGCCCCGGCTGCTGCCGGTCGGCGAGGTGGACGGCTGGTATCTGTGCGGGCCCTTCGGGCTGGTGCAGGCGGCCGAGCGCGCGCTGCGCGGGCTCGGTGTGGAGCGCGGCCGCGTCCACCAGGAGATCTTCCACGTGGACGACGGGACGGCGTCCGCCGCCGTGCGGGCGGCCGCGATACCCGCGCACGCCACCCTGACCGCGACCCTGGACGGCCGGTCCGGCACCTGGCCGGTGCAGGAGGCGGAGTCGCTCCTCGACACGGTGCTGCGCGCCCGCGCGGACGCGCCGTACGCGTGCAAGGGCGGCGTCTGCGGGACCTGCCGGGCGTTCCTGGTGAGGGGCGAGGTGCGGATGGACCGCAACTACGCACTGGAGCCCGAGGAGACCGAGGCGGGTTATGTGCTGGCCTGCCAGTCGCATCCCGCCACACCTGAGGTCGAGCTGGACTTCGACCGCTGACGCGCCGAGGGGGCGGGAACGGGCCGAGCCCACGGCCCGTCCCGTCCTGTCCGTCCCGTCCTGTCCGTCCCGTCTGTTCCGTACGGCTGCTACAGGACGAAGGGCTCGGTGCCGTTGTCCGTGACCATCGGGCGGCCGGCGCCCTCCCAGGCGAGCATGCCGCCGTCGACGTTCACGGCGTCGATGCCCTGCTGGACCAGGTACTGCGTGACCTGGGCGGAGCGGCCGCCGACCCGGCACATCACATAGGCGCGCCGCCCGTCGGCCACCGCTTCCGTCACCTCGCCGAAGCGGGCCACGAAGTCGCTCATCGGCACGTGCAGCGCGCCCTCGACGTGTCCGGCCGCCCACTCGTCGGCCTCGCGGACGTCCAGTACCAGCCCGTCGGCCGGGACGGACACGGCGTCCACCGCGGGCAGCTGGGCGAAGTTCATGGGTCACGCCTTCTCTCGTCGCATCGAACGCACGTCACGTCTCACGTACGTCACGTCTCACATACGTCTCGTGTCAGGTACGTCACGCCTCACGTACGCCACCTGTCACGTACGCCTCGAACCTACTGCACCTGGCGCGTGAGCGCGGCCAGCTCCGTCTCGCGCTCGGCGACCTGCGCGAGCAGCTGCTCGGCGATCTCCTCCAGCAGCCGGTCCGGGTCGTCGGGCGCCATCCGGAGCATCGCGCCGATCGCGCTCTCCTCCAGGTCCTGGGCCACGATCGTCAGCAGCTCCTTGCGGCGTGCCAGCCAGTCCAGCCGGGCGTAGAGCTCCTCGCTCTCGCTCAGTTCGGTCGCCGCCGGGACCGGGCCGCGCGCCCATTCCTCGGACAGCTCCCGCAGCAGCGCCTCGTCGCCACGGCCGTAGGCGGCGTTGACGCGCGTGATGAACTCCTCGCGCCGCTGCCGCTCCTCCTCGTCGCGGGCCAGGTCCGGGTGGGCCTTGCGCGCGAGCTCGCGGTAGAGCTTGCGCACCTCGTCGCGGACCCGCACCCGCTTCGGGGGCTGCACGGACCGGTCCGTGAGCATCGCGGCGGCCTCGGGGGACAGGCCATCGGAGTCGACCCAGTGGTGGAAGAGCTCCTCGACACCGGGCATCGGCAGCACCATCGCCCGGGCCTCCCGCGCCTTGCGCAGGTCGTCCGGGTCGCCGGTGCGGGCCGCCCGGGCCTCGGCGATGAGGGCGTCCAGCTCGTCCAGGCGCGCGTACATCGGGCCGAGCTTCTGGTGGTGGAGCCGGGAGAAGTTCTCCACCTCGACCCGGAAGGTCTCCACTGCGATCTCGAACTCGATCAGCGCCTGCTCGGCCGCGCGCACCGCCCGCTCCAGCCGCGCCTCGGGCCGCTCGGCCTGATCGGCCTGGTCGGCCTGATCAGCCGGGCTGGTCCAGGCGGCCTGGTCGGTCTGGTCGGTGCTCTGCTCGCCGGTCACGTCGTCGCTCGGGGTCGTCACCCGACCAGCGTACGGGCGGAAGCCCCTCGCCGGTCACACCCCCAGCTCCGCGGCTATCCGCCCGCTCCGGACCGCGGCGACCAGCTCCGCGTGGTCCGCCTCCGTGCGGTCGGCATACGCCACGGCGAACCGGGCGACCGCCTCGTCCAGCTCGTCGTTCTTGCCGCAGTATCCGGCGATCAGCCGGGGATCGGCGCTGTGCGCGTGGGCCCGGGCCAGCAGCGCGCCCGTCATCCGTCCGTAGTCGTCGATCTGGTCGGCCGACAGCGCCGCCGGGTCCACGCTGCCCTTGCGGTTGCGGAACTGGCGCACCTGGTAGGGCCTGCCCTCGACGGTCGTCCACCCCAGCAGGTTGTCGCTGACCACCTGCATCCGCTTCTGCCCCAGGACCACGCGCCGCCCCTCGTGCTCCACGCCCGGCGCGCCGAACCCCACCCGGGGCAGGTAGGGCAGCAGCGCCGAGGGCCGTGCCTCCTTCACCTGCAGCACCAGCGGCTCGCCCCGGTGGTCGAGCAGCAGCACCACGTACGAGCGGGTCCCCACGCTCCCGGTGCCGACCACCCGGAACGCCACGTCGTGGATGGCGTACCGCGCGAGCAGCGGCAGCCGGTCCTCCGGCAGCGTCCCCAGGTACTCCCCCAGCGACGCGGCGACCGCCGCCGCCTCCGCGTCCGGGACCCGCCTCAGCACGGGCGGGGCGTCCACGAAGCGGCGTCCACCGTCCGCGCACACCTCCGTCGACTTGGCGGCGAAGCGGGCGCTGGTGTTGGCCCGGGCCTTCTCCTCGACCCGCTCCAGCGTGCCCAGCAGGTCCCGCGCGTCCGTGTGCGAGACGAGCTCCTCGTCGGCGATGGCGTTCCACGCGTCCAGCACCGGCATCCGGGCGAGCAGCCGCATGGTCCGCCGGTAGGCGCCCACCGTGTCGAACGCCGCCGACCGGCACACGTCCTCGTCCGCGCCCGCCACCCGCCCGGCGAGCACCAGCGACGTCGCCAACCGCTTGAGGTCCCACTCCCAGGGGCCGACCGCGGTCTCGTCGAAGTCGTTCAGGTCGATCACGAGCCGGCCGCGCGCGTCGCCGTACAGCCCGAAGTTGGCCGCGTGCGCGTCCCCGCAGATCTGCGCACCGATGCCGGTGACCGGCGACCCCGCCAGGTCGTACGCCATCAGCCCGGCGGCGCCGCGCAGGAACGCAAAGGGTGTCGCGGCCATTCGGCCGACCCGTATCGGCGCCAGCGCGGGAACCCGGTCCCGGCTCGACTCCTTCACCGCGCGCACCGCGTCCGGCCGCCCCTCGTCGAGGACCAGCTCGCCCTGCGCGGCCCTCGGCACCCGGGCGCGTAGCGCCTTGCCGCGCGCCTTCGGGGTCTCGGCCGCCGCGCCGCCGGTCGCGCCGCCCGTCCCGGCGGTCCGCTGCGCGAACCCCGGCACCACCGGTATCCGCCCGCCGCCCTCGTCTGCCCCCTGGTATGTCCCGGCCGCCCTATCCGCCACATCCGCCCCGCCCGCCACGTACCTGACGTCCCCGTCCATCCGCACACCCCCGGCCGCTCGAATGACGCCGACCGTACCGCCGCTTTCGCACACGCGTCTCCCCCTGTGGACAACTCGCTGTGGATAACCCGCGCACCACGCGGTACCCGCCCTCATGCACACCCCAGACCGCACACGCCACACACCCCCAGAGGAAGGCCGACCGATGCCCGGGGCGCGCCACGAGTCCGTCCGCGACGTCCACGAGTTCCACGAGATCGACGAGGTCCGCGGCGCCCGCAACGAGGCCCTCGACGTCATCCAGCGCGAGCTCACGGCGTTCGCCCGCCGCGCCCGCGCCGCGGCCGCCCGGCTGCACCCGGAGCTGCCCCTCGTCTCGTACACGCTCCTCGCGCACATCGACCACCGTCACGGCTGCCGCGCCACCGACCTCGCGGCCCACTACATGCTCGACAAATCGACCGTCAGCCGCCAGATCGCGGTCCTGGAGAAGCTGGGCCTCATCGAACGGCGCCCCGACCCCAACGACCACCGTGTCCAGGTCCTGCACCCCACCGAGTCCGGCCGCCGGCTGCTCTCCTCCACCCACGCCAGCCGCCGCGCCGCCTACGAGGCCCGCCTCGCCGACTGGTCCACCGAGGACCTCGACCGCTTCGCCGCGTACCTGCTCCGCTACAACGCGGCCGCGGCCGACGACCCGCCTCCCGGCCCCGGCCCCGGCTCATGACAAACGCCGACCGAAGGTCCGGCCCCGGGCGACGGCCGGGGGAGGACCGTCCGGCGCCGGGCCAGGGGGGCGTCGGGGGGCCGTCAGGGGGTCACTCCCGTACGCCCGCCAGCTCCACGGCCCTGCGCCGCAGGGAGAGCCCGGCCGGGGCGACGGCCGAGACCACGGCGAGCACCGCACAGGCACCCACGGCCGTGCCGATCACCGCCCACGGGATCTCGATCGAGGTCCACACCGAAAGCAGGCCCAGGGCGCCCCACATACCCATCAGGTTGAGCACGGCGACCAGGACTCCCAGCACCCCGCCGACCGCGACCACCATCAGCGCCTCGGCGCCCACCAGGCGCAGTACCTGCCACTTCGTGGCCCCGGCCAGGCGCAGTACGGCCAGGTCGCGGACCCGGTCGGAGGTCGCCATGACCATGGTGTTGGCCAGCGAGATACCCGTGTAGAGGAGGGCGATGCCGAGGACCAGCAGGAAGCCGAGCCGGGTGGTCCGGTTGGTCTCGGGATAGCCGGCCTGCACCCACTGGTCCTTGGTGAAGACCTGCCCGCCCGGGGCCTTCAGGGCGTCGCGCAGCCCGGCCGCCACCGCGGCGGTGTCCGCCCCGTCCGCGAGGCCGACGTCGACCCGGTCGACGGGCGCGCCCGGAGCGTTGCGCGGCGTGACGTAGACGCCGTTGTCACCGGTGCCGATGGCCATCACCGCGGCGATCCGCAGCGACTTCTTCGTACCGTCACCTAGCCACACGTCCACCCGCTGCCCCACGGAGTGCCGTTCCCACTCCTCGTTGACGATGATCGAGTCGTCGTCGAGGTCGCTCACCTTCCCGGCGGCGACCGGCAGCCGGGTGGTGGCGGCGAGCAGCGCGGGGTCGGCCGCGCGGGCGTCGGACCTGATGAGCGCCACGCCCTCCTCCAGGACGTACACGGCGCTCTGCGAGGTCGCCGACACCTCGGCGCCGGGCACGGCGCGCAGCTTGTCCAGCGTCGCCCGGTCGAAACCGGCGCCGCCCGCCGGGGTGACCACGAAGTCGGCGGCCGTCTGCTCGCGCACCTCGGTGGCCTTCGCCTCGTTCAGCGTGGCGGTGGCGCCCAGGAGCGAGCCCGCCAGCGCGACCGTGACCAGGACGGGCGCCGCGATGGCGGCGGTGCGCCGGACTCCGGCGGAGGCGTTCTCCCGCACCAGCATGCCGGCGGCGCCGGGGAGCTGGGCCGGCAGCCAGGCGATCAGCCGGGCCAGCGGCCGCACCAGCACCGGCGCGAGCAGCGCCACCCCGGTGATCAGCAGCATCGGCCGGCTCACATAGGTCTTGCGGTGCAGCAGGTCACCCGGGTCGCCCAGCAGGGCCAGCCCCAGCGTCACGGCGGCCGTCAGCAGCAGGACTCCGCCGAACAGCCAGCGGCCCCACGTCATGGCCTTGGTGTCCACGGACGCCTCGCGCAGCGCCTCCGTGGGGCCGGTCTTCCCGGCCCGCCAGGACGCGGCCACCACACCGCACAGCGCGACGAGCAGGCCCGTCCAGAAGGCCGTGTGGTACGGCCAGGTGTAGTCGCCGATGGTGAACCAGCGCGGCGCGAGACCGCCGTCCACGACCCACTCGGCCAGCCGTGGCGCCCCGTACGCGCCGAGCACGCACCCGGCGGCGGAGGCGAGCACGCCGACCACGAGCGCCTCGGCGAACACCATGCGGCGGATCTGCCCGGGCGTCGCGCCCGCGGTGCGCAGCAGCCCGAACTCCCGGCGCCGCTGGGCGACGGCGAACGCGAAGGTGGACGCCACCACGAACACCGAGACGAACCCGGTGACGCCGCCGGCCGTACCGAACATCGCGTTCATCGCGGTGAGCGCCTCGCTGTCCCGCTCGGGGTCGGCGTCGGTGAACCGGCGCGCGTCGCCGGTGAGGACCTGTACGCCCTCACTGCCGCGCACCGCCTCGCGCACGGCCTCGGCGTCGGCGTCCACCACGAGCTGGGTGCTGTGCGGCGCCAGTTCGGCGGCGCGGCGGTCGGTGTAGAAGACCGCGTTCTCGAAGCCGGGCCCGTCGACCGTGCCGACGACCTGGACGGTGCCGCCGTCGGTCCTCACCCGTGAACCCGGTTCGGCCCAGTCGCCGCTGATGACGACCTCGTCGGCGGCGCGCGGCGCGCGTCCCTCGTCGATGCGGTACGGGGTGAAGGCGGCGGTGGACCAGGGGTGGCCCACCAGGTCCCGGGGCCCGCCTTCGGCCCGTACGGCGAACGACCGGTCCTCGACGACCGTCCCGAGCTCCCTGAGCTTCGCGACGGCCTCCTCGGGCACGGGGCGCGGGTGTGCGAGCTTCTGCACCTGGTCGCCGATCGAGGTGGGCACCCGCAGGGTGTCCGCGCCCTTGACGACGACGGGCGCCGCGGCGAACCGCTCGGGCTTGCGCTCGGGGGCGTCCAGCGACGACGCCAGGGCCAGCCCCATGACGGCGATCAGCGCCACGCCCAGGGAGAGGGCGACGAAGCTGCCGACGAACGTGATCCAGCGGGTGCGCAGGGTGCGCAGGGCGGTGCTCAGCACGGCACGGCCTCCAGCTTGGTCATGCGGGCGGCGATCTCCTCGGCGGAACCGTTGACCAGCTCGCCGTTGACGCGCCCGTCGACGAGGAAGACGACGCGGTCGGCGTAGGAGGCGGCCACCGGGTCGTGCGTCACCATGATGATCGTCTGGCCTTCGTGGTCGACCATCCCGCGCAGCAGGGCCAGCACCTCACGGCTGGTCTGGGAGTCGAGCGCGCCGGTCGGCTCGTCGCCGAAGAGGACTTCGGGGCGGGTGATCAGGGCGCGGGCCAGGGCGACCCGCTGCTGCTGGCCGCCGGACATCTCCGTCGGCCGGTGCCGCGCCCGGTCGGCGAGCCCGACCTGCCGGAGCACCTCGCGGACCTGGCCCTTCGGAGGGCGGCGGCCGGCGAGCCGCAGGGGCAGCGCCACGTTCTGCTCGGCGGTCAGGGACGGCAGCAGGTTGAACGCCTGGAAGACGAAGCCGATGCGCTCGCGGCGCAGCAGGGTCAGCTTGGTCTCGCTCAGCTTGGTCAGCTCGGTCCCGCCCACCGTCACCGAGCCGGACGTGGGCCGGTCCAGGCCCGCCGCGCACTGCAGCAGCGTCGACTTGCCGGAGCCGGAGGGGCCCATCACGGCGGTGAACGTCCCCCTGGGGAAGGAGAGCGAGACCCCGTCGAGCGCGGTGACGAAATGGTCTCCCGATCCGTACCGCCTGGTGGCGGAGCGCAACTGGATCGCGTCGTTACTCATCTGTCCCCACTCCTGTGGTGTCGGTCCTCCCGCGCATCTGGGCGGGACGGAAGCTTGGGGAAAGGGCGTCGGCCAGGCCATCCCAACGGACGCCGCGCAGCCTCCGCGCTGCCTCCGGGGCGGGCGGCAGCAGCACCGCGGCGAGGACGCCGAAGCCTCCGTACGCCGGCACCTGCTCGTCCAGTTGTCCAGCCGAGCCGTCATGGGGCGCCGCCTCCCTCTCTTCCGCGATGTCTCCACGAAACCGCGCGAGGGCACCACCACGCAGTGCGGCAGGAACGAGACTTGGGGTAGGGCCGGCCCTACCCCGGAAGCGCCGGCTGGACCGATGGCACCGCACCGCGTGCGGCTCCTACGGTGATCCCATGCACCCCCGGAATGTGTGGCAGGCCATGTCCCGGCCCGGCTTCCTGCTGTCGGCGTGGCCGTGGCGCTCGGTCGCGTATCTCGTCACCGGCTCGGTGACGGGCGTCGTCGCCCTGGTGGTGGTGCTGACCGTGGCCGTGCTCGGCGGGGCCCTCGCCATCCTCCTGGTGGGGCTGCCCCTGCTCGTGGCCGTCGCCCTCGCCGGGATCCCGGTGGCCTGGGTGGAGCGGCGCAGGCTGCGCCTGGTCGACGTGGACCCGGCGGCCGACGAGCACCGCGATCCGGCCGCGCCGGGACTGTGGAACTGGCTCACGACCCGGCTGCGCGAACAGGCGACCTGGCGGGAGCTCGGCTACACGCTCCTGTTCGCCGTCCTGTTGTGGCCGGTCGACGCCCTCGTGGTGACGGTCGCGCTGCTCTTCCCGGTGTCCATGGTGGCCACCCCGTTGCTGATGGCCACGGTCGGCGACGGCCACGAGGCGAAGGTGCTCAAGCAGTGGACGGTCACCACGTGGCCGGCCGCCTTCGGGGTGGCCGTGCTGGGGCTCGTCCTGATGGCGCTGGGCGCGTACGTGCTCGGGGTCGCGGCGGGCGCCCGCGGCGAACTGACCCGGCTCCTGATCGCCTCCCGGGACGGGGACCTGGGGGCCAAGGTCGTCGAACTGGCCCGCTCCCGCGTCCGGTTGGTCGACGCCTTCGAGGCGGAGCGGCGCCGCATCGAGCGCGATCTGCACGACGGGGCCCAACAGCGGCTGGTGGCCCTGACGATGACGCTGGGCCTCGCCCGGCTGGACGCGCCACCCGGCCCGCTCGCCGACCAGCTGGCCAAGGCCCACGATGAGGCGGGCAAGGCACTTGCGGAGCTGCGCGAGCTCATCCACGGCATCCATCCCAAGGTCCTCGCGGACTACGGCCTGGAGGCGGCGGTCGCCGACGCCGCCGACCGCTCCGTGGTGCCGGTGGACGTCGACGTCGAACTGCCGGGGCGGCTGCCCCAAGCGGTGGAGGCGGCCGCGTACTTCGTGGTCTGCGAGACGCTCGCCAACATAGCGAAGCACAGCGGCGCCACACGGGCGCGCGTGACGGGCGGTCACCGCGACGGCCGGCTGTCCCTGGAGGTGCACGACGACGGCCGCGGCGGCGCCGACGCCTCCGCGGGCAGCGGGCTCACCGGTCTGGCGGACCGGGTGTCGGTGCTGGATGGCAGACTTTCCCTGTCCAGTCCGCCGGGCGGACCGACTCTGTTGCGTGTGGAGTTCCCTTGCGAGTGGATCGATCGCTCCGCGTAGTACTGGCCGAGGACAGCGTGCTGCTGCGGGAAGGCCTCATCGGCCTGCTCAACCGCTGCGGCCACGAGGTGGTCGCGGCCGTCGGCGACGCGGAGGCGCTGATCGCCGCGGTCGAGGACCACGCACCCGACATCGTCGTGACGGACGTGCGCATGCCGCCCGGCTTCCAGGACGAGGGGCTGCACGCGGCCGTGCGGCTCCGCGAGACACGGCCCACCCTGCCGGTCCTGGTGCTCAGTCAGTACGTGCAGCGGACGTACGCCTCCGAACTCCTCGACTCCGGAGACGGCTCGGGCATCGGCTACCTGCTGAAGGACCGGGTCGGCCAGATCGAGGAGTTCGTGAACGCCCTCCACGAGGTCGCGAACGGCGGGACCGTCGTCGACCCCGAGGTGGTCCGCCAGCTCCTGCGCCGCCGCCGCGACCCGCTGGAGCGCCTCACCCCGCGCGAGCGCGAGGTCCTGGCACTGATCGCGGAGGGCAAGTCGAACGGCGCGATCGCCCGCGAGCTGGTGGTCTCCGAGGCGGCGGTCGGCAAGCACATCAGCGGCATCCTCACCAAGCTGGACCTGCCTCCGACGGACGAGACCCACCGCAGGGTGCTCGCCGTGCTGGCCTACCTGCGGGCGTGAGCCGCGCGCACGACGGCGTGCGACGCGACGCCGTGGACCTGCCAGCACGCGGTGGACGAGCTCGACTGACCCGGCCGTGACCCGGCCTGCGTCCAGCGCCGGTTCGACGACGACCTCTGTTCGCCGAGCCGAGCCGACCTCCCGGCGCTCCTCAGCGCGGGCAACGCGTCATTGCGGGCCCTCGCCCCCGCCCCCGCCCCCGCCCCCGCCCGCGTGACGGGCCGCGTGGCGGCCGGGTGGACGGCTCAGCAGGCGGCGTGGGTCCGTGGCCCGGTCGATCGCGTTCTCGACGGCCGCGACCCGGTCGGCGAGCAGGCCGAGCACGGCCACCGCCCGGCCGAGAGCGTCGTCGGCGGCGCCGCCCGGTTCCTGGGAGCGGAGGTACGCCGACGTCAGGACCTGCCACCTCGCCCGCTGCTCCTCGGTGAGGGTCGACCGCAGGGCGGCCAGCTTCAGGAGGTTGGCCTCGGCCCCGGTGGTGAGGGTCTGTGCCTCTCCCGCGTAGTGGTCGTCGATGACGGCCGCCAGCTCGGCGCCGTTCATGACGGGTGAGACGCGCGCCGCGATCTTGTTCATGTCGCGGTACGAGCCCTGGAGCCGGAACGGCGGCTCGGTGCGCGTCGCGTCGGCCTGGGCGGCGGAGGCGATGTACGCGGCGTTGACCGCGAGGACCGTGTCGCGTGCGGTGAGCAGGTGGCGCAGCACCGCGAGGATCCGGTCGAGCTCGGCCGCCGCGTAGGCGTGCGTGAGCCCCGTCCGCTGGGCCGCCGGGTCGCCGGCGGCGAGCCGTACCAGCAGCTCCAGGTCGGCGCGGTCGCGTCCGGCGAGGGGGGCGAGCACGGCGTTGGAGGTGAGGGCGTTCTCGATGAAGCTGAACGCGAAGGCGTCCTCCTTCCCGGCCAGGACGTCACCGAGGTTCCGGACGTCGGCCCGGTTCGCGAGCATGTCGGGGATGCGGAAGCGCTGCCCGGACTCGGTGTAGGGGTTGCCGGCCATGCAGACGGCGAAGCGCTTGCCGCGCAGGTCGTGGCCGTTCAGGGTGCGGGTGGCGTCGCACAGCGGGATGAACTTCTGCAGCAGCTCGGGCGACGTGTGCTGGATGTCGTCCAGGTACAGCAGGACGTTGTTCCCGGCCGCCAGCGCGAAGTCGATCTTCTCGACCTCCCGACGGGCGGCGGCGTTCGGCGCCTCGGCCGGGTCGAGGGAGGTGGTGGTGTGCCCGAGAGCCGGTCCGTCGACCTTGACCAGGAGCAGGCCGAGGCGGTCGGCGACGTACTCCATGAGGGTCGTCTTGCCGTAGCCGGGCGGAGAGACGAGCAGCAGCAGGCCGTGGCTGTCGGTCCGCTTGGCGTCCCCGGCGGCACCGAGCTGCTTGGCCAGGTTGTCCCCGACGAGCGGCAGGTACACCTCGTCGACCAGCCGCCCGCGGACGAACGACGACATGACACGCGGCCGGTACTCGTCCAGGCGCAGCCGTCGGCGCTCGGCGGCGACCAGGGCGGCCCTGCGCCGCTGGTAGGCGCGGAAGCCGGGCACCACCGTGGACGCGAAGTCGGCGGTCCTCGCCAGGAACTCGTCGAGCCGCAGGGCGAGGGCGCCCCGCGCGATCCGCGGGTGCGTCCCCAGCAGGCCCCCGACCGTGGCCGTGAGCGCGGCGTCGGCGTCGTGGCGCACCAGCGCGGGGCAGACCTCGATCGCGACGGCCTCGGCGAGGTCACCGGCGTCCGGGTCCTCGCCGCTCGCGGCGGCGTACGAGGCGAGCCAGCCCTCGGCCAGCCGGCGCGCGCCCGCGGTGTCCCCGGCGGCCAGCCGGTCGCGCACGTCGTCCGCGTACGGCGTCGAACCCACCGACCGGTGGAACTTCTCCAGCAGCGTGCGCGCCGCAGGGCCCGCGACGAAGGACCCGCCCGTCGCGAGCTCCTCGACGAGGTACGCGGCCGCACGGGCGGTCAGCCCGCCCGCGTCGGCGAGTTCGCCGCGCAGCGCGCCCAGCGCGGCCGGGGCGGTGCCGAACGTCTCCCGCGCCCGGACCAGCGACGCGGCCTGCCGCGCCCACAGGTCCCGGTCCTCCGGCGTCGTCCCGTGCGCCCAGAACAGCTGGGCGGCGGCGCGGTCGGCGGCCGGGTACCGCAGCAGCCCGGCCCGTTCCCGCAGGCGCAGGACCACGGAGAGGATCGCGGCCGCGTCGTGGTCGTGGACGCCGCGCTCGTACCCCTCGTCGTACGCGGCCTCGGCCGCCCGCCGCGTGAGCGCGGGGAGGTCCGCGTCGGTGAGGGCCTCCGCGCCGTGCTCGGTCAGCAGCCGCGCCGCGAGGTACTCGCCGCGGTAGACGTCGGCGTTCTCGGAGGGCAGCGGTTGCCGCCAGTAGGCGCGGGTGTCCGCGAACCCGGGGTCGGTGACGGGGCGGCGGTAGTCGGTGCCGGTGAGCGCGAACGCCATCCCTCCGTCCGCGTCCGGTACGAGGGTGAGCTCCGGCGGCCGGGTGTTGACCGCGAAGCGGTGGGCGCCCAGGCGGAGGGTCTCGCCGCCGTCCGCGTACAGCTCGGTGCGGTCCCGCAGGGCCCGGCCGGCCTCCTGGCGGGCGGCCTTGAGGCGCCCCTCCAGCTCCTCGGCGCGGACCTGGTCCCCGAGGTCGCGCAGCTCGTCCGCGGTACGGCGGACCTTGGCCACCATCGGGTCGGAGGCGAAGTACGTGTTGACCGCGTCCGCGCCGTCCAGGCCGGCCGCCCGGCGGGCGATCGTCTCCAGGACGCGCGCGGCGGACCCGGCGAGGCGCTCGGCGCGCCGGGCCCGGGCGTCCTGGAGGGCCTGCCTGCGGCCGGAGAAGGCGTCGTGGACCTCGGCGCGCTTGTCGGCGATCTCGGCGAGGAAGCCGTCGTGGTCGGCGAACCGCGACTCCAGGGTGTCCAGCCGGAGCAGCAGCCGGGCGAGCTGCGCGTCGCAGGTCTCCGGGGTGTCGGCTGCCGCCAGCGCCCCGGTGACGGACTGCGCGAGCAGCGCGAACTGCGCCGCGAACTCCGCCCGCCCCTCCTGCTCGACCAGCTCGCGGCGGCGGGCGGCGAGGATCGCGCGGGCGCGGTTCAGTCCGGCGAGTACGTCCGCGAGCCGCTCCAGGATCGCGGTGCGCACGGTGGCGTCGGTGATGTCGAGGCCGGCGACGACCTCGGTGAGGGTCTGGAGGCCGAAGACCTGCTCGTCCAGCCGCTCCGTGACCGGGTCGGCTTCGGCGGTCGTGGCGATCGCCCCGGCGTCGGCGGTGAGCCGCTCCACCGCGGCGTGGTGGCCGGCGAACGCGTCGTCGCGCCGGAGGAAGGCCACCGCCCGCTGCGCGGTGGAGGCGATGTGGCGCTCGGTCTCCCCGGCGAGCGCGTCGATGGCCTCCGTGTCCGCGTACCGCGTCTCCTTCAGGGTCACCAGGCGTCCCTGGGCCCGGCGCAGCGCGGAGAGGCGCTCGATCCACTCGCCGGCCGTCGCGGGGGCCTCGCCCCGGACGCGCCGCACCAGCCGCTGCAGGTGCTCGGCGCTCTCGGCGACCGCCTCGGCCGCCCGCCGGGTCAGGTCCTGGACGGACGCGAACTCCTCCAGCACCTGCTCGGCGGTGGCCCTCACCTCCTCCAGCGGGGTGCGCAGGTCGCCGGCGTCCGCGTCGCCCAGCCAGTGGAAGCGGTCGGCGGCCCGCGCGCAGGCGGCGACGAGCGCCTCGTACAGCTCGGTGGTGGCGGTGGTCTCGCGGGCCTGGCGGGCGATGGCGAGGCAGTCGGAGATGCCGCGCACGAGGTCGGCGTTGCCGATCCGGGCGAGCGGTCCGTCGCCCACGGGAACGGTGTGGGTGTCGGAGACGTACGGCGTGCGCCACACCCGCACCGGGTGGACGCGCGCCGGTTCGCCGGACTCCGGGCGCAGCAGGACCAGGGTGCCGTCGTCGAAGAGGGCGTGACCGCGGCAGGTCAGCGGGGCGGCGGCCTCCTTGCGGATGAGGTTGTACGGCAGGAGGAGGGTGCGGCCCCCGGCCCGGTCGGCCGAGTCCGCCCGGTCGGCCGACTCGGCCCGTTCGGCCCGTTCGTGGAAGACGTAGAGCACGTCCTCGCCGTTGGGCGAGCGGACGGCGCGCTCGTACTCCAGTCCTTCGGTGCGCTCCGCGTCGAAGATCTTCACCGCGCCCGTGGCGAGGCAGTAGCCGCCGGGGAAGACGATGCCCTGGTCGTCGGGCAGGCGGCGGCACGCCTGCCCGATGCCGTCCAGCCGCACCACGGACTTCGTGAGGGTCTGGAAGACCAGGTACCGGCGGGTCTCCTCCTTGTACGGCCGGACGCGGATCAGCACCAGGGGGCCGACGACCGCGTACGCCACCTCGGCGTCGGCGAGCGACTGCAGCGGTTCGTCGACCGGCTCGCTGTAGATGCCCTCGCCCGACTCCGTGTCGTTCTCCGTCTTGACGGTCAGCGTGCCGCCGGCCGTCGAGACGAAGACCGCGCCGCCGGCGACGGACACGTGCGGGTGGCGGCCCAGGACGTGGTCGTCGCGGGTCGTCTCGACCCACGCGAAGTCGTACGGGGCGGGCAGGACGTGGTCCCGGTCCCCCCGGGCGTCCAGGAACCGCACCTCGCCGGAGGCCGCGACCGACCAGCGCAGCACGCGGACGTCCTCGGCCTGCTCCCCGGTCCGGAACACCGCCAGCAGCCTGCCGTCCACTGTGCGCAGGCGCAGGAGCCGCGCGCCCTGGAAGTAGCGGTGCAGGGCGGCGTGTTCGCGGACGAAGGTCGGGTCGTCGAGCAGGCCGGGCACCGCGTCGTCCGGCAGCCGGTTCAGGTCGCGGTCGTAGAGGGCGAAGACGTCCTCCGCGGCCGGGGCCTCGTACCCCACGAGCAGCGTGTCGCCGACCGCGACGGCGTCGCGGGGTACGGCGGTGCGTTCCGTGCGGATCCGCTCGGTGCCGAGGAGGGCGAGGCCGGTGGAGCCGAAGGCCTCGACGCGGGCGGTGTTGAGGGCGTCGGCGCGCCGGGCGAGCTCATCGGCCCGCGCTCCGAGCCGGTCGCGCAGCACCTCGTACGTACCGGCGTCCATCCCCGTCGTCTCCATGGATCCCGTCCCGCTCCCTCGTGTACGTGTGGTCGTTCCTCCGGAGCCGCCGCCCCCCGCGCGGTCGTTCCTCCGGAGCCGCCGCCCCCGTGTGGTCGTTCCTCCGGAGCTGCCGCCCCCCGCGCGGCAGCTCCGGAAGCCCCTGGCCGGCCGTCAGTTCTTCGCGGTGCCGTTCAGGCCCGCGAGTTCCGCGACCGGCATGTCGGCGAGGCCCAGCTGCCGTGCCTTGCCGATGAGCTCGTCCAGCTGCCCGGACCCGGCCGGCATCAGCTTCATCAGCAGCGCGGACACGGTGAGGTTCTGTACGTCGGCGGTGGAGACCGAGCCCAGCACCGTCGTCAGGTCCTCGGTGAAGGAGGCCGAGCCGTCCAGCCACGGTCCGGCGAGCGCCTGCGCGGTCCGCGAGTGCTCGACGAAGCCGTCGAGGCCCTTGCCCAGCGCGATGGACGACACCAGCCGGTCGAAGAAGACCGAGTCCCCGCCGACGATGTTGATGTCCGCCTTCTCCAGGCCGGTGGCGAGCACCGCGGCCTGCGCCTCGGCGACCCGCCGCTGCGCCTCCAGCCCCGCGAGCCGGACGTCCTTCTCCGCCTCCAGGCGCAGCCGGTACTCCTCGTGCGTACGGGACGCCTCGTCCAGTGCGGCCATGGCGGCCGCCTTCTCGGTGAGGCCCGCGGCCTCCGCCTTGAGCTTCTCGCCGATGGCGGTGGCCTCGGCCAGCGCCTTCTCGCGGGCGCCCTCGGCCTCCGCCTTCAGCCGGGCGGCCATCGCCCCGGCCTCGGCGCGGCCCGCCTTCTCGATGGCGTCCGCCTCCTTCTCCCGTACCTGGACGGCGGCCAGGCCCTCGGCCGCCGCCTCGGCCTGGACGCCCTCGGCGAGGCGGACCTTGGCGCGGGCGTCCAGGTCGGCGGCCTTGTTGCGGGCCTCGGCCAGCGTGAGCTCCTCGGCGGCGCGGTGGACCGCGGCCTGCTCGGCCGCCTCGGCGGCCTTGATGTCCTTGACCAGCCGCTCCTGCGCCTCCGCCTCGGCGGCGATGACGACGGCCTGACGCTGCCGCTCGGCCTCCTCGACGGCGCGCAGCCGCTTGATGGACTCCTCCTGCTCGGCGACCGTACGGTCCACGGCGACCCGCTCCCGGATCACCTCGGCGATCTCGCGCCGCTCGGTCTCGACCTCCTTCTCCGCGGAGATGCGGGTCAGCTCGGTCTCCCGCTCGCGGGCGATGACCTCGAGGAGGCGGTCCTTCTCGATGCGCTCGTTCTCGATGGCGATGACCCGCTCGCGGTTCTTCTGCGCGACCGCGACCTCGCGGGCCTGGTTCTCGCGCTGGATGCCGAGCTGCTCCTCGGTCTTCAGGAACGCGCTCTGCGCCCGCAGCCGCTCCTCCTCGGCCACCCGGGCCGTCTCGGCCTCCTCCCGGGCCCGTACGGTCTCGATCTCGCGCTTCTGCTTGATCTCGGCGTCGGCCTGGCGGCGCTCCAGCTCCAGGATCGCCTCGCGGGCGTCGACGTTCTGCCGGGTGATCTCCTTCTCCTCCGTGCGCCGGAACTCGTTGGTGCGCACGTGCTCCACGGCCGTCAGCTCAGTGATCTTCCGGATGCCCTGGGCGTCGAGGATGTTGGAGGCGTCCAGCTGCGCGAGCGGCGTCTGCTCCAGGTAGTCGATCGCCGCGTCCTCCAGGCTGTAGCCGTTCAGATCCGTGCCGATGACCTGGATGATCCGGTCGCGGAACTCGTCGCGCATGGTGTAGAGGTCGGTGAAGTCGAGCTGCTTGCCGACGGTCTTCAGCGCCTCGGAGAACTTGGCGTTGAACAGCTCCTGCAGGGTCGCCTGGTCGCTGGCGCGGGCGGTGCCGATGGCCTGGGCGACCTTGACGACGTCCTCGACGGTCTTGTTGACGCGGACGAAGAACGAGATGCGGATGTCGGCACGGATGTTGTCCCGGCAGATCAGGCCGTCCCGTCCGGTGCGGGAGATCTCGATGGTCTTCACCGAGATGTCCATGGTCTCGGCCTTGTGCAGCACGGGCAGGACGACCTGCCCGGTGAAGGTCACGTCGACCTTCCGCATCTTGGACACGATCAGGGCCTTGCCCTGCTCCACCTTGCGGAACAGGCGGCTGATCACGAAGAGCGTGGCGATGGCGATGAGCAGGACCACGGCGATGAGCACGCCGAGCCCCACGGTGATGGCATCCATGAGTGATCCCCGGTTCGAAGGATGGAAGCTGGAGGGGGAGGGAAAGGGGGAGGGGGAGGGGGAGCGGCGGCGTCAGCCGCGCGGGTCCAGCAGCCCGTCGGCGTGGCTGAAGGGCGCGACCCAGAAGAACTCGCCGGCGTCGTCGTACGCGTAGAGCAGCCCCGTGCTGCCCGGCCCGAGCGCGCCGCCGTCGTTCTGGCGGACCTGTACGACCGCGGTGGAGCCGTCCCGGGCGGCGACCTCCGCCTGGCCGAAGTCCGCGTCCACCCGCCCGGTGCGGATGGTGCAGGTCAGCCCGACGAAGTCGTGCCGGGACGGCCCGCGTTCATCGGGGAAGAGCTTGGCCAGCGGACGTACGAGCGCCCGGGTCAGCCGCCAGGCGCCGAAGAGGGAGGCGAAGAGCACGACGGCACCGAGCAGGTGGACCAGGGCGCCGGGCCATCCCGTACGGGCGAGGACGACGGAGCCGGTGACGCTGAAGAACCAGGCCAGGGCGATCAGCAGGGAGCCCGCCACCGAGACGGGCACGCCGCCCAGGTGCAGGGCGTCGGTGTCCACGTCCGCGTCGAAGCCGTCGTGGTCGGCGGCGCCCAGCAGCACCAGCAGCCAGAAGCCGACGACGACCACGAGGGCGGCGGTGAACAGCACGGCGGGGAAGGTGGCGACCGCCCTCAGGAACTCGGCCATGGTCCATCCCCCTCGCGTCTTCCGCCTGGCACCTTGGTTTCCGCGGACCGGCATGGTCTTCTGCCGCCGGGCCCGGCCCGCTCATGCTGGCAGGGCAGCACATCCGTTCGCATTGCCGCCGCCCGGCAATCTTTACGTCCTCTTGATGCCGGTGGCCGACCCCCCGAACCCGCATGCCACCCTGATGCCAGGCGACAAGAACGGGGAGGGCCATGGCGGAGCGGGACACGGCCGAGGAGTATCTGGCGGGGTACGCGCGCATCCTGGCCGCCGCCTGTGCCACCGGCCGGCGCCTGTCCCGGGACGAACTGGAAGCGCTGCGGGCCCAGGGCGAGCGGGCCGCCGAAGCCGGCATCGGCCTGCGCCTGTTGGTCCGCGCCCACCTCGCCACCGCCCAGGACGTACGCGCGGAGCTGCGCGGCCCGGCCGCCGACCACCTGCTCGCCGCCGTGGCGCAGGCGGTGGACGCCTTCGCGGAGGGGCACGAGCGGGCCCAGCGGATGGCAATCCGTCAGCAGGAGGCGATGCGCCGCGAGTTCATCGACGACCTGCTCCACGGCCGCAGCGATCCGGGACGGCTGGCCGAGCGGGCCGGGCGGTTCGGGCTCCTGCTGTCCCACGCCCACGCGGTGGCCGTCGCCGAGGGCCCGGAGCCGTACGACGACGGCTACCCCGTCACCCGCGGTGTCGAGTCGTCCCTCACCGCCCGCTTCGGGGACCGCCGGATCCTGCTGACCACGAAGGACGGCCGTCTGATCTGCATCGCGCCCGGCGACCAGGCCGAGGTGCTGGGCTTCTTCGCCAAGCAGGCGTACGCCGCGACCGATGGCGGCCGCGTCGCGATCGGGCGCGCCCACCCGGGCGTCGGCGGCGTGGTCCACTCCTACGAGGAGGCGCTCAACGCCCTGGACCTGGCCGCCCGCATGCAGCTGGAGGACCCGGTGCTGCACGCCGCGGACCTGCTCGTGTACCCGGTCCTCGCCCGCGACCGGCAGGCGATGGCCGACCTCGTACGCACGGTCCTCGGCCCGCTCCAGCAGGCCCGCGGCGGCGCGCAGCCGCTCATCGACACCCTCGTCGCGTACTTCGACACGGGTTGCGTGGCGGCCGAGGCCGCCCGGCGGCTCTCCTTGAGCGTCCGGGCGATGACGTACCGCCTGGAGCGGATCCACCGGCTGACCGGGGCCGACCCGGGCGACCCCGGCGACCGCTACACCCTCCAGACGGCGGTCATCGGCGCCCGCCTGCTCGACTGGCCCGACCAGTCGCTCTGACGGTCACCGCCGGGCGGAGCCGGGCTCCGGGTGCCGCCCGAGGAGTTCGGCCAGGCCGCGGCGCGTGGCGGCGAGCACGACGCGGTCCTCGGGCTTGAGGACGTAGCCGGGGTGCAGGTCCCACACGAGGCCGGTGGGATGCCGCTCCCCGTCGCCGGGATGGGGGGTGGCCAGGTCGGGGCGCCGGTCGGCGGGCGCGGTGGTGTCGAGGGCGAGCACACGCCAGGCACCGGGCCGGAAGGTCTCCGCGATGGTCCGGCCCTCCAGCCGGGGATGGCCGGCGACCACGAGGGCCGCGAAGAGCAGCACCTTGCGCTCGACCGGTATGGCGCCCAGGATCTGACGGCCCATCATCGCTCCGGCGAAGGCGGGGGCGGCCAGGTGGGAGACGCTGCGGCTGCGGGTGAGCGCCTCGGGGTGTGCGGCCCGGAGGGTGCGGTAGACGGCGGTGGCGAAGTCGTCGTCGTACAACCGCAGGGCCACGCGCAGATCGGCCTTGACCGTACGGGCGTAGAGGGCCGCCTCCAGGTTGGTGGTGTCGGAGCTGGTGACGGCGAGCAGGGCGTGGGCGCGGTGGATCTTGGCCGCCTCCAGCACGCCCTCCTGGGTGACGTCACCGAGCACGGTCGGCACCCGCAGGCGGCGGGCGAGCGCGACGCCCCGCGCCTCGGGGTCCTCCTCCACGCACACGACCGGGATGTCGAGGTCGCGCAGCCGGGCCAGCACCCTGGTGCCGATCTTGCCGAGGCCGAGCAGGACCACGTGGCCGGACAGCCCGCGCGGCGGGCGGCGCAGGGCGGAGGCGCTGCGGAAGGCCCCCAGGGCCTCCAGCGCCCCGGCGACGAGGAGCGGCAGGAGCGCCAGGCCCACCAGTCCGGCGAGCAGCTGGAGCACTTGGCGCGCGGTGTCCTCGCCGACGGCGGGATCGTTGATGGAGAACAGGTCCAGCAGCGTGACGTAGGCGGCGTGCAGCGGGTGGTCTCCCGTCGTGAGCCAGGAGGCGACCGCCAGGGCGAGGACGGCGAGGCAGGTCGCGGCGACGGCCCAGCGCAGGCGGCGGGAGAAGAGCTGGGAGAGCGGCACCCCGCGGCCGGCCAGGCGTCCGGCGGGCAGCACCGGGCCGGTGTGGGTGACGGCCTCCAGCACGACCGTGCCACGCCCGGTGGCGGCGGAGACCGTGCCCGGGTCGGGCAGCAGCCGGGGCCCGGCCGTGCCGCTGCTGTCGGAGCCCTCCTCTCCAGCGGGGTCGCGCGTGGTCGCGGAGAGGAGGGCGAGGGTGCACAGGCCCGGATCGGGGACCTCACCGGGACCGGGCGGGGTGCGTTCCACGGCCCGCAGCAGCAGTCCGTCCGCGTGGACGACCTTGCTCGTGCCCGCGACGGCGGTCGCGGCCAGCGCGGGCGCGGCGGTGTCCGCGTCGGAGAGCACGGTGGTGGACGCGTCGAGGGCCGCGGAATCCAGATCGGGCAGCGCGACGAGGGCGGCCTGGTCGAGGAGCTCCTCCAGGTGCTGGCCGAGTTTGCGGTTGTAGAGCCTGATGACCAGGCGCAGGCCCGGGTTGAGGCGACGGGCGGCGAGGGCCGCGCGGATGTTGGTCTCGTCGTCGTCGTGGACGAGCGCCAGAGCGGCCGCGCCGGTCACACCCGCCGACACCAGCGCCGGCTCCGTGGGCTCGTCGGCCTCCACCACCTCCGGGAGCCCCTCGGCCGCCGGCGCCGCTCCCGTCATGGCGGCGGATACCCGCCCGATGAGCGCCGAGGCACGTCCCTGGCCGGGCACGGTCAGCCCGGGTCCGGCCGCCGGTGCGCCGCCGGGGCGGACGAGGACGACCCGCTCCCGGTAGACCTCGCGGAGTTCGGTCGCCAGCCGATGGGCGAGCGCGTCGTCGCCGCAGACGATCATGTGTCCGGACGGGACCGCGGGCGCGCGCTGAGGAGAGCGTGAAGGCACCCGCTCAGGGTGCCTGTTCCCGCCCGCCCCTGACCACGCCACCGCCGCTCCCTACAGGGCCGCTCCCCGCGGCCGGACCACATAGGTGTCCGATGAACGGATCAAGCCGTCCTGATAACGGTCTTATTTCGTTCGCTGGCATTTTCGAAGATTACCTACCGTCATGTGATCTGCATCACTAAAGATCCCGTAAAGACCGTGGTAGAACTGCGCAACTCCGCAGGTAGCCCCACCCCTCGCCGCCTCGGAAGCGTCGGCACACGCGCCGACTGCAAGACCAGGGTGATCACGGTCCGCGTCCACGGACTCTGCACCCAGGGTCGCCGATCGGACAACGGCGTTCGCTCAAAGACCGCACATCTTCCCGGCGCCACCTCCCGTGCGCCGGTACTGCGCCATCGAGGTAACCACCGTGTCACTCGACTCCATCACCACGTCCGTCGACGAGGCCGTCAGCGGCCTCTTCGAGCCCATAGCCAGCTGGCTCATGGACGTCGTCTTCTACTCCCGTTCCATCGGCGGTGCGGACGTCCCGTTCATCGTCGTCTGGCTCGTCGTCGCCGGCCTGGTCTTCACCGCCTGGTTCGGACTGGTCCAGGTCCGCAAGTTCAAGCTCGCCGTCGACGTGGTGCGCGGGAAGTACGACGAGAAGGGGTCGGCCGGTGAGGTCAACCACTTCCAGGCACTGACCGCCGCCGTCTCCGGAACCGTCGGCCTCGGCAACATCGCTGGTGTGGCCGTCGCCGTCTCCATCGGCGGCCCCGGCGCCACCTTCTGGATGATCCTGTGCGGCCTGCTGGGCATGGCCACCAAGTTCGTCGAGGTCACGCTGGGCGTGAAGTACCGCCAGGTGCACGCCGACGGCACCGTCTCCGGCGGCCCGATGCACTACCTCCCCAAGGGCCTCGCGGAGCGCTTCGGCAAGAACGGCAAGACCTTCGGCAAGGTCCTCGCGGTCCTCGCCTCCTTCTTCGTCCTGTTCTTCGGCCTCTTCGGCGGCAACCTCTTCCAGGTCAACCAGTCGTACGCGCAGCTGGTCTCCGTCACCGGCGGCGAGGACGGCCTGATGGGCTCCTCGGCCGGTGCGCTGTTCTTCGGCATCCTCGTCGCCGCGCTGGTCGGCATCGTGCTCCTGGGCGGCATCCGCTCCATCGCCAACGTCACCAGCAAGCTCGTCCCGGCCATGGCCGGCATCTACATCGCCGCCTGCCTGGTCGTCATCCTGGTGCACGTCACGGCCATCCCGGCCGCCATCGCCACGATCGTCGAGGGCGCCTTCAACCCGCAGGGCGTGGCCGGCGGTGTGCTCGGCGCGCTGATCATCGGCTTCAAGCGGGCCGCGTTCTCCAACGAGGCCGGCCTCGGCTCCGCGCCCATCGCGCACTCCGCGGTCAAGACCAAGCACCCCGCCAGCGAGGGCCTGGTCGCCCTGCTGGAGCCGTTCATCGACACCGTCATCATCTGCACGATGACCGCGCTGACCATCGTCATCGCCAACCCGGCCAGCTACGTCGAGGCCCGCAAGGGCGAGTCCATCGGCGGCGTCACCCTCACCTCCGACGCCTTCGGCACGGTCATGCCCTGGTTCCCGTACATCCTCACCATCGCGGTGCTGCTCTTCGCCATCTCGACGGTGCTGACCTGGGGCTACTACGGCGAGAAGGCCTGGACGCACCTCTTCGGCCGCAGCCGGGCCAGCGTCCTGGCGTACAAGGTCGTCTACACGCTGTTCGCGGTCGCCGGTTCGCTGCTGACGCTGCAGACGCTCATCGACATGGCCGACGCGGTGCTGTTCATGCTCGCGGTCATCAACATCATCGGCCTGTACCTCCTGGCCCCGGTCGTCAAGCGCGAGCTCGCCTCCTTCCTGGAGTACGTCCGCGCCCGCGACGCCGGTGAGATCACCGAGGACGACCAGTCCGACGACGACCAGGAGTCGGTGAAGACCACCGTCTGACCGCCCCCGCGGCCCGGCTCCTTGAGCGGGCTCGTCCCCACCTCGCGCCTTGGTGTGGACGAGCCCGCTCGGCATGCCTCCGGGACGTGTTTCCGCAGGTGAAATGGGGTCTGGCGGGATCCGAGGAGTCGTGGTTAGGGTGTGAGGAACGCGTCGACGCCCGCCTTTCGAGCGGTTGCCACGGACGCGCGGTGTGCCGGGAAGTCTGGTCGGCGTCCCAGGGCCCCTATGCCCTCAAGCCGAATCCCCCGGAGGTCTTCCTCATGGCTGCCACGCCGCGCGAGCGTTCCCCCTTCCTCGGACTCCTGCCCCTGCCCGAGCGCAACGCCGTGGTGCAGGCCCTGAGGACGGAGACCGTCGGCGGGATCGTCCTCCTCGCGGCCGCCGTCATCGCGCTGATCTGGGCCAACAGCCCGTGGAGCGGCGCCTACGAGCAGATACGCGACGTCCACTTCGGCATATCCGCCCTCGGCCTGAACCTGTCGGTCGAGCACTGGGCCTCCGACGGTCTGCTCACCCTCTTCTTCCTCGTCGCCGGCATCGAGCTGAAGCGGGAGCTCGTCGTCGGCGAACTGCGCACCCCCGCGACCGCCGCCCTGCCGGTCATCGCCGCCGTCTGCGGCATGGTCGTACCCGCCGCCCTCTACGCCGCCACCGCCGCGGCGGGCGGTGGCAGCCTGGACGGCTGGGCCGTGCCCATGGCCACCGACATCGCCTTCGCCCTGGCCGTCCTCGCGGTCCTCAGCAGCCACCTGCCGGCCGCGCTGCGCGCCTTCCTGCTCACCCTCGCCGTCGTCGACGACCTGGGCGGCATCCTCGTCATCGCGATCTTCTTCACCGGTGACCTGAACTTCGCCGCGCTCGGCGGGGCCTTCGCCTGCCTGGCCGCCTTCTACGCGCTCCAGCGCCTCCGCGTACGCGGCTGGTGGTGGTACGTCCCCCTCGGCGTCGTCACCTGGGCGCTGATGTACAACAGCGGCGTCCACGCCACCGTCGCGGGCGTGGCCATGGGCCTCATCCTGCGCACCACCCGCGACCAGGGTGAGACCGCCTCCCCGGCGGAACGCACCTCCCACCGGATACACCCGTTCTCGGCGGGGGTCGTGGTCCCCCTGTTCGCGCTCTTCGCCGCCGGCGTCGGCGTCTCGGGCGCGGCCCTGGCCGAGGTCTTCACGCGGCCGGAGCCGCTCGGCGTGGTCCTGGGCCTGGTCGTCGGCAAGACCCTCGGCATCTTCGCCGGCACCTACCTCGCCGCCCGCTTCACCCGCGCCCGCCTCAACCCCGATCTCGCCTGGGCCGACGTCTTCGCCCTCGCGGTACTCGCCGGGATCGGCTTCACCGTCGCCCTGCTGATCGGCGAACTCGCCTTCACCGACCCCGCCACGACCGAGCGCGTCAAGGCCGCGGTCCTGCTCGGCTCCCTCATCGCCGCCTTCCTGGCCGCCCTCCTCATCCGGTACCGCAACGGCGTCTACCGCCGCCTGTACGAGGAGGAGACGCGCGACGAGGACCACGACGGCATCCCGGACATCTACCAGCGCACCGCCGCGACCGAGCGCTGACCCGGCGGCGGCCCCGAACTCCCCAAGGGGGATAGGGGCCGCCCCGGTACACCTGCACCCCCACACGGTCGGTCCTCCCCTGCACCGGGAAGCAAAGGGCGAAGACAGGGGGTGATGCCAGGTACACCCTTACTCGGGCTCCGACACCAGTGACCTCGCCGCCTCAGCCCGTCATGCTTGCACCGAAGCCGAGAACAGAGGCCCGAGGAGGAGCGACGTGAGCAAGGCAAGGATCCGCGGCACCCTGCTGGCCGGTGTGCAGGGGCTGGGCGTTGCCCTTGTCGCACTCGCAGGAGGGATCACGCTCCTCTCCCTGGCGGTCCTGTCGATCGTCCTCATCCCCGTCGGGGTCGGTGTCCTCACGACACCGGCCGTCCTTTCCCTGGTGCGTGCCCACGCGAACTCCCGCCGCCGGCTCGCCGCGCAGTGGGCGCAGGTCACCATCCCCGTTCCGTACCGGCCCTTCCCCGACGACGTACGGAGCGGCGTCGCCGGGCGGCTGGACCGCTGCGGCCTGATGCTGAAGGACCCGGCCACCTGGCGCGACCTGGGGTGGCTCCTGATGGACCTGACCGTCGGCTTCGTCACCGCCTTCCTGCCCCCCGCCCTGCTGGTGTACGGAGTGCACGGCCTCCTGCTGCCGGCAGGTCTGTGGATGCCCCTCTCCGACGGCGAGGGCAGGAACTGGTACACCTTCGTACCGGTCACCGGTTGGGGCACCGCCTTTCTGGCCGCTCTGGTCGGCGCGGGGCTCCTCGCCCTCTGCAGCCGTGTCGGCCGGCCGCTGCTCTGCTTCCACTTCGTACTCAGCCGTGCTCTGCTGGGCCCCCCGCGAGAGGTGGAGCTCATCCAGCGCATCGACCGGCTCACCGAGACCCGCCACGAAGCCCTGGACGCCTCAGCCGCGGAACTGCGCCGCATCGAGCGGGATCTGCACGACGGCGCACAGGCCCGGCTCGTCGCGATGGGCATGAGTTTCGGCACGATCGAAATGCTGATGGACAAGGATCCCCAGCAGGCCAAGGCGCTGCTGGCGGAGGCCCGCAAGTCCTCGGCGGAAGCGCTCTCCGAGCTGCGCGACCTGGTGCGCGGGATCCATCCGCCGGTGCTGGCGGAACGAGGCCTGCCCGATGCCGTACGGGCGCTGGCGCTGCGGATGCCCATGACCGTCGAGATCGACATCGATCTGCCCGGACGAGCCGAGGACCCCATCGAGTCCGCCGTGTACTTCGCGGTCAGCGAGATACTCACGAACGCCGCGAAGCACTCGGGTGCGAACCATCTGTGGATCACCATCCACCACAGCGACGGACTGCTGCGGGCCAGTGTCACCGACAACGGCCGCGGCGGGGCGGTGGCCGGCGCGGGATCCGGACTGAGCGGGATCGAGCAGAGGGTCGGCGCGTTCGACGGTGTGGTGGCCGTCAGCAGTCCGGCAGGGGGGCCCACCACGGTGACGCTGGAGATCCCCTGTCCGTTGGCCGCCCAGACCCACACGGGTTAGCGGCTCGGTCCGCACGGGAATAGTTCGCATGCGATCCACGCGGCACTGCTCGCGAACGCAAAGACGTGAGACGTCGACGGATGCCGGGAGGATGCGTGCGGGTTCGGCCAGCGCCTGGGGTGACGGTGTTCCTGTCGGAAGACGGGTACCTGGAGTTGTTCTCCGAGGAGGCCTCGGCGCGCCTTCGGTGCAGTCCGGCGGGAGCCGCCATGTGGATCGCGATCTGCCAGCACGACGGTGACCGCATCGCCGCTGCGGACACCCTCGCCCGGATCTGGGAGAAGGATCGCGCCAACATGCGAGCGGACGTGGACCTGTGGGTCAACGAGCTCTTAGACGCGGGCTTATTGAGTTACGAGCCTTGATCGAGAGGACCGGCCCGCCGACCCGTGTCGCACGGTGGCCGGTGGGACGACTCGAAACCGTATGGGGAACCGGCCGGGCTCGGTAGATTCGTTCGCACATTCACCGGAGTACGCGTCGAGCGGCCCCCGGGTGTTCGACGATTGCCGATCCTGGAGCGCTGCCGTGCGAGTTGTCCTGGCCGAAGACCTGTTCCTGTTGCGAGACGGCCTCGTGCGACTGCTGGAGGCGTACGACTGCGAAATCGTCGCGGCGGTCGACAACGGTCCTGAACTGATGCACGCGCTCGTCTCACTGAAACCGGATGTGGCAGTGGTGGACGTCCGACTCCCTCCCACCTTCACCGATGAAGGACTGCAGGCCGCTCTCCACGCACGGAGCCAGATCCCCGGTCTTCCCGTCCT
This sequence comes from Streptomyces sp. NPDC045431, assembly GCF_040646655.1. Taxonomy (NCBI): domain Bacteria; kingdom Bacillati; phylum Actinomycetota; class Actinomycetes; order Kitasatosporales; family Streptomycetaceae; genus Streptomyces; species Streptomyces sp. NPDC045431. Next base: position 173,213 of record NZ_JBEZAQ010000013.1, read on the forward strand.
CGTGCTGTCCCAGCACGTGGAGCAGTTGTACGCCCGCGAGCTGCTCGCGGACGGCAGCGGAGGCGTCGGCTATCTGCTCAAGGACCGGGTTTTCGACGCCGCACAGTTCATCGACACGGTGCGGCGCGTGGCGGCCGGAGGAACGGCCATGGACCCACAGGTGATTTCCCAGCTTCTGGCGCGCAACACCAACGAGGAGCCGGTCGGCACTCTGACGCCCCGGGAGCGCGAGGTGCTGGAGCTCATGGCGGAGGGCAGGTCCAACGCGGCCATCGCCCAGCGCATGGTCGTCACCGAGCGCGCCGTGGCCAAGCACACGTCGAACATCTTCAGCAAGCTGAACCTGAGCCCGTCGGACGACGACAACCGCCGGGTCCTCGCCGTGCTGGCCTACCTCAACCGGTCCTGAGGCACGTCCCGGCGGCTCCTCCCCGCAGGGGTTACGTGGGTGAGCCGGAGGGGCCGGTACCCCACCGAGTACCCCACACACCCTCACCGCCGACGACCCTCCGGCCGAACCCGTCAACCGGCACGGCCGCCGCGGGTGCGGCTGCCCTGCTCCAGGCCCCCTGGCCCCCTATTCCATCGGCGCTCTACCTCTCCTGTAGGACTCCGCCCGAAGGGTGGTCACCGTAGAGGGGTACAGAATCCGACGACGGGGGTCAGGATGAATCTGGTGGGCAGGGCATCGGTGATCGATGCCGGAATAGAGGTACTCACGGAGTGCGAGGCGGGTGAGTTCCGGACGCTTCTCGTCGAAGGCCCCGCGGGGTGCGGCAAGAGCGCCGTGGTGGACGTCCTCGCCGACCTGGCCCGCACGGCAGGGGCCGTCGTGCTCGGTGCGGTCGGCTCTCCCGCCGAGCGCGAAGCGCCGCTCGGCGTCCTGCGCCAGATGGTGTGCAGCGACCCGGCGGTCGCACAGCCGTCCCTGACGGCGGATCCGGACCGCGCCGCGCGCACCGAGGCCATGCGGGACTTCTCCCTGCAGTTGCGGGAGCTGGCCGAGGACGGCCTGGTGCTGCTGTACGTCGACGACGCGCAGTACGCCGACGACCTCTCGGTCCAGTACCTGCAGTACCTCGCACGACACGCCCGGACGTCCAGGGTGCTGCTCCTCGTCGCCGTCTCGCCGTACACGGGCCGGTATCCGGAACTCGCGACGGAGCTGATGCGTCAGCCGGGATCCCGGCGGTTCCGGATCGGCTGCCTGTCCCCCGACGAGACCGCGGAAGCCGCCGGGCGGCCCTTGCCCGGTGAGCACCTGCACGCGGTCACCGGTGGCAATCCGCTTCTCCTGCGGGCCCTGCTGGCGGAGCCGACCGGGCTCGGCGAGGGCTCTCTTCTGGAGGAGCCCGCGTCCGAGCGCGGCGGTCCGTTCTCCCAGGCCGTCGTCACCTGCGTCCAGCGCAGTGGTCCGACGGCCCCGGTCGTGGCCCTCGCCGCCGCGGTGCTCGACGAGTTCTCCTCGCCCGAGCTCGTCCAGCGGCTGCTCGGCATCGCTCCGGCCTCGGTCGACCGGGACCTGGCCGCGCTGCGGGCGGCCGGCCTGCTGACCGGTGCCCGCTTCCGGCACCGCGCGGCGCGGACCGCCGTTCTCGACGGGGCGTCCGGACACCGGCGGGCGGCACTGCACCGGCGCGCGGCACTGCTGCTGGACCGGGACGGCATGGCGGCCACAGCGGCGGCCGGTCAGCTGCTGGCCGCAGCCACCCACGCCGGTGACGTGCCGTGGCACGCCACCCAGGCCGAGACCGACGTACTGCGGGAGGCTGCGGAGGACCTCCTGTCCCGGGACGAGGCACGCCAGGCCGTCCGCATCCTCGAACTCGCCGTGGAGGTGTGCCCGGACGAGCGGCAGCGGGCCGCGGTGCGGATCCGGCTGGCTCGGCTCAGCTGGCGGTTCAGCCCGGCCGCCACCGAGCGCCGACTGGCCGATCTGCTGAGCGGTCCCCACCCCGGCATCGAGCACGCGCAGCCACTGGTGCAGTTACTGCTCACGCACGGCCGCGTCCCCGATGCCGCCCGGTTGCTGGACGGACAGGACCCGGCCGCGGCCGGGGCCTCCCTCGTCGACACCGCCTTCGCGACCGGCACCGCCGGCGTCGAACGCCTGCTCCAGGAGACACGGCTGACGGACGCCACGGTCGAACCGATCACCCAGGCCCTGCGCTCCCTGGTGCACTCGGACCACCCCGAGCGCGCCGTGCCGTGGCTCCGGAACCTGGTGCGGGAGGCGGAGCTACGCGACGCACCCGGCTGGAGCGCCGTCTTCGCGTCCCTGCACGCAGAAACGTTGCTCCGCATGGGCGACCTGCGGGGGGCCTGCACGCACGCGCAGGCCGCCCTGGACCATCTGCCGGAGCGGACCGGCTGTTCCTTCCGGTTCGCGCCGACCGCCGTCCTCGTGCGCGCGCGCACCCTGATGGGGGAGAGCACTGAGGCAGCGCGACTGGTCGACCAGCCCGGGCCGCGCCACTTGTTCTCCGGGATGTACGGCCTGGGCTTCCTGCGGGCCCGGGGGCTGCACCTGCTGGCCTGCCAGCAGCCGCAGGCGGCGCTGGCCGACTTCATGGAGATCGGTCACCTGATGGAGCAGTGGGGCGTCGACCGGCCCGCGCTCCTGCCCTGGCGTACCGACGCGGCCGAGGCGCTGCTACGCCTGGGCCACACGCAGCGGGCCGAGCAGTTGGTGCTGCAGCAGATGGCCCTGCCCGATGCGCGGCGGCCGTGGGTGCGGGGCGTGTCCTTGCGCATGCGTGCCCTGACGTCGTCCTCCGCCAAGCAGCGCGTGGTGCTGCTGACGCAGGCCGTCGACGAGCTGCACCGCTCCGGCGACCGTCTGGAGGCGGCGCGCGCCATGGCGGAGCTCGGGCAGGCGATGCAGAGCGAGGGCACCGCGCCGGCGAAGGGCAGCGCGTTGATCCGCACGGCGTGGAACCTCGCCAGGGAGTGCGAGGCGGGGACACTGTGCCGGGAGATCCTGCCCGACGCGCCGCTCTCGGACGCCCAGACCGACCCGGCGCTGCGGGAGCCGGATGCCTCCCGGTCGGCGGCCCGGCTGAGTACGTCCGAGCAGCGGGTGGCCACGCTCGCGGCGCAGGGACTGACCAACCGGGAGATCTCCGCCAAGCTCTACCTGACGGTGAGCACGGTCGAGCAGCATCTGACGCGCGTGTACCGCAAGCTGCAGATCAGCTGCCGCGGGGAGCTGCCGGTGAACCTGGCGATGGGCAGCGGTCGCCCTGTCGACTGGTGAGAACGTGCGGTGTGCGGTTCCGGCACCGCACCCGCTTGCGCGGCGGGGCTCACCTCGGTGGTGAGCCCCGCCGCGGCGGGCCGCCGGCTCAGGACCGCAGAAGCTCCGCCGCCCTGGCGGCCAGGACCGGACGGTCGACCTTGCGGTTGGAGTTGAGCGGGAACTGCGCGACGTGCTCGTAGTGCCGGGGCAGCATGCCCTGGGGCAGGAGCTCCCGCAGCGCCCGGGCGAGCTCGGCGGGGCGGCGTATCCGGCCGGTGTAGAAGACGACGAGCTCGGTGCTGCCCTCCACGGGCCGAGCCACGGTGACCACGTCCTCGACGCCCTCGCAGGCGCGCAGCGCGTGATCGACCTCGGCGAGCTCGACCCGCCAGCCCTGCACCTGTACCTGTGAGTCGAGCCTGCCGAGGTAGACGAGTTCGCCGCCGGGCAGCCTGCGTACCCGGTCTCCCGTGCGGTACCACAGGCGGCCGTCGCGTTCCGCGAACCGGCCACGGTCGTCCTCGGGGTCGAGGTATCCGGCGGTCATCTGCGGCCCGGTGATGAGCAGTTCGCCCTCCACGTCGTCCTCGCTCCCGTCCTCGGCGAGCAGTACGTGGTCGTGACCCTCGTGGACGGAACCGATCGGTACGAGCCCGTTGACCGCCAGCCGCGGTGACGACTCGGGGTCCCAGCGGTGCCCGGTGATGGTGACGGTCAGCTCGGTCGGGCCGTAGATGTTCTCCAGGACCGATCCGGGCGCCGCAGCGTGCCAGTCGGCAGCGTCGGTGCAGCGCAGTGCCTCCCCGGCGAAGAAGCTCCAGCGCAGTCCGGGCAGGGACCCGGGCCGGAGGCCGCCCATGCGCCGGATCAGGGAGATGGCGCTGGGGGTGGAGAACCATACGGTGATGCCTCGCTCGGCGAGGTGGGCCGGGATGTCGCGGTAGGCGGCCGACGGCACCGCGTCCACGGTGGCACCGGCACCCCAGGCGCAGAACAGGTCGAACATCGCGCAGTCGAAGTTGAGGTCGAAGGTCTGTGTGAAGACGTCGTCGGGGCCGAAGTCGTAGCGGGCATCGAGGAGCCGGAAGTAGGTGTGGGTGCTGCCGTGCGTGATCGGCACGCCCTTGGGGCGGCCCGTGGAACCCGAGGTGAACAGCAGGTAGGCCACGTCGGACGCGTCGACCGGGCGCGGCGCCGTCAGCGCCCGCGCGGGGTCGGCCTCGACGACCGGGACGCCCGGCGCGTCGCCGTAGATCTCCCGCAGCGCCGCACGCCCGAGACCGTCCGCGATCAACGCCTCGGTGCCGCACACCTCGAGCATGCGCCGGGTGCGGGCGGCGGGGAAGCCGGGGTGCAGCGGTACGACGGTGGCACCCGCGTACAGTCCGGCGAGGATGCCGACGTACGCGGTGACGCTCTTGCCGGACAGCACGCCCACGGTCTTCGCCGATCCGACGGAGCCGGCCATGATCAGGGCTTGCTCGTGCAGCGCGCGGTAGGTCACCTCCTCGGTGCCGATCCGCAGCGCCGGGCGGTCCGGGGACAGGGAGAGCCCTCGAAGGAAGCGCTGATGGAGGGCGTGCTGCTGATGCTCGGTCATTCTTCCTCCGGAGATCCGCGAGGTCCGGGGTCCGCGGGCGGCGATCAATGCCGGCCCGTGGTCCGGGCCTGAAAGTTAGGGGTGCGCAACGGGTGCCCCTGGGTCCGTATCCGCTCGTAGCGTCCATTCCTGGAAACCGACGAACGGCACTGCGGGAAAGGGTGGATTCACCATGTACTGGGACCAGCGTTTCGAGGAACTGCTCAGGGAGTACCTGCCGTTCCTCACCGCCGAGGACGATCTGACCCCCGACACTGCACTGCGTGACGCGGGACTGGACTCGCTGGCCACGGTGGAGCTGCTGGGGGCGCTGGAAGCGGCGTACGACGTCAAGTTCATGGACGAGGCGCTGAAGCCGGAGACCTTCGCCACCCCCGCCTCGCTCTGGGGGGCGCTGCGTTCGATGACCGGGGCCTCCACCAGCTGAGCCGCCCCGGCCGCACACCGGGCCGGGGCTGCCCGGGACACGTGTCTCAGGCGGCCGCGGCGCGGCGGCGCGGCATCATGGCCCGTCTCGGGTCGGCCTTGATCACGTCGAAGCGCTTCGCCGCCACCGGAACCCGGGAGAACAGAGCGTCCTGGCCGGCGACGCACAGCCGGCCGATGCCCTTGTCCCTCAGGGAGGCGAGCGTGACGGGCCAGTCGACGGGGCGGACGCAACCGTCCAGCAGCATCGTGCGCACCTGCTCACCGGTGGTCAGCAGGGCCCCGTCGTGGTCGGCGACCACGGGAATCACCGGGTCGCGGAACTCCAGGCCCGCCATGACCTCGGACTCCGTCCTGCGACGCAGGCCCCCGAAGGCGGCGGAGTGCATCGGCGGCTCCATCACGTACAGCGGCAGCCCGCCCACGGCGCGGAGTCGCTCCCGCAGCCACTCGATCCCGGACGTGCGCAGCGTCACCATGGCGAAGTCCTCGTCGACGACGCACGTCACGTCGTGCCACTCGCCCCGCTCGGTCAGTTCCGCCAGCACCTCCCTCAGCGCGGGCGGAGGGGTGCGGGCGAAGGAGAGGGTCGCGACCCGCTCCGGATACTCCTCCGCGAAGAACGCGTCGAGGCAACGGGCGAACCTCGCGGTCAGCCGCACGCCGTCGGCGAACGAGAGCGCCCCGGAACGCACCGCCGTGGCCTTGCCGCCGAAGCTGGGCCCGGTGCAGTAGAGCGGATCGAGGCCGAACTCGGCTTCGGCCCACCGCGCCAGCGCCAGGCAGTTCACCATGAACGCGAGCTGCGCGTATTCCGAATAGTCGCCCTCCGCCTCGCTGAAGCGGTCGAAGAGCGAGTACCCGAGGACTTCGTCCGCTTCCGCGTACAGCTCCCGGGCATACGGATTGACCAGCATGAACTTGGCCACCTCGGAGAACGGGGAGGGCCCCATTCCAGGAAATACCAGGGCAGTGCCCGTCCGGTCGTCAGTCTCCATGGCTCTCAGTCTCCGGTCGGGGGCGCCGCGTCAAGAACCCCTATCAGCCCCTTAGCGGTACCGGCCGGCAGCGGCTTCACAGGCTTTTCAGATACGTGGTCAGCGCCTCGTGGAAGGCGTCGGGCTCCTCCAGGTGGGGCAGGTGGCTCGACTCCTCGAAGATCACCCAGCGGGCGTCCGGTATCAGGTCCTGATAGGGCTGGACCGTCTTCGGCGTGGCCTCGTCGTACCGGCCCGAGAGGATCAGGGTGGGCACCGCGATGTCGGGCAGGCAGTCCTCCACGCCCCAGTCGCGCAGGCTGCCGATGACATGGAACTCGTTCGGCCCGTTCATGGCGTAGTACACCGTCGGGTCGTTGTAGACCTCGTAGAAGGACGCCTGGTACTCGCGCGGCCAGGGCTTGAGGCGGCAGACGTGCTTCTCGTAGAAGACCGTCATCGCCTCGTAGTACTCCTGGCTGTCCGTGGTGCCGGCGGCTTCGTGCCGCAGGAGCGTGTCGTTGACGCCAGGCGGCAGCTGGGACCGCAGCACCGCCATCTCCTCCAGCCACAGCGGATAGGAGGCCGGGGAGTTGGCGACGACCAGGCCGCGCAGCCCGGCGGGCCGGGCCGCGGCGTGCCGGGCGACCAGCAGACCACCCCACGACTGCCCGTACAGCACGTAGTCGTCGGCGACGCCGAGGGCCGTGAGCAGGTTGTCCAGCTCAGCCAGGAACAGGTCCACCGTCCAGAAGTCCGCGCCTCGGCCCGGCAGGTGAGTGGAGCCCCCGTTGCCCAGTTGGTCGTAGTGGACGACGGGGTGGCCCTCCTCGGCGAGCCGGGCGAGCGGCAGCAGGTAGTCGTGAGTGGACCCGGGTCCGCCGTGGACCACGACCACGGGCGGGAGCCCGCAGCCGAGGTCTCCGGTGACGCGGTACCACGTCTTGTACTCGCCGAACGGAACGGTTCCTTTGGCACTCGGTGCCGGCAACGCCATGTCCCTCACCTCTCAGCCGGTTCTGAACAGCCTTGGCGACCGTAGGGCCGACACGGCGCCCGCACCGCCCCTACAGCACCCCTGTGATCCACTCCTCCACCGTCCGGGCGGTGTGCTCGGCGTCCTCCTCGACGATGGTGAAGTGGGTCGCCGGCACCGTCCGGTAGGTGTGTTCCGGATGCCACGGCCGGGCCTGCCAGCCGTCGTCGGCTCCGGCGGACTCCGTACCGCCCGAGAGGAAGGAGCGTCCCGCGCCGACGAACAGGACCGGTGCGGCGAGCGGAGCGAGCGAGAACTGCGGCAGCAGGTCGAAGTAGGCGCGCATCGCGGACAGCCCCGCGGTGTCGAACAGCCCGAACTCCGAGTCGCGGTCGACCAGCGCCCCGGCCAGCTGCTCGAAGACCTGCGCCTGCATCCCACCGCCCGCTTCCCGCGTGACGCGGTACGTGTCCACGAGGACCAGGCCGGCCGCCGGAGTGCGCAGCTCCTCCTCCAGGCATGCCGCCACGCCGTGGGCGAGGAGCCCGCCGGAGGAGTAGCCCAGCAGGACGAACGGCTCGCCCTCCGCCGCCTGTTGCACGGACCGGGCCAGCGCCGAGCACAGCGCGCTGACCGACCCCGGCAGCGGCTCGCCGCCTCGGAACCCGGGCGACGGCAGTGTCGCCACGCTGCGTACGTCGCGGAAGTGCGCGGCCAGCCGGGCATGCTGGTGCACTCCCCCGGTCGCCATGGGGGTGCTCAGGCAGATCAGCCGCGGTCGGGCGGGTCCGTCGGCCAGCCTCACCGGCGCCAGGGGGGCCGGCAGGTCCTCGTACGCCTCGAACGTGGGCCGGAGATCGGCCACCGCCCGCAGCAGGTTGAACGCCTTCGTCGTCTCCCCGGCCAGGACGGTGCTGCGGAACAGCCCGATGACGGTGTCCGGCTCCTGCGCACCGTCGGCGGCGGTCGCCGGGCGGTCGCCGGGGCCGCTGAGGCCGCTGGGGACTGCCTCGGCCATCCGGCGCGCCAGTCCTGCCGGGCTCTTGCTGTCGAAGACCGCCATGGCGGGCAGGTCCAGCCCCGAGGCCGCGTTCAGCCGGCTGCGCAGTTCCATCGCGCTCAGCGAGTCGACTCCCGCCTCCAGGAAGTCCTTCTCCGGGTCGATGGCGTCCGTACCGGCGTGCCCGAGCACGGCGGCCGCAGTCTCCAGCACCAGGTCCAGCAGCGCGCGCTCCCGATCCGCGGCGTCGAGCCCGTCCAGTCTCCTGCGCAGCACCGAGTGGTCCGTCGTGGCGCTCGCGGTGCGTCGTGGGGTGGTGCGGATCAGGCCCCGGAACAGGGCGGGCAGATCGTCGGCGGCGGTGCGCAGGGCCTTCAGATCCAGCCGGATGGGGACCAGGGCCGGTCCGGGCAGCGCCGACGCCGTGTCGAACAGCTCCAAGCCCTGCTCAGGGCTGAGCGTGTACACCCCGGTGCTGTTCATCCGGTCGAGGTCGGTCTGGCTCAGCTCGCCGGCCATGCCACCGCCCCACAGACCCCAGGCAAGGGACTGCGCAGGAAGGCCGTTCGCCTGGCGATGAGCCGCCAGAGCATCAAGGAACGCGTTGGCCGCAGCGTAGTTGCCCTGACCCGGATTACCGAAGACACCGGCAGCGGAGGAGAACAGCACGAAGGCGGTGAGGCCGCGGTCCGCGGTCAGCTCGTGCAGGTTGAGCGCCGCGTCCACCTTCGGGCGCAGCACGGTGTCCAAGCGCTCGGGAGTCAGGGAGGCGATCACACCGTCGTCCAGAACCCCGGCCACATGCACCACCGCCGACAGGTCCTCCACCCCGGCGAGGAGCACCGCCAAGGCCTCGCGGTCCGCGGCGTCACACGCCGCCACCGTCACCTCGGCGCCGAACCCCGACAGCTCCGCCACCAACTCGGGCATACCCGGTGCCCGCTCGCCGCGCCGACTGGTCAGCAGCAGACGCCGCACCCCGTACTCCGACACCAGATGCCGCGCGAACAACCCGCCCAAGGTGCCCGACGCACCCGTGACCAGCACCGTCCCCTCAGCCGAGAAGACCGAAGCGGGCACGGCCCCCACTGCCCCCTCATCCTGTGCCGCCCGGGTACGCACCAAACGGGCGCCGTGCACCACACCGTTCCGCACGACGACCTGGGGCTCTCCCGAGGCCAGCGCCAGTGGCACGGCCGCCGGGTCGTCCGTGTCGACGAGAACGAACCGCCCCGGGTCCTCCGACTGCGCCGACCGCACCAGACCCCACACGGCCGCACCCGCCAGATCGGTGACATCCTCACCCGGCAACGCCACCGCACCGCCGGTCACCACCACCAACCGTCCCTCGGCCGCCTGCAGGGCGCCCAGCACCGCGGCCGTCCCCGCCCGCACCGCCGCCGCATCCGCACCGGGAGTTACCTGGAGCACCGTCGTTCCCTCCGGCAACGGCCTGCTCCGTGCTGCCGGCAGCTGCACCCAGTCCAGCTGGAACAGCGACTCGTGGAACGCCGACCGGGCCGATGCCAGCTGCCCGGCAGAGATCTCCCGCAACGCCAGCGACTCGACCGTGGCCACCGGACGACCCAGGCCATCGGCCACGTCCAACGAAACCGCATCCCCCGAGAACGTCAGCCTCAGCCGGACACGAGTCGCGCCCGAAGCATGGAACGTCACACCCGCCCACGCGAACGGCAGCCGCGCCGAGCGATCCTCACCACTGTCGGCCCCCAGGCCGATGGCGTGCAGGCATGCGTCCAACAGCGCCGGGTGCACACCGAAGCCCTCGACATCGACGTCCTCGGGCAAGGAGACCTCGGCATAGACCACCCCCTCGCCGTCGCGCCAAGCGGTCGTGAGTCCCTGGAACACCGGCCCGTACTCCAGACCCGCCTCGGCCAGCCCGTCGTACAGACCCTCCACATCAACCCGCTGAGCCCCCACCGGAGGCCACTCGGCCAGGCCCGTGTCCTGTTCGGCGCCCCGCACGGTCAGCACGCCGGTCGCGTGCAACGTCCATTGGTCGCCATCGGAACCCTCAGCGCACGTGTAGACCCGCACGGTGCGGCGTACACCGGAGTCGTCCGGCGCCTCCACGACGACTTGGACGACGGCGCTCCCGTCCTGTGGCACCACCAGGGGTGCGCTCAGCGTGAGTTCCTCCAGTCGGTCGCAGTGGACCCGGCCGCCGGCCGCGATCGCCAGCTCCACCAGCCCGGTACCGGGGAAGAGGACCGTTCCGCCCACGACATGCTCGGCCAGCCAGGGCTGGGCTGCCACCGACAGCCGACCGGTCAACACCACACCGCCACTGTCAGCGAGGTTCACGGCGGCACCCAGCAGTGGGTGACCGGTCGGCTCCAGGCCGGCGTCCGCCACGCCGCCCAGCTCGGGCGCGACCCAGGAGTCGGCGAGGTAGTCCAGCATGTCGAGCCAGTAGCGCTGGCGTTGGAAGGCGTAGGTGGGCAGGTCGACGCGGCGGGCGCCGGTGCCCGCGTAGAAGGCCGTCCAGTCGACGGGGGTGCCGGTGGTGTGGAGACGGGCGAGGGCGGTGACGGTCTCGGTGGCCTCGTCCCGGTCCCGGCGCAGGGTCGGCACGAAGGTGCCCGTCTCGGTGGTCTGCTGGGCCATGGCGGTCAGCACCGCGTCCGGACCAAGCTCCACGTACGTGGTCACGCCAGCCGCGTCCAGGGCACGGACCGCGTCGGCGAAGCGGACGGCCTCGCGGACGTGCCGCACCCAGTACTCCGGATCGGTCACACCAGTGGTGTCCCCGGTCAGCGTGGACACGATCGGGATCGACGGCTCGCTGTAGGTCACCGACTGTGCGACGGTGCGGAACTCCTCCAGCATCGGTTCCATCAACGGCGAGTGGAACGCGTGCGAGACCCGCAGCCGCGTCGCCTTACGACCCTCCGCCTCGAAACGCTCCTTGATGGCCAAAACCTCGGCCTGCATGCCGGAGACGACGACGGCCTGCGGGCCGTTGACCGCGGCGATACCGACCGTGTCGGACAGCAGCGGGCGGACCTCGTCCTCAGCCGCCTGCACGGCCACCATCGCCCCGCCCTGCGGCAGCGCCTGCATCAGCCGGCCCCGCGCCACAACCAGCCGCGCCGCATCCGCCAACGACAGCACCCCGGCCACATGAGCCGCCGCGAACTCACCGATCGAATGCCCCGCCAAGTAGTCGGGCTTGATGCCCCACGACTCCAGCAGCCGGAACAACGCCACCTCGATCGCGAACAACGCAGGCTGAGCAAACTCCGTGCGGTCCAAACGCTCCGCGTCCCGGCCCCACATCACGTCCTTCAGCGGCAGACCAACCTCCGCCACAACCGCGTCGAAGGCCTCCGCGAACACCGGGAACGCCTCATACAACCCCCGGCCCATCCCCAACCGCTGCGCACCCTGCCCACCGAACAAAAACGCCGCACGCCCAGAACCCCGCGTGCTGCCCTGCACCACACCCGCCGCCGACCGGCCCTCCACGAACGCCGACAGACCAGCCAGCAACTCATCACGGTCAGCACCCACAACGGCGAGGCGCCGGTCCATCGCAGCCCGATCGCTCACCAAGGAGAAGCCCACGTCCAGGGGGCGCAGGTCGGGGCGGGACTCCAGACGGGACTTCAGCCGCTCAGCCTGGCCGAGCAGGGCGTCCGGAGTCTTGGCAGACAGGACCAAGGGGATCGTAGGCACAACCGCGTCCGCGGCCGGGGGCTCCTGAAAGGGTGCCTCCGGAGCCTGCTCGATGATCACGTGGGCATTGGTGCCGCTGATCCCGAACGACGACACGCCCGCCCGACGCGGACGGCCCGTCTCCGGCCACGGCCGCGACTCCGTCAGCAACCGCACGTTCCCCGAATCCCAGTCCACCTTCGACGACGGCTCGTCCACGTGCAGGGTCTTGGGCAACACCCCGTTCCGGATCGCCTCGACCATCTTGATGATGCCGCCCACACCCGCAGCCGCCTGCGTATGACCCAGGTTCGACTTCAACGAACCCAGCCACAACGGCCGGTCGGCCGGCCGGTCCTGCCCGTACGTCGCCAGCAACGCCTGCGCCTCGATCGGATCACCCAACGTCGTACCCGTACCGTGCGCCTCCACGACATCGACGTGCTCGGAGGCAAGCTGTGCATTGGCCAGCGCCTGCCGGATGACACGCGCCTGCGACGGGCCGTTGGGGGCGGTGAGGCCATTGCTCGCGCCGTCCTGGTTGACGGCCATACCGCACACCACGGCGAGCACGGGGTGGCCGTTGGCACGCGCGTCGGACAGCCGCTCCACCAGCAGCATGCCCACACCCTCACCCCAGGCAGTGCCGTCCGCCGCAGCGGCGAACGACTTGCACCGACCGTCAGGCGACAGCCCCCGCTGACGGCTGAACTCCACGAAGGTCTCCGGCGTGGCCATCACGCACACGCCGCCGACCAGGGCGAGCGAGCAGTCACCCGACCGCAGCGCCTGCACCGCGGAGTTCAGCGCGACGAGGGAGGAGGAGCAGGCGGTGTCCATGGTCACCGAGGGGCCCTCGAGACCGAGAGCGTAGGAGATCCGGCCGGAGGCGATGGAGCCCGTGTTCGCGTTGGCGGCGTAGTCGTGGTACATCATCCCGGCGAACACGCCGGTGGCCGACCCCTTCAAGGTGACCGGGTCGATGCCCGCCCGCTCGATCGCCTCCCAGGCCGTCTCCAGGAGCAGCCGCTGCTGCGGATCCATGACCAGCGCCTCGTTCGGTGAGATCCCGAAGACGGACGGGTCGAAGTCGGCAGCGCCGTGCAGGAAGCCGCCGTGCTTGACGTAACTGGTGTTCGGCCGCTCGGAGGTCGGGTCGAAGAGCCGGTCGACGTCCCAGCCGCGGTCGGCCGGGAACTCCGACACCGCGTCCACCCCGTCGGCCACCAGCCGCCACAGGTCCTCCGGCGTCTCCACGCCGCCCGGGTAACGACAGCTCATCCCGACGATGGCGATGGGCTCACGAAGGGTGGCCGTGAGCTTCTTGTTCTGGGCCCGCAGCCGCTCGGTCTCCTTGAGTGCCGTCCGGAGCGCGTCGACGATCTTCTGCTGGTCTGAGCCGGTCATCACAGTTCTCCCGCTTCCCCGCCGCCGAGCGCCAGGCTGATGAGACTTTCGGTGTCCATGTCGTCGATCGAGCCCTCGAAGTCCTCGTCGGCCTGGTCCGCCTCGGCCCGTACGTCGTGGATCCCGCCGAGTTCGAGCAGCGCGTCCAGCAGGCCTGCGTCCCGCAGCCTGCCGATCGGCAGGGACGTCAGGACGGCGCGGATCTGTTCCTCGCCCGGGGCCGCACCCTCGGCGGTGCCGCCCGAGTCCGGAACGAGTTCGGATCGCATGTAGTCGGCCAGCGCCCTGGCATCGGGATAGTCGAAGACGAGCGTGGGCGGCAGTCGCAGCCCGGTGACGCCGTTGAGCAGGTTCCTGAGCTCCACCGCGCTGAGGGAGTCGAAGCCCAGCTCGCTGAAGGCCCGGTCCGGGTCGACGGCGTTCGCGTCCGCATGGCCGAGGATGGCGGCGGCGTTGGCCCGGACCGTGTCCAGCAGCAGGGCCTGCTGCTCCTCGGAAGGAAGGCCGGTGAGCTGCTGCCGGAGCAGGGCCGGAGCGTCCGACCCGCCGCCGGCTGGTGCGGTGCGTCGTGGGGTGGTGCGGATCAGGCCCCGGAACAGGGCGGGCAGATCGTCGGCGGCGGTGCGCAGGGCCTTCAGATCCAGCCGGATGGGGACCAGGGCCGGTCCGGGCAGCGCCGACGCCGTGTCGAACAGCTCCAGACCCTCCCCGACGGAGATCTCCTGCACCCCCGTGCGCTGCATACGCCCCCGGTCCGCCTGATCCAACCCCTCCGCCATCCCGCCTGCCTCAGCCCCCCACAGACCCCAGGCAAGGGACTGCGCAGGAAGGCCGTTCGCCTGGCGATGAGCCGCCAGAGCATCAAGGAACGCGTTCGCCGCAGCGTAGTTGCCCTGACCCGGATTACCGAAGACACCGGCAGCGGAGGAGAACAGCACGAAGGCGGTGAGGCCGCGGTCCGCGGTCAGCTCGTGCAGATTCAGCGCCGCGTCCACCTTCGGACGCAGCACGGCGTCCAAGCGCTCGGGAGTCAGGGAGGCGATCACACCGTCGTCCAGAACCCCGGCCACATGCACCACCGCCGACAGGTCCTCCACCCCGGCGAGGAGCACCGCCAAGGCCTCGCGGTCCGCGGCGTCACACGCCGCCACCGTCACCTCGGCGCCGAACCCCGACAGCTCCGCCACCAACTCGGGCATACCCGGTGCCCGCTCGCCACGCCGACTGGTCAGCAGCAGACGCCGCACCCCGTACTCCGACACCAGATGCCGCACGAACAACCCGCCCAAGGTGCCCGACGCACCCGTGACCAGCACCGTCCCCTCAGCCGAGAAGACCGACGCCTGGACCGCCTCGCCAGATGGCGGCACCGGTGTCCGAGCGAGCCGGGCGCCGAACACCGCACCGTCCCGGACCACCACCTGCGGCTCACCCGCACCGAGCGCCAGGGACGCCGCCGCTTCCAGGTCCTCCTGATCGGTGTCGACCAGCACGAAACGGTCGGGCGACTCGGACTGCGCCGAACGCACCAGACCCCACACGGCCGCACCCGCCAGATCGGTGACATCCTCACCCGGCAACGCCACCGCACCGCCGGTCACCACCACCAGCCGACTCGTGTCCGACTGCAGTTCGGCCAGCACGCGCTGGACCTCCGACCGCACCGCGGCGGCGTCCGTGCCGGGGACGGTGCGCAGGACCGCGACCTCGTCCGGCAGCGGTCCTCCCTGCACGACCGGCAGCCGCACCCAGTCCAGCTGGAACAGCGACTCGTGGAACGCCGACCGGGCCGACGCCAGCTGCCCGGCAGATATCTCCCGCAACGCCAGCGACTCGACCGTGGCCACCGGACGACCCAGGCCATCGGCCACCTGCAGCGCGACACCGTCCGAGCCGGCGGGACCCACCCTCAGGCGTACGCGGGTGGCTCCCGAGGCGTGGAAGGTCACTCCGGTCCATGCGAACGGCAGCCGCGCCGCCCGGCTCTCGTCGGTTTCGCGCAGCCCGATCGCGTGCAGGCAGGCGTCCAGGAGGGCCGGGTGCAGGCCGAAGCCGTCCACGTCGGCGTCCTCGGGCAGGGACACCTCGGCGTAGATCTCCTCACCGTCGCGCCAAGCGGCTGTGAGTCCCTGGAACACCGGCCCGTACTCCAGACCCGCCTCCGCCAGCCCGTCGTACAGACCCTCCACATCGACCGGCTCCGCACCCTTCGGTGGCCATACGGACAGGTCGAACGGGGTGTCGTGTTCGGCGGAGGACAGGGTTCCCGTGGCGTGACGCACCCAGGGCTCGTCGTCGCCCTCGGCACGCGAGTGGATGGCGACCGGCCGTGCACCCGTATCCCCGGGCGTGCCGACGGACACCTGAACGATGACGCCGCCGCGCTCGGGCAGGACCAGCGGAGCCTGCAAGGTGAGCTCCTCCAGCCGGTCGCAGCCGACCTCGTCACCGGCGCGGATCGCCAGCTCGACCAGTCCGGTACCCGGGAAAAGGACGGTGCCGCCGACCGCGTGATCGGTCAGCCAGGACTGCGACGCCGTCGACAACCGCCCCGTCAGCACCACACCGTCCATGTCGGCCAGCGGCACAGCCGCGCCCAGCAGCGCGTGCCCGGAGAAGCCGATGCCCATCCCGGACAGCGTGAGCCCCGTGCCGAACGTGCTCTCCAGCCAGTACGTGCTGCGCTGGAAGGCGTAGGTCGGCAGGTCGTGGAGCGCACGGGCTCCGGTGTCGGAGTAGAAGGCCGTCCAGTCGGGTGTGAGACCGGAGACGTGCAGGCGGGCCACGGCGCCCAGCAGCGTCGAAACTTGGGGCCGGTCCCGGCCGAGCGCGGCCGTGAGGACCGCCGTCTCCGACGCGAGTGACTGCTGCGCCATCGCCGTCAGTACGGCGTCCGGGCCGAGTTCCAGGAATCGGGTCACCCCCTCGGACTCCAGGACTCGCACGGCGTCGGCGAAGCGGACGGCCTCGCGGACGTGTCGGACCCAGTACTCCGGATCGGACAGGTCGGCGGCGGTCGCCGTCCGCCCGATGAGGGTGGAGACGATCGGGACCGACAGCTCGCCGTAGGTCACCTTGCGGGCGGCCGTGCGGAACTCCTCCAGCATCGGCTCCATCAGCGGCGAGTGGAACGCGTGCGACACCTTCAACCTGGTCGTCCTACGCCCCTCAGCCTCGAAATGGGCCTTGATGCGCAGTGCTTCGCCCTCCGCGCCGGAGACGACGACGGCTTGCGGGCCGTTGACCGCCGCGATACCGACCGTGTCGGACAGCAGCGGGCGGACCTCGTCCTCGCTCGCCTGGACGGCGACCATGGCCCCGCCCTGCGGCAGCGCCTGCATCAGCCGGCCCCGCGCGGTCACCAGCTGCGCCGCGTCCGTCAACGACAGCACTCCGGCCACATGAGCGGCGGCGAACTCGCCGATCGAATGCCCCGCCAAGTAGTCGGGACGCACACCCCACGACTCCAGCAGCCGGAACAGCGCCACCTCGATCGCGAACAGCGCAGGTTGGGTGGACTCGGTGCGGTTGAGCCTCTCGGCGTCCTCACCCCACATCACCTCACGCAAGGGCAGGTCGATCACGCCCAGCACGGTGTCGAAGGCCTCGGCGAAGACGGGGAACGTTTCGTACAGCTCCCGGCCCATCCCGATCCACTGTGCTCCCTGCCCGGTGAACAAGAACGCCGTACGCCCAGAACCCCGCGTGCTGCCCTGCACCACACCCGCCGCCGGTCGGCCCTCCACCAGCGCGGCCAGACCCGCCAACAGCTCATCGCGGTCGGCAGCCGTCACCCCGGCGCGGAAGTCCAGTGCGGTGCGGCGGGTGGCGAGGGAGTAGGCGACGTCAAGCGGGCGGAGGTCGGGACGGGACGCCAGATGGGACTTCAGCCGCTCGGCCTGGCCGAGCAGGGCCTCCGGGGTCTTGCCGGAGATGACGAAGGGGACGACGGGGAGAGTACGGGTAGCCGGGGTCTGCGGCATGGCGGGCTCGGGCTCGACGGCCTGCTCGATGATGACGTGGGCGTTCGTCCCGCTGATGCCGAACGAGGACACGCCCGCCCGGCGGGGGCGGCCGGTCTCCGGCCACGGCCGGGCCTCGGTCAGCAGCCGGACATGGCCCGCCGACCAGTCCACCTGCGGGGTCGGTTCGTCCACGTGCAGGGTCTTGGGGAGCACCCCGCGCCGGATCGCCTCGACCATCTTGATGATGCCGCCGACACCCGCGGCTGCCTGCGTATGGCCCATGTTCGACTTGATGGAACCGAGCCACAGGGGCAGATCCTCCCGGCGATCCTTGCCGTAGGCGGCCAGGACCGCCTGCGCCTCGATCGGATCGCCCAGGGTGGTGCCCGTGCCGTGCGCCTCCACCGCGTCGATCTGGTGGGAGGCGAGCCCGGCGTTGGCGAGCGCCTGCCGAATGACCCGGACCTGGGACGGGCCGTTGGGCGCGGTCAGGCCGTTGCTCGCGCCGTCCTGGTTGACGGCGATGCCGCGGACTACGGCGAGGACGGGGTGACCGTTGGCCCGGGCGTCGGACAGCCGCTCCAGCAGGAGCATGCCGGCACCCTCACCCCACGCGGTGCCGTCGGTGGAGGCGGCGAAGGACTTGCAGCGGCCGTCGGGAGCAAGGCCGCGCTGGCGGCTGAACTCCACGAACGCCTCCGGCGTCGCCATGACCGCCACACCGCCGGCGAGAGCCAGCGAGCACTCGCCCGAGCGCAGCGCCTGCGCCGCCAGGTGCAGCGCCACCAGCGACGACGAACACGCCGTGTCCACGGTGACCGAGGGGCCCTCCAGCCCGAAGGTGTACGAGACGCGCCCGGAGGCGACGGAGCCGGTGTTCGTGTTGTCCTGGTAGTCGTGGTACATCATCCCGGCATACACGCCGGTGGCCGAGCCCTTCAGCGTGGCCGGGTCGATGCCCGCCCGCTCGATCGCCTCCCAGGACGTTTCCAGCAGAAGGCGCTGCTGCGGGTCCATGGTGAGGGCTTCGTTCGGTGAAATGCCGAAGAAGGCCGGGTCGAAGTCGGCGGCGTCGTGGAGGAAGCCACCGTGCTTGACGTAACTGGTGTTCGGCCGCTCCGAGCTCGGGTCGTACAGCTCGTCGATGTTCCAGCCGCGGTCGGCCGGGAACTCCGACACCGCGTCCACCCCATCGGCCACCAGCCGCCACAGGTCCTCCGGCGTCTCCACGCCGCCCGGGTAACGACAGCTCATGCCGACGATCACGATCGGGTCGTCATCGGCCACGGCCGCGGTCACGGTCACGGCGGCGCCGTCGTCGGCGGTCCCGGTGATCTCCTGGACCAGGTGCCGGGCGAGGACCGTCGGTGTGGGGTAGTCGAAGACGAGGGTGGCAGGCAGCCGCCTGCCGACGGCCCCGCCGAGGCGGTTGCGGAACTCGACCGCGCTGAGCGAGTCGAAGCCCAGCTCGCTGAACGCCTGCTCGGGGTCGATCGACTCCGGGCCGGCGTGACCGAGGGTCGCGGCGGACGTGGCGCGGATGAGGCTCAGCACCTCCTCCTCCTGCGCCTCGGGGGACTTGCCTGCCAGGCGCTCGACCAGGGCTGAAGCAGCGCCGCTGTCCGTCCCCGCGCCGCCGACCGTCCTGCGGGCGGGGCGGCGGACCAGGCCGCGGAACAGCTCGGACAGCTCACCGGGACCGGCACCGAGTCGCTTGACGTCCAGGCGCATGGGGACCAGGGCGGGCGCAGGCAGCGCCGACGCCGTGTCGAACAGCTCCAAGCCCTGCTCAGGGCTGAGCGTGTACACCCCGGTGCTGTTCATCCGGTCGAGGTCGGTCTGGCTCAGCTCGCCGGCCATGCCACCGCCCCACAGACCCCAGGCGAGGGACTGCGCAGGAAGGCCGTTCGCCTGGCGATGAGCCGCCAGAGCATCAAGGAAGGCGTTGGCCGCAGCGTAGTTGCCCTGGCCGGGATTGCCGAGTGTTCCGGAGGCCGAGGAGAACAGCACGAAGGCGGTGAGGCCGCGGTCCGCGGTCAGCTCGTGCAGGTTGAGCGCCGCGTCCACCTTCGGGCGCAGCACGGTGTCCAAGCGCTCGGGAGTCAGGGAAGCGATCACACCGTCGTCCAGAACCCCGGCCACATGCACCACCGCCGACAGGTCCTCCACCCCGGCGAGGAGCACCGCCAAGGCCTCGCGGTCCGCGGCGTCACACGCCGCCACCGTCACCTCGGCGCCGAACCCCGACAGTTCCGCCGTCAACTCGGGCATACCCGGTGCCCGCTCGCCGCGCCGACTGGTCAGCAGCAGACGCCGCACCCCGTACTCCGACACCAGATGCCGCGCGAACAACCCGCCCAAGGTGCCCGACGCGCCGGTGACCAGCACCGTCCCCTCAGCCGAGAAGACCGAAGCGGGCACGGCCCCCACTGCCCCCTCATCCTGTGCCGCCCGGGTACGCACCAAACGGGCGCCGTGCACCACACCGTTCCGCACGACGACCTGGGGCTCTCCCGAGGCCAGCGCCAGTGGCACGGCCGCCGGGTCGTCCGTGTCGACGAGAACGAACCGCCCCGGGTCCTCCGACTGCGCCGACCGCACCAGACCCCACACGGCCGCACCCGCCAGATCGGTGACATCCTCACCCGGCAACGCCACCGCACCGCCGGTCACCACCACCAACCGTCCCTCGGCCGCCTGCAGGGCGGCCAGCACCGCGGCCGTCCCCGCCCGCACCGCCGCCGCATCCACCCCGGACGGGCTGTGGAAGACGACCGCGTCCTGCGGCTGGTCACCGGACCGGCCGGCGGGCAGCTGCACCCAGTCCAGCTGGAACAGCGACTCGTGGAAACCGGACCCGGCAGCCGTCAGCCGGTCCGCCGCCATGGTGCGCAGGACCAGGGCGTCGATCGAGGCCACCGGACGACCCTGAGTGTCGGCGATCGCCAGGGTGACACCGTCGGCACCCGTGCGGGACAGCCGGACGCGAACACGGGATGCCCCCGTGGCGTACAGCGAGACCCCGGTCCACGCGAACGGCAGTCTCACCGAGTCGGCACCGCCGTCGAGCAGCCCGGTCCCGTGCAGGCAGGCGTCCAGGAGCGCCGGGTGCAGGCCGAAGCCCTCCACGTCGGCGTCCTCGGGCAGGGACACCTCGGCGTAGATCTCCTCGCCGTCGCGCCAAGCGGCCGTGAGCCCCTGGAACACCGGCCCGTACTCCAGACCCGCCTCCGCGAGGGTGTCGTACCAGCCCCGCAGATCAACAGCGTGGGCACGGGACGGAGGCCACTGAGCGAGGTCGAAGGCGACGCCCGATGCGACGGTGGCGGTGGACAGCACGCCCGTGGCATGCCGCGTCCAGGGCTGCTCGTCGTCGTCGGCGCGCGTGTACACGCTGACCGGACGGGAACCGTCCTCATCGGCGGCGCCGACCACGACCTGCACGGCAATGCCGCCGCGCTCCGGCAGAACGAGCGGCACTTCCAGGGTGAGTTCTTCCAGTCGGTCGCAGCCCACGCGGTCGCCGGCGGCGATCGCCAGCTCGACCAGGCCGGCGCCCGGGAAGAGCGCGGTGCCGCCGACCACGTGGTCTCCCAGCCACGGCTGGGACGCCGTCGACAACCGGCCCGTGAGGACGACGCCGTCGGCGTCCGGGGACGCCACCACCGCGCCCAGCAGCGGATGCGTCGCGGGGTCGAGGCCGACCGAGGTGACACCACCGGTGTCCGCACCGGCCCAGGCGTCCGCCCAGTACTCCAGGGAGTCGAGCCAGTAGCGCTGGCGTTGGAAGGCGTAGGTGGGCAGGTCGACGCGGCGGGCGCCGGTGCCCGCGTAGAAGGCCGTCCAGTCGACGGGGGTGCCGGTGGTGTGGAGACGGGCGAGAGCGGTGACGGTCTCGGTGGCCTCGTCCCGGTCCCGGCGCAAGGTCGGGACGAAGGTGCCCGTCTCGGTGGTCTGCTGGGCCATGGCGGTCAGCACCGCGTCCGGACCAAGCTCCACGTACGTGGTTACGCCTGCCGCGTCCAGGGCGCGGACCGCGCCGGCGAAGCGGACGGCCTCGCGGACGTGCCGTACCCAGTACTCCGGATCGGTCAGATCACCAGTGGTGTCCCCGGTCAGCGTGGACACGATCGGGATCGACGGCTCGCTGTAGGTCACCGACTGTGCGACGGTGCGGAAGTCCTCCAGCATCGGTTCCATCAGCGGGGAGTGGAACGCGTGCGAGACCCGCAGCCGCGTCGCCTTACGACCCTCCGCCTCGAAACGCTCCTTGATGGCCAAAACCTCGGCCCGAGCACCGGAGACGACCACGGCCTGCGGGCCGTTGACCGCCGCGATACCGACCGTGTCGGACAGCAGCGGGCGGACCTCGTCCTCAGCCGCCTGCACGGCCACCATCGCCCCGCCCTGCGGCAGCGCCTGCATCAGCCGGCCCCGCGCCACAACCAGCCGCGCCGCATCCCCCAGCGACAGCACCCCGGCCACATGAGCGGCCGCGAACTCACCGATCGAATGCCCCGCCAGGTAGTCGGGCTTGATGCCCCACGACTCCAGCAGCCGGAACAGCGCCACCTCGATCGCGAACAGCGCAGGCTGAGCGAATTCGGTGCGGTCCAGACGCTCCGCGTCCTGGCCCCACATCACGTCCTGCAGCGGCAGACCAACCTCGGCCACAACCGCGTCGAAGGCCTCCGCGAACACCGGGAACGCCTCATACAACCCCCGGCCCATTCCCAGCCGCTGCGCACCCTGCCCACCGAACAAGAACGCCGTACGCCCAGAACCCCGCGTGCTGCCCTGCACCACACCCGCCGTCGGCCGGCCCTCCACGAACGCCGACAGACCAGCCAGCAACTCATCACGGTCAGCACCCACAACGGCGAGCCGATGCTCCATCGCAGCCCGATCGCTCACCAAGGAGAAGCCCACGTCGAGGGGACGCAGGTCGGGGTCGGACTCCAGGTGGGACTGCAGCCGCTCGGCCTGTCCGCGCAGGGCCTCGTCCGTCCTCGCGGACAGCAGCCAGGGCACGAGGGGAAGCGTCTTGTCGGCCGGGAGGGCCTTGGACGGCTCCGGGGCCTCCGGAGCCTGCTCGATGATCACGTGGGCGTTCGTGCCGCTGATCCCGAACGACGACACGCCCGCCCGACGCGGACGGCCCGTCTCCGGCCACGGCCGCGACTCCGTCAGCAACCGCACGTTCCCCGAATCCCAGTCCACCTTCGACGACGGCTCGTCCACGTGCAGGGTCTTGGGCAACACCCCGTTCCGGATCGCCTCGACCATCTTGATGATGCCGCCCACACCCGCAGCCGCCTGCGTATGACCCAGGTTCGACTTCAGCGAACCCAGCCACAACGGCCGGTCGGCCGGCCGGTCCTGCCCGTACGTCGCCAGCAACGCCTGCGCCTCGATCGGATCACCCAACGTCGTACCCGTACCGTGCGCCTCCACGACATCGACGTGCTCGGAGGCAAGCTGTGCATTGGCCAGCGCCTGCCGGATGACACGCGCCTGCGACGGGCCGTTGGGGGCGGTCAGGCCATTGCTCGCGCCGTCCTGGTTCACCGCCGAACCCTTGACCACCGCAAGGACAGGATGACCATGACGACGGGCATCCGACAGCCGCTCCACGAGCAGCATGCCCACACCTTCACCCCAGGCCGTGCCGTCGGTGGAGGCGGCGAACGACTTGCAGCGGCCGTCGGGAGCAAGGCCCCGCTGGCGGCTGAACTCCACGAACGCCTCCGGCGTCGCCATCACCGCCACACCACCGGCCAGCGCCAGCGAGCACTCACCCGACCGCAGCGCCTGCACGGCAAGATGCAGCGCCACCAGGGACGACGAACACGCCGTGTCGACCGTGACAGCCGGCCCCTCGAAGCCGAACACATACGAGACCCGCCCGGAGGCGACGGAGCCTGTGCCGCTGTTGCCCGCGTAGTCGTGGTACATCATCCCGGCGAACACCCCGGTGGCCGAGCCCTTCAGCGTGGCCGGGTCGATGCCCGCCCGCTCGATCGCCTCCCACGACGTCTCCAGCAGCAGCCGCTGCTGCGGATCCATGCCCAACGCCTCGTTCGGTGAGATCCCGAAGAACGCCGGGTCGAAGTCGGCGGCGTCGTGCAGGAAGCCGCCGTGCTTGACGTAACTGGTGTTCGGCCGCTCGGACGCCGGGTCGTACAACTCCTCGACGTTCCAGCCACGGTCGACCGGGAACTCCGACACCCCGTCCACCCCGTCGGCCACCAGCCGCCACAACGCCTCCGGCGTCTCCACCCCGCCCGGGTACCGGCAGCTCATCCCCACGATCACGATCGGATCGCCGTCCGTGACGGCCGTCGCCGTGGCCAGAGCGACCGGTCCATCGGCGTCCTCGTCCGACAGCTCCTCAAGGAGGTGGCGGGCCAGTTCGGTCGGGGTGGGGTAGTCGAAGACAAGGGTGGCGGGCAGCCGCAGCCCCGTGTCCTCGTTCAGTCCGTTGCGGAGCTCGACCGCGGCCAGGGAATCGACGCCAAGGTCGCGGAAGGCGCGCTCGGCCTCGATCGCGTCGGCCTCCGCGAAGCCGAGGACGAGCGCCGCCCGGCCGAGGACGACGTCGAGCAGCGCCGGCAGTCGCTCGTCCTGCGGGAGCCTGGCAAGCCGCTGCCGTAGCGCACCGGCTTCGGGCCCGGATGTGCCGGTGCTGCGCCGGCGCCGTACCGCACTGGGGACCAGGGTGCGGAAGAGGGCGGGAAGAGCGTCGCCCTGTGTGCGCAGCGCGCCCAGGTCGAACCTGGCCGGGACGAGGACGGGGTCCGCGCACCGCTGCGCGGTGTCGAAGAGGGCAGTGCCCTCCTCGGGGCTGAGGGCGTGGATGCCGCTCTCGGAGATACGGTCGCGCTCCGCTTCGTCGAGGGCTCCGGCCATGCCGCCGTCCCACAGGCCCCAGGCGAGGGACTGTGCGGGAAGGCCGTTGGCCTGGCGATGAGTCGCCAACGCGTCGAGGAAGGCGTTGGCCGCCGCGTAGTTGCCCTGACCCGGGGTACCGAGGGTTCCGGACCCGGAGGAGAAGAGCACGAACGCCGTCAGGTCACGGTCCGCGGTCAGCTCATGCAGGTTCAGCGCCGCGTCCACCTTCGGACGGAAAACCCTCTCAAGCCGCTTCGGAGTCAAAGAAGCGATCACACCGTCGTCCAGAACACCGGCCACATGCACCACCGCCGACAGGTCATCGACCCCGGCGAGGAGCGCCGCCAACGCCTCGCGGTCGGCCGCGTCACAGGCCGCCACCGTCACCTCGGCGCCGAACCCCGACAGCTCCGCCACCAACTCGGCCGCACCCGGTGCCCGCTCGCCGCGCCGGCTGAGCAGCAGCAGACGCCGCACCCCGTACTCCGACACCAGATGCCGCGCGAACAACCCGCCCAGTGTGCCCGTCGCACCCGTGACCAGCACCGTCCCCTCAGCCGAGAAACGCGGCTCGGCCAACGGCTCGTCGGCCGCGGGCTGACGAACGAGGCGGGCACCGAACACCACACCGTCCCGGACCGCCACCTGCGGCTCACCCGATCCCAGCGCCAGGGACGCCGCCGTCTCCACGTCCTCCTGATCGGTGTCGACCAGCACGAAACGGCCCGGGTCCTCCGACTGCGCCGAACGCACCAGACCCCACACGGCCGCACCCGCCAGATCGGTGACATCCTCACCCGGCAACGCCACCGCACCCCGCGTCACCACCACGAGCCGACTCGCGTCCGACTGCAGCGCCTCCAACACCGACGCCGTCGCCGCCCGCACCGCACCCGCGTCCGATCCGGCAGTGGTGCGCACCACTGCCACGTCCTGCGGCAGCGGACCGGTCGCGGCGGGCACCGGGGTCCATTCGACCCGGAACAGAGCGTCGTGGGTGCCGCCGGCCCGAGCCGCGGCCAGCTGCTCCTCCGATATCGGTCGCAGCACCAGCGACTCGACCGTGGCCACCGGCCGACCGTCGGTGTCGGCGACCGCGAGGGCGACGCCCGATCCCGTGGGCGTCAACCGTACGCGGACGGTGGACGCGCCCACGGCGTGCAGGCTCACCCCCGACCACGCGAACGGAAGCGCAGCCTGGCCGCCGGTGACGCCGGTGAAGCTGACGGCGTGCAGGGCGGCGTCGAGGACTGCAGGGTGCAGACCGAGCCGCTCGGCATCCTTGCGTCCCTGCTCGGGGAGGGCGACCTCGGCGTAGACGTCGTCGCCGGAGCGCCAGGCCGCCTTCAGCCCCTGGAACACGGGACCGTACTGAAGGCCGAGTCCGGCCAGGTCGGCGTACAGGCCCTCGACGTCGAGGGGCTCGGCGCCGGCCGGCGGCCACGGGGCCGGGTCCAGGCGGCCCGGGACGGCGCCGCGCGCCAGCACCCCGGTGGCATGCCGGGTCCAGGGGGCGTCCTGAGAGCCGCGGGAGTGCACCGTGAGCGTCCGAGTGCCGGAGCCGTCGGCCGCTCCCACCGCCAACTGCACCTGGACCGCTCCCTGCGCGGGCAGAGCGAGCGGCGCCTCCAGCGTCAGTTCCTCGACGACGTCGCAGCCGACCTGGTCACCGGCGCGGACTGCCAGTTCCACGAAGCCGGTGCCGGGGAAAAGAACCGTTCCGCCCACGACGTGGTCGGCGAGCCACGGCTGCGTCGCCGTCGACAGCCTGCCGGTCAGCACCACGCCGTCCGTGTCGGCCAGGGCGACCGCCGCGCCCAGGAGAGGGTGGTCGGCCGCGTCCAGGCCGGCGGAGGCGACATCACCCGCGCCGGCCTCAGGGGTGATCCAGTAGCGCTGGCGTTGGAAGGCGTAGGTGGGCAGGTCGACGCGGCGGGCGCCGGTGCCCGCGTAGAAGGCCGTCCAGTCGACGGGGGTGCCGGTGGTGTGGAGACGGGCGAGAGCGGTGACGGTCTCGGTGGCCTCGTCCCGGTCCCGGCGCAGGGTGGGTACGAAGGTGGCGGTGTCGGTGGTCTGCTGGGCCATGGCGGTCAGCACCGCGTCCGGACCAAGCTCCACGTACGTGGTTACGCCTGCCGCGTCCAGGGCGCGGACCGCGTCGGCGAAGCGGACGGCCTCGCGGACGTGCCGTACCCAGTACTCCGGGTCGGTCAGATCACCAGTGGTGTCCCCGGTCAGCGTGGA
>NZ_JBEZAQ010000014.1:0-191273 GCF_040646655.1 Streptomyces sp. NPDC045431
GGGTGGTCGGACGTCAAACGACTGAACTCGCGCGAAGCGCGGTGAACGAGAGTCCGACCACCCCCCACCGGAACCCCCGGCACCCGCCCGGAGCCCACCGGCCCGAGCCACCACGCCAGGCAGAGCCCCACCGGACGCGGGCCACCACACCCCAGGCAGAGCCCCACCGGACGCAAGCCACCACACCAGGCGAAGCCCCACCGGCACGAACGCCAAACCCCAGGCACGCCTAGCGGGGCAGCGCGCCTCCCGGAGGGTCGGTCCGGGCCCGGTCGGCCGCGTCGCGGCCGTGCTCCCAGCCCGCCGCGTCCACCGCGCCGCGCACGCGCGTGGTCGTCGTCGCCGGGAACATCCGGTCCGTCTGCGCCGTCACCGCCACGTCCCGCGCGGCCAGGACCGGCAGCAGCGTCGGTTCGCCGGCGGCGACGCGGCGCGACGTGACCGCCAGCCGGTCGCCTATCCGCTGCGCGTACGCCAGCAGGAACGCCTGCCGGAACGTCTTCGTCCGCTTCCGTCCGCCCGCCCTCTGCCCGGCCTCCGCCTTCGTCATCGCGCCCGTGCCCTGCACCAGCAGCGAGGTGTAGAGGAGCTCGACGACCTCCAGGTCCGGTTCGTAGCCGACGACCGTCGAGAAGCCGAAGGCCTCGTTCCACACGGCCCGGCAGTGGTTCGCCGCCGCGACGGCGTCCAGCAGGATCGCCTTCGCGGTCTCGTACGGCGCGTCGACGCCGATCCGTATCGCGGCGGGCGCGTCCGCGCTGTGCGTGCGCGCCGCGAGCGCCGCCTCGTCGAGGCTGTGGCGCGCCATCAGCTCCTGCGCCTTCGCGGTGAACGCCTCCGCCTCCTCCGGGTACCCCGTCGCCTCCGCCTTGGCGAGCAGCGCCCGGATCCGGGCGAGCATGCGCGGCTCGCCGTGCACCGGGACCGTGTGCGGCACGGCGGCGCCCGGCGCGGGGCCGACCGGCTCGATCGCGGGCAGCCGGGCCAGCAGCCGGTACAGCTCCAGCACGGCCGTGGCGTACGAGAAGCGGTCGGCGCGCCACGCGGGGCCGGCGGGCAGCTCGGCGAGCTGCGCGGCCCACCGGGGCGGTGGCTCGGCGTACGCCCGTGCCTCGGCGGCGATCAGCTCCGACACCAGCCGCACGTGGTGCTCGTCGAGATCACGCCGCACCAGCCGGACGACGTCGGCGGGCTGCCAGCCGCGCTGCCAGGCCCGGCGTACGAACTCCTCGCCGCGCCGCGCCAGCTCCGCGTCGGCGGCGGGCTCGGCGGCGAGCAGGGACGCGCCGGTGTCGAGGGCCGCGTCACCCTCGGCGTACAGGGCGGCGGCCAGCGCCTTGTCGACCGCGGTGCTCATGGCCGCCGCTCACCGACGGCCCGGCTCACCCGCGCCCATCCGCCCATGTGCCCCACCGACATCGACGTGCCTCCTCACCAGCCGCTTCACCACCAGCCGCTTCACCACCGGACACCATGGTGGCAGCCACCACTGACAACCGCCGTCAGGCCGCGGGCGCCGGCCAGCGGGACAGCACCGCGTCCAGCGCGTCGACCGCGCGCCGCCAGGACGCGTCGACGTCGCGCGGGTGGGCGAAGCCCGACGCCGCCTCGATGCCGGCCCAGCCGTGGAAGGTGCTGCGCAGCAGCCGGACCGCGTCCGTGAGGTCCGGCTCGGTCAGCCCGTAGCCGCTCAGCACGGCGGTCGTGGTCTCGATGGAGCGCAGGTGGCCGGGCGACTCGGCGAGCACCGCCGGGTCCAGCCGCAGCTGGTACGCCGCGTACCGCCCGGGGTGCTCCAGGGCGAAGGCCCGGTACGCGTCGGCGAAGGCCCGCAGCGCGTCGCCGCCCGCGCGGCCGGCCACCGCGGCCGTGAGACGGTCGGCGAACTCGCGTGCGGCGAGGACCGCGACCCGCGTGCGCAGGTCGGCGAGGCTCTTGACGTGCGAGTACAGGCTCGCGTCCTTGACTCCGAAGCTCCGCGCCAGGGCCGACACGGTGACCTTGTCCAGGCCCACCTCGTCCGCCAGATCCGCCGCCGCCCGCGTCAGCCGGTCGGCCGTCAGCCCGGCACGCGCCATGAGTCACCCTTCGTCCGTCCCGGAATTCCGCGCCACCTTACCGGCACCCGGGATTGTCAGTGCCGGGTGCGAGACTCGCCGGTGTGAACGAACGCTGGCTCGTCGACGGCACCGAGGGCGGCGGGGCGCGGCTCGCCCCCCTCGGGCGCGACGGCCTGCCCGCCGGGCCCGTGCTGACCGAGCCGGACCTCGTCGAGGCGGTGCGCTCGCGCCCGCACGCCGGCCGCTGGGTGTGGCGCTCCACGGCCGCGCTCCACCCCCGGCTGCTGGCCGCCGGCGTCCGGGTGGAGCGGTGTTACGACATCGAGGCCGCCGAGCAGCTGCTGCTCGGCCACGAGGGGCGCCTCGGCGAGCCGCGCTCCGCGGCCGCGGCGTGGGCGCGGCTGCACGGCCTGCCCGTACCGTCCGATCCGCCGCCGAGGGCCGCCGAGCCCGGGTCGCAGGCGCCGCTGTTCGAGCCGCGGCCGCCGGCGCTCCCCTTCGAGGCCCTGCTGGAGGTGTACGCGGACCAGGGGCGAAGACACGAGGCCGCCGAGCACCCGGGCCGGATGCGGTTGCTGACCGCGGCCGAGTCGGCGGGGTGGCTGGTGGCCGCGGAGATGCCCCGGGCCGGCCTGCCGTGGCGGGCCGACGTGCACCGGGCGCTGCTGCGTGAGCTCCTGGGCGAGCGGTACGCGGGCGGGGGCGAGCCGCGCCGGCTGGCGGAGCTCGCGGACGAGGTGTCGGCGGCCTTCGGGCGCCGGGTGCGCCCGGACCTGCCCGCCGAGGTGGTCAGGGCGTTCGCGGAAGCGGGGGTCAAGGTGCGTTCGACGCGCCGCTGGGAGCTCGCGAAGCTCGACCACCCGGCGGTCGAGCCGCTCCTCGCGTACAAGAAGCTGTACCGGATCTGGACGGCCCACGGCTGGGGCTGGCTCCAGGACTGGGTGCACGACGGCCGCTTCCGTCCGGAGTACGTACCGGGCGGCACGGTCAGCGGCCGCTGGACGACCAACGGCGGCGGGGCGCTCCAGATCCCCCGGGTGATCCGCCGCGCGGTCGTCGCCGACGAGGGGTGGCGGCTGGTGGTGGCGGACGCGGACCAGATGGAGCCCCGCGTGCTGGCGGCCATCTCCCGCGACCCGGGCCTGATGGAGGTGGCGGGCCACGACGACGACCTCTACACGCGCCTGTCCGACCGCGCCTTCTCCGGCGACCGGACGCACGCCAAGCTGGCGCTGCTCGGCGCGATCTACGGACAGACCAGCGGCGACGGCCTGAAGAACCTGGCGGCGCTGCGCCGTCGCTTCCCCCGGGCGGTGGCGTACGTGGACGACGCGGCGAAGGCGGGCGAGGAGGGGCGCCTGGTGCGCACCTGGCTCGGCCGGACGAGCCCCCGCGCGGCGGGCGCGGCCGAGGCGGACGAGGCGGGCCTCCCCCAGGAGGGCACCGAGGAACCACTGTCCGACGGCGAGTTCACCCCGGGTTACGCCTCGGTGAACGCCCGCGCGCGCGGCCGGTTCACCCGGAACTTCGTGGTGCAGGGCAGCGCCGCCGACTGGGCGCTGCTGATGCTCGCCGCGCTGCGCCGGTCGCTGGCGGACATGCGGGCCGAGCTGGTGTTCTTCCAGCACGACGAGGTGATCGTGCACTGCCCGGCCGAGGAGGCCCCGGCGGTCGCCGAAGCGATCCGCGCGGCCGGGGACACGGCCGGGCGGATCGCGTTCGGGGAGACCCCGGTGCGGTTTCCGTTCACGACGGCGACGGTGGAGTGCTACGCCGACGCCAAGTGAGCACCGCGCCCGGACAGACCGGACCGGACCACCGGGACGGAAAAGGGGGGCGGGCCCCGCATCCGTGGATTCGGATGCGGGGCCCGCCCCTGTGGTCACACCGACAGGCTGGGCGCGTCTTAGTCGACGGCGGCGCTGAAGTTCTCGGAGATGACGTTCTCGAGGATGTGCGACAGGGGGGCGTCACCCCTGACCGCCGTGGAGTTCTCCGTGCACTGCTGGTTCTGCTTGTCGCTGAGGATGTCCTGAACACCGATGTTGATCAGGGCCACGATGTTCTGGACGTCCTGGACGGGTACAGCGATGCAGGGCTTGTTGAGCGTCCCCTGAATGAGCCCGATCTGCGGGCTCATGTAGCCACCGGTCTTGGTGTTGCCGTACACCTGCTTCGAGAAGTTGCCGTTCTGCGTGTCCACCCTGTGGTCACCCACCGCGGCGGCCATCGGCGCGGAGGCGCCCAGGACGACCGCGGCCATGCCGGCGGTAGCCAGAACCTTCTTGATCATGGTCCATCCTTCTCGTCGAGAGACCCGCTGCTCGGGTCGTCCTGCCGCGCCCACTCGGGGAGGGCGCCGTGCGGTTACTGAAGTCTTCGTGCGTGCGGCCGTGGTGGCCGCGGAGGGGACCGGCCCGCGCGGACGTCTCGCGGACCGGTGGCCACACGTCTTAGTCGACGGAGGCGGCGCCGTTCTCCGAGAGGACGTTCTCGAGGATGTGCGACAGGGGGGCGTCACCCCTGACCGCCGTGGAGTTCTCCGTGCACTGCTGGTTCTGCTTGTCGCTGAGGATGTCCTGAACACCGATGTTGATCAGGGCCACGATGTTCTGGACGTCCTGGATGGGCACAGCGACGCAGGGCTTGTTGAGCGAGCCCTGAATGAGCCCGATCTGCGGGCTCATGTAGCCGCCGGTGTAGGTGTTGCCGTACGACTGGGTGGCGAAGTTGCCGTTCTGCGTGTCCACCCCGTGGTCGCCCACCGCGGCGGCCATCGGAGCAGAGGCGCCCAGGACGGCCGCGGCGACGCCGGCGGTAGCCAGAACCTTCTTGATCATGGTCCATCCTTCTCGTCGAGAGACCCTGTGCTTGGGTCGTTCTGATCAACAGCCCAGAGCGGTTTCAGTTGCGCGTTGTCACTCGAAGAGCTCAATCAGGAAAAGACGGACTCACCGTTTTTACGACCATAGTTTTGTCTTTGTCTGACTCCGCCCCCAGCGGGTACACATGCGGTATGGACGCTCTCATCACGTACAGCATGGAATTGGCCGAGAGGGACCATCTTGTGGGGATCGGCCCGCTCGTGGCCGGGATCATCCTCGTCGGGTTCCTGATCGGCGCGTTCTGGCTGGGCCGGCGCATCCGGTCGCGGGAGCCCGCCCCTCCCACAGCCGAGGAACAGCCGCACCGGCCGGAGGGCGCGGGCCTGCCGGGTGAGGCCGAGGGCTACCGCAGGCCGGCCGAGCTGTCCGAACGTGAGGACCGGGTGATGCCGTACGAGCTGAGGCACGAGAACACGGAGCCGGACACGTCGCCGCGGACCGAGGACGACCGGAAGTGGCGCGGCGCGCCCAGCGGCGGCTTCGGCAGCGGCGGCCCCACCACGGGCGGCTGAACCCCGCGCCGACCCATCGCCCGCCCCCGTACCGCCGGGGGCGGGCGATCGTTTCGGGGTGGCCCGCACGGGCACCCGGGGGGCATGCCCAGCACGGACCCCGCCAGCGGCCCCGGTACGGACGTCAGGGCGCGCGCGGCGCACACGCCCGCGCGGGCCGGCGGGCGGGACGCCGCCCGGGTCGCCGCGCAGGTGATCGCGCCGGCCCTCACCGCGGGCCGCGCCGCCCGGCACCGCGCCGGGATGGCGCTCGCCGAGCGGTGCGCGGCCGACCGGCGCGCGACCGGGCTCCTCACCGCGCTGCGCGACCGGTACGGCCCCGGCCCGCTGCGGCTCGACCTGGCCGGGCGGCGCCTCGCGGTCGTACTCGACGCCGGGGACGCCCGGCACGTCCTGGACGGCACGCCCGACCCGTACGCCCCGGCCACCCGCCCGACGAGCGCCCTGACGGCGCACTTCCAGCCGCACGGCGTGCTGACCTCGCACGGGACGCGGCGCGACGAGCGGCGCGCGTTCAACGAAGGCGTGCTGGAGTACGGCCAGCAGCTGCACAGCCTGGCTCCGCACTTCGTACGGGCGGTACGGGAGGAAGCCGGGCGGCTGCTCGGCGCGACGACCGCGGGGGACGGCGAGATCGGCTGGAGCGCGTTCCGGGAGGCATGGGACCGCACCGCGCGGCGCGTCGTGCTCGGCGACGCCGCCCGCGACGACACCGACCTCAGCGCGGCGCTGGGGCGGCTGCGCTCCACCCGGGCGCCGACCGGGCTCCGGGACCGTGTCGAGCGCCGGCTGCGCGACCACCTGGACCACGCGGAACCCGGCAGCCTCGCCGTGGAGATCGCGAGGGCGGCGGAAGGCGCGGGCGGCGGGGCCGCGGACCCGGTGGGGCAGGTGCCGCACTGGCTGTCGGCCTTCGATGCGGCGGGCGTCGCGGCGTTCCGCACCCTCGCCGTGCTCGCCACGCACGAGCGGCAGACCGGTCAGATCCGCAACGAAATGGCCGTCACCGACCTCACCGAGCCGCACCTCCTGCCGTACACGCGAGCCTGCGTCCTGGAGTCCGTACGGCTGTGGCCGACCACGCCGTGCCTCGTGCGCGAGTCGGTCCGCGACACCGTCTGGGGCGGGGAGACCCTGCCGCGCGGGACGGAGTTCCTGATCTACGCGCCGCTCTTCCACCGGGACGAGGCCCTGCCGTACTCCGACCGCTTCACGCCGGAGATCTGGCTGGACGGGACCGCGCAGGACACCGAGGCGCTGATGCCGTTCAGCGCGGGCCCCGGCGAGTGCCCCGGCCAGGACCTGGTGCTGCTGGTCGCCTCGACGACGCTCGCCGCGCTGCTGGAGCGCCACACCTACCTGCCGTACCGGCCCGGCCTGCTGCGGCCCGACCGGCCGCTGCCCCACACGCTCGACCACTTCGGCCTGCGCTTCGTGGCACTTCCGCACATTTCGCGCGGGTGGCTGTGACATGATGCGAGAGCCTCGCCACGGCTGTGAACGGAAAGGTCCGGCATGGCTCCTCACTCCGGGAAATGGCAGCGCGTACCCCTCATTCCACAGAGCAGGCAGGCGACGGGGACCGAACCGTCGCCCGTCT
Organism: Streptomyces sp. NPDC045431; assembly: GCF_040646655.1. NCBI lineage: Bacteria > Bacillati > Actinomycetota > Actinomycetes > Kitasatosporales > Streptomycetaceae > Streptomyces > Streptomyces sp. NPDC045431. The sequence continues at coordinate 7,058 of NZ_JBEZAQ010000014.1, forward strand.
ATTCCGCGCTGATGCGCGAATGGAGAGCGCAGGGGCGTGCGGTCCCCGGAGTTCCGGACCACGAATGGCAGGCCCTGATCTCCCGCCCCGTCTGGCCCAGTCGTTGAGCCATTCGCCGGGGTGCGGGGTTCGCATTCGAGTGAATCAGTGCGGAAATCAGCCTCAATAACGCCTTTCCGCTTTCACATTCGTTCTGATTTTCGCAGTGGAAGCCGAGCCCCTCATCACGGGCTCGATCGTCACGAAATCCGTGGCATGACTTCCTCCTGCGGAAAGGAAGCCGAACTATGAAGTGCAAGAAGGCTGCGGTAGCCATCGCCGGGCTGGTCATGGCGCTGGGCGCGGCAGCGCCCGCCGCCGCTGACGCCGAGGCCAAGGGTGTCGCCGTCAACAGCCCGGGGATCCTCTCGGGCAATGTCGTCCAGGTGCCGATCCACGTACCGATCAACATCTGCGGCAACACGGTCAACATCGTCGGCCTGCTCAACCCGGCCTTCGGGAACGTCTGCATCAACTCCTCGAAGGACGGCTCCGACAAGGAGAAGTGAGCGCGGCGGGCGTGATGTAGCGCCTCTGCCCCGATCGGTCAGCGAGATCCGAAGCCGGTCCCGGACGCTTGATCCGGGGCCGGCTTCGTGCGTCCGCGGGGCTCCGCTGCCCCAAGCGGGCGATGAATTCCACCAACGGTCTACGGAAAGGCGGACCCGCATTCCCGATCGGCCCCTTGGTCATACTTTTGATCCATCCGACGGACGGCCCCGGTGCCGTGCCGCGCGAAGGAGCAGACATGGCCGATCGGAAAAAGCGGAGAACGCGTACATGGCCGACGGCGCTCGCCGCCGGTCTCCTCGTCTCGGGAGCCTTCGTGACACCTCCGGCCCACGCCGCCGAGCCGCCGGCCCCCTCTCCGGCATCACCGGCCCCGGCGCTGGGCGCGTACCTCCACTACGGCCCGCCGGGGATCCGGCGAATGACGGAGCTGCAGCGGTGGCTCGGCGGCACCGAGCTGAGGGTCGGTCACACCTACCTGCCGGGCGACCTGTGGAGCAACATCGAGGGCCTCCCCGGCTTCCTGCAGCCGTGGGCGGAGTGGCGGCGCGCCCGCGAGGACCGGCTGTTCGTGCTCAACGTCCCCATGCTGCCCCGCAACGAGGACCGCCTGCCGGACCCGGTCGTGCGCCAGATGCTGCGGCTCGGCGCGGCAGGGGCGTTCGACCACCACTTCCGGACGCTCGCCGAGCGGCTCGTACGCCTGGAGGCGCCGGACACCGTCCTCGTCCTGGGGTGGGAGATGAACGGCATCACGTACACGCACCGGTGCGGGCCGGACCCGGAGGCGTGGAAGACGTACTGGCGGCGCATCGTCACCGCCATGCGGGCCGTGCCGGGCCAGCGGTTCCGGTTCGACTTCGCGCCGAGCCGCGGGACGGACGCCATTCCGTGGACCGCGTGCTATCCCGGGGACGACGTCGTCGACATCGTCGGGATGGATTCCTACGACCAGCCGCCGGGCGAGACCTTCGACGAGATGGTGGAGCAGCCTTACGGGCTGCGCCATCACGTGGAATTCGCCGCGGCCCGCGGAAAGCCGATCTCGTACCCCGAGTGGGGCCTGTTCCGCAACGGCGACAATCCCGAGTTCATGCGGCGGATGCTGGAGTGGATCGACCAGCACAAACCGCTGTACCACACCATCACGGACTACTGCCCGCACGGCGTCTGGCAGTGCGACGACAACCCGAAGTCGTCGGAGGTGTTCCGTACGAAGCTGTCGCTGCCCAAGCCACAGCCGAAGCCCGACGAGACCGAGCCCGGGGGCGGGACGACGCCCCCACCGGAGCCGGTGGAGCCCAAGCCGGTGCCCGTCGAACCGGGACCGCCCGTGACACCGGCCCCGCCCCCGTGCCGGGTGATGGACCTCGGCCCGTGGATCCGCCAATGGCTCGGCACCACGCTCTGCGTCCCCGTCGAGTGGGTGCACTTCAGCCGGGCCTGACCCGCTCAGCCCTCGCCGCGCCGCTCGCGCGCCACGTCCGCCGCCCAGCCGCGGACGCCCGCGTACGCCGCCCGCAGCAGCAGGGCGGGGGCCATCCGGCGGCGCGCCAGCAGCAGCCGCTGGTTGCGGACGGGCGCCGGGCGCCACTGGCGCTTGTACGGCTCCGTGCCGCGCAGCAGGCTGAGCGTGGCCCGGCCGTTCGCGCTGCACTCGGTCGCGCAGTTGCGCAGCAGCATCGTCGTCACGTCCACCTTGCCGGCGCGCAGCGCGGGATCGGCCCCGTACAGATAGGCGCCGCACAGGCGCGGCGACATCAGGGTGAGGTCGGCGGCGACCACGTCACCGCCGATGCGGAACTCCGTCACCATGGCGTTGCCCGACTCGACCATCGGCCGCACGGCCCGTTCGAGGTGCTCGGCGAACCGGGCGCTGAGGTGCTCCGCCGTCACCCCGCGCCCCGCCCACTGCCGCCGGTGCAGATGCAGGAGCCGCTGCAGCGCCACCGGTACCTCCGCGGCCGGGACGACACGCTGCTGGACGCCCAGCCTGTCGATCTTGCGCAGCTTGGAACGGGACCGCTGCGCCCGCGCCGACGGGAGGCGCTCGACCAGTCCGTCGATGGTGAGGGCGGGCAGCTCCAGGCAGATGGAGTCGGGCAGTCTCCGCCGCGGGCCGCGCCAGCACGCGTAGACCCGCTCGGCGGCCGCCCCCGCGCGTACCTCCCGCAGGTCCAGCACAGCGGTACGGGCGAGGGCGCCGAGCGCCCGGGCCAGCTCGGGCACGGCCTGCGCGCACGCGTCGTCGACCAGGACGTCCGAGAAGTCGGTGATGGTCCCGCCCAGAGGGGTCAGCACCGGCACCGGGCCGGGCACCAGCCGCAGCGGCGCCGCCGCGACGAGCCGCCCGTCCCGGCGTACCAGGACGAGGCGGAGACGGCCCGGGGTGCCGTACGACACCCACCACGAGTGCAGCCAGGAGTGCGCCTGGAACGGGGTGGCGGCCTCGCACCGCCGGTACAGGTCCGCCCACTCGCCCGCGAGCCGGCCGAACTCCTCGCCGTCCCGGCAGACGGTCGTCTCCCAGCTCATACCGCCTCCGGCCGCGTGGCGGCCGACGGATGCGGCGCCGGCGGCGGCACCGGGCCGGGCAAAGCCGGGTGCCGGTCGTGCCCGGCCCCTCGGCCCCCGCGCGGCCGGGCCAGCAGCGCCAGCCCGCCCAGCAGCCCGCCCGCGCAGCCGCCGACGAGCGCGGCGAGCGGCGCGGACGGCGACACCGGGCTCGTCGGCCGGGCCGCCCGGGTGAACTGCAGCACCTTCACGCCGGTGCTCTCCTCGGTGTGGCCGCCCTTCCGTACGAGGGCCCTGGCCACGCTGTCGGCCAGGGCGGCCGCGGTCGCCGGGTCCGCCGCCCGTCCCGTGAGCGAGATCATCGGCGCGTCGGGCGAGGTCGCCGCCTGGACGCTCGCGCGCAGGGTGCCCGCCGTCACGCCCGCCTCCACCTGGGCGTCGCCGGCGACCGCGATGTCGGCGGCGACCCGCCCGTACGCCTGCGCGAGCCCCATCGCCCCGGCCGGGTCGGACCCCTCGGCCGCCACGACGACGACATGGCTGGTCGCCGCGTACTCCGGGGTCTTCAACAGGCCGTACGCGCCACCGCAGGCGATGCCGAGCAGCACGGCCGCGGGAACGAACCACCAACGGCTGCGGGCCTTCGCCACGGTGCTCCTCGGTACGGTGCTCCTCAGTCTGGTCAGCCAGCCGATCACCCGGCGTACGGCAAGGGAATGAGGGGTCATCGTTCACTCACTTCGCGATAGTTCGTCGTACAGGGACAGCAGCCGCCGCGCGGTATGCGCGATGTCGTAGCGGCGTACGGCGGCGGGCACGGGGAACCGCTCCCCAGGCGGTGAGTCGAGCGCGGCGACCACCTCGGCGACCGACCCGCCGATCCGCCGCGCCCCCGGCGCCTCGCCGGGCGGCAGGCCGTCCAGCGCGGGGCACGCCACGTACCGCACGGGCAGCCCGGCGGCCAGCGCCTCGACGCACGCGAGCCCGAAGGCCTCGTCCGCCGACGCCGACACGAAGACGTCCATCGCCGACAGCAGCTCCGGCAGCCCGCGGGACACCGCCCCCGCCCAGACCACCCGCTCCGCGACCCCGCACTCCCCGGCCAGCCGCTCCAGCGCCGCCCGCTGCTCCCCTTCGCCGACCAGCAGCAGCCGGGCCTCCGGCGGCAGGTCGGCCAGTGCGCGGATCAGCGTGTCGAACCGCTTGCCCGGCACCAGGCGGCCCACCCCGCCGACGACGTACGCGTCCGGCGCCAGGCCCAGCCGCCGCCGCGCCGCCCGCCGCGCGCGCGGGTCGAAGGCGAAGCGGGCGGCGTCGATGCCGTTCGGCACGGTCCGCACGCGGGCGGGGGGCACGCCCCACGCGGCCAGACGCCGCGCGACCGCGTCGGAGACGGCGACCGTCGCCGTGCCGAGCCGCTCGCCGGCCAGGTACAGGGCCCGGGCGCCGGCGCTGAGCGGCCGCCCCTCGATCTGGTCCGCGCCCAGCGAGTGCTCGGTGGCGACGACCGTGCGCACCCCGGCCAGCCGGGCGGCGATCCGCCCGTACAGGCACGCCCGGTACAGGTGCGTGTGGACGACGTCGTACCCGCCGTGCCGGATCAGCCGGGCGAGGCGCGGCAGAGCGGTCAGGTCGCGGTTGCCGCGCATGCCGAGGTGCGCGACGGGGAAGCCGTCGGCGCGCAGGGCGTCGGCGACCGGGCCCGGGTTGGTGAGCGTGACGACACGGCTGGTGGCGGCGTGGCGCATGTGCGGGAGCAGCAGGCGCAGTTGCTGCTCGGCGCCGCCGATGCCGAGGCCGGTGATGACGTGGAGGACCTTGAGGGGCCGGGTGACGGGGCCGGTCACGGCACCGGGACCGGGTCCGCGAGGGCGGTGAGCTCCGCGAGGTCCACCGCGGCGCGCCGTACCGCGTGCAGGCGGCGCTTGGCGTGCAGCCGCCAGCCGCCGTCCCGCTCCCCGATGTGCACCCGGGGCAGCGCGAGCACGCCGGCCGGCTCCGCCGGCGGGTCGATGGCGCAGCCGTACGCGTACCCCGCCTCCCGTACGGCCGCCGCCACGCGGACGTCGAGGTGGCCGTACGGGTAGCAGAAGCCCTCCGGGGCCCTGCCCGTGATCGTACGGAGCAGCTCCCTGCTGCCGGCGACCTCCTCGCGTACGACGGCGTCGCGGGCGGACGTCAGCGAGACGTGCCGCAGCCCGTGCGAGGCGACCTCCATTCCGGCGGCGGCGCAGCGGCGGATGCCCGCCTCGGTGAGCAGCGGCTTGCGCGGGCCGCGCGGGTCCCAGGCGTTGTCGCCGCCGAGCCGCCCCGGAAGGACGAAGACGGTGGCCGTGCAGTCGTGGCGGCGCAGGATCGGGACGGCGTGCTCCAGGAAATCGGCGTACCCGTCGTCGAAGGTGAGGCCGACCAGGCCCCGCGTGTCACCGTGCCGGGCGGCGTACAGCAGCAGTTGCCGTACGCCGACGCCGCGCAGGCCGCGGTCGCGCAGCCAGCGCAGCTGGCGGTCGAGGCGGGCCGGGGAGACGGTGACCTGGTACGGGTCATCGGTGGTGTCGTCGATGGAGTGGTACATCGCGATCCACGGGCGTGGGTTCCGGGGGTTCCGAGGGGGCATGGGCGGGCCTCCGCGCAGCGGTACGGACGGTTCGGGTCAGGGAGCGGATCAGGGACGGGACCACCGGCGCACGCAGCAGGCGGGCGGCGGCGAGGAAGACGGCGGTGACGGCGACGAGCGCCAGCGGGGCCGCCAGGAGCGGCGGGCCGGCCGCGCAGGACCACCCCGCCGCGGTGGCGACGGCGGCGGCCGCGGTGAGCCTGCCGAGGCCCCGCACGAGGCGGGCGGTGTCGAGCGGGATGCTCTGCCTGCGGACCCCGAGCAGGAGGAGGGCGGCGGAGAGCGTGATGCCGAGGGCGTTGCCGGCGGCGATGCCCGCCGCGCCCCAGGGGCCGACGAGGACGAGCCCGGCGGCGGCGGTCACGGTGACGCCGCCGGTCATGACGACGGCCGGGTACCAGAGGGGCGCGGAGGCGGAGAAGTAGCAGCGGACCAGCGCGCTCACGAGGGTGTGGCCGAGCAGCCCGAGCGCGTACACCCGCATGACGGCGGCGGTGGCGGCGGTGTCCGCGTGGTCGAACGCACCGCGCTGGAAGAGCAGTTCCACGATCTGCGGGGCGGCGGCGATGACGGTCGCGGCCCCGCCGAGCACGATGACGCCCGCGAGCAGCAGGTCGTGCTCGGCCCGGCGGCGCGCGGTGCCGGTGTCGCCCGCCGCCATCGCGCGCGCCACGACGGGGAAGGTGACGGTCGACATCATCAGTGAGAGGACCATCGGCAACTGCGCGACCTTCTGCGCGTAGTTGAGGTGCGAGATCGCCCCGGCGGGCAGGGGCGCGGCGAGGAACCGCTCGACCAGGACCTGCGACTGGCGGGTCACCGCGAAGACGATCACGGGCGCGAGCAGCGCGACGACGAGCCCGCCGGCGCGCGCACCGGTCGTACGGCCGGAGGAAGCGGTTCGTCCGCTCGCCTTCCCCCACAACTGCCGCCACAGCGACGGCCCCTGGACCAGCACCATCAGCGCCCCGCCCGCCGCGACGCCGAACGCCGCCGCGCGCACCCCCCACCGGGCGCCGAGCAGCACGACCGCCGTGATGATGCCGGCGTTGTACGCGACGTTGATCGCGGCCGGCGGCAGGAACCGCCCGTGGGCGCGCAGGGCCGCGCTGCAGTACCCGGCCAGCGTGAAGGTGAGCACGCACGTCGCCGTGAGCCGCGTGCAGTCGACCGCGAGCGCCTGCTGCGGCAGCCCGGGGGCCAGTACGGGTACGAGCCAGGGCGCCGCCAGCACCGTGAGCCCGGCGGCCACGCCCATGCCGAGGACCGCCTTCGGCAGGGTGGCCCGGACCAGCGCGCGTACCGGATCGGTGTCCTGCCCGAGGGCGCGCCGGGCCAGGGCGCCGCTGAAGGCCGGCACCAGGATGAGCGCCATCGCGTCCTCGATGAGCAGCGTGGCGGCGAACTCCGGCACCGTCCACGCGACGAGGAACGCGTCCGTGTCCGTACCGGCCCCGAAGGTGTGCGCGAGCAGCTGGTCCCGGACCAGCCCGAAGACCGCGCCCGCCGCCGTCAGCACGGCCGTGAGCAGCGCCGCGCGGGCGAGCAGGCGGTTCGACGGCCGCCACGCGGCGGGGTCCGCGGGCCCGGCCTCGGTCTCGGGCCCGGCCTCGGTCTCGGGCCCGGACCCGGCGAGCGCGACGGCCTGGGGGCGCGGTGCGTCGTCAGCCACGCGCCACCACCGCCCCGCCGGCCGCCCCGCCGACGGCCCCGCCGACCGCCCCGCCGGCTTCCTGGAAGGGCCTCAGCGCCCACCGGGCGGCGAGCCCCAGCGCCACCGCCGTCAGGACCGTCGACGGCCCGCCGATGTCGGCGTACGCGAAGTCGACGAGCTGCCAGACCAGCAGCCCGACCGCGACCGACCGGCAGTCGGCGGCCCCGGCCGGCGCGGCGCTCCTCCGCAGCGCGCACACCAGCAGCGCCAGCCAGCTCCCCACCACGGTCACCACGCCCAGCAGCCCCTGCTCGGCGAGGACGAGCAGGTACATATTGTGCGGCGACAGCAGCGGCTGCCGGATGAAGCCCTGGCCCGCACCCGCGGTGTCGCTCCCCGACGAGAGCGCGAGGGAGGCATGGCCGTCGCGGTACTGCGGGAAGCCTTTCAGCCCCACCCCCGTGACCGGCTCGTCGCGCCACATCGAGGCCGCCGCCGCCCACAGGGCGTACCGGTCGGTGACGGACTGGTCCGGCGCCGCCGCGACCTGCGAGACGCTCGCCACCCGCTCCTCCAGCATCCGCGACCCGACGCCGAACCCCGCGACCAGGACCACGCCCAGCGCCGCCGCCGCGAGCCCGATCCGCACGGCCCTGCGTACGCCGGCCAGGGCCAGCTGCAGCCCGCAGGCGAGTACGGTCGCGATCCACGCGCCCCGGCTGAACGACACCGCGAGCGGCACCACCAGCAGCCCGCAGCAGACCCCCGCGGCGACGCGCGCCCGGCGGTCCGGCGCCCCGAGCGCGATGCCGAGCGCGACCACCAGCCCGTACGCGACGACCGTCGCCATGCCCATCACGTCCGCGGGCCCGAAGGTCCCCACCGCCCGTACGTCCTCGCCCTGGTACGAGGCGCCGGTGCCGGTCGCGTACTGGACGACGCCGACCGCGCCCTCCACGAGCGCGAGCCCGACCATCGCCCAGCCGACGAGCGCGAAGTCCCGGCGGTCGCGTACGAGCAGCACCACGGCCGCCGGTACGAGCACGAAGACCTGGAGGTAGCGGACGACGCCGGGCAGCGCACCGGCCGGGTCGTGGGCCGTGACGGCCGCCGCGCACACGCCCACCACGGGCAGCCCGAGGACGACGGCCGCCACCCGGTCCAGCGGCCGCGCCCGGGCGCGTACGACGCGGACGAGGCAGAAGACGACGAGGACGGCGGACGCCAGGTCGGCGAGCGTGCCCCCCTCGCGGGCGCCGGGGGGAACGACGAGCAGCGCGACGACGGCCGGCAGCGGCACGAGCGGTGCCCACCCGGGTACCGGCATCAGCTGCCCGCCGGGCGGATCAGGGAGGCCGCCGTGCGCAGCAGGATGCACACGTCCTGCCAGAGGGACCAGTGGTCGATGTAGTGGTTGTCGAAGCGGCACCGGTCCTCGATGGAGGTGTCCCCGCGCAGCCCGTGCACCTGGGCGAGGCCGGTCAGCCCCACGGGCATCCGGTGGCGTGCCGCGTAACCGGGGTGGGCGCGGCTGAACTCGGCGACGAAGTACGGCCGCTCGGGGCGCGGGCCCACCAGGCTCATGTCGCCGCGCAGGACGTTCCACAGCTGCGGCAGCTCGTCGAGCGAGGTGCGGCGCAGGAAGGCGCCGACGGCGCTCATCCGCTCGTCGTCGGCGACGCTCCAGCGGGTGGCGGCCTCGATCTCGTCGGCCGGGCGGAGGGTGCGGAACTTCAGCAGCGTGAACAGCCGGCCGTCCTTGCCGACCCGCTCCTGGCGGAAGAGGACCCCGGGCCCGTCAGAGACCCGGATGGCGGCGGCGCACAGCAGCAGGAGCGGCGCCAGGACGAGCAGCATCGGCGCGGCGACGGACACGTCCAGGAGCCGCTTGGCGAGCGGCGCGCGGCGGTCGTGCGGCACGTCGAGGCGGCGGCAGGCGAAGCCCCACAGGTGCCGGTTCATCGCGGTGTCGCGGCCGCGGTCGGCCGCGACCTGCCAGCTGGCGCAGCCGTACCGGCTGAAGAGCGCGACGAGTTCGGCCGCCGGGCCGGTGAAGACGGCGTCGCCGACACCGTTCTGGATGACGGCCCGGTGGATCTCCTCGGTCGTGGTGAGCTCCGGGAGCGGCGACGGCTCGTGCTGCGCACCGTCGGCACCGCCGACGATGCCGGCGGTGGCGACGATGCCGACCGGCCGGATGCCGTACTCCGGGTGCCGGGCCAGCGTGCCCGCGAGGCGCCGCGCGGCCGCGGCGGGCCCGACGACGAGCACGGAGCGCGGGTGGGCGCGCGCGGCGCGGCGCCGCCGGTGGTGGAGGGCGGCGCGGCAGCCGGTCACGCACGCCAGGTGCAGGGCGTACGCCGACGTCAGCGCCGCCGGCCCGAGGGCGCGGTCCGGCGCCTGCGCGGCGAGCAGCGCGGCGGCCGTGCACCACGCGACGGCGGCGCGCGCGGCGAGGGCGGGCAGTTCGTCGAGTACGGAGGGGACGGGGGCCAAGGCGGCGGACCGGTACAGCCCGGCGTGCGCGTTGAGCGCCGCCACGCCGACGGTGAGCTGCATCAGGAGGGCGGAGTCGCGCTGCTCGGCGGTGAGCAGCAGGGCGCCCAGCAGGACGGCGACGCAGTCCACGGCGACCAGCGACGCCGTGAACGGCGGCTCGGCGCGGAGCCGCCGGGGCGGCCCGCCGACGGGTACGCGGTCGGCCGCCGCCCGGGGCGGCCCGACGGTGACGGGGGCGGCGGATCGGGTGCTCTCGGTCTCCGCGGTCACCGAGCGACCGGCTCTCGGAGCACGGGCGGGCGGCGCCGCGCGGTCACCTCGTCGTACACGTCCGCGAGGGCGGCCCCGACGCGGTGCACGTCGAAGGCGTCGCGTACGTGGTGCTGGGCCCGGCGGGCCAGGGTCCGGCGCAGGAGCGGCCGCTGGAGGAGCCTGATCAGGGCGGCGGCCAGCGCGGCGGGGTCGTCCGGCGGGACGAGGCAGTGCGCCTCCTGGCCGGGCGGCAGGCTCTCGCGGGCGCCGTCGACGTCGGTGAGGAGGACGGGGCGCCCGCTCGCCATGGCCTCCAGCGGCGCGAGGGCCATGCCCTCCCAGCGGGACGGCAGGACGACGAGGTCGGCGGCGCGGTACCAGGGCGCCGGGTCGTCGACGGCTCCGGCGAAGGTGACCCCGGGCGGCGCGGCGGCGCGCAGCGCGGCCCCGGACGGGCCGTCACCGACGAGGGCGAGGTGGGCGCGGGGGACGTGTTCGACCACCGTCCGCCAGGCCTGGAGCAGCGCGTCCTGCCCCTTCTGCCGGCAGAGCCGCCCCACGCACACGACGAGCGGCGACGCCGTGACGGGTGGCGGCACGTCCCCCTGCCGCGAACCGCCGCCCCGCGTGGCGTCGCCGCGCACACCACCGTCCCACGCACCACCGTCACTTGGGCTGAATCGATCCTCCACGTCGGCGTTGTCGGCACACGCGGGCGTGCCGGCGCCGCCGGCGAACCTCGCCACGTCGACGCCGTTGCGGACCACGCACCACGACGCGCGGACCCCGGCCCGGACGCCCCGCTCCCGCTCCGCCTCGCTCACGCAGACGACGCGGTCGGTCCACCGGGCGGCCGCCCACCGCTCCCAGTGCCGGGCGAGGGCACCCGTCAGTCCGCCGACCGCCTCGAAGGACCAGGCGTGCGGCTGGTGAACGGTGGGGACGCGGCCGCGTACGGCGAGCCGGGCCGCGAGCCCCGCCTTCGCGCTGTGCGCGTGCACCAGGTCCGGCCGTACGAGCTCGACGATCTCCGCGACGCGGCGGCATTCGGCGGGCAGCCGCCACCCCGGGTCCCGGCCCGCGCGCCAGGGGTGCACCTCGCCGCCCGCGGCGCGTACCCCCACCGCCAGCGGCCCGTCGGGCGGGCACGCCACGGCCACCCGCATTCCCCGGGCCACTTGCGCGCCGACCACGTCGGTGACCACCCGGGCCACGCCACCGTCGCCGGGCTGGACAACATGCAGTGCGGTGAAAGGAAGACGCACCCGTGACCCTTTCTACGAAGCCTTTGACGAATCGGGTGGCAGTGAGGGGGTCGGCGCTGTCGAAGCGCGCGCGAATTTCGCGGAATCGGCGAGCTACTCCGCTGCACCATGCCAAAGCGCGCCGAATATGGAGGATCCGGGAAGGATTCGAGCAAGAACGTTATAACTCAACAACCGGACTGGCGAAGGACGTGAAACACGGTCACCCCAACGTCCGACTTTTCAGGTGCTTTTCACCCCGCGCGGCGTGCCGCGTCACCCGCGTGCCGGTCCGACGGTTCACCCGTTCGGTAGCGCAACCGGGGAAATGGTGAGGCGTTGTTGATGTAGCCGGGCACGTCGACCCGCAGCATCTCGAACTAGGAGCTCTTCACCATGTCCCGTATCGCGAAGGCCGCCGTCCTGACCTCCGCCATCGCCGCGTCCGTGGCCGGCACCGCCGGTGTCGCGTCGGCCGATGCCATCTCGGAGGGCGCGGCCGTGGGGTCCCCCGGTGTCATCTCCGGCAACCTGGTCCAGGTTCCGATCCACATCCCGATCAACCTCTGCGGCAACACCATCGACCTCATCGGTGTGCTGAACCCCGCCTTCGGCAACGTCTGCATCAACGACTGACCCACGAACCGCAGCCGCGAACGCCTCCGCGTCCGTCGTCAGCCACGTCGACGCCTCTCCGCGTCACGCATTCGGTGCGCCGCCCCCTCCGGGGCGGCGCACCGTGCGTTTCGCGGCCCGCGCCACCGCCCTCGCCGAGGGTTCCTTCCCCCTATCGGCGGCGCTCCGCCCGATTCCCCGCGCGGCGCCTCCGCCGCCTTTCCCGCAGGTCAGGCGCACCGATTCACCCACGGAGCCGAGTCACCCTCCGTAACGGATGCGATTGCGAACCGGGTTGGCTCGACACACGGTGATGTCACGTTCCCGACGCATCCTCACCGGAAGGACAACACATGCGTCTCCTGACATCCCGCCGTACGGCGGCCTCGGTCATCTGCGCCGCCCTCACCCTCGGTACGGCCGGGGCCGCCTCCGCCCACTCCGACTCCGCCGCCCCCCTGCCGCAGGCGCCGTCGCTGCTCAAGCAGGTCCAGCCGCTCGACAACACGGGCGACCTCGTCATCCCGGTCACGGACCTGCTCAACGCCGTGATCAAGGCGGACGGCGGCAAGCTGAGCACCACCGTCGCCTCGAAGTACAACGCCGACATCGACGCCGTCATCGAGGCGATCAGGAAGGCGAACGCGGCGGAGGCCCCGGCCTCCCCGAGCCGGCCCAACCAGCCCGGCCAGCCGAGCCAGCCCAACCAGCCGGGGCAGCCGGCTCAGCCCAACCAGCCGGGCCAGCCCGCCCAGCCGGCCGCGCCGCAGGCCCCGGTCGACGAGACGACCGCCGACGACACGCAGATCGACCTGGCCATGGACGCGATGGACCAGGCGCTCACCGACATCGACAAGCGGGTCGACGAGCTGATCAAGGTCTCGACCGAGGGCCAGACGGCCGCCGTCTCGAACCAGGTCCAGTCCACCCTGAAGGCCGTCGCGGACTTCCTCGCGGCGACCGCCAAGAACATGCAGGGCACGCCCGCGACCAACCTGCCGGCGCCCAACGACATGACGCAGACGCCGATGGTCTGACGCGTCGCCGCACCGGATGAACCCTGTTGGCCCAGTAACGCTGAGCCAACAGGGTTTTCCTGCTGTTTCCCTCTTGCCCTTTGATCGGAGAATACGACCGCTCCTCATCATTCGGGTGCAGTACCAAGAATTCCTTCCTTCCGGAGTTTCCGCCGCGCGGAGGGCTCGTTACAGAGGACAGGGCGCCACACAGCGGGAATGCCAAGTGACCTGCACCAGGCGCGAGTTGTCGTGATCAGACGCCACTCCAGGAAGGACTCACCACCCATGAAGCCCACGAAGGTTGCCGCCGTCGTCGCCGGTTCCGTGATGGCTCTGGGCGCTGCCGCCCCGGCCTTCGCCGCCGACAGCCTCACCCCCACCAGCCTGAACGGCGCGGTCGACACGGTGGGCAAGCGCGGCCTGTCCGAGGCCGTGCCCAGCGACGCGGTGAGCAAGGCGGCCGACAGCAACCTCGTCGGCAAGGTGACCGACACCGCCGGCGACCTCAAGCCGAAGAACAAGGACCTGCTCGGCGGACTTCCGCTCGGCGGCAAGTAAGCGTCGCACGCGGCACCGTACGGGGGCCGGAGCGGGAACGACGTCGTTCCGGCCCCGGCCCCCGTCGCATGTCCGGCGCCGAAATGCGCGTCCGCGCCGTGATTGCCATTGCTGCAACCAGGCGAATTCTGACGCGTTTGTCGGCGCGTGCTCGTTCATTCAGTCAGCAACGTACTCACAAGCCCGGGAAGGCGTACGCAGCACATGAACCCGAAAACTCAGGTCGGCATGGGAATGGTCGTCACGGCCCTGGCCTCGGCCGCGTCGGCAGCCCTGGCGACTCCCGCGGCCGCCGCGCCGTCGGCCCCCGTGGACGTACCGCTCCAGCCGCTCGGCATGGTGCTCCCCATGGCGCCTCCGACCGTGAGCACCGGCGTACCGATCCCCATGCCCGGCGCTCCCATGGGGCCGACCTCGGCCGCCCAGGGCCGGGTTCAGCCGCTGCACCTGCCGCAGGTGCCGTTCACGAGCACGCTGCCCGAGACGCTCATCACCGCCTCGCTCCCGGAGGTCGTCGAGAACCAGCCGGTGACGAAGGCGCTGTTCTCGTCTCCCGCCTCCGACCTGCAGACCACAACCCCCGGCGCGAAGGTCGAGGCCCCGATCACGCTGCCGCGCCCCGAGGCGCTGGGCCTGCCGAACGTCGAGCTGCCCCAGGTCGGCGTGCTGCCGCCGGCCGTGACCGGGATCATGGAGTCTCACCTCGGCCTGACCGGCGCCGCCTCGGAATCCACGAGCTGACGCCGCTGTAACCGAACGCGTCCAAAAGAGGGACATTGAGCGCGTTATGCGCTCTTCGCGCGAATCCGACCGTTACCTCCCCATAACAGCCGCGTTGTAAGAGAAGTGACGACCGCAGGCCCGCGGTCCGTTTTCCCCCTGTACGAGGAGTTTGTGATGTCTCGCATCGCGAAGGCTGCCGTCATCATCGCCGGCACGGGCGCTGTCGCCCTGAGCGGATCCGGTGTGGCCGTCGCCGCCGCGGAGGCCGAAGCGGCCGCCGTCAACAGCCCCGGTGTCATCTCCGGCAACATCATCCAGGTGCCGATCCACGTGCCGATCAACCTCTGCGGCAACACGATCAACCTCGTGGGCTTCCTGAACCCGGCCTTCGGCAACGTCTGCATCAACAAGGACGGCGACAAGAAGAAGTCCGACAGCGACTACGACAACGGCAAGGGCAAGGGCCACGACGACTACAACAACGGCGACAACGGCTACGGCGGCAACAGCAACATGGGCTGACCCGCACCCGCGCCCGACCGCGCCCGAGCCGCGCTCCGCTCCACCGAGTTCCACCCCGTCAAGGTCCCCCGGCCCCACCGGCCGGGGGACCTTCGGCTGTCTCCCCCTGCTCCGAACCGTTATCCGTACCGCTATCCGTACCGATAGATACCCCGGTGATCGGCGAGCTCGGCGGGCGTGACGTTCCACGGGGGCATCCGCTCGTCCCGTGCGACCACGCGCCGGTACTGGTCCGAGCCGCGCGGCGGCGGGGTGTCGGGCAGGTAGCCGGCCCTCGGGTTCTGGGACTGCCAGCGCGACCAGAGGAGGTCGACGAAGGCGTGGTGCAGCCAGAAGACCGGGTCGTTGACGGAGGCGCCGCCGAGCATGAGCCCGCCGACCCACCGGTGGACGCGGTTGTGGTTGCGCCACCGCCCGCTGCCGCGCTCCCGCGTCCAGCCCTCCAGCTTGTTGCGGAAACCCGTACGGCTCGTGGAATTCCACGGATACGAGTCGTAGACGGTCTCGTCCATCGCATCTGCCAGCTCGCGCCGGGTGGGCAGGGCGACGGGGTCGGCCGGATTGCCGAAGTTCCGCGTCAGGAACCGGTTCTCGGTGACCCCGACCTTGATGGTCCAGTCCCCCTTGGCGTACGCGAACGGGCCCGTCATCACCTGCAAATCGCGCCGGCGCCCGTTGCCGCCCATGAAGTCCTCGCTCCAGAGCGAGGAGGCGGGGGTGTTGTCCCGCGTCCAGTCCCAGTACGGGACGGTCACCTTCGGGTCGACCTCCCGCAGCGCCCGCTCGAACTCCAGCAGGTACTGCCGGTGCCAGGGCAGGAAGGACGGCGCCATGTGGGCGACCCGCAGCCCCTTGTCGCCGTCCGAGCGGTAGTACGCGACATGCGTACGGACGAAGTCGTCGTACCGGCCGGCGCGCTTCAGCTCCAGCACGGCGGCGACGAACCGCCTGCGCTCGGTGCCGGTGAGATCGCGCTGGTCCTTACGCGTGTACGCCATGAGCCGCGCCTCCTTCGGCCAGCCGCGCGGGGCCCAGCTCGTCCACCGCCGCACGGGTGGCGGCGAGCGGTGTGGGATACGTCCGGTAGTGGTCGACCGGGCTGACGTAGCCACCGTCCGCGCAGCGCATCAGATGCAGACGGCGCCCGTCGACGCGGACGTCGAGCTCGCCCCCGTACAACCGCCGTCCCTGGATGCGCCGTCCCTTGTACGTCTCGTCGAAGAGCGCGGCGCGGGAGAGGGCGGCGCCGGTGACCGCCGCGACGGTGAGCGCGAACAGCGTGCGCAGCGCGCCACGGCGTCTCATGACGACCATCGACGGCCTCCTTATCGGCGGACTTTCACCGGGCACAACGACAGGGCGCGAAAACCGTTCCGGAGAGTGAAATGAGCCCCCGTGCCATCGGCCGAACGGGTGGAAACGCGCCGGAGCACTCATGACAACACCACTAATATCCGGCGGCATGACTTCTTCCACCGTCGCATCGCCGGGCCAGCAGCGTTCCCTTCTGGGAACCCTCGCCGTCATCGCCTGGACCAGCGACCCCACCGCCGAATCCGAGACACCGCGTACGCCGTTCCTCATGGTGTACTCCCTCGGGAACGGCGCCGAAGGCCCCGAGGCCGGCGGGGAGGCGATGCGGGCCGAGCTGGAGAAGCTGGGCCTGTCGATCGGCGATCGCGTGACCGATCTGGGCCGCGCCCCGCAGATCCCGGTCTCGGTGCTGGTGGAGGCGCAGCGGGCCGTCCTGGAGCTGCCGTTCATGAGGACGCAGTGCCCCGTCCCGCCGGAGTGGGAGAAGGACGCCCACGAGACCGGCACGGTCTACCTCATCATCGCGACCCACCCCTGGCCGGACGCCGTCGGAGGCCAGGAGGTCAGCCCGGACCGGCTGCGGGCCTTCGTCTCCGAGGAACTGCTCCAGTCCAGCGCCCACTGCCTGTTGCCGGTCCGCCGGGTACGGGTCTGACCGGCGACGCCACCATGACAACGACCACCACGAAGGACACGGTGTCGCACGCCCGGTCCGCCCCCACCATGAGCACGGCGGGCCGGGCGTTCGCATGGATGCTGGTCACCACGGGCGCGGCGGGACTCCTCGCGGCCTGGGTGATCACCCTGGACAAGTTCAAGCTGCTGGAGGACCCGAACTTCCAGCCGGGCTGCAGCCTGAACCCGGTCGTCTCCTGCGGCAACATCATGAAGAGCGAGCAGGCCGCCGTCTTCGGCTTCCCCAACCCGATGCTCGGCCTGGTCACGTACGCCATGGTGACCGCCATCGGCGCCGCCCTCCTCGCCGGCGCCCGCTACCGCCGCTGGTACTGGCTGGGCCTCAACGCGGGCACGCTCTTCGGCGTCGGCTTCTGCATGTGGCTGATGTACCAGTCCCTGTACGAGATCAACGCCCTGTGCCTGTGGTGCTCACTGGCCTGGACCGCCACGATCGTCATGTTCTGGTACGTGACCTCACACAACGTCCGCAACGGCCTGCTGCCCGCACCCCGCGCGCTGCGCGGCTTCCTCGACGAGTTCACCTGGGTGCTCCCCGTCCTGCACCTCGGGATCATCGGGATGCTGATCCTGACGCGCTGGTGGGACTTCTGGGTCAGCTGACGTCACTCGGCACGGCACGCACCCTCAACGGAAAAGCCCGGCTCGGATGAGATCCGAGCCGGGCTTTCGGCTGAGCCGCCTTCGGGATTCGAACCCGAGACCTACGCATTACGAGTGCGTTGCTCTGGCCAACTGAGCTAAGGCGGCACCGCCCTGCAAGCCCCGTGGATGCCCAGGGGGTGCAGCAGCGAGCCCAAGTCTACACAGGTCCAGAGGGTGCCTCGCACACCTGCCGGTCGCTAGCGGCAGCGCTTGCCCGCCGGGGGGACCGTGCCGGTGAGGAGGTAGGTGTTGATCGCGGTGTCGACGCACTCGCTGCCCCGGCCGTACGCGGTGTGGCCGTCGCCGTCGTAGGTGAGGAGGGTGCCGGAGTCGAGCTGGGCGGCGAGGGCCTCGGCCCACTTGTAGGGGGTCGCCGGGTCGCGGGTGGTGCCGACGACGACGATGGGGGCCGCGCCCCTCGCCTCGATGCGGTGCGGGGTGCCGGTGGGCTTGGTCGGCCAGTGGGCGCAGTTCAGGGAGGCCCAGGCCAGGCCCCTGCCGAAGACGGGGGACGCCTTCTCGAAGGAGGGCATGGCGGCGGCGACCTCCGCGGATGTGGTGAAGGCGGGCGGCTGGTCGAGGCAGTTCACGGCGGCGTTGGCGTACATCAGGTTGGAGTAGGTGCCGTCGGACTCCCGCTCGTAGTAGGCGTCGGCGAGGGCGAGCAGGCCGGAGCCGTCGCCGTCCATCGCGCTCTTGAGGGCCGCGCGCAGCTGGGACCAGGTGCTCTCGTCGTACATGGCGGCGATCACGCCCGTGGTGGCCAGGGACTCGCCGAGGAGGCGGTTCTCGCCGGTCGCGACCGGACGGGTGTCGAGCCGCCGGAAGAAGGCCGTGAGTCGATGGGCCGCATCGGCGGGTGAGACGGTGCCGAGCGGGCAGTCGGACTGCCGGACGCAGTCGGCGGCGAACGACTCGAAGGCGCGCTGGAAGCCGGCCGTCTGGTCGCGGTTGAGTTCGGCGGTCGGGAGGGACGGGTCCATCGCGCCGTCCAGGACGAGCCGGCCCGTGCGGGACGGGAAGAGCTCGGCGTACGTGGCGCCGAGGAAGGTGCCGTAGGAGGCACCGACGTAGTTCAGCCTCCGGTCGCCGAGGGCCGCGCGCAGGATGTCCATGTCGCGCGCCGCCTCGACCGTCGAGACGTGCGGGAGGAGCTTGCCGGAGCGCTTGGCGCAGCCTTCCGCGAAGCGCTGGTACGACCCGGTGAGCAGGTTCCGCTCGCGCAGGTCGTCCGGCGTCTGGTCGACCTGCGTGTACGCGTCCATCTCCGGGCCGTCGAGGCACTCGATGGGCTCGCTGCGGGCCACGCCGCGCGGGTCGAGGGCGACCATGTCGTACCGGGCCCGGACCTTGGCCGGGTAGCCGATGCCGGCGTACCCCTGGAGGAAACCGACGGCCGAGCCGCCGGGGCCGCCGGGGTTGACCAGCAGGGAGCCGAGGCGCTTGCCCGGGCCGGTGGCCCGGACGCGGGAGACGGCCAGCTTCAGCTGCTCGCCGTGCGGCTTCGCGTAGTCGAGCGGGGCGCGCAGCGTGGCGCACTCGAAGCCGGCCGAGCCGCACGCGCGCCAGCTCAGGCGCTGGCCGTAGTACTCCTTGAGCTCCTCGGTCGATGCGATGGCGCGCGACGCGGTGGCCGACGCGGAGAGGGTGGTGCCGCCGTCGGTGCAGCCTGCGGCGAGCAGACCGAAGGCGGAGAGGGTGACGGCGGTGACGCGGAACAGGCGAGCGGAGTCCATTCCCGGAGCGTAGCCGGATGGTGACGGAGTGTTTCCTCTTCGTACCCGTACGGGTGACTAGCCCGCGCGCAGCGCCATCGTCATCGCCTCCACGGCGAGCAGCGGCGCCACGTTGCGGTCCAGGGCCTCGCGGCAGGCGAGGACCGCCTCGATCCGGCGCAGGGTCCGCTCGGGGGTGGACTCCCGGGCTATGCGGTCCAGCGCGTCGCGTACGTCCTCGTTGGCGATGGCGGTACGGGTACCGAGCTGGAGGGCCAGCACATCGCGGTAGAACCCCGTCAGGTCGCTGAGTGCCAGGTCCAGGCTGTCGCGCTGCGTACGCGTCTTGCGGCGCTTCTGCTTGTCCTCCAGCTCCTTCATGGCGCCCGCCGTGCCGCGCGGCATGCGGCCGCCCTGGGACGCGCCCAGCGCCGCCTTCAGGTCCTCGGTCTCCTTGACGTCGAGCTCCTCGGACGCCTGCTTGGCGTCCTCGGCCGCGGCGTCGATCAGTTCCTGCGCGGCCTTGAGGCAGCCCCCGACGTCCTCGACCCGCAGCGGCACCTTGAGCACGGTGGCCCGGCGGGCCCGGGCGCGCTCGTCGGTGGCGAGCCGGCGGGCGCGGTCGATGTGCCCCTGCGTGGCGCGGGCGGCGACGGCCGCGGCCTCGGGCTCGATGCCGTCGCGCCGGACCAGGACGTCGGCGACGGCGTCCACCGGGGGCGTCCGCAGCGTGAGGTGGCGGCAGCGGGAGCGGATGGTGGGCAGCACGTCCTCGATGGAGGGCGCGCACAGCAGCCAGACCGTGCGGGGCGCGGGCTCCTCGACGGCCTTCAGCAGCACGTTCCCCGCGCCCTCGGTGAGGCGGTCGGCGTCCTCCAGGACGATGACCTGCCAGCGCCCGACGGCCGGCGAGAGCTGGGCGCGCCGGACGAGCTCGCGGGTCTCCTTGACGCCGATGGAGAGGAGGTCGGTGCGGATGATCTCCACATCGGCGTGCGTCCCGACGAGGGTGGTGTGGCACCCGTCGCAGAACCCGCAGCCGGGCTCCGCGCCGAGCGCCCGGTCGGGGCTGACGCACTGCAGGGCGGCGGCGAAGGCCCGGGCGGCCGTCTCGCGCCCGGATCCCGGCGGGCCCGTGAACAGCCATGCGTGCGTCATCTTCGACGCGTCGGGCGGCGGCGTGCCCTGCGCGTCGGCCGTGACGAGCGCGTCGGCGTCACGCGCCGCGGCGGCGAGCTGCGCCTGGACGCGGTCCTGGCCGACCAGGTCGTCCCATACGGGCACGGGTCACCGCCTTCCTGCGTACGTGCTGCTCGTGCCGATCATGCTGATCGTGTCGGTGTGGATTCCCATTGTGGGGGACGGGTCTGACAACGCCCGCGCCTCAGCGCCGGCGGCGGCCGCCCCGCGGGTCGTCGTCCTCGTCGTCGTGCGGGCCGAGCAGCTCGTCGGCGAGCGACGGCAGGTCGTCGAGAGGCGTCTCCTCCGCCCAGTCGGAGCGCCGCCGCGGCCGCCCCTGCTCGTCCACCTGCGGCAGCTCGCGGGTGCGCTCGGCCGGCGCGACACCGTCCGGCTCCTCTTCCCGGAAGAACCCGGGCGGTACGCGGTCGGCGGGCCGGTCGGCCCGTACGGGCGGCAGGACGGCGGTCTCGTCGAGAGCGGCGTCCGCGCCGGGACCGCGCGTGTCGCGGGCGTCGCCGGTGCCGCGGGGGTCGCGTACGGGAGGCAGGACCGCCGTCTCGTCCGCCGGACCGGCGGCCTCGGGGCCCGGCTCCGCCCGGACGGGACGCAGAACCGCCGTCTCGTCGTCCTTGCGCATGTTGACGGGCTTCCGCACGTCGACGCGCGGGACGGGGACCTCCTGGGTCTCCTCGTCCGGGTTCACGGCCGGGTTCACGACCGGGGTCGGCACCGTGGTCTCGGTGGGGGACACCCCCGGCGACGCGTGCGACGCCGCAGCCGAAGCCGCGGCCGCCGCCTCCTCGGCGCGGCGGCGGGCCTCCTCCGCGCGCAGCAGGGCCTCCTCGGCCTTGCGCTGCTTCTCCAGGCGCCGCTCCTCGGCCTCGGCGCGCAGCCGCTCCTGCTCCTCCTTCAGCTTGCGCAGCCGCTCCTGCTCCTCGCGGCGGGCCTTCTCCTCGGCCTCGCGCCGCTGCCGCTCCTCCTCGGCGAGCCGGCGGGCCTCCTCCGCCCGCCGCCGGGCCTCCTCGGCCTGGCGCTCGGCCTCGCGGCGCCGCGCCTCTTCCTCCTCGCGGCGCTTGCGCTCCTCCTCCTCGGCGCGCAGCTTGGCGAGCTGCTCCTGGCGTTCACGCTCCAGGCGCTCCTCCTCGGCCTTGCGGGCGGCCTCTTCCTCCGCCTTGCGCCGGGCCTCCTCCTCGGCGGCCTTGCGCGCCTCCTCCGCGGCCCTCACCTCGGCCTCGGAGAGCGGCAGCATCTGGTCGAGCCGGTGGCGGATGACGGTGGTGACGGACGCCGGCTCCTGCCCCGCGTCCACCACCAGGTAGCGGCCGGGGTCGGCCGCCGCGAGGGCGAGGAACCCGCTCCGTACCCGCCGGTGGAATTCGGCGGGCTCGGACTCCAGCCGGTCGGGCGCCTCCGTGAACCGCTCCCGCGCGGTCTCCGGCGAGACGTCCAGCAGCACGGTCAGGTGGGGTACGAGGCCGCCGGTCGCCCAGCGGTTGATGCGGGCGATCTCGGTCGGGGACAGGTCGCGGCCGGCGCCCTGGTAGGCGACCGACGAGTCGATGTACCGGTCGGAGATCACGATCGCGCCGCGCTCCAGGGCGGGGCGGACCAGCGAGTCGACGTGCTCGGCGCGGTCGGCCGCGTACAGCAGCGCCTCCGCGCGGTTGGACAGTCCGGCGCTCGACACGTCGAGCAGGATGGAGCGGAGCCGCTTGCCGATGGGCGTGGCGCCCGGTTCACGGGTGACGACGACCTCGTGGCCCTTGGCGCGGATCCACTCGGCGAGCGCCTCGACCTGGGTGGACTTGCCGGCTCCGTCGCCGCCCTCCAGGGCGATGAAGAAGCCGGTCTTCGACGGCGCCTGCGCCGGGTCCGCGCCGCGCAGCGCGTCGCGCAGGTCGCGGCGCAGCGGCACGCCGGAACGGTCGTCGGTCCTGGCCAGGACCAGGACGGCGACGGGCAGCAGCAGCGCGCCCGCCAGCATCAGCGTGAAGGCGGCGCCGCCGTGCGCGAAGACGAAGTCGCCGCTCGCGAGCCGGTGCGGTCCGATCGCGGCGGCCAGCAGCGGGGCGGCGAGCGCGCCGAGCGCGATGGCGACCCGTACGACCGCCTGGAGGTGCGCGGTGACGCGCGGCCGCCGGAACTCCTCGCTCTCCTGGTCGATCAGCGCGTGCCCGGTGTGGGCGGCGACACCGGCCGCCAGGCCCGCCCCGAGCGCGAGGAACAGCACGGTCGCGGTGTCCGGCACCAGCCCCATCGCGAGCAGCGCGACCCCGGTGGCGGCGAGCGCCAGCGCCAGCAGGCGGCGGCGGGACAGCGCCGGCAGCACGGCACGCGCGGACCGGATACCGAGGCCCGTCCCGCCCGTCAGCGCGAGGATCAGCAGCGCGAACGCGACCGGCCCGCCGCCCAGGTCCTTGGCGTGCAGTACGGAGACGGCGGCGGCGGCCGCGATGGCCGCGGCGACGGCGGCGCAGCCGAGCACGAGCAGCGGTATGGCGCCCGTACGGCCCTTGTCCGGGCCGCTTCCGGTCGACGGGCGGCGCAGGCCCTCCAGCGGGGAGCGCGGGCGCGGGGTCTGGGTGTCCGGGAACTCCAGGAAGTACAGGACGGAGACCGAGGCGGCGAAGAGGCCGGCCGCGACGTACGAGCCGAGGGCCGCCTGGTGGCCGGAGAACCAGTCGATGCCCGCCCCCAGCACGTTTCCGACGAGCGTGGCGACGAGGAGTGCGGCGGCCGCGGCGGGGATGGCGGCGAAGCCGGTACGCAGCGACAGGCGCCGCAGCGCGTCCATGTGGTCCGGCAGCGGGCGGACGGCCGCGCCCTCGGGCGGCGGGGCGGGCAGCAGCGCGGGGGCCGCGCTCTCCTTGGCGACGGTCCAGAACCGCTCGGCCACGCCGGAGAGGAAGGCGGTGGACAGCAGGAAGGCGAGCGCCTTGCCCGGTGTCCAGTCGATCCACAGCGGCGCGACGATCAGCAGCGCGACGCGCACGCCGTCGGCGCCCACCATGGTCCAGCGCCGGTCGAGCGGACCACCGGGGGCGGTGAGCGTGGTCATGGGCCCGAGCAGCACGGCGCCGAACAGCAGCGTGGCGAGGATCCGCGCCCCGAACACGGCCGCGACGGCGAACGCCGCGCCCCGGTACCCGCCTCCGAGGGCGTCCTCGGCGATCGCGGCCTGCAGGGCCAGCAACACCAGGACCAGCAGGGCGAGGGCGTCTCCGACCCCGCCGACGAGCTGCGCGCTCCACAACCGCCGCAGCGGTTGGTTGCGCAACAGAGCCCGTACGGCGCGCTCGCGGGAGTCCGCGGCTAGTGCGGCGTCGGAGTCTGAGGTGGGGCTCAAGACCGTTGGCTGCTCGGCTCGCGTCATCCCCTCAGCCTATCCGGCCGGACCGACACCCAGTCCTCCCGCCCGAACAGACGCCCGCGCTCGACGGGCGCCCTCCCCCTCGCCCGTCCTCGCCCCTGCTCGTCCCTACTCCTCCGACGACGCCTTGGAGGCCGCGGCCTTCTTGGCGGCGGTCTTGGCCGTCGCCGTCTTCTTCGCCGCGGTCGTCTTCGCCGCCGTCTTCTTGGCGGTGGCCTTCTTCGCGGTGGTCGTCTTCGCGGTGGTCGTCTTCTTCGCCGCCGCCTTCTTGGCCGGCGCCTTCTTCGCGGTCTTCTTCGCCGGGGCCTTGGCGCGCTTCTCCGCGAGCAGCTCGTAACCGCGCTCCGGTGTGATGGTCTCCACACTGTCACCGGTACGCAGCGTCGCGTTGGTCTCGCCGTCCGTGACGTACGGTCCGAAGCGGCCGTCCTTGACGACGACCGGCCGCTCGCTCACCGGGTCGGTGCCCAGCTCCTTCAGCGGGGGCTTGGCGGCGGCACGCCCGCGCTGCTTCGGCTGGGCGTAGATGGCGAGGGCCTCCTCCAGCGTGATCGTGAAGAGCTGCTCCTCATCCGTCAGGGACCGCGAGTCCGTGCCCTTCTTCAGGTACGGGCCGTAGCGGCCGTTCTGCGCGGTGATCTCCACGCCCTCGGCGTCGGTGCCCACGACGCGCGGCAGCGACATCAGCTTGAGCGCGTCCTCCAGGGTGACCGTGTCGAGGGACATGGTCTTGAAGAGGGAGGCCGTGCGGGGCTTGACCGCGTTCTTGCCGGTCTTCGGGGTGCCCTCGGGGAGGATCTCCGTGACGTACGGGCCGTAGCGGCCGTCCTTCGCGACGATCGTGTGACCGGTCGCCGGGTCCGTGCCCAGCTCGTACTCGCCGCTCGGCTTGGCGAGCAGCTCCTCCGCCAGCTCGACGGTGAGCTCGTCGGGCGCGAGGTCGTCCGGGACGTCGGCGCGCTGGTGACCCTCCTGGTCCTTCTCGCCGCGCTCCACGTACGGGCCGTAGCGGCCGACGCGCAGCACGATGCCGTTGCCGACGGGGAAGGAGGAGATCTCGCGGGCGTCGATCGCGCCCAGGTCGGTGACCAGTTCCTTCAGGCCGCCGAGGTGGTCGCCGTCGCCGTTCCCGGCCTCGGCGGCGGCACCCGCGGCCCCGGCCGCGTCGCCCTCACCGAAGTAGAAGCGCTTCAGCCACGGCACGGCCTGCGCCTCACCGCGCGCGATGCGGTCGAGATCGTCCTCCATCTTCGCGGTGAAGCCGTAGTCGACGAGCCGGCCGAAGTGCTTCTCCAGCAGGTTGACGACGGCGAAGGAGAGGAAGGACGGCACGAGGGCCGTGCCCTTCTTGAAGACGTATCCGCGGTCGAGGATCGTGCCGATGATCGAGGCGTACGTCGACGGGCGGCCGATCTCGCGCTCTTCCAGCTCCTTGACCAGCGAGGCCTCGGTGTAGCGGGCCGGCGGCTTGGTGGCGTGGCCGTCCACGGTGATCTCTTCGGCGCTCAGCGCGTCGCCCTCGGCGACCTGCGGCAGCCGGCGCTCGCGGTCGTCGAGCTCGGCGTTCGGGTCGTCGGCGCCCTCGACGTACGCCTTCATGAAGCCGTGGAAGGTGATCGTCTTGCCGGACGCGGAGAACTCGACGTCCCGGCCGTCGCCGGCGTGGCCGCCGATCTTGACGGTGACGGAGTTGCCGACGGCGTCCTTCATCTGGGAGGCGACGGTCCGCTTCCAGATCAGCTCGTACAGCTTGAACTGGTCACCGGTCAGTCCGGTCTCGGCGGGCGTGCGGAAACGATCACCCGAGGGGCGAATCGCCTCGTGCGCCTCCTGCGCGTTCTTGACCTTGCCGGCGTAGACGCGGGGCGCGTCGGGCAGGTAACCGGCGCCGTACAGCTGCGTGACCTGGGCCCGGGCCGCCGCGATGGCGGTCTCGGACAGGGTCGTCGAGTCCGTACGCATGTAGGTGATGAAGCCGTTCTCGTACAGCTTCTGGGCGATCTGCATGGTCGCCTTCGCACCGAAGCCGAGCTTGCGGCTGGCCTCCTGCTGGAGTGTGGTGGTGCGGAAGGGGGCGTACGGAGAGCGGCGGTACGGCTTCGACTCGACCGACCGGACGCTGAAGGACGTGTCGGCGAGGGCGGCGGCCAGGGCGCGCGCGTTCGCCTCGTCCAGGTGCAGGACCTGGCCGGCGGAGGACTTCAGCTGCCCGTCGGAGCCGAAGTCGCGGCCCTGGGCGACGCGCCGGCCGTCGACGGTGGCGAGGCGGGCCGTGAGGGTGGACGGGTCGGAGGGGTCACCGGCGCGGCCGGTGGCGAAGGTGCCGGTCAGGTCCCAGTACTCGGCGGAGCGGAAGGCGATGCGCTCGCGCTCGCGCTCCACGACGAGGCGGGTGGCGACGGACTGCACGCGGCCGGCCGACAGCCGGGGCATGACCTTCTTCCAGAGGACCGGCGAGACCTCGTAGCCGTAGAGGCGGTCGAGGATGCGGCGGGTCTCCTGGGCGTCGACCATGCGCTTGTTCAGCTCGCGCGGGTTGGCGACGGCGGCCTGGATCGCGTCCTTGGTGATCTCGTGGAAGACCATCCGGTGGACCGGGACCTTGGGCTTGAGGACCTCCAACAGGTGCCAGGCGATGGCCTCGCCCTCGCGGTCCTCATCGGTGGCGAGGAAGAGCTCGTCGGACTCGGCGAGCTGCTCCTTGAGCTTCCTGACCTGGGCCTTCTTGTCGGCGTTGACGACGTAGATGGGCTGGAAGTCGTGCTCGACGTCCACCCCGAGGCGGCGCACCTCGCCGGTGTACTTCTCGGGCACCTCGGCGGCGCCGTTGGGGAGGTCGCGGATGTGTCCGACGCTCGCCTCGACGACGTAGCCGGGGCCGAGGTAGCCCTTGATCGTCTTCGCCTTGGCAGGCGACTCGACGATGACGAGTCGGCGGCCGCCCTGTGCGGTCTCGCTGGTCGGGGACAACTTCGCTCTTCTCTCCGGTCGACGCTCGGTGGAGTGTGCGGCGCGGTGCGTGCGCATGGCCTGCTCGCGCACCGGGTGCACTGCTCACACACTGCTCACGCACTGTGCTCGCTTCTGCTCGCGCTGCTCGCTCACAGCTGTGATGCTGCTGTCGCTGCGGAGTGTGACGGTACAACCCGCCCCCGTGTCAAACGGCAAAAGACCGCAACGGCCACTCGAACGGTAACCCGAGTCCGGCCATTCCTGCCGCCCGGACTCCCCTCACGGTACGGAGCCGCCCATTCCGCCGTCACCCCGGACGGGGCTCCGGCGGCGGCCCCGGAGACTCCGGTGGCGGCTGCTGCCGTGGTACTCGCCACGGCGTCCGCCGCGGCTCCCGCTCCTCCAGGGAGCGGTTCCCGGACCGGTTCCCGGCTCGATTCCCGCTCGGTGTCGAGACCGGTTCTCGGATCGGTTCCCGGATCGTTTTCAGACCCGGCCGAAGCACCACGCCCCGAGGATCACGAACGACGCTCCGAGGCAGGTCGCGAAGGTGACGGCCGCCACCGGGCTGACCCCGTACGCGACCGGCGCGCGGTGCAGTACGCGCGCTCCGGTCCACACGAGCAGCGCCGCTCCGAACAGCGTGAACGCCACACCGGCGAAGATGGCCGGTCCGCTCTCCATGCCCGTACCCCGTTCCGTTCCCTGGTGCCTGCGTGCCCTCAGGGGCGAGGCTGACACCTCAGGACGTCAGGAGCGCGAATTGCGGGTGAACGGCGCGGGGTGGACGGGCCCGGTTCACCCGCGCGGCCGCCTTCACGATCTTGGCCGGTTTCCTCCCTTTTCGACGGGCCCACGGCCCCCTGTCAGGTGGCCGCCGGCTCCAGGAATCCCTCCTCCACCAGCAGCCGGATCGCCTCCGGGGTGCGGTCCCGCAGCAGCACCGGGTCCTCCCCCAGCAGCTGGGCGATCGCGTCGAGGATCCGCCCGGCGCTCAGGGACCCGTCGCACACGCCGGCGAAGCCCGCGCCGACGGCGTCCACCTTGGTGGCACGGCGCATGCCGCGGTGCTGACGGAGCACCACGTGCTCGGGGTCCTCGGCGCCGGGCAGGCCGACCTGCTCCTGCACGACCTCGGGGGCGAGCACGAAGTGGTCGGCGAGCAGGGCCGCGTCGTCGCGCGACCGCAGGTAGTCCTGGCGGGCGAAGTGCGCGCGGACCGCCTCGCCGAGCGGCTGCTCCACCGGGTGCGGCCACTCCTCGATCACGATCGACGGCCGCTCGGCACCGGACTTGCGCAGCGTGATCCACCCGAATCCCACGGCCTTGGTCTTGCGCGCCTCGAACTCGTCCAGCCACGCCTCGTACCGCGCCTCGTACGCCTCCCGTCCCGCCCGGTGGTCGCCCGCGTCCCGCAGCCACAGCTCGGTGTACTGGGTGATGTCCTGCACCTCGCGCTGCACGATCCAGGCGTCGCAGCCGAGCGGCACCCAGGAGCGCAGCCGCTCCTGCCAGTCCTCGCCCTCGACGTGCTGCCAGTTGGCGAGGAAGTGCGCGTACCCCCCGTCCTTGAGCCGGTCACCCGCCTGCTGGACGAGCGTGCGGCACAGGTCGTCGCCGCCCATGCCACCGTCCCGGTAGGTCAGCCGGGCGCCGGGGTCCCCCACAGCCAGGGGAGAGATGACGAACGGCGGGTTCGACACGATCAGGTCGTACGACTCCGACCCCACCGGCTCGAAGAGCGAGCCCGTGCGCAGGTCGGCCTCCGGCGCCCCGGACAGCGCGAGGGTGAGCCGGGTGAAGCCCAGCGCCCGCGGGTTGAGGTCGGTCGCCGTCACCCGGGTGGCGTGCTGCGCGGCGTGCAGCGCCTGGATGCCGGAGCCGGTGCCGAGGTCCAGCGCGGAGCCGACGGGCGTGCGCACGGTGATCCCGGCGAGCGTGGTGGAGGCGCCGCCGACGCCGAGGACCACGCCCTCGTCGTGACCGCTCGCCCCGCCGGCGCCGCCCACGGCGCAGCCGAGGTCGGAGACGATGAACCAGTCCTCGCCCTCGGGGCCGCCGTACGGGCGTACGTCCACGGTGGCGCGGATCTCCTCGCCCTCCTCGGCGACCCAGCCGTCGGCGAGCGCCTCCTCCAGCGGCAGCGCGGCGCGCGCCCGGTCCCGCGGCACGGGCCGCTGGAGCAGGAACAGCCGTACGAGGGTGTCGAGCGGCCCGTCCCCGCGGGTGGCGCGCAGGGCGGGCACCGTCTCGCTGCGGGCGAGCGCGGCGTAGGCGGCTGCGCCGAGGCGCTCCAGCAGCCCGTCTGCGGTGAAGTCGGCCGCGAGCAGGGCATCGCGGAGGCGGGCGGCGCGGTCGGGCACCGGGAGGCTGGCGAGAAGGCTGGTCGTACTCACCTGTTCATTGTGACCGCCACCACCGACAACCGCCGATCGGCCCGGCGCCGATGGGCCCGGCGCCGGGCCGGCCGCAGGCGGCTGCCGAACCGACCGCGGACCGGTGGCGCCGGACCTGAGGCGAGCGGGCGCGTCGCGCTACTCGGAGCCCTTGCCGCTGCCGGCCGAAGCGCTCGCCGCGACGGAAGCGCCCGCCGCGGCCGAAGGCGAGGCGGCGGAGCCGGGCTTGGCCGGCGGGGGCGTCGGGGAGGCCGTCGCCTTGGCCTTCTGGCAGCCGGGCTGCTTCGCCATCGCCTGGCCCAGCTCGCCGGACTGCAGCTTGGCCAGCGCGTCCTGGTCCATCTTCTCGATGCGCTTCAGCCCGTCGGCGACGGCGGACAGCCCGTCCGCGAACTTCCGCTGGTCCTTGGGGTCGAGCGCGTCGACCTGCTTCTTCAGCCCCTCGTACGCGGTGGCGGTGTCGTTGAGCTCCTTGACCGCGTCCTGCTGGAGCTTCTCGCCGTTCTCGACGGGCGGCGCGCCGGCCTCCTGTACGGCCTTGGCGAGCGCCTTGTCGGCGTCGGCGATGTCCTGGAAGGCCTTCGAGTCCGCGGCCTGGATGTCGGCGGGCTTGCCGTCGGCGGCCGTGGAGATGATGGCCTGCTGGGCGTTGGCCCTCTTCTGGATCTGCGGCTGCGCCTGGTCGCACACCTTCTTGGCCCAGGCGTCCACCTTGCCGCCGTCCTCGTCGTCGCCGCCGCAGCCCGACAGCACGAGCATCAGTACCGCACCGCCGGACAGTGCGGCCGCAAGCTTCTTGTTCACCGGATCGGTCCCTTCCAAGGCTCTCGGCCCCGGAACATACACGCCAAGTGGGCGACATCCGCGTGTCGTGCGACCATTTCGTGCGCTCTTGCACCGTTTGCACCAAGGGAGAGACGGCTCACGCCGGCACGCGAACGGGCGGACGGAGCGTCATTTCGCTCCGGCCGCCCGCCTGCTGATCAGGTGCTAGATCGCGGGTGCCTTGCTCGCCACCCTTTCCGGCGAGTTGTTGTCTTCGTCACCCATCGACACGGTGCGCCGCTTGGAGACGTACACCGCCGCGATGATGACGACGATCGACAGCGCCGCCACCCCCGCCCGTACGCCGGGGGTGGCGTCGTCGCCGTAACTGAACTGCACGATGGCGGGCGCGATGAGCAGCGCCACCAGGTTCATGACCTTCAGCAGCGGGTTGATGGCCGGTCCGGCGGTGTCCTTGAAGGGGTCGCCGACGGTGTCGCCGATGACGGTCGCGGCGTGCGCCTCGCTGCCCTTGCCGCCGTGGTGGCCGTCCTCGACGAGCTTCTTGGCGTTGTCCCACGCGCCGCCGGAGTTGGCGAGGAAGACGGCCATCAGGGTGCCGGTGCCGATGGCGCCCGCGAGGTACGCGCCGAGGGCGCCGACACCGAGGGTGAAGCCGACGGCGATCGGGGCCATGACCGCGAGCAGGCCGGGCGTGGCCAGCTCGCGCAGCGCGTCCTTGGTGCAGATGTCGACGACGCGCCCGTACTCCGGCTTCTCGGTGTAGTCCATGATCCCGGGGTGTTCGCGGAACTGCCTGCGTACCTCGTAGACCACGGCTCCGGCCGACCGCGACACCGCGTTGATCGCCAGCCCGGAGAACAGGAAGACGACGGCGGCGCCGAGGATCAGCCCGACCAGGTTGTTGGGCTGGGAGATGTCCATGACGAGATTGCGGTCGGTGGCCAGGGCTCCCACGTCGGCGACCGCCGTGGCGATGGCGTCGCGGTACGAGCCGAAGAGCGCGGCCGCCGCCAGGACGGCGGTGGCGATGGCGATGCCCTTGGTGATGGCCTTGGTGGTGTTGCCGACGGCGTCGAGGTCGGTGAGGACCTGGGCGCCGGCGCCCTGGACGTCGCCGGACATCTCGGCGATGCCCTGGGCGTTGTCGGAGACCGGGCCGAAGGTGTCCATGGCGACGATGACGCCGACGGTGGTGAGCAGGCCGGTGCCGGCCAGCGCCACCGCGAAGAGCGCGAGCGTGATCGACGCGCCGCCCAGCAGGAAGGCGCCGTACACCGACAGCCCGATCAGCAGCGCGGTGTAGACGGCGGACTCCAGGCCGACGGAGATGCCGGCGAGGACGACCGTGGCCGGGCCGGTCAGCGACGACTTGCCGATGTCCCTGACCGGGCGGCGGCTGGTCTCGGTGAAGTACCCGGTCAACTGCTGGATCAGGGCGGCGAGCACGATGCCGATGGCGACGGCCACCAGGGCGAAGACGCGCGGGTCGCCGTCGTGGGTGCGGATGGCCGACTCGGTGACGCCGTCGAGGGCGGCGAAGGAGGAGGGAAGGTAGACGAAGACGGCGACGGCGACCAGCGCGAGCGAGATCAGCGCGGAGATGAAGAACCCGCGGTTGATGGCGGTCATCCCGCTGCGGTCGGCGCGCCGCGGGGCGACCGCGAAGATGCCGATCATCGCGGTCACCACGCCGATCGCCGGAACGATCAGCGGAAACGCCAGTCCGAGGTCGCCGAAGGCGGCCTTGCCGAGGATCAGCGCGGCGACGAGCGTCACGGCGTACGACTCGAAGAGGTCGGCCGCCATGCCGGCGCAGTCGCCCACGTTGTCGCCGACGTTGTCGGCGATGGTGGCGGCGTTGCGCGGGTCGTCCTCGGGGATGCCCTGCTCGACCTTGCCGACGAGGTCGGCGCCGACGTCGGCGGCCTTGGTGAAGATGCCGCCGCCGACGCGCATGAACATCGCGATGAGCGCCGCGCCGAGGCCGAAGCCCTCCAGCACCTTGGGGGCGTCGGCGGCGTAGACGAGGACCACGCAGGAGGCGCCGAGCAGGCCGAGGCCCACCGTGAACATGCCGACGACGCCGCCCGTACGGAAAGCGATCTTCATCGCCCGGTGCGAGACGACCGTCAGATCCTTTTCCGGCTGGCCGGGTGCGGGAGTGGCCTCCCGCGCGGCCGCCGCCACGCGCACATTGGCGCGTACGGCCAGACGCATGCCGATGTATCCGGTCACCGCCGAGAAAAGCGCGCCGACCAGGAAGAAGAGCGAGCGGCCCGCGCGCTGCGACCAGTTGTCCGCCGGCAGCAGCATCAGCAGGAAGAAGACGACGACGGCGAAGACCGCGAGGGTCCGCAACTGCCGCGCCAGATAGGCGTTCGCGCCTTCCTGTACGGCTGCCGCGATCTTTTTCATGGCGTCGGTGCCTTCACCGGCGGCCAGGACCTGCCGTACGAGGAGCTGGGCCACGACCAGCGCGGCGAGCGCCACGGCCACGATGACGATCACGATGACGCGATTCTCGTCGGTGAGTACCGCGGCGGCGAGAGAAGTGGGGTGCCCGGACAGCTGTGTTTCGAAGAGCCCCGCCATTCGTCCTCCTTGACGTCAGAAGAGCTCAAGATGTGGACGGATTGTAGGGAGCGGAACCCGATCAAAAACAGGGCGCCGTAGAACAGAATTGACCTTCCTTGGCCGGTCGGCAAATGATCGGTTTCGGGAAACCACTCGAACGCAGTAATACTTTTGATCTTCCCTACGGTGATCGACGATCAATTCCAGTGATCGACCATTGCCCGGGAAATGGAAAAAGGCCCTGCTCAGCAGGGCCTTTCGAGACTGCTCACGCCACCGGTGACGGGTGCGGTGGGTGAGGTCAGGGAAGCGTGGTGGTGGGGCTCGCCGGCCAGCTCATCCGGATGACGCCGCCGTGCTCATCGGCCGAGACTTCCACGTCGTCGACGAGCCCGCTGATGACCGCGAGGCCCATCTCGTCCTCGCCCTCCGCGTCGTCGAAGTCCTCGGCGGGCACGGAGGAGCCGCCGGTGAGGGGAACCCCCGCGGCGTCGGCGTCGGCGACGGCCGCGCCCGGCACGTCGTCGGCGACCTCGATGGAGAACGCCTTGTCCTCCTCGGTCAGCGCGACGCGGATGGGAGCGGTCACGCCGTTACTGCGGTGCAGCCCGACCGCGCGGGAGCAGGCCTCACCCACGGCGAGCCGGACCTCGTCCAGCACGGCTTCGTCGACTCCGGCCCTGCGCGCCACGGCGGCTGCCACCAGACGGGCGGTCCTGACGTGCTCGGGCTGGGCGCTGAAGCGGAGTTCAACGGTGGCCATGCGATCCCCCTCGGACATGAGAGCGTGCGAGCGTGCGTCTGAGAGGACCGGGCTGGACGCCCGGCACCTCTGCCCTGCCCTCCGGAGGTCGGCTCCTCGCGGGGGCTGTGTGCGCCCTCGAAGGGCCCTTCCGGCCCGGTCTTGTCCCGACCTGGTTCCGGAAACCTGCTCCGAAACCGGGCCCGGGCGACGGTCGGGGCCCCGGAGAGCTCCCTCCGGAGGCCCTGCCTCCGGAGGCTCGTACCGGAAGGCTCCGGCCGGCTCAGTCGGTCGCCGCGACGGCTTCGTCCACCGAGGTGTGGATGGGGAACACCTTGGTCAGACCGGTGATCCGGAAAATCTTGAGAATGCGCTCCTGGTTGCAGACCAGGCGCAGGGAACCCTCGTGCGCGCGGACGCGCTTGAGACCACCCACGAGCACGCCGAGGCCGGTCGAGTCGAGGAAGTCCACGCTCTCCATGTCGACGACCAGGTGGTAGTTGCCGTCGTTCACCAACTCGACCAACTGCTCGCGCAGCTTGGGCGCGGTATACACATCAATCTCGCCACCGACCTCGACGACCGTACGGTCACCCAGAGTGCGAGTCGACAGGGACAGGTCCACGGATCCTCCAGCACCTTGCTATCGAGCGGTCGTCCCTCGGATCTCCCCAGTGGAGCCCGGGGACCGATCGCCAGCCGCGATGGCATTCAATCACTTACCAGCAGCCATGCACGACGCCTTGGGAGCATTGTCGGTCAGGCCGGTGCCACACTCGGTGCCGATGGCCATGAATCACCGCCCCAGTCGACCTCCCGAGAACGTGGGCTCCCGCCCCTCCCCCGGTACGGTCCTCGACCGGCTCACCGCGGGGGCGAACCGGGCTGCGCGCATCACTCATACGGAGCACCTGCCCCCTCGGGCGGGTCGGCATGCCCTCTGGCCCGATCGGATCAGGCCGGAGGTGATCAGGGCCATCGGGGCGGCCGGTATCGACCATCCGTGGGCCCATCAGGCCGCCGCCGCGGAGCTGGCCCTCGACGGGGAGTCGGTCGTCATCGCCACCGGCACCGCCTCCGGCAAGTCGCTCGCCTATCTGGCGCCCGTCCTGTCCGCGCTGCTCGACGGCTCGGAGGCGCCCAACGGCCGGGGTGCCACCGCCCTGTACCTCGCCCCCACCAAGGCCCTCGCCGCCGACCAGCGGCGCTCGGTCAAAGCGCTGGCCGCCCCGCTGGGCAACCGCGTCCGGGCCGCCGTCTACGACGGCGACACGCCCGTCGAGGAGCGGGAGTGGGTCCGCCAGTACGCCAATTACGTGCTGACCAACCCGGACATGCTCCACCGGGGCATACTCCCGTCGCATCCCCGCTGGTCCTCCTTCCTGCGCGCCCTGCGCTACGTCGTCATCGACGAGTGCCACACCTACCGGGGCGTCTTCGGCTCCCACGTCGCCCAGGTGCTGCGGCGCCTGCGCCGCCTCTGCGCCCGCTACGGCTCCTCCCCCGTCTTCCTCCTCGCCTCCGCCACCGCCGCCCAGCCGGCCCTGGCCGCCGGGCGCCTCACCGGTCTGCCCGTGGCCGAGGTCGCCGACGACGCCTCGCCGCGCGGCGAGCTGGTCTTCGCCCTGTGGGAACCGCCGCTGACCGAACTCCAGGGCGAACAGGGCGCCCCGGTCCGCCGTACCGCCACCGCGGAGACCGCCGACCTCCTGACCGACCTGACCGTCCAGGGCGTCCGGTCGGTCGCCTTCGTACGCTCCCGGCGCGGCGCCGAGCTGATCTCCGTCATCGCGAAGGAGCGCCTGGCGGAGGTCGACCGCTCGCTGGCCCAGCGGGTCGCCGCCTACCGGGGCGGCTACCTCCCCGAGGAGCGCCGGGCGCTGGAGCGGGCCCTGCACTCCGGCGAGCTGCTCGGGCTCGCCGCGACCACCGCCCTGGAGCTGGGCATCGACGTCTCCGGCCTGGACGCCGTCGTGATCGCCGGGTATCCCGGCACCCGGGCCTCGCTGTGGCAGCAGGCGGGCCGCGCCGGGCGCTCCGGCCAGGGGGCGCTCGCGATCCTGGTGGCCCGCGACGACCCACTGGACACGTACCTCGTGCACCACCCCGAGGCGCTGTTCCGTCAGCCGGTCGAGTCGACCGTCCTCGACCCGGACAACCCGTACGTCCTCGCGCCCCACCTGTGCGCGGCGGCGGCCGAGCTACCGCTCACCGAGTCCGACACGGCGCTGTTCGGCCCGGCCGTTCCGGACCTGCTGCCGCAGCTGGAGTCGGCCGGCCTGCTCCGGCGGCGCGCGTCGGGCTGGTACTGGACGCGCCGGGAACGGGCCGCCGACCTGACGGACATCCGGGGCGAGGGCGGCAGCCCCGTCCGGATCGTCGAGGCGGGCACGGGCCGGCTGCTGGGCACGGTCGACGAGCCCGCCTCCCACTCCGCCGTCCACGAAGGCGCCGTCCACCTCCACATGGGCCGCACCTACCTGGTGAAGGAGCTGGACCTGAAGGACTCGGTGGCCCTGGTCGAGGAGGCCAATCCGCCGTACTCCACCACCGCCCGCGACACCACCTCCATCTCCGTACTGGAGACCGACACCGAGATCCCGTGGGGCGACGGGCGCCTCTGCTACGGCTCCGTCGAGGTCACCAACCAGGTCGTCTCCTTCCTGCGCCGCCGCCTGATCACCGGCGAGGTGCTCGGCGAAACGAAACTCGACCTGCCGCCGCGCACCCTGCGCACCCGCTCCGTGTGGTGGACCGTCACCGAGGACCAACTGGACGCCGCCCGGGTGAACCCGGAGCAGCTGGGCGGGGCCCTGCACGCCGCCGAGCACGCCTCCATCGGCCTGCTGCCGCTCTTCGCCACCTGCGACCGCTGGGACATCGGAGGGGTGTCCGTCCCGCTCCACCCGGACACCCTGCTGCCGACGGTCTTCGTGTACGACGGCCATCCGGGCGGAGCGGGCTTCGCGGAGCGCGCCTTCCACACCGCCCGTGAGTGGCTCACCGCGACCCGCGAGGCGATCGCGTCGTGCGAGTGCGAGGCGGGCTGCCCTTCCTGCATCCAGTCGCCCAAGTGCGGCAACGGCAACGACCCGCTGCACAAGCGCGGCGCCGTGCGCCTGCTCACGGAACTGCTGCGGGGAGCCCCGGCTGCCCCCGAGGAGGCCCCGCCCGCGACCTGACCTGCGGCGCGTACGGCCCGAAACGGGCCCGTGCGGTCACCTCGGCGATCTCGCCGCGCACGGCGCACCGCACCACCTCGGCCTGCTGGGCGCGGGCGACCCGGGCCGCCGCGGCGCAGGCGTGCTCGCCGCCCCACAGGGCCAGGTCGGCCGCCGCGAGGGCGGCCAGATCGGCCGCTCCACCCGCCCGGTGCCGGGCGGCCACGGCCTGGCCCAGGGCCAGGACCACCGCGAA
Organism: Streptomyces sp. NPDC045431; assembly: GCF_040646655.1. Classification (NCBI taxonomy): domain Bacteria; kingdom Bacillati; phylum Actinomycetota; class Actinomycetes; order Kitasatosporales; family Streptomycetaceae; genus Streptomyces; species Streptomyces sp. NPDC045431. The sequence continues at coordinate 43,616 of NZ_JBEZAQ010000014.1, forward strand.
GACCGTGCACAGCACGCTCGCCGCCATGACGACCCACACGGTGGCGACACCCCGGTCGGCGGCGCCCCTCACCTTGCCCCGGTCCTCGCGGCGCCACGCGCTCCCGGCATCCGCCGGGTCCGGCGACCGGGCCGGGTCGGCGGCGCCCCGCACCTCGCCCCGGTCCTCGCGGCGGCACGCGCTCCCGGCATCCGCCGGGGCCGGCGACCGGGCCGGTCTCCTCACGGCTCCACCCCCACGGTGTCCTCGGCGAGCGCGGCCGCCTCCGCGCGCAGGGTCAGGGCGAGCGTGCCCGGCCCCGGCGCCGGGGCCTCCACCCGTACCCGCCACAGCTCCCCGGCCCGCTCCATCGACACACGCGCCCCCGTCGGGGCCGCCGAGCGGGCGGCCGCCACGGCGGTTTCGCGGGGCTCCGAGCGGGCCGCCGCCCGCGCCCCGGCCCGTGCCGCGTCCACGCACTGGATCTGCGCGGCGGCCGCCGCCAGCGCCCAGATCAGCGCCATCGTGAAGGCCACCAGCGCCGGCACCGCCACCGCCGCCTCGGCGGTCACGGAGCCCCGGTCACCGACGGCGGGCGCGAAGCCCCGGTCGCCGACGGCGGGCGCGGCTTCAGAACTGCGCATCGAGCGCCCTCCCGATCACCGACTCCAGCCGCCCCGACACCGCGTCGCTCGTGACGATCTTGTAGAGCACCGCCGCGAAGGCGCAGGCCGCCAGCGTCCCCATCGCGTACTCGGACGTAGTCATGCCCGCGTCCCCGCGCAGCCGGGCGAGCCCGGCCTTCAACCGCTTCCACATCACAGTCCCCCTTGCGTCGAATCGAAGTTCACCCGTTCACAGCAATCCGCCGGCCAGTCCCACGAGCACCGGCGCCACCCCGACCGCGAGGAACGCGGGCAGGAAGCACAGACCCACCGGCGCGGTGATCAGCACCTGGGCCCGCTGGGCCCGGGCCGCCGCCGACCGCTCCCGTTCCGCGCGCAGCCCGGCGGCGAGCCGGGACACCGCGTCGGCGGCGGGTGCGCCCGAGGCCGACGCCCGCTCCAGACAGCGGGCCAGCCCCTGGGCGCCCGGTATCGCGGCGAACCCGCCCCACGCCTCGGCCGGTTCGCCGCCCAGCCGCAGCTCGGCGGCCGTACGGGCCAGCCGCTCCCCGACGGGGCCGCCCAGGCACTCGCCGACCGCCTCGGCCGCCTCGCGCGGCCCCGCACCCGCCGACAGGCACGCCGCCAGCAGGTCCGCCGCCAACGGCAAGCCCTGTGCCGCCCGCCCGTCGTCGGACAGCCGTCTCGGGCGCCGCTGCCAGCGCCGTACGCCATAGGCGCACGCGACCGCCACCACGCCGCCGACGAGCCCCTCCACCAGGACGTATCCGGCGAGGGCCGCGGCCACGGGCGCCGTCCAGCGCCGCGCCCACGCCCCGTACAGCGGTCGCCGTGACGGACGCCGGGTGCAGCGCGCCTCCAGCAGCGCGGCCATCCGCCCGCGCCCCCGGCGCTCACGGCGCAGGGCCGCCACCGACCACACCGCCCAGACCGCGGCGGCGGCGAGCGCGAGCGCCGTCCCCAGCCTGTGGAAGAACTCGGCGTTCACGGCTCCTCCCCGGCCCGTACGATCCGGCCGGCCCACCACAGCCCCGCCGCCTCCAGCAGCCCGCCCACGACGAGGCAGCCCGCGCCCGCCGGAGTGTGCAGGAGCACCCGCAGCGGATCGGCCCCCATGGCCCAGCCCATGGCCAGCCCCACGACCGGCAGGACGGCCAGCAGTCCTACCGTGGCCCAGGCGCCCGCCAGCTGCGCCCGCAGCCGCTCGCGCTGGTCGCGCCGCTCCCGCAGGGCCGCCTCCAACCGGTCGAGGCCGGCCGCCAGTCCGGCGCCGCCGTCCGCCGCCACCTGCCAGCAGGCAGCCATCCCGGCGAGCCCGTCCGCGCCGTCCTCCCGGGCCACCCGCCGAAGGGCCTCCGGGACGTCGCCGCCGAACCGCGCCGCCGCCAGGACAGCGGCCTCCTCGGAACCCAGCGCGCCCGTGGAGCCGGCCGCGAAGCGCAGGGCCTGCCCCGGCTGCCATCCGGCGCGCAGCTCGGCCGCGACGGCCCCGCACAGCGCGATCACCGCCTCAGCCCGCCGGTCTCGTGCCCTGGCGCGCTCGCGGGCCGCGAGCCGCCGCCGCACCAGCGGCACCGCCGCGCCGCCCGCCAGCAGTGGCAGTACGGAGGCCCCGAGCACCGCGAGCAGACCGCCCGCCGCAAGGCAGAGCCATTCGCGTCGCAGCCGCAGCGCCGGCCACCAGCGCCGCCAGGACCAGGGCGCGGGCTCCCCGGCGCCTCCTTCCGCGAATGCCTCCCCTCCCGCTCCGGCGAACAGCAGCCGCGTCCGCCGCAGACCGCGCTGCCGCTCCATGAGGAGCCACGCCGCCGCACCGGCGCAGACCGCCGCCGCGTACACCGGCTGTCCCGTCACCACCGCGCACCTCCGATCAGCGACCGCAACCGCTCCCAGCCCCGCTCGTACAGGAACCCGTCCGCGCCCCACCGGAGCGCGGGCACCGTCACCACCAGTCCCTGGTGGTCCCGCTCCAGCACATGCACCTCGGCGATCCGCCGCCGCCCGCCCCGGTCGCGCGCCAGGTGCAGCACCACCGACAGGCCGGCCGCCAGCTGGCTGTGCAGCGCCGCCCGGTCGAGCCCCGCCGCCGTGCCGAGCGCCTCCAGCCGCGCCGGCACATCGGCCGCGGTGTTGGCGTGGACGGTGCAAGAGCCGCCCTCGTGGCCGGTGTTCAGAGCGGCCAGCAGGTCGGTCACCTCGGCTCCCCGCACCTCGCCCACCACCAGCCGGTCCGGTCGCATCCGCAGCGCCTGCCGCACCAGGTCCCGCAGGGTCACCCGGCCGGCGCCCTCCTGGTTCGGCGGCCGCGCCTCCAGCCGCACCACGTGCGGATGGTCGGGCCGCAACTCGGCCGAGTCCTCGGCCAGTACGATCCGCTCGCCCTCACCGACCAGACCCAGCAGGGTCGACAGCAGCGTCGTCTTGCCGGACCCGGTCCCGCCGCTGATCAGGTACGAGACGCGGGCTTCCACCAGCGCCCGCAGCAGCCGGTCCCCGCCCGGCGGCACCGTCCCGGCCGAGACCAACTCCCGCACGGAGAACGCGCGCGGCCGGACCACCCGCAGCGACAGACACGTCGAACCGACCGCCACCGGGGGCAGCACCGCGTGCATCCGCGTCCCGTCCGGCAGGCGGGCGTCCACCCAGGGCCGGGCGTCGTCCAGCCGCCGGCCGGCCACCGCGGCGAGCCGCTGCGCCAGCCTGCGCACGGCCGCCGCGTCCGGGAAGGCCACGTCCGTCAGCTCCAGCCCACCGCCCCGGTCCACCCACACCCGGTCCGGCGCCGACACCAGGACGTCCGTCACCGCGGGATCGGTCAGCAACGGTTCCAGCAGACCCGTGCCGACGAGCTCGGACCGCAACTCCTCGGCGGCTCCGAGCACTTCGGCGTCGCCCAGCAACCTGCCCTGCGCCCGCAGGGCCGCCGCCACTCCGGCCGGGGTCGGTTCCGAGCCGCTCTCCGCGAGCCGGCGACGTACGGATTCCAGCAGGCCCGCCGTCATGACACCCCCTCCCCGGCGAGTGCGCGCTCCCAGAACGCCGTGCAGAACCGCCCCAGCGGGCTGCGCGCGCCGTCGCCCGGCGGGACACCCGCGTCGAGGTCGGCCATGAGTCCCGGTTCCAGGGGCAGTTCACCGGCGAGCGGCAGCCCGAGCACATCGGCGATCCACTGTTCGTCCACCCCCGCGGCGTACGGTCCGCGTGCCACGGCCCGAAGATCCCGCAGGACCATGCCGACCGCCGACGCCACCCGCTTTGCGCCCGCGACGGCGCGCAGCTCAGCGGGTACGACCAGCAGACCGAGGTCCAGTTGCGCCAGCGCCTCCGCGGTGGCCTCGTCGATCCGGCGCGGCAGGTCGACGACGACCACGCCACCGCGCCTGCGTGCCGCCGCGAGCACCGACCGCATCGCCTCGGGTGGGATCGTCACGGCGTCGCCCCGGTCCCAGCTGAGCACCCGCAGGCCCCGCAGGGAGGGCAGGGACTCCTCCAACGCCCCGGCCGCGACCCGGCCCTTGGAGGCGGCGAAATCAGGCCATCGCAGCCCCTCCGCCTGCTCGCCGCCGAACAGCACGTCGAGGCCGCCGCCCAGCGGGTCGCCGTCCACGAGCATCGTGCGGCGCCCACCACGGGCCGCGGTGACCGCCAGCGCGCAGGCCAGCGTCGACGCCCCCGCACCGCCCCGGCCGCCGATCACCCCGACGGTGAGCGCCTGTCGCCCCACGCCCTCCGCCACGTCCGCGATCCGGTCGACGAGCCAGCTCTCCGCGTCGGGCAGCCGCAGCACGCAGTCGGCGCCGATCTCCACCGCGCGCCGCCACACCCCGGGATCGTCCTGGTCATGGCCGACGAGCAGGACGCCGCTCCGGCGTGTGGCCCCGCGGCACCCGACGGCCGCGTCGTCCCCCACCAGGATCAGCGGGGCGCTCTCCCAGGCCGCCCGGTGCTCCGGCACCGTGGGGTGGACCTCCGGGTGCGCGCCGGCCGCGGCGCACAGCCGCAGCAGGTCGTCGAGGAGCTCCGCGTCCTCCGTGATGATCAGCGGCCCGGCCTGCCGCGCGTCGGATGCCGGCGCTCCGTCGGATGTGTGTGATCCGGCCATAATTCCGCCCCCTGCTCACTGTCTTCACCCAGCTCTTCATCCCGGTCTTCGCCGGGTCTTCGTCCCGCACTTCGTCCGCCGCTCCGCCCGCACTTCGCCCGTACTTCGTCCGGCCTTGCGCAGGCGTCGTCGCGGCGTTCATTCGCGCGATGTTCGCGGCGCGTTCGCGGACCCTCCGCACCGTCTCCGCGTCACCTTCGACGGTGTTCGTACGCGAGGCGAGATCCGTTGAATCCCGCCGACCGCGGACTTCGCGGCTGGAATCACCGTGCACGGCTTCCGGAAAAGAAGTGGATCTTGCTCGGAAACTGTGGACAACTCGCCACTTGTGAATATCCCGTTCGCCCATACCAGCGACTTCCGGAGCGCAGCACTTCCGCTACTCTGAGTGAGGAACGCATCGAGTCGGGGACGGGCGCGACCGAGACACGGAGGAGGGCGGCATGAGCGCAGCCAAGGGGGCCCGACGTGCGAAAACGCGTCCGGACATGCGACGACCCCCGCCGGGGGGGAGAGCGGGGGTCGTCTTCTCCGGCCGACTCGGGGGGGGAGGAGTCGGACCGGGTTAGCACGGTCGCGAACGATCCGTGACTTCCATGGTGTACCCGAGAGCCCTCTCAGGCAAACCCACGCGCCCCAGCGTACGCCGAATGGCGGGCACCTATGCTCAGGCTCGTGGAAAACCACTCCTTGCCGCGCACCGCAGCCTTCTTTGACCTGGACAAGACGGTCATTGCGAAGTCATCGACTCTGACCTTCAGCAAGTCCTTCTACCAAGGCGGCCTGATCAACCGCCGCGCCGTCCTGCGGACTGCCTACATCCAGTTCGTCTTCCTCGCGGGGGGCGCCGATCACGATCAGATGGAGCGGATGCGGGAGTACCTCTCCGCACTCTGCAAAGGCTGGAACGTCCAGCAGGTCAAAGAACTGGTCGCCGAGACCCTGCACGACCTGATCGACCCGATCATCTACGACGAGGCCGCCTCGCTCATCGAGGAACACCACGCCGCCGGCCGGGACGTGGTGATCGTCTCCACGTCCGGTGCCGAGGTCGTCGAGCCGATCGGGGAGCTCCTCGGGGCGGACCGGGTCGTGGCGACCCGCATGGTCGTCGGCGAGGACGGCTGCTTCACCGGAGAGGTCGAGTACTACGCCTACGGCCCGACGAAGGCGGAGGCGATCCGGGAGCTGGCCGAGTCGGAGGGGTACGACTTGTCGCGCTGCTACGCGTACAGCGACTCCGCCACCGACGTACCCATGCTGGAGACCGTCGGGCACCCGTACGCGGTCAACCCGGACCGTGCACTGCGTCGCGAGGCGGCAGCCCGAGGTTGGCCGGTTCTCGTCTTCACCCGCCCGGTGCGGCTCAAGCAGCGACTGCCCGCACTGCGGATGCCGCCCCGCCCGGCGCTGGTCGCGGCGGCGGCGGTGGGCGCGGCGGCGGCCACGGCCGGGCTCGTCTGGTACGCGAGCCGGCGGCGGCAGTCGGCATAGACCGCGGCCAGATGGCCTTAGGTGCGCCCGCTTCGCCCCTGCTTGATAAGAAAAACCAATAAGCGGAGCCAGGGCTTTCGCTTCCTCCCCGACGGGAGTACAAAGGAGGTAACGGCCCGCGAGACCAGAGGCTCCGAAAGGATCACCTGTTAAGCAAGAAGGCCCCACGGACCGAAGCACAGAAGCCGAGCACCCACGCGACGTCGACCCGTCGATTACGGGCCAGCCGCACCAGGCGTCGGGCAAAGCACCCCGCCTGATGGGCACATATCGAGGACGCATGGTAACCCGGCGGACGTGCCAGCGGCGGTACCGATATCGGTACCGCCGCAACCCTTCTCCCAGCTTCTAAGCGGCGCCGCGCTGGAGCGCCTCGCAGACCGCCGTCGACTCGCGCACGCCGAGCTCCACCGCGCGCCCGCAGTGCGCGATCCACGCCGCCATGCCGTCCGGCGTTCCGGACAGATAGCCGTCGAAGGCCGCCACGTACGCCTCCCGCCCCAGCTCGGCGTGGCCCACCTCCGCGGGGCAGATCGCCTTCGGGTCCAGCCCGCTGCCGATCAGCACGATGCGCTCGGCCGCCCGCGCCACCAGGCCGCTGTACGTGGTGAAGGGCCGCAGCGCCAGCAGCTCGCCGTGCACGACCGCGGCCGTCACCAGCGCCGGAGCCGAGCTGCCCGCGATGAGCAGGTCCGCCAGCCCCTCCAGCCGGCCGACGGCCTCGGCGGCGTCCGGCAACGGCGCCCGGATCAGCGGCTCGTCAACGGTCTCGCCCTCCTGCCGAGGCCTGCCGACCGCGGCCGCGGACCCGCCGGAGGCACCCACGTCACCCGGGTCGCCGGCCGCCACCAGGTGCAGCCGCGCCAGCACGCGCAGCGGCGACTGCCGCCAGATGGACAGCAGCTGACCCGCCTCGGCGCCCAGGCGCAGCGCCGCTCCGACCGTCCGGGCCTCCGCGTCACCGCTGAAGTCCGTGCGCCGGCGTACCTCCTCCAGCGCCCAGTCGGCGCCCGCCAGCGCCGCCGACGCGCGGGCGCCGCGCAGCGCGGCCTCGGAGGTGATCTCGCTGCTCCGGCGGCGCATCACCCGATGGCCGTAGACGCGGTCGACGGCCTTGCGTACGGACTCCACGGCATCGGGCACGCCCGGCAGGGCACCCAGGGCGGCCAAGGGGTCAGCGGCACTCGTACTCATAAGTAGGGAGGCTACGCGCCCGCACCTGGCGCCCCACCGTCGAGTGGCGAGCCTCATACGCGCCACAACGTGTCGCAATCGCGTCGCTACCCACCGCTACCCTATATGAATATGAAGATCGCTTTCGTTGGGAAGGGCGGCAGCGGCAAGACCACGCTGTCCTCGCTCTTCATCCGCCACCTCGCCACCACCGGTTCACCCGTCATCGCCGTCGACGCCGACATCAACCAGCACCTGGGCACCGCGCTCGGTCTGGACGAGTCCGAGGCCGCCGCGCTGCCCGCGATGGGTGCGCACCTGCCCCTGATCAAGGAGTACCTGCGGGGTGCGAATCCCCGGATCGCGTCCGCCGAGACGATGATCAAGACCACCCCGCCGGGCGAAGGTTCGCGCCTGCTGCGGGTCCGCGAGGACAACCCCGTCTACGACGCCTGCGCCCGCCCCGTACGGCTGGACCACGGGGAGATCAGGCTGATGGCGACGGGCCCCTTCACCGAGACGGACCTCGGGGTCGCCTGCTACCACTCGAAGGTCGGGGCGGTGGAGCTGTGTCTCAACCACCTGGTCGACGGACCCGACGAGTACGTGGTCGTCGACATGACGGCCGGCTCGGACTCCTTCGCGTCCGGCATGTTCACCCGCTTCGACATGACGTTCCTGGTGGCCGAGCCGACCCGCAAGGGTGTGTCCGTCTACCGCCAGTACAAGGAGTACGCCCGCGACTTCGGCGTCGCACTGCGGGTCGTCGGCAACAAGGTGCAGGGCCTGGACGACGTGGACTTCCTGCGCGAGGAGGTCGGCGACGACCTGCTGGTGACGGTCGGCCACTCCGACTGGGTGCGCGCGATGGAGAAGGGCCGTCCGGCCCGGTTCGAGCTGCTGGAGTCCGACAACCAGGCGGCACTGCGGACGCTCCACCGGGCGGTGGCGGACGCGTACGGGCACCGCGACTGGGAGCGCTACACGCGCCAAATGGTGCACTTCCACCTCAAGAACGCCGAAAGCTGGGGCAACGCGAAGACGGGCGCCGACCTGGCGGCCCAGGTCGACCCCGCCTTCGTCCTGCGTGAGGGGATCGGCGCCGTTCAGCCCGCCTGACGGGCCTTGACGGGTGAGGCCGCCGGGGCGGCCGGGCGGGCGGCGAGGAACTCCGCCCAGCCGCCCTTCGGCGCCTCCCCGACCTTCAGGGTGCGCAGCTTCGCCAGTACGGCGGGGTCCTGCGCGTCCAGCCAGTCGGCGAGCTGCCGGAAGGAGACGCAGCGCACCTCCTGCCGGCCGCAGACCTGCGCGATCGTCTCCTCGACGGCGCGCATGTACGTGCCGCCGTTCCACGACTCGAAGTGGTTGCCGATGATCAGCGGAGCACGGTTTCCGTGGTACGCGCGGTCGAAGGCCTGAAGCATGCCGTCGCGGAACTGGTCGCCCCAGTAGGCGTGCATCGAGGGGGCGCCCTTGGCGGTACCGGACTGGTTGACCATGAAGTTGTAGTCCATCGACAGCGTCTCGAACTGCCGCCCCGGGACGGGGATCATCTGCAGGCCCAGGTCCCAGAGCCCGCCCTCCTTCTCCGGCCAGATCTGGTTGTTGATGCCGCTGGTGTCGTAGCGCCAGCCCAGCTCGCTCGCGGCGCGTACGAAGTTCTCCCGGCCCTCCAGGCAGGGGGTACGGGCGCCGATGAGCTCCTTGTCGTAGTCGAACGGCAGTGGCTGCTCCGCGGTGAGGCCGGAGTTGGTCTTCCAGTTCTTGACGAAGGCCTTGGCCTGGGCGATCTCGCTCTTCCAGTCGTCGACCGACCAGGTGCCCACCCCTGTCTCCGGCCCGCAGAAGTGGCCGTTGAAGTGGGTGCCGATCTCGTTGCCCTCCTGCCAGGCGCCGCGCAGCTGGCGCACGGTGTCGCGGATGCCCTCGCGGTCGTTGAAGCCGATGTCGGAGCGGCCGGGCGCGTGTCCGGGTGGGTCGTAGAGCGCCGCCTTCTCCTCCGGCAGCAGGTAGACGCCGCTGAGGAAGTACGTCATCGTCGCGCCGTACTTCTTGCCCACCTTGCGGAAGTGCGAGAACAGCTTCTGGCTGTCCTCGCCGGCGCCGTCCCAGGAGAAGACGACGAACTGCGGCGGCCGTTGACCGGGCTTCAGGCGCTCCGCCTTGCGCAGGCCGGGCTGGGCGCCGGTGAAGGCCGTGGAGCCGTCACCGATGAGCCGGACCGTGTTCTTGGGGGCCGCCGCCTTCTTCGGGCCGGGGGCGCCCTCGGTGCGGGCGGCCTCATCGGAGCCGCCGCATCCGGTCAGCCCGGCGACGAGCGCCGCCGCGGTCGCGGCAGCGGCCGCGGCCGTACCGACAGTGAACCTCTTCGTGACGGCCATCATCCGCCCGCCCTTCTGTGCTTACGGGTGCTTGCGAGTGCTCCCAGGGGCCCAGGGGTCTGGTGAGAGCGCCGTCAACCTCGCATCGCGGGCGTGAGTGTGAATGTATGACAAGCCGTACTAGAACGATTAATCACTGAATCAGGTGAATCACTGCACTATTTGCCCCGAAAGTCATGCCTGAATCTTTACTCTGCATTACGATCAATTTACTGAGAGTTGGCAAACCCGCTACTTAGCGCCGTAGCCCACGGCCGCCGTGACACACGGCCGCGACCCCCACACGTTCGTTCGATTCGCACGTACCGCGACCGCGCCGCCCCGGAGGACATGGGAACCATGACCGCCTGCATCCCCCCGCGCCTGTCCCGTTCTGGCCGTACGTCCAGCGCGGACGGTGACGCACCATCCCCACCCCAGCAACCCCACAGCCCGCCCGGCGACGGCCGGTTCCGCGCGCCGCGCCGGTCCCGCCTCCGCGGCCGGTTCCACATCGCGGGTAACGACCTGTCCGCGTCCATCGTCGTCTTCCTCATCGCGCTGCCGCTCTCCCTCGGCATCGCGCTCGCCACCGGCGCGCCGCTCCAGGCCGGCCTGGTCGCGGCCGCGGTCGGCGGCATCGTCGTCGGCCGGCTCGGCGGTTCGCCGCTCCAGGTGAGCGGACCGGCCGCCGGACTGACCCTCGTCACCGCCGAGTTGATCCAGAAGTACGGCTGGCGCACCACCTGCGCGATCACCGTCCTCGCGGGAATCGGTCAACTCGGCCTTGCCACGCTGCGCGTGGCCCGTTCCGCGCTGGCCGTCTCCCCGGCGATCGTGCACGGCATGGTGGCGGGCATCGGGACGACGATCGCCCTGGCCCAGCTCCATGTCGTCCTCGGCGGTACGCCGCAGAGCTCGGCCGTGGACAACGCCCTCGGCCTGCCCGCCCAGTTGCTGGACCTCCATCTGGCAGGGCTGTCCGTAAGCGCCCTCACCATCGTTCTCCTGCTGCTGTGGCCACGGATCCCGGGTACCGCCGGCCGGCTCCTGCGGAAGGTGCCCGCCGCGTTGGCCGCCGTGGCGGCGGCGACGCTGCTGGCCGTCGTCTCCGGGATGCGCGTGCCGCGCGTGGACCTGCCCTCCTGGAGCAGTCACGCCCTGCCCGGGTTGCCCGAGGGGCCGGCGCTCGGCATCGCCGCCGGCGTACTGACCATCGCGCTCGTCACCAGTGTCCAGTCCCTGCTCTCCGCCGTGGCCGTCGACAAGCTGGTGGCCGCCCGCAAGGAGCCCAAGGTCCATGTGCCGCGCTCGAACCTCGACCGCGAGCTGGCCGGGCAGGGAGCGGCGAACATCGTCTCCGGGGCTCTGGGGGGTCTGCCGGTCGCCGGTGTCGCGGTGCGCAGCGTCGCCAACGTGTCGGCGGGCGCCATCAGCCGCAACTCCACGATGCTGCACGGCCTCTGGGTGGTGCTGGCCGCCCTCTTCCTCGTGCCCGTCCTGGACCTGATTCCGCTGCCGGCGCTCGCCGCGCTCGTGATGATCGTCGGCATCCAGATGGTCAGCATCACCCACATCCGCAGCGTCACCCGCCACCGCGAGGTCATCGTCTACGCGGTGACGGTGGCCGGTGTCGTGCTGATCGGCATCCTGGAGGGCGTGGCGCTCGGCATCGTGACGGCCACGGGCCTCGCGCTGCACCGGCTGTCCAAGACCCGCATCACCGTGAAGAGCAAGGACGACGCCGTGCGGGTGCGGGTGCGCGGGCAGTTGACGTTCCTCGCCGTGCCCCGGCTGAGCCGGGCGCTGCACCAGATCCCGCAGGGCGCGTACGTCGTCGTCGAGCTGGACGGGTCCTTCATGGACCACGCGGCCTACGAAACGCTGCAGGACTGGCAGATGACGCACCTGGCGCGGGGCGGGCAGGTCGAGGTGGCCGGGCGTTCCGGGGTGCGGATCGGGGAGCTCGGCTCGGGTACGGACGCCTGCTGCCGGCCCTGGACCGCGTGGCGCAACCACCACTGCGGCGAGCACCCGGATACCGACCGGCCCGAGCCGGCGGGCACCGTGGCGGACGCGTCGGGTCCGACCGGCTGCCAACTGGCCAGCGGGCTCAGCTCCTTCCAGCGCAACACCGCCCCGCTGGTGCGGGACGAGCTGGCGCGGCTCGCGCGCGACGGGCAGCGGCCATCGCAGCTCTTCCTCACCTGCGCCGACTCCCGTCTGGTGACCAGCATGATCACGGCGAGCGGGCCGGGCGATCTGTTCACCGTGCGGAACGTGGGCAACCTGGTGCCGTTGCCGGGGGAGGAGTCCGGGGACGACTCGGTGGCGGCCGCGATCGAGTACGCGGTCGACGTGCTGCAGGTGCAGTCCATCACCGTGTGCGGCCACTCCGGCTGCGGCGCGATGCAGACGCTGCTGAACGCCCCGCCCGGGACCTCGCAGGCGGCGCAAACTCCGCTGCGGCGCTGGCTGCGGCACGCGCAGCCGAGCGTGGACCGTATGAAGAGCAAGCACCGCACCTGGGCGCGGCTCTCCGGCCGTCTGCCGGCGGACGCGGTCGAGCAGCTGTGCCTGACCAACGTGGTCCAGCAGCTGGAGCACCTGAAGGCCCACGAGTCGGTGGCACGCCGGCTGGCCGAGGGAACGCTGGAGCTCCACGGCATGTACTTCCACGTCGGCGAGGCGCAGGCGTACCTGCTGTCGGGCTCGGACGGGTTCGACGAGGTCTTCGACCCCGTGACCGCCACGCGCCGGGAGGAAGCACCGGCATGACCGGTCCCGTTCCGGTGGCGCTCCGCCATGGCCAGGGGCAGGGCCACGGCCCCGCCGGGTGAACCTCCGGCGGCCGGCGGCCGTGCACGTCGGTGTGGTTCCTCCTCCCCGCCGCCCGGGGAAGGGGAACCACACCGACGCCCCGCCTCAGACACCAACAGGTCTAAACCAATGCTCGGGAAACCCTTGTCATCCCGGGCACCGGGCTGATGAGGTATGGGCTGGGACACATCGGACGCCCTGGGAATGGGAGATGTCGTGAGCAACGAGAGCTTGGCCAACCTGCTGAAGGAGGAGCGGCGCTTCGCTCCGCCCGCCGAGCTGGCCGCGAACGCCAATGTGACGGCGGACGCGTACGAGCAGGCCAAGGCGGACAGGCTCGGGTTCTGGGCCGAGCAGGCGCGGCGACTGAGCTGGGCCACCGAGCCGACGGAGACCCTCGACTGGTCCAACCCGCCCTTCGCGAAGTGGTTCGCCGACGGCAAGCTCAACGTCGCGTACAACTGTGTGGACCGCCATGTCGAGGCGGGTCACGGCGACCGCGTCGCCATCCACTTCGAAGGCGAGCCGGGCGACAGCCGGGCTCTGACCTACGCCCAGCTCAAGGACGAGGTGTCCAAGGCGGCCAACGCGCTGACCGAGCTCGGGGTCCGCAAGGGGGACCGGGTCGCGGTGTACATGCCGATGATCCCCGAGGCCGCCGTCGCGATGCTGGCCTGCGCCCGCATCGGCGCCGCGCACTCCGTCGTCTTCGGCGGCTTCTCGGCCGACGCCGTCGCGTCCCGTATCCAGGACGCCGACGCCAAGCTGGTCATCACCGCCGACGGCGGCTACCGGCGCGGCAAGCCGTCCGCGCTGAAGCCGGCCATCGACGAAGCCGTGACCAGGTGCCCGCAGGTGGAGCATGTGCTCGTGGTCCGCCGTACCGGCCAGGACACCGCCTTCACCGAGGGCCGCGACCTGTGGTGGCACGACGTCGTGGGCCGCCAGTCGACCGAGCACACGCCCGAGGCGTTCGACGCCGAGCACCCGCTCTTCATCCTCTACACCTCCGGCACGACCGGGAAGCCCAAGGGCATCCTGCACACCTCCGGCGGCTACCTCACCCAGGCGGCCTACACGCACCACGCCGTCTTCGACCTCAAGCCGGAGACCGACGTCTACTGGTGCACCGCCGACATCGGCTGGGTGACGGGCCACTCGTACATCGTCTACGGGCCGCTGGCCAACGGCGCGACGCAGGTCATGTACGAGGGCACGCCGGACACGCCGCACCAGGGCCGGTTCTGGGAGATCGTGCAGAAGTACGGGGTCACGATCCTCTACACCGCGCCGACCGCGATCCGTACGTTCATGAAGTGGGGCGACGACATCCCCGCCAAGTTCGACCTGTCCAGCCTCCGCGTGCTCGGGTCGGTCGGCGAGCCGATCAACCCGGAGGCGTGGATCTGGTACCGGGAGAACATCGGCGCCGGCAAGACGCCGATCGTGGACACCTGGTGGCAGACCGAGACCGGCGCGATGATGATCTCGCCGCTGCCGGGCGTCACCGAGACCAAGCCCGGCTCGGCCCAGCGCCCGCTGCCCGGCATCTCCGCCACCGTCGTCGACGACGACGCGAACGAAGTACCCAACGGCGGAGGCGGCTACCTCGTCCTGACCGAGCCGTGGCCGTCCATGCTCCGCACCATCTGGGGCGACGACCAGCGCTTCACCGACACCTACTGGTCGCGGTTCGAGGGCAGGTACTTCGCCGGCGACGGTGCCAAGAAGGACGACGACGGCGACATCTGGCTGCTCGGCCGGGTGGACGACGTCATGCTCGTCTCCGGCCACAACATCTCCACCACCGAGGTCGAGTCCGCGCTCGTCTCGCACCCGAAGGTCGCCGAGGCGGCGGTCGTCGGCGCGGCCGACGAGACGACCGGCCAGGCCATCGTCGCGTTCGTGATCCTGCGCGGCACCGCGAGCGAGGACGACACCCTCGTCGCCGACCTGCGCAACCACGTGGGCGCCACCCTCGGCCCGATCGCCAAGCCGAAGCGGATCCTCCCGGTCGCCGAGCTGCCCAAGACCCGCTCCGGCAAGATCATGCGTCGTCTGCTGCGCGACGTGGCGGAGAACCGGGAGCTGGGTGACGTCACCACCCTGACCGACTCGTCCGTCATGGAGCTGATCCAGTCCAAGCTGCCCGCCGCCTCCAGCGAGGACTGACCCGGCACACAGCGGGCAGCAGGAGGGCACTCGGCGCACCGTCCGCGCCGGGTGCCCTCTTCGCATGCACGCGTTAGGGTAAGGATCACGTCAACAAAGCGATAAAGGGTGCGCCGGGAAGTCTGGTCGGCAGGTGTTTCGTCCTGCCCGCCGCCGTACCGACCGGAGGTCCCCCGTGGCCGCGCCCCAGCCGTCCCACTCCCCCGCACCCCCGTCCGCCGCCCGGAAGTTCCTCGATCGGCTGCCCTTCCCCGAGCGGACGTTCGTCGCGGACGCGCTGCGCGCCGAGACCGTCGGCGGCGTCCTCCTCCTGCTCGCCGCCATCGCCGCCCTGGTCTGGGCGAACACCCCGATCAGCGCGAGCTACGAGACGGTCCGCGACTTCCACATAGGCCCGGCCGCGCTCGGCCTGAACCTCTCCCTCCAGCACTGGGCCGCCGACGGCCTGCTCGCGATCTTCTTCTTCGTCGCCGGTGTCGAGCTCAAGCGCGAACTCGTCGCGGGTGAACTGCGCGACCCGAAGGCCGCCGCCCTGCCCGTGGTCGCCGCGCTCTGCGGCATGATCGCCCCCGCCCTCGTCTACGTCGTGACCAACGCCGCGGGCGGCGGCTCCCTCGCCGGATGGGCCGTGCCCACCGCCACCGACATCGCCTTCGCCCTCGCCGTCCTGGCGGTCATCGGCACCTCGCTGCCGTCCGCGCTGCGCGCCTTCCTCCTCACGCTCGCCGTCGTCGACGACCTCTTCGCGATCCTGATCATCGCGGTCTTCTTCACCGACGACCTGAACTTCGCGGCGCTCGGCGGCGCGGTCGCCGGCCTCGTCGTCTTCTGGTTCCTGCTGCGCAAGGGCGTACGCGGCTGGTACGTGTACGTACCGCTGGCGCTCGTCATCTGGGGCCTGATGTACAACAGCGGCGTCCACGCCACCATCGCCGGCGTCGCCATGGGCCTGATGCTGCGCTGCCTGCGCCGCGAGGGCGAGGAGCACTCCCCCGGCGAGCACATCGAGCACCTGGTGCGCCCGGTGTCGGCCGGCCTGGCCGTGCCGCTGTTCGCACTGTTCTCGGCGGGGGTGTCCGTCTCCGGCGACGCGCTGGGCGACGTCTTCACCCAGCCCGTGACGCTCGGTGTGGTGCTCGGCCTGGTGATCGGCAAGGCCGTCGGCATCTTCGGCGGTACGTGGCTGACCGCCCGCTTCACCAGGGCGTCGCTCAACGAGGACCTGGCCTGGGCGGACCTCTTCGCCGTCGCCACGCTCGCCGGGATCGGCTTCACCGTCTCGCTCCTCATCGGCGAGCTCGCCTTCGCCGGGGACGCGGCGCAGACCGACGAGGTCAAGGCGGCGGTCCTGATGGGCTCCCTCATCGCCGCCGTACTCGCCTCGGTCCTGCTGAAGCTGCGGGTGCGCAGGTACCAGGCGCTGCTCGAGGAGGAGGAGCGCGACGAGGACCTCAGCGGTGTGCCGGACGTGTACGAGATCGGGGACCCCGCGTACCACCTGAGAATGGCCGAGCTGTACGAGAAGAAGGCCGCCGACCACCGGCGGCGGGCGGCCGAAGCGGCCGCCGCAGAGGCCGAAGTGGCGGGGGCAACGCGCAGGGACGGCGACGGTCCGGCATGATCTGAGGTCGGACCGTAGGAGAGAAGAGGGAGCGAGACGATGAGCAACCCCGCCGGCAACGGTGCATTCGGCGCGGCTGGCACGGACCGCAGCCTCGGCCAACTGGTCGCTTCGGCGACCACCGAGCTGTCCGCGCTCGTGCACGACGAGATCGCGCTGGCCAAGGCCGAACTGCGTCAGGACGTCAAGCGCGGCGCGATGGGCGGTGCGGCCCTCAGCATCGCGGGCGTGTTCGCGCTCTTCTCGCTGCCGGTGCTGAGCTTCGCGGCCGCATACGGCATCCACAACCTGGGACTGGGCCTCGCGTGGTCCTTTCTGATCGTGGGCGGCGCGTACCTGGTACTGGCGGCGCTGGCGGCGCTGCTGGCCGTGTCGAAGTTCAAGAAGGTCAAGCCGCCGGAGCGGTCCATCGCCTCCGCGAAGCGGTCGGCGGCGGTGCTGGGCAACGCCAAGCCGCACCCGCGCGGCGCGGGCGCCCCCGCCCTTCCGGTCAAGGGTGAGGCCGAGGTTGTGGCACGCTCGTCCGCATGACGGTCCCTGAAAGCAGCGCGGGCAGCACGGGCAGCCCTGGCAGCAGTCCCGTACGGATTGATGGTCCCTGGACACACAGGGACGTGGCCGCCAATGGGGCGCGCTTCCACATCGCCGAGATGGGCGACGGGCCGCTGGTGCTGCTGCTGCACGGCTTCCCGCAGTTCTGGTGGACCTGGCGCCACCAGCTGCCGGCGCTCGCCGACGCCGGTTTCCGCGCCGTGGCGATGGACCTGCGGGGCGTGGGCGGCAGCGACCGTACGCCGCGCGGTTACGACCCCGCCAACCTGGCCCTCGACATCACCGGTGTGGTGCGTTCGCTGGGCGAGCCGGACGCCGCGCTGGTCGGGCACGACCTCGGCGGCTACCTGGCGTGGACGGCGGCGGTGATGCGGCCCAAGCTGGTGCGGCGCCTGGCGGTGTCCTCCATGCCGCATCCCCGCCGGTGGCGCTCGGCGATGCTCTCCGACTTCGCGCAGACCCGCGCCAACGCGTACGTATGGGGCTTCCAGCGGCCGTGGCTGCCCGAGCGTCAGCTCGTCGCGGACGACGCGGCGTTGGTCGGCCGGCTGATCCGGGACTGGTCGGGGCCGGGGGCAGACGAACCGGACGAGGACGCGATCGCCGCGTACCGGCGGGCGATGACCATCCCGTCGACGGCGCACTGCTCGATCGAGCCGTACCGGTGGATGGTTCGGTCGCTGGCCCGGCCGGACGGCATCCAGTTCAACCGGCGCATGAAGCGGCCGGTGCGGGTGCCGACGCTGCACCTGCACGGCGCGCTGGACCCGGTGATGCGGACGCGCAGCGCGGCCGGTTCGGGCGAGTACGTGGAAGCGCCGTACCGCTGGAGACTCTTCGAGGGGCTGGGTCACTTCCCGCACGAGGAGGATCCGGTGGCCTTCTCGACGGAGCTCGTCAACTGGCTGAAGGACCCCGAGCCCGACCGGTAGGACGTTGCACCGGAAATACGAGGGAACGGTTGTCCTACGAACAGCCAAATGCCTCGCGCATAGGCCGATTGGCGGCGCCGCGAGCGGTTACCGACCTTGGGGCCCGGGCAGAGGTCCGGGTATGGGCTGGACGCACGACTACGCTGACGCAGCACGCAACCGCCGCTCGGTCTCGGCCTCGGCTTCCGCGCCGAACCCGCAGAGGAGCGGCCCGCAGGGCCAGGGGCCCGATCCCCGCCTCGGGATCTCGCTCATCCTGCGCCGCCGTGCCCGCTGGGTCTCGGCCCGGCTGCGGCATCCCCGCGACTGAGCCGGACTGGCGGACCGACGGACTGCCGGGCTCGGCCGGGCGGTTGAGCGCCGGGCTCGGCCGGCGCCGGGCGCGTGCGCGAACCGGACGGTTGAACGCCGGGCTCAGCTGGACGGTTGAGCCCGGCAGTCCGTCTCAGAGCGCGCAGGCCTGGCTGTCGACCTGCTGGTTGGCGGTGCGGCCGCGCTCGATGTCCTCGCGGATCTCGTCGACCGTCAGGGCGTAACCGGTGTTCACGTCGTCCAGGGACCTCGCGAAGATGACTCCGTAGACCTTGCCCTCCGGGGTGAGCAGCGGGCCGCCGGAGTTGCCCTGGCGGACGGTCGCGAAGAGCGAGTACACATCGCGGCGCACCTCGTCGCGGTGGTAGATGTCCGGGCCATTGGCGTTGATCCGGCCGCGGACGCGCGCGGAGCGGACGTCGTACGCGCCGTTCTCCGGGAAGCCCGCGACGATCGCGCCGTCCCCGCTCCGCGCGTCCGTGTCCGTGAACTGCAGCGGCGTCGCCTGCAGGTCCGGTACGTCCAGTACGGCGATGTCGCGCTGCCAGTCGTACAGGACCACCCGCGCGTCGTACAGCCGTCCCTGACCGCCTATCTGGACGGTCGGTTCGTCGACCCCGCCCACCACGTGGGCGTTGGTCATCACACGGCGCTCGGCGAAGACGAAGCCGGTCCCTTCGAGGACCTTGCCGCACCCCTGGGCCGTACCGACGACCTTGACGATGGACTTCTGGGCGCGGGCCGCCACCGGGCTGCCCGCGAGCGCCGGGTCCGGCGGGCGGACCTCGGTGATGGGCTCGTTGGAGAACGGGCTGAAGACCTGCGGGAAGCCGTTCTGCGCCAGTACGGAGCGGAAGTCGTCGAACCAGGTGTCGGCCTGGTCGGGCAGCACCCGGTCGACTCCGAGCAGCACCTTGGAGCCGCGCACCTCCTTGCCGATGGTCGGCAGGGTGGTGGGGGCGAGGAGGGAGCCGAGCAGCCACGCCACCAGCAGCATCGCCACCACGTTGACGAGGGCGCCGCCGGTGGCGTCCAGGGCGCGGGCGGGCGACCAGGTGATGTGCCGGCGGAGCTTGTTGCCGAGGTGGGTGGTGAAGGCCTGGCCCACGGAGGCACAGACGATGACGATGACGACGGCGACGATCGCGGCGGTCGTCGAGACCTTGGCGTCGCCCGTCAGCGGTCCCCAGGCGAGCGGAAGCAGGTAGACCGCGACGAGGCCGCCGCCGAGGAAGCCGATCACCGACAGGATTCCGACGACGAAACCCTGGCGGTAGCCAACGATCGCGAACCAGACGGCGGCGACCAGCAACAGGATGTCCAGCACGTTCACCGTCATTAGCCTCGCAGATTCGTCTCCGGCCACCCCGGCCGGCCTCGGAGCGGAGTCATCAGCCTGTCATGAGCGCCAGTCGAGCGGGACCTGCCTGGTCCGGTCCCAGGGGCGCTCCCATCCGGCGAAGTGGAGGATGCGGTCGATGACGCCGGCGGTGAAGCCCCACACGAGGGCGGATGCGACCAGGAACGCCGGCCCGCGGTGGCCGCTGGGGTGGACGGTCGTGGCGCGGTTGGCCGGGTCCGTGAGATCCGCCACGGGCACCGTGAAGACGCGGGCGGTCTCGGCCGGGTCGACGGCGCGGAACGGGCTCGGGGATCTCCACCAGCCGAGGACGGGGGTCACGACGAAACCGCTCACCGGGATGTAGAGGCGCGGCAGCACACCGAAGATCTGTACGCCGGCGGGGTCGAGGCCCGTCTCCTCCTCCGCCTCGCGCAGCGCGGCGCGCAGCGGACCCGTGGTGGCCGGGTCGCCGTCCTCGGGGTCGAGGGCGCCGCCGGGGAACGACGGCTGGCCGGCGTGCGAGCGCAGGCTGCCGGCGCGCTCCATGAGGAGCAGCTCGGGGCCGCGCTCGCCCTCCCCGAAGAGGATCAGCACCGCGGCCTGGCGGCCCCCCTCCTCGGGCGGCAGGAAACGGCTCAGCTCCTCGGGCGCGATGGTGCGGGCCGCGCGGGCGACGGGCCGGAGCCACGCGGGCAGGCCGTCGTCACTGACGGCCACCGCCGTACCGGCTCCGCCGGCCGTACCGGTACGGCCCGCATGTCCTACGCCCTCCTGCCGGGCGTCTTGCTCAGCGCGCGTCATAGGCACCCCCGGCTCTCCCAACGTGTTCCGCTCCCCGGTTCGTTCCCTCACCCTCTGTGACGCGAGCTGTGACGCGGACTGCCACTCGGGCCGTTACCCGGTCCGTCACTCGTCGTCGCCCGTGGCGAGCGGGGCGGCGGGCCGTCCCGGATAGTCCGGGGGCGGGGCCAGGCGCTGGCCCGGAAGGCCACCCATCTCGTACTTCAGCAGCTTCTTCGCCTTCTCCGGGTCCGTCTCGCCCTCGCCGTACGACGGGCACAGCGGCGCGATGGGGCAGGCGCCGCAGGCGGGCTTGCGGGAGTGACAGATCCGGCGGCCGTGGAAGATCACGCGGTGGGACAGCATGGTCCACTCGGACTTCGGGAAGATCGCGCAGACCTCCTCCTCGACCTTCTCCGGGTCCTCCTGCTCCGTCCACTTCCAGCGGCGCACGAGGCGGCCGAAGTGGGTGTCCACAGTGACGCCCGGTACGCCGAAAGCGTTACCCAAAACCACGTTGGCGGTCTTGCGGCCCACGCCGGGCAGGGTGACGAGGTCCTCCAGGCGGCCGGGGACCTCGCCGCCGAAGGTGTCCCTGAGCGCCGTGGAGAGCCCGATCAGCGACTTCGCCTTGGCGCGGAAGAAACCGGTGGGCCGGATCAGCTCCTCCAGCTCCTCGGGGACGGCGGCGGCCATGTCCTCGGGGGTCGGGTACTTCGCGAAGAGCGCCGGGGTCGTCTGGTTGACGCGCAGGTCGGTCGTCTGGGCCGACAGGACGGTCGCGACGAGCAGCTCGAAGGGGTTGCGGAAGTCGAGCTCGGGGTGGGCGTACGGATACACCTCGGCGAGCTCCCGGTTGATGCGGCGGGCCCGCCGCACCATCGCGAGCCGCGACTCGCTCTTGCCCGTGGTCGCACCCGTGGTCCTGCCGGCCGCCTTGTCCGTGGTCTTGTCGGTCGTCTTCCCGGCCGCCTTGCCCGTGGTCTTCCCGGCCGCGGCGCGAGACGGTTTGGGCGCGGGCTTGGACGCGGCGGTTGGCGCGGCGGACGAACGCGCTCGCAACGAACCGCCCGATTTACCCGCCTTTGTCGATTTTTTCGGTGAAGGCGACGCGTGTTCGCCCACAGCGGAATTCTGTTCCCCGGACACTCTCCCGGCCCCCTTGGCCTGCGCTCTCACCGGCGAATTGGACACCCGGCCAGCCTAAGCGCCGACACCGACATCCGCCCCGGGCACGGGCGATCACGACCCAATCGGGGCCCTGCCGCACGGACACGCGTACCAGTGCGTCAAACTTGTTGTGATTGATCGCACTGTTTTACCGTCCGGCATCATGGGACCCACACCCAACGTCCCTGAGCAGGTCGACATAGGAGAGAACTCGTGGACGACGTTCTGCGGCGCGCCCCGCTCTTCGCGGCGCTCGATGACGAGCAGGCCGCGGAGCTCCGCGCCTCGATGAGTGAGGTGACGCTCGCCCGTGGCGACGCGCTCTTCCACGAAGGCGACCCGGGCGATCGGCTCTACGTGGTCACCGAGGGCAAGGTGAAGCTGCACCGCACCTCCCCCGACGGACGCGAGAACATGCTCGCCGTCCTGGGCCCCGGCGAGCTGATCGGCGAGCTGTCCCTCTTCGACCCGGGCCCGCGCACCGCCACCGCCACCGCGCTGACCGAGGTCAAGCTCCTCGGCCTCGGCCACGGCGACCTCCAGCCCTGGCTGAACGCCCGCCCCGAGGTGGCCAGCGCCCTGCTGCGCGCCGTCGCGCGGCGCCTGCGGAAGACCAACGACCAGATGTCGGACCTGGTCTTCTCCGACGTGCCGGGCCGCGTCGCCCGCGCGCTCCTGGACCTGTCGCGCCGCTTCGGCGTGCAGTCCGAGGAGGGCATCCACGTCGTGCACGACCTCACCCAGGAGGAGCTGGCCCAGCTCGTCGGCGCCTCCCGCGAGACGGTCAACAAGGCCCTCGCCGACTTCGCCGGCCGCGGCTGGCTCCGTCTGGAGGCCCGCGCCGTGATCCTGCTGGACGTGGAGCGGCTGGCCAAGCGCTCGCGCTGACCCACACCGGTAGCCGTCACCGGTACCCCGTTCGTACGAAAGGGCCGCCCCGCGATCCGCGGGGCGGCCCTTCGTGCGTCGTGTATCCGATCCCACATGTGTGGGGTCAGATCAGGCCGTGCTCGCTCAGGTACTCCAGCTGCGCCCGTACCGACAGCTCGGCCGCCGGCCACAGCGAACGGTCCACGTCCGCGTACACGTGCGCCACGACCTCCGGCGCGGTCCGGTAGCCGTTCTCGACGGCCGTCTCCACCTGCGCGAGTCGGCTCGCGCGGTGGGCCAGGTAGTACTCGACCGCGCCCTGGGCGTCCTCCAGCACCGGCCCGTGCCCCGGCAGCACCGTGTGGACCCCGTCGTCGACCGTCAGCGAGCGAAGCCGCCGCAGCGAGTCCAGGTAGTCGCCGAGACGGCCGTCCGGGTGCGCCACCATCGTCGTACCGCGGCCCAGGATGGTGTCCCCGGTCAGTACGGCGCGATCGGCCGGGAGATGGAAGCTGAGCGAGTCGGCGGTGTGCCCGGGCGTCGGTACGACGCTCAGTTCCAGGCCCCCGACCTCGATCAGCTGCCCCGCCCGTAGCCCCTCGTCGCCGAGGCGCAGCGCCGGGTCCAGGGCCCGTACCGGCGTCCCGGTCAGCTCGGCGAAGCGGGCGGCGCCCTCCGCGTGGTCGGCGTGGCCGTGCGTGAGGAGCGTGAGCGCGACGCGCTTGCCCAGCCGCTCGGCGGTCTCGACGACCCGGGACAGGTGGCCGTCGTGGAGCGGCCCGGGGTCGACGACCACGGCGAGCGCGGAGTCCGGCTCGGACAGGATCCAGGTGTTCGTGCCGTCGAGGGTCATCGCGGACGGGTTGGGCGCGAGCACGTTGACGGCGCGCCGGGTCGCGGGGCCGGAGATCACGGCTCCGCGCGGCTGTCCGGGAAGCGCGGCGGCGTCGGTCATGCGGAAGGCCCCCCTGTCGGCAGCTGCGTGGACACCCGCTTGGTGAACTCGTCGTGGCCCGGCCAGCTCAGGATCACCTGGTCTCCTTCCAGGCGCGCCTCGGCAAGGACGGGGGTGAGGTCCTGGTCCCGTGCCGCGGCCAGGGCGGCGGCGGGCGTGGCGGCGTACCGCGCGAGGGCGCGCAGGGTGGCGATCGTCGGGGGCATCATCAGCAGCTCGCCCCGGTCGTACCCGGCCGCCGCGTCCGCCGGGCGGATCCACACCGTGCGGTCGGCCTCGGTGGAGGCGTTCCGGGTGCGCTGGCCCTCGGGCAGGGCGGCCACGAAGAACCAGGTGTCGTAGCGGCGGGGCTCGAACTCCGGGGTGATCCAGCGCGCCCACGCCCCCAGGAGGTCGGAGCGGAGCACCAGCCCGCGCCGGTCGAGGAACTCCGCGAAGGCCAGCTCCCGGGCCACCAGGGCCGCCCGGTCGGCCTCCCAGTCGTCGCCCGTGGTGTCCGCGACGACGGTGTCGGCGGTCGGCCCCGCGAGCAGGACCCCCGCCTCCTCGTACGTCTCACGCACCGCCGCGCAGACGACGGCCTGCGCCTCGGCGGGGTCCGCGACCCCGAGGCGGGCCGCCCAGTCGGCGGGGGACGGGCCCGCCCAGCGCACGGGGGTCCGGTCGCGGGGGTCGACCCCGCCGCCCGGGTACGCGTACGCGCCGCCCGCGAACGCCATGGAGGTGCGCCGCCGCAGCATGTGGACCTGCGTGCCCTGGGTGCTCTCGGCGCCTTCGGGGACCTCGGCGGCGTCGCGCAGGAGCATGACGGTCGCGGCCCGCCGCGGGGGCACCACCTCGAGGGAGCCGTCGGCGAGCGCGCGGATCCGATCGGGCCACTCGGGTGGGTACCACTGACCATTGGACATGGCCGGATGCTATGCGCATCCGGCCCGATGTTCGAGAGGGACCCGGCAGCCCGGAAACCCGCCGCCTCCGGTCCAGTCCCGGACGGTCAGTTCCGGACGGTCGGTACCAGACGGTCGGTACCAGACCGGTCAGCCCAGACCGTCAGTCCTGGACGAGCTCGACCTGGATCTCGACCTCGACCGGCGCGTCCAGCGGCAGCACCGCGACGCCCACCGCGCTGCGCGCGTGCACGCCCTTGTCGCCGAGCACCTCGCCCAGCAGCTCGCTCGCGCCGTTGAGCACGGCCGGCTGCCCGGTGAAGTCCGGCGCGGAGGCGACGAAACCGACGACCTTCACGACGCGCGCGATGCGGTCCAGGTCCCCGGCGACCGACTTGACGGCCGCCAGCGCGTTCAGCGCGCAGATGCGCGCGAGTTCCTTGGCCTCCTCGGGCGTGACCTCGCCGCCCACCTTGCCGGTGACCGGAAGCTTGCCCTCCACCATCGGGAGCTGGCCCGCGGTGTACACGTACACGCCCGACTGGACGGCCGGCTGGTACGCCGCCAGCGGCGGTACGACCTGGGGCAGCGTCAGGCCGAGCTCGGCCAGCGTCGCCTCGACCCGGCCGGTCACGCCTTCTCCCGCTTCAGGTACGCCACGAGCTGCTCGGGGTTGTTCGGTCCCGGCACGACCTGGACGAGCTCCCAGCCGTCCTCGCCCCAGGTGTCCAGGATCTGCTTGGTCGCGTGCACGAGAAGCGGCACAGTCGCGTATTCCCACTTGGTCATGGTGCCGACTGTAGCCGCTGCCACCGACGGCGACGCCGCCAAGGGCAGCCTCCTGCTTGCCGTGCCGGGGCACTCGTTAGGCTCGACGGCGTGAGCAGGCTCCAGGTCGTCAGCGGCAAGGGCGGTACCGGTAAGACGACGGTCGCCGCCGCCCTCGCGCTCGCCCTCGCGACCGAGGGCAAGCGGACCCTCCTCGTGGAGGTCGAAGGCAGACAGGGCATCGCACAACTCTTCGAAACGGAGGCGCTTCCGTACGAGGAGCGCAAGATCGCCGTCGCGCCGGGCGGCGGTGAGGTGTACGCGCTGGCCATAGACGCCGAGCGCGCCCTCCTCGACTACCTCCAGATGTTCTACAAACTCGGCTCGGCCGGGCGGGCGCTGAAGAAGCTCGGCGCCATCGACTTCGCGACCACCATCGCCCCCGGCGTACGCGACGTCCTGTTGACGGGCAAGGCGTGCGAGGCGGTACGCCGCCGGGAGAAGCACGGCGGGTTCACGTACGACTACGTCGTCATGGACGCCCCGCCGACCGGCCGCATCACCCGGTTCCTGAACGTCAACGACGAGGTGGCCGGTCTGGCGCGCATCGGCCCGATACACAACCAGGCGCAGGCCGTGATGCGGGTGCTGAAGTCCCCGGAGACGGCCGTGCACCTGGTGACCCTGCTGGAGGAGATGCCCGTCCAGGAGACCGCGGACGGCATCGCCGAGCTGCGCGACGCCTCGCTCCCGGTCGGCAACGTCATCGTCAACATGGTCCGGCCGCACGTGCTGGACGAGCACGCGGTACGGGCGGCCGCCGGCGACCACCGCAAGGACATCGCCAAGGCGCTCGCCGCGGCGGGGGTGAAGGCCCCGGCCCGGCTGGTCACCCCGCTCCTGGACCAGGCCGCCGAGCACGCGCGCCGGGTGGAGCTGGAGCGGGAGCAGCGCGAGGTACTGGCGAAGCTTCAGGTCCCGACGTACGAACTGCCCTTCCTGGGGGAGGGCGCCGACATCGCGGGGCTGTACCGGCTGGCCAAGGACGTACGCGAGCAGCTTGGGGGGACCGCATGACTCCGAACCAGGCCCGAGCCCTGGACCCGGCCCCGGCCCTGGAGGTCGATCCGCTCCTCGACGACCCGGCGACCCGCATCATCGTGTGCTGCGGTGCGGGCGGCGTCGGCAAGACGACGACCGCGGCGGCCCTGGGCGTACGGGCGGCGGAGCGGGGCCGCAAGGTGGTGGTGCTGACCATCGACCCGGCCCGCCGGCTCGCCCAGTCGATGGGCATCGACCGGCTGGACAACGTCCCGCGGCGCGTCGACGGCATCGAGGGCGGCGGCGAGCTGCACGCGATGATGCTGGACATGAAGCGCACCTTCGACGAGATCGTCGAGGCGCACGCGGATCCGGAGCGGGCCCGCGCGATTCTGGGCAACCCCTTCTACCAGTCCCTGTCGGCCGGTTTCGCGGGCACGCAGGAGTACATGGCGATGGAGAAGCTGGGCCAGCTGCAGGCGCGCGACGAGTGGGACCTGATCGTGGTCGACACGCCGCCGTCCCGCTCGGCGCTGGACTTCCTGGACGCGCCGAAGCGGCTCGGGTCGTTCCTGGACGGCACGTTCATCAAGCTGCTGATGGCGCCCGCGAAGGTGGGCGGCCGGGCCGGGCTGAAGTTCCTGAACGTCGGCATGTCGATGATGACGGGGACCCTCGGCAAGCTGCTCGGCGGCCAGCTGCTGCGCGACGTACAGACCTTCGTGGCGGCGATGGACACGATGTTCGGCGGGTTCCGTACGCGCGCGGACGCCACGTACCGGCTGCTTCAGGCGCCGGGCACGGCCTTCCTGGTGGTGGCCGCGCCCGAGCGGGACGCGCTGCGCGAGGCGGCGTACTTCGTGGAGCGGCTCGCGGCGGAGAGGATGCCGCTGGCCGGTCTGGTCCTCAACCGGGTCCATGAGAGCGGCGCCGCGCGGCTGTCGGCCGAGCGGGCGCTGGCGGCGGCGGAGGTCCTGGACGGGGAGCATGCGGAAAATCTTGACGAGTGCCGCATTGTGGATCAGGGCGACGGGAAGACTGGTGTTCGTGGCGGCCACGACGACAGCCCGTCGGGGGCCACCACCTCTCCCGAGCCGCCCCCCGCGTCACCCACCAGCGATGCCCTTGTCGAGGTCTCGCCCGCCGTCGCCCAGGTGACGGCCGGTCTGCTCCGCCTGCACGCCGAGCGCATGCAGGTGCTCGCCCGCGAGCGCCGCACGCGTGACCGCTTCGCCGCGCTCCACCCCGAGGTGGCGGTGGCCGAAGTGGCCGCTCTGCCCGGCGACGTACACGACCTCGCCGGTCTCCGCGCGATCGGTGACCGGCTGGCGACGGCAAACGCGAGCGGGGACGCGACCGCGGGCGGCGCGGGCGCGACCGGGGGCACGCGCTGACGGCGGCGGGCCCTTGCCGGAGCTGGCCCTCGCTGAAGTGGGGCCTCGCCGGAGCCGGAGCCTCACCGGAGTGCGGCCTCGCCGGAGCCGGGCCGCCGACGGTGGCTACCCCACCGCGGCGTACGACTCGTACGTCTCGTCGTCGTTCAGCGCGACGGGCAGGATGCCCGCGCTGCGCTCGTACTCCGTGCGCGCGGTCTCCAGGAGCCGGCGCCACGAGGTGACGGTCGGGCGCCGGCGCAGCAGTGCGCGCCGCTCACGCTCCGTCATACCGCCCCACACGCCGAACTCGACGCGGTTGTCCAGCGCGTCGGCCAGGCACTCGGTCCGCACCGGACATCCGGTGCACACCGCCTTGGCCCTGTTCTGCGCCGCTCCCTGCACGAAAAGTTCATCCGGATCGGTAGTGCGGCAGGCCGCCTGCGCACTCCAGTCAGCTACCCAGCCCATACCGGCGCCGTCCTCTCCCGAATCGAGGCTCCCCCACGGCGGCGAGCGGCATATTCACCGCCGCCAGTTGAGGACGTTACGGAAGGTGGACACAGCGCAACACCCCCTTCGGGCCCAATCTTGAATGGCCCGAACGGACTATGCGTACGCGGCAGATCACCCAGGGGAGTGACCCGTGGACATATGCCCCTCATCCCCTACAACATGACATGTCCGATGATCAACAACGGGCGCCCGCTGACGCATGCGGCGGAAACGGACACCGCCCGGCGAGGGCGACCGGCGGGCGCGAAGACAGGGGCGGGGCAGGCTCCTTCGGTGGTCGGTCCGAAAGATCCGCGACTGCTGTGACAGTTGTGACCAGCTTAGGCCAAGGCATATACGCGTGTCCGGCGAATGAGAACGTAGGCTGCTGCCATGCCAAAGAAGCGCTCGGGCGGAGGCCTGACCGGCACCCAGCAGGCCGCCAAGTTCCTCGGTGTCAGCGTGCTCTCCGGAGCCGTACTGGCGGGCATCGCCCTGCCCGCCGCCGGCGTGCTGGGCCTCGCGGCGAAGGGGACGGTCCAGGGGTTCGACGAGATCCCGGCCGACCTGAAGCGGCCGCCACTGAGCCAGCGGACCACGATCCTCGACGCCGAGGGTGGCCAGATCGCCACCGTCTACTCCCGCGACCGCACGGTCGTGGACCTCAAGGACATCTCCCCGTACATGCAGAAGGCGATCGTCGCCATCGAGGACTCGCGCTTCTACGAGCACGGCGCCATCGACCTCAAGGGCGTGCTGCGCGCGCTCAACCGCAACGCCCAGTCGGGCGGTGTGGCGCAGGGCGCCTCGACGCTGACGCAGCAGTACGTGAAGAACGTCTTCGTGGAGGAGGCCGGCGACGACCCCGACAAGGTCGCGCAGGCCACGCAGCAGACGCTCGGCCGCAAGATCCAGGAGCTGAAGTACGCGATCCAGGTGGAGGAGGAGCTCGGGAAGAAGAAGATCCTCGAGAACTACCTCAACATCACCTTCTTCGGGCAGCAGGCGTACGGCGTCGAGGCCGCGGCCAAGCGCTACTTCTCCAAGTCCGCCAAGGACCTGACCCTGGAGGAGGCCGCGATGCTGGCCGGCCTCGTCCAGTCGCCGAGCCGCTACGACCCCGTCAACGACGTGGAGGAGGCGACCAAGCGCCGCAACATCGTGCTGCAGCGCATGGCGGCCGTCGGTGACATCAGCCAGGCGGAGGCCGACCGCGCGAAGGCCACCCCGATCCAGCTGAAGGTCAGCAAGCCGAAGAACGGCTGCATCACCGCCGTCGACGGCGCGGGCTTCTTCTGCGACTACGTACGCGAGGCCTTCCTCTCCAGCCCCGTCTTCGGGAAGGACCGGGAGGAGCGCAACAAGATCTGGAACCGCGGCGGCCTGACGATCCGCACGACGCTCGACCCGCAGGCGCAGAAGGCGACGCAGGCGTCGATAACGGAACACGTCTACCAGAGCGACAAGGTCGCGACGGCGGTGACGATGGTCCAGCCCGGCACCGGCAAGATCCTCGCGATGGGCCAGTCCAAGCCGTACGGCTTCGGCAAGGACGAGACGCAGATCAACTACTCGGTCAACAAGAGCATGGGCGGGTCGAACTACGGCTTCCCGGTCGGCTCGACGTTCAAGCCGTTCGTCGCGGCGGCGGCCCTGGAGCAGGGCAGGCCGCCGACGCAGGTGTACTCGGCGCCGTACCAGATGCCGTACCCGGACTCGGTGTCGACGTGCGGCGGCAAGCCGTGGCGCAACGTGGGCGGCGACACCGTGGAGAACGAGAACGAGAAGGAGGTCGGCCCCTACGCGCTCAGGGAGGCCATGGAGCTGTCGGTCAACACCTACTTCGTCCAGATGATCGCCGAGATCGGCATGTGCCCGGTCACGGAGATGACGGACAAGCTGGGCGTGGTGATGGGCAACGACAAGAAGCTCCCCGAGAAGCCCTCCGCGCTCACCCTCGGCTCCGACGGGATGTCGCCGTTGACCATGGCGACCGCGTACGCGGCCTTCGCCAACCGGGGTACGTACTGCACGCCGGTCGCCATCGAGTCCATCAAGACGGCGGACGGCAAGAGCATGGAGGTGCCGAAGAGCGCGTGCACGAAGGCCATGTCGGAGCGGACCGCCGACACGATCAACGAGCTGCTGGGCGGTGTGGTGGACTCCGGTACGGGCCGGCAGGCCGGCCTCTCGTCCCGTGACAACGCGGGCAAGACCGGCACGACGGACGGCCGCAAGAACGCGTGGTTCGTCGGCTACACCCCGAACCTGTCGGGCGCCGTCTGGGTCGGCAGCCCCACCCAGCAGGTGGAGATGGAGTACATCACCATCGGCGGGGAGTACCACGAGAAGGTCTTCGGCGGCCAGGTCCCCGGCCCCATCTGGAAGGACGCGATGACGGGCGCGCTGGAGGGCGCGGACTCGCCGTCGTTCGTGCCCGTCGCCATCCCGGACGCGCCGAAGCCCGACGGCAAGGGGAAGCCCAAGCCGGGCGACGACCCCAAGCCGGGCGGCGGAGGCCACTCGCCGTGGCCGGGCATCTCCATCCCGCCGGACCTGATCGGCGGCGGGAACGGACGCGGCGGCCAGGGGAACAACGGTGGCGGCAACGGCGGTTGGGACTGGGACCGCTGAGCCTGCCGGACCGTGTACGCAAGGGGGCGCCCACCGGTGAAAACCGGTGGGCGCCCCCTTTTGGCTGTCGCTGCGCCCGCGCGGTGTGAGGGGCGGGGCTTCAGCCGGGGTCCACGGGAGCTTGGCCGGAGTTGGGCGGGGGACCCAGCCGGGGTCCCGCGGGAAACTCAGCCAGGGTCGCGCGGGGACCTCTGCCAGGGTCGCGCGAGGACCTCAGCCGGCGAGCAGCTGCTTGACCACCGCGGCGACGCGGCCGCCCTCGGCGCGGCCGGCCACCTTCGGGTTGACGATCTTCATGACGGCGCCCATCGCGCGCGGGCCCTCGGCACCGGCGGCCTTGGCCTCGTCGATGGCCTGGGACACGATGGACCGGAGCTCGTCGTCGCTCAGCTGCTGCGGCAGGTAGGCGTCGAGGACGGCGCCCTCGGCCTGCTCGCGCTCGGCCTGCTCGGCGCGACCGCCCTGCGCGAAGGCCTCAGCGGCCTCGCGCCGCTTCTTCGCCTCCTTGGCGATCACCTTCTGCACCTCGTCGTCGGAGAGCTCGCGCTTCTCCTTGCCCGAGACCTCCTCCTTGGTGATGGCGGAGAGGGTGAGCCGGAGGGTCGAGGAGCGCAGCTCGTCGCGCTCCTTGATCGCGGCGTTGAGGTCTTCCTGCAGCTTGGACTTGAGCGTGGTCATGCGCACAAGTGTGGCAGGTGCGATGACCTGCACGCCCGCTGATTTCCGTGCGGTGCTCCGTCTGGGACGATGACCTCATGCGCGCGCGATACGGAGTCCCCCTGAAAGTCACCGCAGGAATCGCAGCGGTCGGCGCGGCCGGCCTGGTCTACGCCGCCGGCTTCGAGGCCCGCTCGTTCCGGCTCCGCCGGGTCACCGTCCCCGTACTGCCACCCGGCACGCGCGACCTGCGGATCCTCCAGGTGTCCGACATCCACATGGTGAGCGGCCAGCGCAAGAAGCGAGCCTGGCTCCAGTCCCTGGCGGGGCTGCGCCCGGACCTCGTCGTGAACACCGGCGACAACCTCTCCGACCCCGAGGGCGTACCGGAGGTCCTGGACGCGCTCGGTCCGCTCCTCGAATTCCCCGGCGTGTACGTCTTCGGGTCCAACGACTACTACGGGCCCAAGCTGCGCAACCCGGCCCGCTACCTGTTCGAGAAGGCCCAGGGCCGCCACGGCCTCAACGGCAACGCGCCCGCCGTCGGCGCCGTGCACAACCCCTGGGAGGGGATGCGCGACGCCTTCGACGCGGCGGGCTGGCTGAACCTCACCAACACGCGCGGCCGCCTCAAGCTGGAGGGCCTGGAGCTGGCGTTCACGGGCCTGGACGACCCGCACATCAAGCGCGACCGGTACGACCTGGTCGCCGGCGGCCCGGAACCGGACGCGGACCTCTCCCTGGCCGTCGTGCACGCGCCGTACCTGCGCTCCCTGGACGCCTTCACCGCGGACGGCTACCCGCTGATCCTGGCGGGCCACACGCACGGCGGCCAGCTGTGCATCCCCTTCTACGGGGCGCTGGTCACCAACTGCGACCTGGACACGGACCGCGTGAAGGGCCTCTCCACGCACCGCGCCGGTGGAAACACCGCGTACCTCCACGTCTCGGCGGGCTGCGGCACCAACCGCTACACGCCGGTGCGCTTCGCCTGTCCGCCCGAGGCGACGCTCCTCACCCTGACGGCTCGGGACTGATCAAGGCCCCCTACGGTGGAGGGATGACCGCCCCCTTTTCGACGCATGTGCCCGCATCGGCGGTCGTCCCTCCCGTCCGCCGCCCGTACGCAGCCGCCTTCCGCGCTCTGATCGCGCTGGCCGCGCTCACCGGAATCGCCATCGACCTGGACCTCGGCAGTCCGGGCCGGGTGCTCGCTACTTCACGATCCAAAGCAACCTGCTGGTCGCGGCGGTCTTCGCCTCGCCGGCCTTCCCGCTGGTCGGCCTGGACCGGATCAGGCCCACGCCGCGGCTCCGCGAAAACCGGATTTCGTCTCCGGGCGCCGGTGGGCTAAAGTAAACGACGTCGCCGGGACACCGGACGACATCGGGGTGTAGCGCAGCTTGGCAGCGCGCTTCGTTCGGGACGAAGAGGTCGTGGGTTCAAATCCCGCCACCCCGACAGAGAAGTACTAGGTGAGGCACCTACTGAATTCAGTAGGTGCCTCACTTGTTTCAGGAGACCTCAAGGGCCGCCCCGCCTATGGTCCGCATCGGGTGACTGCGTCGGCCACCAGGACGACGCAGTCATGCGAACGGCGACAAGCCCTTGCTCTCAAGGTGCACGAGCAACGAATCAAGGCACGCATCGGCCGTACCCAGGTCCGCACGGAAGAACGAGTCCTCACCAAGCGGCCCCCCACTGACAATGACCATCCATGCCTTCCGGTGCTCGGTCATGCGATCACCGTCGACCTTGAACACGGTCGTGACTCCCCGCTCGGCCAGCCACTCCATCAGCTCAAGCATGTCCACTGGCACCCCTCCAGGGAGATCATCCCCCAGGCAGAGTCCCGGGCCGTCGCCGGGCCGTATGAGGGCACGCAACCGCGACCGAAGTGACAGACGAGCCGCTGTCGTCCGCGGTCGAGCCGCAGGTCCGCGCGTTGCTGCACTACCCGGCTCCCCGAAAACGCCTGCGCACGCTCACGGTCTCGTCGCTAGGCTCGGCTCCGTGAGCGAAGACGCCCGTCTCATGGCAAACCACCGAGTCCACGTCGTACCCGTTGTCATGGCTCTGGCCAACCCGCCATGGCAGCAGGACGTCTGGCTCGACCCGACGGTGTTCGAGAACCTGGACCACGTCTTTCACACGCTCTTCGATGACTTCTGCGACGCCGACGAGCCCGAGCGATACCTCGGAGTCAGTCTGAGAACCGAGGAAGAGGTCGCTCTCATGCGTGAGCTGGGCATCACGCTCAATGCCGCGGCGGCCGAGGCCTTCAATGACACCGACGCGGAGTATCTACGGGCACCCTCTTGGCCAAAGGTTGTGGCGGTCGCGGGTCGTCTCGCTCGGGTCATGGTCGCGAACGATCTGAAGGAACTCGCTGCGCTGCACAACGCCGGTCCGAGCATGTCAACGTGAACCGCAGCAGTGAGTGTCTGACTGCGTGACATCGCGGACAGACAGCGGCGGACAACAATCTGCGCGAGTTGCTTAGGGGCGAAGAGATCGTGGGTTCCCCCTACTCACGTGAGTAGGGGACCAAGGCACGTCGTGCACACGCGGGCCGTCCCTGCCGGTTGCACCCCGCCGGCATCGGACGTTCCTCACCCGGTCAGACGCCCCCCAGTCGACGCCCCACCCCCAGCCCCGCAGGCTCGGAAGCGCAGCAGGCCCGCCGGGTGGAGTGCCCGGGGTGGGTGGTTACCGGAGGAGAGAGGGGCGGCCATGAGTCAGGCTGGCGGCGGGGCCGGCGGGGGGCACGCGGGCGCCGGGGGACATGCGGGGCACGGCGGGGCCGGTGGCGGGCACGGGGAGCACGGGGGTGTCGGGGGGACTGAGCGGCATGCGTACGCGCACCATGGCGGGGCTCCGAGCGGGGGGACCGGGCGGGCGGGGTGGGGCTCCGCCGGGGCGATGTTCGCCGGGGTGTTGTTGCTGGTGGAGGGGGTGCTCGGGATGCTGCAGGGCATCGCGGGGATCGCCGAGGACGACGTGTACGGGCGGGTCGGCGAGTACGTCTTCGAGTTCAGCGTCAGCGCGTGGGGGTGGATCCACCTCGTCCTCGGGATCCTCGTCGCGCTCATCGGCGCCGGGATCCTCAGCGGGGCGACGTGGGCCAAGGCGAGCGGTGTCGCGCTGGCGTCGCTCGCCGTGATCGCGAACTTCGTCTGGTTGCCGTACCAGCCGGTCTGGGCCGTGGTCTCGATCGCGATCGGCGTCTTCGTCATCTGGGCGCTGTGCACGGAGGACACCCCGCCCGCCGTGCGCTGACGTCCGGGCACCGTGTCCCGCGCCCCGAGCCGTCGGGTTGGATAGGGGCATGACGGATGCACACGCCACGCCCGACTGGGAGCTGCGGTTCCGCGCCCCCCGCGTCTCCCTGCCCGACTGGGCCGAGGACGCCCCCGACCATGCGCTGTTCGTGTCGAACGCGACCGGCACGTACGAGCTGTACGCCTGGGACCGCGCGACCGGAGCGCAGCGGCAGGTCACGGACCGCCCGAACGGCACCACCGACGGCGAGCTGTCGCCGGACGGGGCCTGGATCTGGTGGTTCGCCGACACCGACGGCGACGAGTTCGGCCGCTGGATGCGCCAGCCGTTCGAGGGCGGCGACGACGAGCCGGCCGCGCCGGGGCTGGAGCCGTCGTACCCGGCCGGCCTGGCGATCGGGCGGGACGGCACGACAGTGATCGGGCGCTCCACCGACCACGAGGGGACGACCATCCACGTCGTACGGCCCGGCCGGCCGCCCGTGGAGGTCTACCGGCACCGGGAGTCCGCCGGGGTCGGCGACCTGTCGCGCGACGGGACGCTCCTCGCGATCGAGCACACCGAGCACGGGGACGCCATGCACGCGGCGCTGCGCGTGGTCCGGCTGGACGGGTCGGTCGTGGCGGAGCTGGACGACACCAAGGGCGGTACGGAGGAGCTCGGGCTCGCGGTGCTGGGCTTCGCGCCGGTGGACGGGGACACCCGGCTGCTGGTCGGGCACCAGCGGCGCGGGCGCTGGGAGCCGATGCTGTGGGACGTGGCCACCGGGACCGAGACGGAGCTGGGCCTCGACCTGCCCGGCGACGTATCGGCGGAGTGGTATCCGGACGGGTCCGGGCTGCTGATCGTGCACGGCTTCGAGGCGCGCAGCGATCTGTGGCGGTACGACATCGCGGCGCGCGAGCTGGTGCGGGTGGAGACCCCGGCCGGGTCGGTGTCGAGCGCGACGGCGCGGCCGGACGGGACGGTGGAGTACCTGTGGTCCTCCGCCGCGCACCCGCCGGCGGTGCGGTCCACGGCGGGCGGCGTCGTCCTGGAGCCGCCCGGCCTGAAGGCACCCGCCTCCGTGCCGGTCGAGGACGTGTGGGTGGACGGGCCCGGCGGCCGCGTCCACGCGCTCGTGCAGCGCCCGGCGGGTGCCACGGGCCCGCTGCCGACGGTGTTCGAGGTCCACGGCGGTCCCGCGTGGCACGACAGCGACGCGTTCGCCGCGGCCCCCGCCGCCTGGCTGGACCACGGGTACGCGGTCGTCCGCGTCAACTACCGGGGCTCCACCGGCTACGGGCGCGAGTGGACGGACGCGCTGAAGCACCGCGTCGGGCTGATCGAGCTGGAGGACATCGCGGCCGTCCGGGAGTGGGCGGTGGCCTCCGGCCTCGCCGACCCCGCGAAGCTGGTGCTGGCGGGCGGCTCCTGGGGCGGGTACCTCACACTGCTGGGGCTCGGTACGCAGCCGGAGGCGTGGGCGCTGGGCCTGGCCGCCGTACCGGTGGCGGACTACGTCACGGCGTACGAGGACGAGATGGAGGCGCTGAAGGCGCTGGACCGCACGCTCTTCGGCGGGTCCCCGGAGGAGGTGCCGGAGCGGTACCGGGCGTCGTCGCCGCTGACGTACGTGGACGAGGTCCGGGCGCCGGTCTACGTCTCGGCGGGCGTCAACGACCCGCGCTGCCCCATCCGCCAGATCGACAACTACGTCGACCGGCTCGCGGCCCGGGGCGCGGTGCACGAGGTGTACCGGTACGACGCCGGGCACGGCTCGCTGGTGGTGGAGGAGCGGATCAAGCAGGTGCGGCTGGAGCTCGACTTCGCCGCGCGGCACCTGGGGACCCCGGCGCCGGGGAAGTAAGGGGGTTTCCGTACCGTGGAGGGGTGTACCGGTTCCTGACGACACCCCGCTGGTGGGGGATCAACATCTTCGTCCTGCTGGCGATCCCCTTCTGCGTCTTCATGGGGACCTGGCAGCTCGGCAGGTTCGAGGACCGCGTCGAGTCCCACCAGGAGGCGGAGCGGCGCCCCGACCCGGGCTCCGCGGCGCGGACCGCGGAGCCGCTGGACGAGCTGCTGCCGGTCACCCAGGAGACCTCGGGCCGCCAGGCGACGGCGACCGGGCGGTACGGGCCCCAGTTCCTGGTGCCGGGGCGCGAGCTGGACGGCCGCACCGGTGCGTACGTGCTGACGCTGCTGCGTACGGACGGCGGCAAGACGCTGCCGGTGGTGCGCGGCTGGCTCCCGGAGGGGCGTGAGGCCCCGGCGGCCCCGGCCGGCGAGGTCACGGTGACCGGCGCGCTCCAGGCGTCGGAGAACACCGGCACCAAGGGCGTGCGCGCGGCGGGCGGGCTGCCGGCGGGGCAGGTCGGCATGATCAGCGCGGCCTCGCTGGTGAACCTGGTGCCGGACGACGTGTACGACGCGTGGGTCACGCTGGCGGAGTCGCCGACGGGTCTGACGCCGGTGCCGGCGACGGCGGCGCAGGGCAGCGGGCTGGACCTGAAGGCGTTCCAGAACCTCGGCTACACGGGCGAGTGGTTCGCCTTCGTGGGCTTCGTGCTCTTCATGTGGTTCCGCCTGTTCCGCCGGGAGGCGGAGGCGGCGCGGGACGCGGCCCTCGGCCTCGCACCGGAGTCACCGGAACCCGCACCGGCACCGGAACCCGCACCGGCACCGGCACCGGCACCGGCACCGGAATCGCCGGAACCGCCGGAGACGGAGCAGGCCCCGGCGGCCCCGGCACGGGGCTGAGTCACCGGGGCCCCGGCCCCACCGGCAGGCGGACGAGCGGCTACTGCGCGACCCGCGCTGCCGTGTAGTACACCGTGCCCGCGCAGGCGTTCGGGATCGTGGCCTCGGCCGTCGGCGAGCCCGCGTCCGGGGTGTGGGTGATCGTGACGCTGCCGTCCGCCGGAGTGCCGTCCTCCGTGGCGAGCTGGGGCTCGGTGCCCTCCGGGGCCGTGCCGGTCGAGCCGTCCGAGCCGTTGGCGCCGGTCGAGGTCGCGCCCCCGTCGGCCGAGGGGCTCGGGTCCGGGGACGGGCCGCCGTCCGGCGGCGTCGTCGGGCACGTCTCGCTCGGCACCCAGGCGAACCTCACCTCGTACGAACCCGAGGGCTTCAGCAGCAGCGGCCCGTCCGCCGGGCCCGAGGGGTCCGGAAGGCCGGTCGCCGCGTCGCCCGGCATGTGGCGGACGCGCGTGATCTTCCCGCTGTCGGCCGCGCCGCTCGTCCGGACGCCGATGGTCCCGTCACCGGGGATGGCGCAGTCGCCACCGGAGACGTTGGCGATGCGGAAGGTGCCGTACACCTTGCCCTCCGCGTCCGGCTCCCCGGCCTGTGCCGTGGCCACGGCCAGCTGGTCCGCCGAGCACACCGGTGTGCTCGGCGGCACGGAGTGGGCCGGGGGGACCGCGCCGCCGCCGACCGTGCCGTCCGCGGCGCCGGAGGCGGACTCCGGCGGTTTCTGCGCGTCGCCGCGGCCGCTGCCGCCGGGCCCGCCCGGGCCCTCGCCGCCGCCTGTGACACCGCCGCCGGGGCCGGCCTCGCCGCCCTCGCCGCCGGTCTCCTCGCCCGTGCCGCCCTGGGCGTCCTCACCGTGCCCGGCGTTGACCGGGCGGTCGTCGGAGGTGCCGCCGGAGCTCGCCACGTGGACGAACGCGGGCAGCGCCGTACCGAAGAGCAGCGCCGCGGCCGCCATGCCGACGAGGGCCTGCCGCTTGCGGGCCCGGCGGGCGGGCACCGCCTTGCGCAGGTGGTCGAGGGCTCCGTCGGAGGGCCGGAGGTCCCCCACCGCGCCCTGGAGCATCCGGCGCAGAGCCAGTTCGTCCTCGCCGAAACCATCCTGGGCGTCCAGGCCGCCCAGTCCATGCAGACCGCCCAGGCGGTCGCCGTCGTTCACAATTCCGTTCCCAGTCCGGTGGTCGTTCACGTGCAACGGTCCGTCCGGCCCGTACTGCTCGAACCTGTCCTCGCCCTTGTGCGGCTCGCTCATGCGTTGGCCTCCATGGCGACGCGCAGCGCCGCGATGCCGCGTGAGCCGTACGCCTTCACCGACCCGAGCGATATGCCCAGGGTCTCGGCGACCTGCGCCTCCGTCATGTCCGCGAAGTACCGCAGCACCAGTACCTCGCGCTGTCGGCGCTGCAGCCCGCGCATCGCCTTGATCAGCGCGTCGCGCTCCAGCTGGTCGTACGCGCCCTCCTCGGCGCTCGCCATGTCGGGCATCGGCTTGGAGAGCAGCTTCAGCCCGAGTATGCGGCGGCGCAGGGCGGACCGGGACAGGTTGACCACGGTCTGCCGCAGGTACGCGAGGGTCTTCTCGGGGTCGCGTACGCGTCGGCGGGCCGAGTGGACGCGGATGAACGCCTCCTGGACGACGTCCTCGCACGAGGCCGTGTCGTCCAGCAGCAGTGCGGCGAGACCCAGCAGCGACCGGTAGTGGGCGCGGTAGGTCTCGGTGAGGTGGTCGACGGTCGTCCCGGCCGCGGCGGTCGCGGTCGCGGCCGCATCCGGTACGCCGGCGGTGCCGGCGGCCTCGGCGGCGCCGCGGGGGGACGGTATGCGGGTGGTGCGCCTAGCTGCGGGCATGGGCGCGATCACCGGCATGCCGCCGGGCTGACGGCGCTGACGGGGCCGCCGGAGCGGCTGCGCCGGCCCGCCGCCGGGGCGCAGCGGGGCCACGGCCGCGCCGCGGAGCGGGACCGCCGCTGTGATGTCGAGTACCTGTGCCACGTCTGTTGGACACGCTGCCCCCCGTCAGGGTTGTACGCGCACGTCACCGGTTTTGACCGTGCGAACGGTGCGTCGATTGCCCTCATGCGTACTCGCTCTTCCCCTTTGCCCATTTCGCGCGGCGGCGCGTCAGGGGCGACCGCGTAGACGCTTCCCGCCCGACCACCGGTTGCAGCAAGGGGGAGAAGCATCGTCGAACATGCCATCGCCCCAGTTCAAGCGGTACGGACCGAAGACTTGCTCACAGGGCGTTCACAGATCCTACAAAGAGTGCTGCTCAGCGCACCGACAATTCCGCGGCGATGACCTCCGCCACCTGAGCGGTGTTCAGCGCGGCACCCTTGCGGAGATTGTCGCCGCACACGAACAGCTCCAGGGCCCGGGGGTCGTCCAGGGACCGCCGTACGCGCCCCACCCACGTGGGATCGGTGCCCACGACGTCGGCGGGGGTCGGGAAGTCCCCGGCGGCCGGGTCGTCGTACAGCACCACGCCCGGCGAGGTGGCGAGGATCTCGTGCGCCCGGGCGACGGTCACCTCGCGCTCGAAGCGCGCGTGGACGGAGACGGAGTGCGTGGTCACGACGGGGACGCGGACGCAGGTGGCCGTCACCCGCAGCTGCGGCAGGTCCAGGACCCTGCGCGTCTCGTCGCGCAGGCGCAGCTCCTCCGAGGACCAGCCGCCCTCCTGGAGCGACCCGGCCCAGGGCACCACGTTGAGCGCGAGCGGGGCGGGGAAGGGCCCGGTGTCGTCGCCGACGGCCCTGCGTACGTCGCCGGGGGTGGTCCCCAGCTCCGCGCCGGAGACACGGAGCGTCTGCGCGCGCAGGGTCTCGACGCCCGCGTGCCCGGCGCCGCTGGCGGCCTGGTAGGTGGAGACGACGAGCTCGTCGACGCCGAACTCGGCGTGCAGCGCGCCGACCGCCACGATGAGCGCCAGCGTGGTGTCGCCGGGGCAGGCGACGATCCCGCGGGGCCGTGCGCGTACGCGGTGCCGGTTGATCTCCGGGACCACCAGCGGGACATCCGGGTCCGCCCGGAAGGCGGGCGAGGCGTCCACCACGACCGCGCCCTTGGCCGCGGCGACCGGCGCCCAGCGGGCGGCGATCTCCTCCGGCACCAGGAACAGCGCCACGTCGATGCCGTCCAGCGCCTCCTCGGCGAGTGCGAGGACCTCGGTCTCCTCCCCGCGCACGGCCAGCTTGCGGCCGGCCGAGCGGGGGGAGGCGACCAGGCGGATGTCGCCCCAGACGTCGGCGTGCTGCGACAGGATCTGGAGCATGACGGCGCCGACGGCCCCGGTCGCTCCGACGACCGCGAGCGTCGGCTTACCGCTCATCGCGCGGAGCCCGCCATCACCGGAATCACCGGCCGGTGCCTCCGTAGACGACGGCCTCGTCGGAGTCGCTGTCCAGGCCGAAGGCGGTGTGGACGGCGCGGACGGCCTCGTTGACGTCGTCGGCGCGGGTCACGACCGAGATGCGGATCTCGGACGTCGAGATCAGCTCGATGTTCACGCCCGCGTCGGACAGCGCCTCGAAGAAGCCGGCCGTGACGCCCGGGTTCGTCTTCATGCCCGCGCCGACGAGGGAGATCTTGGCGATCTGGTCGTCGTAGCGCAGCGAGTCGAAGCCGATGACGTCCTTGCGCTTCTCCAGGGCGTCGATGGCCTTGCGGCCCTCCGACTTGGGCAGCGTGAAGGAGATGTCCGTCAGCCCGGTCGACGCGGCGGAGACGTTCTGCACCACCATGTCGATGTTGATCTCGTTGTCCGCGATGGTGCGGAAGATCGCGGCGGCCTCGCCCGGCTTGTCCGGCACCCCGACGACGGTGATCTTCGCCTCGGAGGTGTCGTGGGCGACACCGGAGATGATGGCCTGCTCCACCTTGCGGTCCCCTCGCGGTTCGTTGCTGACCCACGTGCCCTGGAGCCCCGAGAAGGAGGACCGGACGTGGATCGGGATGTTGTAACGGCGTGCGTACTCGACGCAGCGGTGCAGCAGCACCTTGGAGCCGGAGCTGGCGAGCTCCAGCATGTCCTCGAAGGAGATCCAGTCGATCTTCCGGGCCTTCTTCACGACCCGGGGGTCGGCGGTGAAGACACCGTCGACGTCGGTGTAGATCTCACACACCTCGGCGTCCAGTGCCGCGGCGAGCGCGACGGCGGTCGTGTCCGACCCGCCGCGCCCGAGGGTGGTGATGTCCTTGCTGTCCGCCGACACACCCTGGAAGCCGGCGACGATGGCGATGTTGCCCTCGTCCAGCGCCGTACGGATCCGGCCCGGCGTGACATCGATGATGCGCGCCTTGTTGTGGACCGAGTCGGTGATGACGCCCGCCTGGCTGCCGGTGAACGACTGGGCCTCGTGGCCCAGGTTTTTGATCGCCATGGCCAGCAGGGCCATGGAGATGCGCTCCCCGGCGGTCAGCAGCATGTCGAACTCACGCCCGGCAGGGATCGGGGATACCTGCTCGGCGAGATCGATCAACTCGTCCGTCGTGTCGCCCATCGCCGAAACCACGACGACCACCTGGTGGCCGTTCTTCTTGGCATCGACGATTCGCTTGGCGACGCGCTTGATGCCCTCGGCATCGGCAACGGAGGAGCCTCCGTACTTCTGCACGACAAGGCCCACGTGCGCTCCTCGCTCAGTCCGTTTGCGGTCAGCTCAGTCTAACGAGCGGCCGGGAATCGCCTCTCCGATATCACATGGTGAGATGTCCCGCTCAGCGTGCGATCCGCCCCAGCACCCGGGGACGACCCCACGGCCGCTCGGGCTGGCACCTGCCCCTCCCGGGCGGCCGTACGCGGAATGTGTGGGGCGTCACTCGGCGGCGGGCTCACTCGGCGCCGGGCTCACTCGGCGGCGGGCTCACTCCGCATCGCGGGGCGCGCGGCAGGGGATGTAGGCCAGGCCGTGCGCCCCCGGCTCTCCGGACCGGCCGACCTCCAGCGTCGTGACGACCGCCCGCTCCGCCAGGTCCACCACCGTCACCGTGGACGACGAGACCGCGGCGACGTATCCGTACCGGCCGTCCGGCGAGGAGGTGATCGTCAGCGGGAAGGCGCCCACCTCCACCCGCGTGCGCTCCTCGAAGCCGTCGTACACGTGCAGCAGCCCGGGGCCCTGGCTGCCCAGCGCCGACCCGCCCGCCGTCATGCGTAGTTCGCCCGCCAGCACCAGGCCGGTGGAGGTGGTGTGCACCGGGAAGACGACCCCCTCCGTCGGCAGCGTGCGGACGACGGCGCCGGTCGCGGTGTCGATGACCCGGACCCCGGGGTTCCGCGCCGGGTCCGGGCCGAAGTCGCCCTTCGGCCCCGCCGCGTACACGTACCGCCCGTCCGGCGACACCGTGATGCCCTCGCTGCCGCCCGGCACCTCGATACGGTCCACGAGCGCGCCGGACGCGACGTCGACGACCGACACGAACGGCGCCTCCTTGTTCGCCGTGTACGCGCGCCGGCCGTCCGGCGTGAGCACGAACCAGTGCGGCCCGGGCGCCCCGACCGCCGCCCGGCGCACCGGCTTCAGCGACCGCGCGTCCAGCGCGACCAGGGCGCCCTCCTCGTCGCCGTACGCCTCGACGCTCACCCACAGCAGCCCGCCCGCCGGGTCCAGGGCCAGCCCGTGCGGCGCCCACTCGGGCGCCAGGTCGACGACGTCGACCACCCGGCGCTCGTCGGGGTCGATCACGACGAGCTCGCGCGCCCGGCCGGTGTTGGCGTGGTAGTAGCCGGAGCGGTAGGTGACCGTGCAGTACAGCCGGCGCCGCGCCGCGTCGAAGCACAGCTCGTGCGGTTCGGGCGGTACGGCGACCTCGCCGAGCCGCTCGTAGGTCACCGCGTCGAAGAAGGCGACGGTGGAGCCGCTCTGGCTCACCACCGCCAGGACATCGTTCATC
Organism: Streptomyces sp. NPDC045431; assembly: GCF_040646655.1. Lineage (NCBI taxonomy): Bacteria > Bacillati > Actinomycetota > Actinomycetes > Kitasatosporales > Streptomycetaceae > Streptomyces > Streptomyces sp. NPDC045431. Next base: position 86,635 of record NZ_JBEZAQ010000014.1, read on the forward strand.
TCGGTCATGGGCTCAGCTTCCGGAGGCCGGGCGATTGACTCCAGTGCAACGCCGGCAAGGTGTGCGTTCCCGTGCCGCGAGACCGACCTCGTGTGCCTCACACCGGCCCGCGCCGCCGCGGCGCTCGGCCTGCACACCTTCGAGGTCCCGCTGGAGCTGCCGCCGGTCGCGCTCGGCATGGCGTGGCACCCGCGCAACGACGCGGACCCGGCGCACAGCTGGCTGCGCGACCGGGTCCGTACGACCTGGAATGCGTGATCCGACCGGAGGGGCCGTCCGCCGGGCTACGGAGCGGGATGGATGCCCAGCGGCCCCGCGATCTCCCGGGCCATCACCCGGCCCGCCTCCTCCGCGAGGGCGTCCTCCGCGAGGTCCTCGTCCGTGTCGAGCCCGTCCAGCTCCTCCAGCGGCTGGTCCAGGCGCACGTGCGAGACGAGCGACTGCAGGGCGCGCAGGGTCGCCGAGGCCATCGGGCCCCAGTTGGAGAAGTACGAGAACTGCCACCACCACAGCGCCTCGGTGGTGCGGCCCGCGCGGTAGTGGGCGAGCCCGTGGCGCAGGTCCATGATGATGGCGGCGAGGTTGTCGGAGATCCGGAACGGCACGGGCGCCTTGCGGGGCTCGTACGGGTCGAAGACCTCCGAGAAGACGTCCACCGGGTCCAGCATCGTCGCGAACCGCTCGCGCAGCTCGTCCACGTCCATGTCCGGGCCGGCGTCCGGTTCGTACCGCTCGTCGGGGACGATGTCCTCGTGCGCGCCCAGCCGGCCGCCCGCGAGCAGCAGCTGGGAGACCTCCAGCAGCAGGAAGGGCACCGCGCTGTCGGGCTCGTCCCCCTTGGCCACTTCCGTGGTGGCCACGATGAAGGACTCGATCGAGTCGGCGATCTGGACCGCGAAGCTGTCCGGGTCCAGCGTGTGCGCGTGCAGAGTGGCGTCAGACATCGAGGAGTCGTCTCCCTTCGAACGCTCGCCCGAGCGTGACCTCGTCGGCGTATTCCAGGTCTCCGCCAACGGGGAGCCCGCTGGCGAGGCGCGTGACCTTCAGGCCCATGGGTTTGACCATCCGCGCCAGGTACGTCGCGGTGGCCTCCCCTTCCAGGTTGGGGTCGGTCGCCAGGATCAGCTCGGTGACCGTACCGTCGGCGAGTCGCGCCAGCAGCTCCCGGATGCGCAGGTCGTCCGGGCCGACGCCCTCGATCGGGCTGATCGCGCCGCCGAGGACGTGGTACCGCCCGCGGAACTCGCGCGTGCGCTCGATCGCGACGACGTCCTTCGGCTCCTCCACCACGCAGATGACCGCGTCGTCCCGGCGCGGGTCGCGGCAGATGCCGCACCGCTCCTCCTGGGCGACGTTGCCGCAGACCGCGCAGAACCGGACCTTGTCCTTGACCTCCAGGAGGGCGTGGGCGAGGCGGCGTACGTCGGTGGGCTCGGCCTGCAGGATGTGGAAGGCGATCCGCTGGGCGCTCTTGGGACCGACGCCGGGCAGCCTGCCCAGTTCGTCGATGAGGTCCTGAACCACGCCTTCGTACACGGAAAGCCTCTCCTGGAGTGCTGTGATGCTTACGGTAGTTGCTGGACGGGCGACTTAGAAGGGCCGGAAGACCCGGCCCGGAAGACCCGGCCCGGAGGCGCGGACCGGCCCAGGCGGGCCCGGCCTAGAAGGGCAGGCCCGGCATGCCGCCGAGGCCCTGGGCCAGCGGGCCGAGCTTGGCCTGCTGCAGCTGCTGCGCGTTCTCGTTCGCGGCCTGTACGGCGGCGACGACGAGGTCCGCGAGGGTCTCGGTGTCCTCGGGGTCGACCGCCTTGGGGTCGATGACCAGGGAGCGCAGCTCGCCGGAGCCGGTGACGGTGGCCTTCACCAGACCGCCTCCCGCCTGACCGTCGACCTCGGTGCGCGCCAGCTCCTCCTGGGCGCGGGCGAGGTCCTGCTGCATCTTCTGGGCCTGCTGGAGGATCTGCTGCATGTTGGGCTGGCCGCCACCGGGAATCACGGGCACTCCTGGCATGTCGCGATGAGTATGACGATGAATATTCGGTATGCCGAGCCTACGTGGTCGCCGGACGGTGTGCCTCATCCATGGGGTGCCACTCCTTCGGGTGAAAAACGGGCGCGCCCCCCACCTGATCAAGACCCTCTTGCGGGCGGAAATACCGGGATTCCCGGCCGTCGACCCCCCATTCGGCGGTAGGAAGGGGGCATGCGCACCCCGCGCACCGTAGGTCACCGCACGTCACGTCATCGATATGTCACGTTGAGCGCAGAGGAGTGCCCCGGTGAGCCAGCCGGAGATGCAGCCCGGGGGCCCCGCCCGGGGGGAGGGCGAAAGCCCGGAGGGGTACGGCGGCGATCTGACCGGACGGCCGTTTCCGCTGGGGGACTGGGGCGAGCCGGCTCAGCGCCTGGACGAGCTGTACCGCTGGGTCGAGGCGAACGCGCTCCGCACGGCCGAGTGGTACCTCTCCGACCGCGTCTGGAAGCGCCGCTGCGCGCGCGCCCTGCGCGTCGGTACGGCGCTGGGCGCGGTCGTCGGCGCCGCACTGCCGCTGCTGGGCCGCTGGGAGTGGGGGTACATCTCCCTGCTGGCCGCGGCGGCCTGCCTGCTCTGCGACCGGTACTTCGGGCTCACATCGGGCTGGATGCGGGACGTGGCGACCGCGCAGGCGGTCCAGCGCCGGCTGCAGGCGCTGCAGTTCGACTGGGCCTCGGAGTCCATCCGCGAGGTGCTGGGCCCGACGGAGGGCACGGCGAGCGAGGCGGCGGAGCGGTGCCTGGGGGTGCTGCGCCGGTTCGCGGAGGACGTGACGGAGCTGGTGCGTACGGAGACGGCGGAGTGGATGGTGGAGTTCCGCTCCGGCTCGGCGCCGCTGGTGATGCAGTCCACCCTCCCGACCCCGGCCCGGCAGGACGCACCGCCCCTGCCGGGCCGGTTCCCCCTTCCGCCGGGCACCCGCCCGAACATGCCGCGCCAGCGCCCCCCGGAGCCGCGGTAGGACCGGTCCCGGGGGGCTCTCACCGCGGCGCGGCGCTCAGCTGAAGATGATCATCGAACCCTGCCCGAGGCTCCGCGTCGCCGCCGCGTGCAGCCCCAGCCACACGTGCCGCTCCCGTGCGAAGGGGCTCTCGTCGTACGGGATCGGCCCCGCCGGCTCCTCCAGCGACGTGGGCCGCTCCGGGGGCAGCGGCGCGGCGGGCGGGTTCGCCGGGTCGATGCCGATCGAGGGGGCGACGTACTCCAGCTCCCGCAGCAGACCCTGCGCCGAGCCGAGCGGCCCGCCGCCCGCGAGCAGTTCCTCCGTGGACAGCGGCGCGGGGAAGTCGACGGGGACGTACGCGCCCGCGTGGTCGTAGTGCCACACCAGGTGCGACTGCTGGGCCGTCGACTCGAACATCTCCAGCAACTGCTCGTAGTCCCCGCCCAGTTCGTCGACCGGGGTCACGGCGAGCCCGCAGATCTGCAGCAGGTACGCCCGGCGCAGGAAGTGCAGGGCGTCGTAGTCGAACCCGGCGACCGGCGCCACGTCGCCCGACAGGCCGGGCATGTAGGCGAAGACGGGCACGGTCGGCAGGCCCGCCTCGCGCAACGCCTTGTCGTAGGCGGCGATCTCTTCCGCGAAGGGGTTGTCGGGGCTGTGGCACAGCACGTCGACGAGTGGGACCAACCACAGGTCACAGGCCAAGGGACACTCGCTCTCCTCACGAAGGGCACGTCAGGACAGTTCGGGACAGCCAAGGAAGCCTAGTTGGAGTTGAGGAGCTTCAGTGCAGGTCCCATACCCACGCACCGGCGATCCGCTCACCAGGTCGCCCCAGAAGCTTGGACACGGTCTCGTAAAGGGGCCCCTCGTTGTACTGCGACGGAAGAACGACCACCCCCGCCCGCCAGTACGCCAGGTCCGCCCGGGCCTGCTCCTGCCAGCGCGGGCCGATCGCCGGGACGCGGCCGCTCCAGCGCACCTCCCGCAGGAGGTTGGAGGTGTGGCGCGGCACGGCGCCGTAGATCCCGATCCGTTCGGGCCCGTACGGGCCGTTGAAGTACCCGCCGGGCACCGGGAAGCCGAAGCCGGTCTGCGCCTGCCAGTGCAGGGCGTCCGCGCTGCCCGGGTCCGGCAGGGGCACCGGCACGATCGACTCGCCGGGCCCCAGGTACTGCCGCCAGGCGCCGTACGCGAGGAAGCCGGGGACCGGGGCCCGTTCGCGCACCGGGTACGGCGTCGGGAGGATCGGCAGCAGCGCGAGCGCCACCGCCGCGAGGCCCGCGATCCGGTACGTACGGGTGCGGGAGGCCGCGAGGCGGTCCACGGCGAGGGCCACCAGCATGCCGAGCACCGGTGCGCAGATCATGGCCACGCGCGACTCGATGACCGACTCGAAGAGCGGCTTCTCGGCGAGAAGTCGCCACGGTCCGGGGACGACGACGTCCGTGTACGGGATGCGGACGCGCGGCCCGAGCGACAGCAGCGCCGCGCACACCGCCGTGGCCGTCAGCGCCTTCACCAGGGGCCGGCGCCACAGGCGTACGGCGATGGCGAAGGCGAGGGCGGTGAGCGGCCAGCCGTAGAAGGCGTTCTGCTCGGTGCGGTTCATGGCGAGCCGGTCCGCCGTGGCCTCGTCCCCGGCGAGCGACCGGCCGGCGAACTCCAGGAAGGCGAGCGGGCCGTTGCCGGCGTTCGGGCCGTGCAGGACGCTGTGGTAGCTCTGCGGGCCGAAGAACTGCCAGTACAGGGGGAAGGCCACCAGCGGCAGGCAGACCGCCAGGGCCACGCCCAGGCCCTTCAGCAGGGGCCGCCACGCCGCCCGGGCCACCTCGCGGCGCGCGAGCGCGTACGAGAGGGCGAAGAGCAGCATGCCGACGGCGGCGAGCAGCAGCGGCTCCTCGCCGAGGAAGATCTGGTACGTCGCGAAGAGCCCGAGCAGCACCCCGTCGCGGACGACCGCCCGCCCTTCGCACAGGCGCAGGGCCCGGTCGATCAGGACCGGCATCATGAAGAGGAGCAGGAAGTTGGGGTGGGCGTTGCCGTGGGAGATCATCGGCGGCGCGAAGGCGGCGAGGGCGGCGCCGGTCGCGGCGGCCCACCGGTTGCGTACGACCCTCCGCGCGAGCAGCCAGTACCAGGAGCAGGCCGTGGCGGCCAGGCCGCCGGTGAGGACGAGGGCCCAGGTGACGGTCGGGCCGAGGGTGAGCGTGACGGGGGTCAGGGGCACGGACAGGCCGAGCATGACCGTGTTGGCCATCAGGTTCACGCCGTCCGGATGGTTCTGGACGGTGGTGAAGAGCGGGTTGCGCAGATGGACGACGTTGTCGGCGGTGACCGCGAAGAACCACTCCCACTGGTTCTGGTCCTGGCCCGCGTCGGCCAGGTAGGCGCGGTCCAGGTCCGCCCACAGGCCCCGGTAGAGGAGGACGGAGGCGAGGACGAAGAGGCCGGCCACGGCCAGGTCCGTCCGCCGGACGGAGCGGGCGCGCAGCGTCACGAGTTCGGCCAGCACGCGCGCGTAGTCCAGGGGCGCCACCTTGGAGCCCGCCTGGTGGGACCAGCGCACCGGCACCTCCGTCACCGGCCAGCCGGCCTGCCGGAAGAAGCGCAGGATCTCGACGTCGATCCCCCACCCGTCCAGCCGGGAGTCGGCGAAGGCCGCGCGTGCCTTGTCGCCGTCGAAGAGCTTGAAGCCGCACTGGGTGTCGCGTACGCCGGGTACGGCCACGGCCCGTATGAACCGGTTTCCGATCCGCCCGAGCCACTCGCGCAGGCGGTGCTGGTGGACCTCTATGCGGGAGTCGGGGTGCGCGCGTGAGCCGATGGCGGCGTCCGCGCCCTCCGCGGTGAGTTCCTTGTCGAGCCGGTCCAGCTCCTCGATGGGCGTGGCCAGGTCGGCGTCGGTGACGAGCACGCGGCGCCCGTAGGAGGCGAGGACGCCGCGCCGCAGGGCGTGGCCCTTGCCGCGGTTGCCGAGGCCGGTGATGACGTGGACGCGCGGCTCCTCGGCGGCGAAGTCCCGGGCCACGCGCGCGGTGGCGTCGGTCGAGCCGTCGTCGACGACGATGACCTCCCAGTCGCCCCAGCGGCCGGGGTCGGCGGTCAGGTGGGCGCGGATGGCGTCGAGGGTGGGACGCAGGCGGGCTTCTTCGTTGTACGCCGGGACGACGACGCTGAGGTCGGTCACGGGCGCGTACCACCCGGGCCGTCGACGTGCTCCCGGCGCTCCGGGCGCTCCGGTCCGTCCAGGCGCTCGGGGCGCTCCAGGCCCTCCAGGCCCTCCAGGTGGTCGGCCCAGGCGAGGGCGTGCGCGTTGTAGGCGTCGATCACGGCCATGACGGCGTCCGGGTCGCCGAGCGTCACCGCGTTCACCAGCTCCTCGTGGCCGCTCCACAGCCAGTCGCAGGCGCGCCGGTCGGCGCGCAGGTGGGGCACGGTGAACACCCAGGCCTGGACGCGCAGCCGGTGCAGGAAGTCGCCGATGTAACGGTTGGCCACGAAGCCGCTGAGCTCGCGCCAGAAGCGCAGGTCGTAGCCGATGAGGATGTCCAGGTCCCCGGCGCGCGCCGCCCGCGCGGCCTCCTCGGCGCGCCGGCGCACGGACACCAGCGGCGCGCCCTGCACGGCGTGCACATGGACGGTGAGCCGCTTGAAGACGCCGTCCACGATGAGCGCGCGCGCCTCGACCATGCCCCGGTAGTCGTCGACCGAGAACTGGTGCACGCGGAAGCCCTTGTGCTGGTCGGAGTCGAGGAGGCCCTGGGCGGCCAGGTCGACGAGCGCTTCGCGGACGGGTGTCGCGGACACCCCGTACTGCTCGGCGATCTGCTTGACCGTGAACTCCTGCCCGGGCTGCAGACGCCCCGCGAGCACCTCGTCACGCAGCGCGTCCGCGATCTGCTGGCGCAGGGTGTTGCGGGTCACACCTCCGCTCGCGGGCATGGTTCTGGCCCCCTCCGTCCGGTTCCGGACACCTTAAGCCAGCCGGAGGGGGCGCGTTCCAGATCGTTACGGTGCGTGCTCGGTGTACTCGTCCGCCACCGCGAGCGCCGCGTCGAGGGCGGCGAGGCCCTCCTTGGCCTCCGCCTCGGTGAGGGTGCAGGCGGGAACGGCGTGGGTGCGGTTCATGTTGATGAAGGGCCACAGGCCGTGCTTCTTGGCGGCGGCGCCGAAGGCGGCCATGGGCGCGTTGGCCTCGCCGGTCGCGTTGTACGGGACGAGCGGTTCGCGCGTCTCCTTGTTGCGGACGAGGTCGAGCGCCCAGAAGACGCCGAGGCCGCGCACCTCGCCGACGGAGGGGTGGCGCTCGGCGAGCTCGCGCAGGCCGGGGCCGAGGACGTTCTCGCCGAGGTGGGCGGCGTTCTCGACGACCTTCTCGTCGGCCATGACCTGGAGGGTGGCGACGGCGGCCGCGCACGCGAGCGGGTGGCCGGAGTAGGTGAGGCCGCCGGGGTAGGGCCGCTTGTCGAAGGTGGCGGCGATCTCGGCGGAGATGGCGACGCCGCCGAGCGGCACGTACCCGGAGTTGACGCCCTTGGCGAAGGTCAGCAGGTCCGGTACGACGTCGAAGTGGTCGGCCGCGAACCACTCGCCGGTGCGGCCGAAGCCGGCCATGACCTCGTCGAGGATGAAGACGATGCCGTACCGGTCGCAGATCTCGCGGACGCCGGCGAGGTAGCCGGGCGGCGGGACCATGATCCCGGCGGTGCCGGGGACGGTCTCCAGGATGATCGCGGCGATGCTGGTCGGCCCCTCGAAGGCGATGGTGTCCTCCAGGTGCTGGAGGGCGCGCTCGCACTCCTGCTGCTCGGTCTCGGCGTAGAACGGCGAGCGGTAGAGGAACGGCGCCCAGAAGCGCACCACACCGGCGGTGGCGGTGTCGGAGGCCCAGCGGCGGGGGTCGCCGGTGAGGTTGATCGCGGTGGAGGTGGCGCCGTGGTACGAGCGGTAGGCGCTCATGATCTTGGGGCGCCCGGTGTGCAGCCGGGCCATGCGGGCGGCGTTCTCGACGGCCTCGGCGCCGCCGTTGGTGAAGAAGATCTTGTCGAGGTCGCCCGGCGTGCGCTCGGCGATGAGGCGTGCGGCCTCGGAGCGTACGTCGATGGCGAAGGCGGGCGCGAAGGTCGTCATCTTCGCGGCCTGCTCCTGGATGGCCGCGACGACCTTGGGGTGCTGGTAGCCGATGTTGGTGTAGACGAGACCGCTGGTGAAGTCGAGGTAGCGGTTGCCGTCGTAGTCCCAGAAGTACGCCCCCTCGGCGCCGGCGACGGCGAGCGGGTCGATCAGGCCCTGGGCGGACCAGGAGTGGAAGACGTGCGCGCGGTCGGCGGCTTTGACGGCGGCGCCGGCCTGCGGATCGGCGTGGGCGGCGGGATCGGCATGAGGGGTCATGCGGCCCAGGGTAAAGATGTGCTGGTGGGAGTTGGTATGGCCATCTTGTATGGCGGAAGGCGCGGGGGTCGGCAAGGTGTCGGGGGTGGCGGCGGAGTGAGGGGTGCCGAGGGGGTCGTCGAACGGGTCGACGCCCTGCTGAGGGGCGGTTACATCGGCCGGGAGAAGGCGGCGGAGGTGGTGGCGGCCGAGCCGCGTGCGGCGTCTCGGGAGGTGCTGGAGTGGCTGCGGACGCTGGCGGGGGCCGGGGCCTGGGCGCGTTTCGGCAGGTTCGCGCTGCTGGCGGCGGAGCTGCACCCGGAGGGCCTGGCGGAGGTCGTGGTGCCGGTGATCGCGTCGGGCGCGGCTGGTGGGGCAGGTGGCGCTAATAGAGCTGAGGGGGCTGGTGGGGCCGAGGGCGTCCTTGAGGATCTGGTCGACCTCGCGGGTGAGATCGGGGCCGTGGAGGCCGTCCCGGCGCTGGCGGCGCTGATCGACGGGCGGCGGGAGTCGGGCGCGGACGCGCCGTACTTCGCGCTGAGCCTGAAGTGCGTCCACGCGCTCGGGGGCATCGGCACCGCCGAGGCGCAGGCGGTGCTGCGCACGGTGGCCACAGGCGACCATCCCGGTGTGCTGCGGTGGAACGCGGCGGTGGAGCTCGGCATCGAGGACGAGTTGGGCTACGACGAGGACGAGATGCTCGGGCCCGCGGAAAGTCATTGACAGCATTCTGTCGAGATGACAGCATGCAGTCATAGACCGCACGAGTGTGCGACGTGTGCGACGCACGGGAGGCCACCATGACCGGCACCACCGCGCCCGAGACTTCGACCGAGACTTCGACCGAGACCTTGTCCAAGATCCCGACCAGGACCGTTCACCTCGCCGTCTACGACACCTTCGCCGACTGGGAGACCGGTCATGCCACCGCCTGGCTGGCGCGCAGCGGCTTCGACGTCCGCACGGTCGGCCCCACCACCGACCCCGTGACCACCATCGGCGGTCTGCGCATCACGCCGGACCTGGCCCTGGCGGAGCTGCGGCCCGAGGACAGCGCGTTGCTCATCCTCACGGGCGCCGACCTGTGGGACACCTCCGACGACCTGGCGCCGTTCGCGGCGAAGGCGCGCGCGTTCCTGGACGCGGGCGTGCCGGTGGCCGCGATATGCGGGGCGACCGCCGGGCTGGCCCGCGAGGGGCTGCTCGACGGGCGCCGCCACACGAGCGCGGCCCCCTTCTACCTCGCTGCGACCGGCTACAAGGGAGGCGAGGAGTACGTCGAGGCGGACGCCGTCACCGACGGGGACCTGATCACGGCCGGGCCCACGGAGCCGGTGGCGTTCGCGCGGGAGGTGCTCGGCAGGATGGGCGCGTTCGGGGGCGCGAAGCTCGACGCCTGGTACCGGCTGTTCCACGACTCGGACCCCGCCGCCTACGAGGAGCTGAACGCGTGACCCCGGTCGAACGGCACCTCCAGGAGCTCCTCAGCCGCACCGCGCTCGGGGTCTTCCGGCTGAACGGCCAGCTGCTCGCCGTCTCGGAGAAGCTGGCCCGTCCCGCCGGGCTCACCGCCGCGTGGTGGCAGGTCCTCGGAGCCGTCCTGCGGGAGCCGCTGCCCGTCTCCGGGATCGCCCGCGCCATGGGCATCACGCGCCAGAGCGTCCAGCGGATCGCCGACCTGCTGGTCGCGGAGGGCCTCGCCGAGTACCAGCCGAACCCGGCGCACCGGCGTGCGAAGCTCCTCGCCCCCACGGAGCTGGGCCGGGAGTCCGTCGCCCGCATAAACCCGGGCCACGCGGACCTGGCGGCCCGCCTCGCCGCCGAGCTGGGCGAGGAGGCGTTCGACGAGACCGCGCGGGCGCTGGAGCGGCTGTCCCGGGCGCTCGACAGGGTGGCGGACGAGCCGGCGCCGGGCGGCCCGTCCACCGCGTGAACGCTTGTGTAGGGTGGGGGAATTCGTCAGCAGGACGATCGAGGAACCAAGGAGGTGAGACCCGTTAACGCCACGTCAGACCGGGTGCTCTCCTCTCACGGCTCGTAGGGACACAGTCCGCGAGAGCGCCCACGGCTCTCGAAAGGCTTCCCCATGGCCGTACACCCCATAGACCCCGCCCACACGGACGCCGCCCCCGACACCGTCGTCTCCGCCCTCCGGGCCGCGGGGTGCGTCTTCGCGGAGGACGAGGCGGAGTTGCTCCGCTCCGCCGCGCGCACGCCGCAGGAGCTCGACGCGATGGTCGAGCGGCGGATCGCCGGACACCCGCTGGAACACGTCCTCGGCTGGGCCGAGTTCCGTGGCGTGCGGTTCGCCGTGGACGAGGGGGTGTTCGTGCCGCGCCGCCGCACCGAGTTCCTCGTCGAACGGGCCGAGGCGCTCGCGCCGCCCGGCGCGGTGGTCGTCGACCTGTGCTGCGGCTCCGGCGCGCTGGGCGCGGCGCTCGTCGCGGCGCTCGACGGCGCGGAGTTGCACGCCGCCGACATCGACCCCGCCGCCGTGCGGTGCGCGCGCCGCAACGTCGCCGCGGCCGGGGGCCGGGTCTACGAGGGAGACCTGTACGCGCCGCTGCCGCGCGCGCTGCGGGGCCGGATCGACGTCCTGCTCGCCAACGTCCCGTACGTCCCCACCGAGGAGGTCGCGTTCCTGCCCGCCGAGGCGCGGGTCCATGAGGCGCGGGTCGCGCTCGACGGCGGCGCGGACGGGCTGGACGTGCTGCGGCGCGTGACCGCCGAGGCGACGGCCTGGCTGGCCCCGGGCGGCTGCCTGCTGTTCGAGACCAGCGAGCGGCAGGCCGACACGGCCGCCGGGATCGTCGCCGCCGACGGGCTCACGCCCCAGGTGGCCACCTGCGAGGACCGGTACGCCACGGTGGTCATGGGCACCCGGGCCTGACACCCCGGCCCCGCGGGGCCGGGGTGGCCGGGGTGGCCGGGCCGCCTACAGCTTCATGCCGTACACGTAACGGGTGTTGTAGACGCTCAGGTCCTCGCCGGCCTCCTGGTCGCCCTTCGCGTACTCGCACAGCGTCCAGAGCACGTCGTCGCGCGCGTCGTAGCTCACGTCCTCGATGCCCGGCGGGAACTCCCACGTCCGGGGTCGGGCCCGCCACCGGTGCAGCTGTCCGTTGCCCTTGGCGGAGTGGCTCGTGGTCACGTAGTACGTGCCGTTCACGGACACCGCGCCCTGCACCGTCTTGGGGCCGGTGTACACCAGCGGGACACTCGACGTGTGCCGGGCCGGCAGCCCGGTCGACGGGTCCAGGTCGAACCGCGCGATGCGCGGCCTCGGCCGGCTCCCGCCCCCGCGGTACTCGCTCACCACCAGCCGGTGCGTGGAGCCGGACCGGTCCAGGGCGACCTGGGAGTAGGTGAAGGCGTCCCCGTCCTCCTGGCCCACGTCTTGGTCCACGTCCTGGTACGCGGCCACCTGCGGGATGACGTAGGCGTAGCCGTCGGCGCTGTAGCGGCCGTCCTCGAAGCCGAAGCGGCCCTGGCTCGCGGCGTCGGTGCGGACCCCGAAGATGTTGTCCACGTCGAAGACGCGCAATCCGCGCCGGCCCTGCGCGCTCTCGGCGACGTACAGCAGATTGCGGTACCAGGCCACGGCGCCCGCGTGCGTGTGGATGGGGCGGAAGCTGGGGTTCGGGCCCTTCTCGCCGTCGAGCACCGGTTCCGCGAGCAGCACATGCCGGTACCCGGCCTCGCCGGAGGAGGCGATCTCGACGACGCTCAGGCGTGTGCCTTCGGGGCGTGCCGCCTTGTGGGCGTCCCACGAGACGATCAGGACCCTGCGGGCGGGACGCCCGCCCACGGCGTCGTAGTTGGTGGTGATGCCCTGCGGCCGCCAGTTCGGGGTGAGGAAGTCGTCGGGATGCCACTGGAACCCGTGCGCGAGCCGGGGGATGCGCCTCGCCGGAGGCCGCAGCGCCGCGGTCGGGTAGGAGACGCGGGTGATCCGCCTCCCGGTCCGCTCCGGCGGTGAGTCCAGCAGCGTGGCGAGCGGGACCCGCCAGAGCCCCTGCCGCCGGCCCAGCTCTCCGGCGGCGCGCTCGTTCAGCTGCCGGATCACCTCGGCGTACGTCGGGCCGCCCTCCGGCCCGGTGACCCGCTCGACCTTCTGCCGGCCCGCCGCCGCCAACGCCGTCTCGGGAACGAGCAGCCCGCCCGCCGCTGCCGCGAGCGGGGCGGCGGCCAGGCCGCGGAGTAACGTCCTGCGTGTTGTGTCCATGGCCTGGGACGGTAGGCGTCCCAGGCGCCCTGTGGGCCCGGACCTCGTGTCCCGGACATGTCCCGGACAGCCGCGATGAGCTGCTGCGCAGCAGCACCGGATGCGCCGTCGCGCCCAGTGCCTGGAGCACCTTCTTGGAGTGGGCCGAGTGCCGAGTAGGGTTGTCCGTAGGACAAACCACCCGAAAGGGGGCGACATGTCCTCGATCAAGGAAAGTGTCGAGATCGCCCGTCGTCCCGAGGACGTCTTCGCCTACCTGACCGACCCCACTCATCTGCCCGAATGGCAGGAGAGCGCCGTCGCGGCCACCCCGGTCGGCGACGCCCCCGTGGGCGTGGGGTCGCGGGTCATGGTGACCCGGCAGGTCGGTCGTCGGCGGATGCCGATGACCATGGAGATGAGCGAGTTCGACCCGCCGAGGAGCTTCCGCATGGACGGCGTCGACGGCCCGGTCCGTGGTCATGTGAAGGGCACGGTCGAGCCGGTGGGCGACGGGGAGCGGTCGCGCGTGACGCTCGACCTGGACTTCGAGTCGCACGGGATGGGCAAGGTGCTCGTGCCCCTCGTCATACGCCCTCGCGCGAAGAAGGAGATGCCGAAGAACGAGCAGCACCTCAAGGAGCTGCTGGAACGGTAGGCAGGCCAGGCAGGCCGCAGCACCACCGGTACGGGGCCCGGGCGCGCATCGCACGGGCTCCGCGTCCGTTCGCTCAACTCCGGTCGTCGGGGCCCGACCAGTCGAAGGTGATGTGCTTGCTGGACCGGCCGGCCTCGTGGCTCCACCGGAAGCCGTACGCGTCCGCCCGGTCGGCGGTCGAGCGGCCCCAGGTGGCGAGCTGCCCCGGCCCGGTCTCGCAGCCCGGCAGGTTCGTGACCTGGACGCGCGCGCCCTCCGGGGTCGTGGGGCCGGTGAGCGCCTCGGCGCGGGCCTCGACGCGGCCGGGGATGGCGGCGCTCCAGGACGCCAGGTCGTCCTCGATCGAGAACTCGATGGGGGCGAACTCCATGCCCCGCATCTCCAGGGCGGCGCCGCTGACGAAGACGGCGGGCCAGCCGCCGGCCTGACCGCCGAAGACCATCTCGAGGGCGTCGCGCTGCGCCGCGTCGGCCCGTTCGTCGACGAAGAAGGCGGCGTAGGCGTCGGAGTGCTCGGCCCAGGCGTTTCCGGTGAAGGACGCGAGGACCAGGACGTTGAGGTCGTCGATCACCACGTCCCCGTAGGTGCCCTCGCGGACGTGCCAGACCATGATCCCCTCGCACTCGCCGGTTGTGGGCGGCTGCGCGAAGGAGCAGGGGCACGGGATGCTGCATTTGCAGGTGTCGAACCAGTCCCCGGCGACGTGCCAGCGCGGGACGGCTGTGTCGGTCTCGGCCATCTTCGGACCTCCTCGCTGTGCGCGCGCCGCCGCTTCTTCCAGGGTGCACCCTGGAAGGGACCGCCGTGGAGGGCGCCGTGAACCACTCCAGGACCCTTGCGCGCCACCACCGCCGCATGGCCGCCGAGCCTCCACTGCGGCGGGGGAACCTCCTGCCGCCGCGGGCGCTCGCGATCGCCTGGTCGCTGCTGGTGCTGATCGCGGTCCTGGCATGGGTGCTCACCGTGGGGCAGGCCCGTCACATGGGGGTCGAGCCCGGGACGATGGGGATGGCCCTCCCCCTGTTCCTGCTGCTGTGGCTGCTGATGATGGCCGCCATGATGCTGCCCTCGGTCGCGCCGGTGGCGGTCACCTGGGCGCGGGGCATCGGCCGGCAGTCGACGGGCGTGACGCGGGCGGCCCGGACGGCCGCCTTCGTGGCGGGTTACCTGCTGGTGTGGACGGCCTTCGGGCTCCTCGCGTACGGGGCCCTGGCCGCGACCGGGGAGCTGGTGCGCGACCACCCGGGCGCGGGGCGCTGGATCGCCTTCACGGCGTTCCTGCTGGCCGGGCTCCAGCAGCTCGGGCCGCTGAAGAACGTCTGCCTGCGGCACTGCCGGAGCCCGATGGGCCAGCTGATGCGGTACGCGCAGTTCCGGCGCGGGGCGCGGGACCTCCGGGTGGGGGCGCACCACGGGCTGTACTGCGTCGGCTGCTGCTGGGGGCTGATGGTGATCCTCGTACCGCTCGGGGTCATGAACATCGCGGCGATGGCGGGGGTCGCGGCCGTGATCTTCATCGAGAAGCTGTGGCGGCTGGGGCCGTGGTTCTCGACGGCGGTCGGGGTGGTGTTCCTGGTGCTGGCCGGGCTGGCGCCGTTCCAGGACGGGCTGCTGCCGGGACTCCAGGCGCCCGAGGAGCCGATGCACATGCACTGACCCCGGTGCCGGGCCGGGTCGGCTCGGCGCGCTGGGTTCACTCGGCGTACTGGCCGAGGTCGCTGGCCTGGAGTGCGGCCTTGTCGTTGAAGCCGATGACGTAGCCGTCGATGTCCCGGATGTAGGTCGCGAGCCCGGCAAGATCGGCAAGATCGGCAAGACACCCCCTAGGTCGGACCATGTCCTGCATGGGGGGCGGCCGCCCACCGGCAGCCGCCCCTCTGGCACACGTCACTTCTTCCGCCGCCGCGCCTCCCTCGCCTCGCGCTCGACGGCCCAGGCGTCGCCCACCGGACCGAGGTGGCGGAGCTTGTCGGGGTTGAGGACCGCGCGGATGGCCTGGATCCGCCCGTCGAGCACGTCGAGGGTCCAGATGTTGAGAACCCCGCCGTCGCGGTCGCGGAAGACCGCCCCCGGCTGGCCGTTCACCTCCTGCGGCTCGAACGTCACGTCGACCAGGGCCATCTGCGGATAGACGGAGACGAGCAGCCGGGCCACGTTCTCGGCGCCCACGATGGCCCTGGCCAGCTGCGGGGCCTTGCCGCCGCCGTCCCCGACCAACTGGACGTCGGCGGCCAGCAGATCCCGCAGCCCGCCCATGTCGCCGTCCTTCAGCGCGTCGAAGAACCGCGCCGCCAGCTCCTGCCGCTCCTGCCGGTCCGCCGCGAACCGGGGCCGCCCCTCCCGCATGTGCCGCCGCGCCCGTACGAGCAGCTGCCGGCAGGCGGCCTCCGAACGGCCCACCGCCGCGGCGACCTCGTCGAACCCGAAGGCGAACACCTCACGCAGCAGGAACACCGACCGCTCCAGCGGGCTGAGCCGCTCCAGGAGCAGCAGCGACGCCATCGACACCGAGTCCGACAGTTCCGCCGCACGTTCCGGGTCCTCGTACGGGTCGTTGAGCAACGGTTCGGGGAACCACGGCCCGACGTACTCCTCCCGCCGCACCCGGGCGGAGCGGAGCACGTCGATCGCGATCCGCGTCACCGTGGCGGACAGGAACGACTTGACCGACGCGGGCCGCGTCGCCGAGGCGTCGTACCGCAGCCACGTCTCCTGCACGGCGTCCTCGGCCTCGCTCACGCTGCCCAGGATCCGGTACGCGATCGAGAACAGCAGCGGCCGCAGCTCCTCGAACTCCTCGACCTTGCTCACACCGATTCCCCCTCGATCCCCTGCGTCAACGGCCCGTTTCGGGGTCAGTGGAACTGCCCGGCCACGTAGTCCCCGGCCGGCTGCCGGTTGATGATGTTCAGCCGGTTCGCCGTGTTCATGAAGGACACCAGCAGCACCAGCGCGGCGAGCTGCTCCTCGTCGTAGTGCTTGGCGGCCCGCGCCCACACCTCGTCGTCGACCCCGCCGGCCCCGTCCGCGACCCGGGTCCCCCGCTCCGCCAGCTCCAGGGCGGCGCGCTCGGCCTCGGTGTAGACCGTGGCCTCCCGCCACGCCGCCACCAGGGCCAGCCGTACCGGGGTCTCACCGGCCGCGGCGGCGTCCTTGGTGTGCATGTCGACGCACAGGGCGCAGCCGTTGATCTGGCTCACGCGCAGCGCCACCAGCTCCTGCGTCGCGGACGGCAGCGGCGACTCCTTGAGCGCCCTGCCCGCCGATATGAAGTGCTTGAGGACCTTGCCGGCGGTCGGGCTGGCGAAGTAGTCCAGTCGCGCGTTCATCGTGTGCTCCTCATGTCGTGCCGGGCTCGTGGGGTGAGCGGTGTCCGGTGCCTACGCCCACGAGACGAGGCAGCCCGAGGCCCTGTGACACGACGGCACGTGTGACCCGCGTCTCGTCTCCCCTCGGCCACCCTCGGCCCCCCCTCCGCTCCCCTCCGCTCCCCTCCGGGTCCCGGACGCCCGGCCCCCTCCCGTACGGCCTCTGGCATGCTCTGGTCCCGTGAAGCCTCTGACTGGTGACGACCCCGTCCAGATCGGCCCGTTCCGCCTGCTCGGCAGGCTCGGGTCCGGTGGCATGGGGCGCGTCTACCTCGCCCGGTCGGCCGGCGGGCGCACCGTCGCCGTCAAGGTCGTGCACGCCGAGCTGGCGGCGCAGGACGAGTTCCGGCGCCGCTTCGCGCGCGAGGTCGCCGCGCTGGAGCGGGTCGGCGGGGCCGGCACCGCGCCCGTGCTCGGCGCGGACACCGGGGCCGAGGCGCCCTGGGTGGCAATCGGGTACGTCGCCGGGCCGTCCCTGCGTACGGTGGTCGGCGACGAGTACGGGCCGCTGCCCCCGGAGTCCGTACGCTCGCTGGCCGCCGGGCTGGCCCGGGCCCTGGAGCACGTCCACGCCGCCGGGCTGGTCCACCGGGACCTGAAGCCCGCCAACATCCTGCTCACGGTCGACGGGCCCCGCATCATCGACTTCGGCATCGCGCGCGCCGTCGACACCGTCACGGACGGCGGCCTCACCGGCACCGGCGCGGTCGTCGGGTCGCCGGGCTACATGTCGCCCGAGCAGGTGCGCGGCGACCGGCTCACCGCCGCCTCCGACATCTTCTGCCTCGGCTCGGTCCTGGCGTACGCGGCGACCGGCCGTGCGCCCTTCGGCACGGCCGACAGCGGCGTCCACGCCATGATGTTCCGCATCGCGCACGACGAGCCCGACCTCGCCGGGCTGCCCGCCGAGCTCGACGAGCTCGTACGCGGCTGTCTGGCCAAGGACCCGGCGGACCGGCCGACCGCCGCGTGGCTGGCGGCGCACGTCGAGACCGCCGAGCCGTGGCTGCCGGCCGGGCTGCTGGCCCAGCTCGGCCGCCTCGCCGCCCGGCTGCTGGACGAGGACGGGGAACCGACACCGGCGACCCCCACGCCGCTCAGGCCCCGCAGGACCCGCCGCGCGCTCCTCATCGGCGCCGTCGCGCTCACCGCCCTCACCGGCGTCACCCTCACCGCCCTCACCCTCTCCGGCTCGAACCCGCTCTCCTGGATACGCCCGACGCCGACTCCCCCGCCGGGCGGGTACGAGATCCCCAACGCCGTCCCCGCCGCCTTCCGCGGCGCCTGGGAGGGCGTCATCAAGGGCACGCGGGAAGCCCCGTACGAGACCGCCCGCATCGAGATCGGCACCGGCGTGCCGGGCCAGAAGGCGGGGACGTACGTCCAGGTCACCGGGGAGCGGCTGTGCATGGGCCGCTCCACGCTCGTCTCGGCGGCCGAGAACGAGGTGGTCTTCGGCGAGAGCGACGTGACGACGAGCGTGCCCGCCAAGGAGTGCACTCCGGCCGCCCACCAGACGCTCACGCTCACCTCCCCGGACGTCCTGCGCTGGACGTCGGGCGCGGTGACGGCCACCTTCCGGAAGGTGCAGGCGGGGCCGGAGATCGTGCCGACCCCGTTGCTCGGCACGTGGGAGCAGGCGCCGCACCCGGAGATCCCGGAGGCGGAGCGCGACCTCTACACCTCCGAGATCACCGTCAGCCAGGGCCCGATCGGCGCGCAGCTCGTCCATTTCCAGAACAGCTTCCCGAAGACGGACGACGAGACGGGCGAGCCGACGGGGGGCACGCTCAACTGCGGCGGCACGGCCGTCGTCGGCGGTGCGGGGGGCCTGCTCGTCCTCGGCCCGCCGACGCCGGACACGGGCTCCGACGCGGGCTGCGAGGACTACGGGATCGGCTCGTCGCAGAACCTGCGCGTCAAGCGCGTCGACGGCAGGGACACGCTGCTGGTGTACGGCATGAGCGCGGACGGGGAGCCCGGCGAGTACCTCAGGAAGGGGCCGTCGGAGCCCGGGCTGCCGGTCGTGTCGCCACGCCCGTCGGGCTGAACGCGGACGGGGAGCCCGGTCCGTACGTGGTGACGTACCGACCCGGCTCCCCGTCCAGCGGTCCTGCGGTCCTGCGGTCCAGCGGTCCAGCGGTTTTACAGGAAGGAGTTGATCTCGATCGTCTCGGTGCGGCCGGGGCCGACACCGATGGCGGAGATCGGCGCGCCGGACATCTCCTCCAGCGCCTTCACGTACGCCTGCGCGTTCTTCGGCAGGTCGGAGAAGGTCTTCGCCTTGCTGATGTCCTCGGACCAGCCGGGCAGGTACTCGTAGACCGGCTTCGCGTGGTGGAAGTCCGTCTGCGAGTACGGCAGCTCCTCGACGCGCTTGCCGTCGATCTCGTACGCCACGCAGACCGGGATCTGCTCCCAGCCCGTCAGCACGTCGAGCTTGGTGAGGAAGAAGTCGGTCAGGCCGTTGACGCGGGTGGCGTACCGGGCGATGACCGCGTCGAACCAGCCGCAGCGGCGGTCACGGCCGGTGGTCACGCCGCGCTCGCCGCCGATGCGGCGCAGCGCCTCGCCGTCCTCGTCGAAGAGCTCCGTCGGGAACGGGCCGGCGCCGACACGGGTCGTGTAGGCCTTGAGGATGCCGATGACGCGGCTGATCTTCGTCGGGCCGACACCCGCACCGGTGCAGGCGCCGCCGGCGGTCGGGTTGCTGGAGGTGACGAAGGGGTACGTGCCGTGGTCGACGTCGAGCAGCGTGCCCTGGCCGCCCTCGAAGAGGACGACCTTGCCCTCGTCGATGGCGTTGTTCAGGATCAGCGTGGTGTCGGCGACGAACGGCTTGATCTGCTCCGCGTAGCCGAGCATCTCCTCGACGATCTTGTCGGCCTCGATCGCGCGGCGGTTGAAGACCTTGGCGAGCAGCTGGTTCTTGTTCTCCAGCGCCGCCTCGACCTTCTGCGTCAGGATCGACTCGTCGTAGAGGTCCTGGACGCGGATGCCGACGCGGTTGATCTTGTCGGCGTACGTCGGGCCGATGCCGCGGCCGGTGGTGCCGATCTTCCGCTTGCCGAGGAACCGTTCCGTCACCTTGTCGAGGGTGACGTTGTACGGGGTGATCAGGTGGGCGTTTCCGCTGATCAGGAGCTTGGAGGTGTCGACGCCGCGCTCGTTCAGCCCACTCAGCTCGGAGAGCAGGACCGCCGGGTCGACGACGACGCCGTTTCCGATGACCGGGGTGCATCCCGGGGAGAGGATTCCGGACGGCAGAAGATGCAGCGCGTACTTCTGGTCGCCGACGACGACCGTATGGCCGGCGTTGTTGCCACCCTGGTAGCGCACCACATAGTCAACCGATCCACCGAGCAGGTCGGTGGCCTTTCCCTTGCCCTCGTCACCCCACTGAGCACCGAGCAGCACAAGTGCGGGCACAGGCGTACACCCCTTCCGGGCGGGGCATGTCCAAGGTCAGGAGGCGTGAACGCCGCCTGTTGGTGTGCCCCGGAATAGACGAAGCCCCTGGCGCAATAGCGCAAGGGGCTCTTGCACAAAGAGACTACCCGAGGAAGGACCGAGGTGTCGGCTCACGACCAGCTCCTGGTGGTCATCGACCCGGTCGCCCGCCGAAGTGACGGCGAGTCCGTACGGATCGCGAAAGATGTGCTGCACGCGGGCGCAGAAGCGAAAATCTGCCTTCCGGACGGGCCCGAGGAATTCGCCCGAGCCCTGGCCCGGCGCGGCGCGCGCCGCCCGGTGGTGGTCGGGGACGACCGGGCGCTGCTGCGGGCGGTGGCTCATTTGCACCGGGGCCGCGAGCTGGACGGGGAGGCCCTGTCGGTGATCCCGGTGGGGCCGCGCGGGACGGTGGAGCTGGCCGGGGCGCTCGGCGTGCCGCTGAGCACGGTGGCGGCGGCGCGGGCGGTGCTGGACGGGGCGGCGCGGCGGCTGGACCTGCTGGTCGACGACAGCGACGGCGTGGTGGTGCGGGGCCTGCGGATCCCGGCGGGGCCCGCGGGTTCAGCGGGGCCCGCCGGGCCCTCCGGACTGTCGGTGGTCGAACCGCCGTCGGTGTGGGACGCGTGCCGGTCGCTGGTGCGGACGCTGGTCCGCCCGGCGCCCTCGGGGTACTCCGAGCCGCTGGGCATACGCCCGGGCCCGGTGACGCGGACGTACCGGCTCCGGGTGGAGGCCGACGGGCGGCTCCTGTGCGGTCCGGACGACCCGGTCGAGGGCGTGACGGTGCTGTCCCGGGACGGGGTCGCCGAGGTGGTCGTACGCCCCCGGGCGGCGGAGCCGGTCCGGGCGGAGGCGGCCGCGGTCACCGTCTCGGGCGCGTCGTTCCGCTACCGCGCGGACGCGCTGGTCACCGGCCCGGTGTGGACGCGTACGTGGACGCTGCGCCCGTCGGCGTGGTCGCTGATGCTGCCGGCGGCGTAACGCTCAGCGGCCGGTCAGAGCGCGTCGAGCGGGCCCGTCATCGGGTGGGGCGTCGTGTCGTCGTCCTCGTCGTCGTCCGGCGAGCCGGGGAACATCAGCCACGCGCTGCCGGATATCAGGCCCAGGGAGGTCAGGCCGAGGGCGAACTTCAGCAGGCGCATGCCGCCCGTCCAGTCGTGGGGCGGCCCGAAGACGACCCAGAAGCCGAGGGCTGTTCCGGCGAGCAGGACGAGGACAGCGGCGGTACGGCGCAGGGCAGTTGACATCCGTCCATGATTTCACCCCCGCGGATCAGACCTCCACCGTGATTCCGTTCAGCCCCCGGATCACGAAGTTCGGCCCCCACTCCGGCTCCCGCACGAGCCGCAGTCCCGGCGCGCGCTCCAGCAGCGCCGCCATCGACGCGGCCAGCTCGATGCGGGCCAGCGGGGCGCCGAGGCAGTAGTGGATGCCCGCGCCGAAGGAGACGTGGGGGTTGTCCCGGCGGGACAGGTCCAGCGTGTCGGGGCGGTCGAAGACGGCCGGGTCGCGGTTGGCGGAGCCGAAGAGCAGGGCGACCTCGCTGCCGCGCGGGAGGGTGGTGCCGTCGATCTCGACGTCGTCCAGCACCCAGCGCTCGAAGAGCTGGAGCGGGGTGTCGTAACGGAGGAGTTCCTCCACAGCTGTGGACAACTCCACCTCGCCCGCCCGCAGGGCGGCGAGCTGCCCGGGATGGCGGAACAGGGCCCACCAGCCGTTCACGGTGGTGTTCACGGTCGCCTCGTGGCCCGCGTTCAGCAGCAGCACGCAGGTGGAGACCATCTCCTGCTCACTGAGCCGGTCGCCCTCGTCGTACGCGGCGATCAGCGCGCTGATCAGGTCCTCACCCGGCGACGTACGCCGCTCGGCGATCAGCCCCCGCAGGTATGCGGAGAACTCGACCGACGCCCTGACCGCCCGGGCCGCCGTCTCCTCCGACGGGTTCAGCTCGAACATCCCGCAGATCGCCGCCGACCACGGCCGCAGCAGCCCCCGGTCCGGCTCCGGGACGCCGAGCATCTCCGCGATGACCGCGACCGGCAGCGGCTCGGCGACGGCGGTCAGCAGGTCTCCTCCGCCCTCCGCCACCAGGCCGTCGACCAGCTCGCCCGCGAGCCGGTGGACGTACGGCCGCAGCCGCTCGACCGTCCGCGGCGTGAACGCCTTCGACACCAGCCGCCGGATCCGCGTGTGGTCCGGCGGCTCCAGGTCCAGCATCCCGTGGTCGTTCAGGACGTGGAACGGCTCGTGCGCGGCCGGGGGCGGCGTACGCCCGAACTCCGCGTCCGTGAAGCGGTGCCGGTAGGTCCGCCCCAGCCGCCGGTCCCGCAGCAGGGCGGCGACATCGGCGTGGTGCGGCACCAGATACTGGCGGCTCGGCTCGAAGAAGTGCACCCGCCCCCGGGCACGGAGCTCCGCGTAGGCGGGGTAGGGGTCGGCGACGCACTGCGGGGACCATGGGTCGAAGTCCATGGGCCGACCTTACGCAGGGCTCAGCCCGGCGTCACCAGCCTCGCCTCGTACGCGAACACCGCCGCCTGCGTCCGGTCCCGCAGCCCCAGCTTCACCAGGATCCGGCTCACGTGCGTCTTGATCGTCGACTCGGCGACGACGAGACGGGAGGCGATCTCGGCGTTCGACAGGCCCTGCGCGATCAGCACCAGCACCTCCGTCTCGCGCTCGGTCAGGTCGCCGACCCGCGCCAGCGCCGCCGCCCGCGGCGACTCGGCACGCCGCGCGAACTCGGTGATCAGCCGCTTGGTGACGGTCGGCGCGAGCAGCGCCTCACCCGCGGCCACCACCCGTACGCCGTCCGCCAGCTGCCGCGCCGAGGCGTCCTTCAGCAGGAAGCCGGACGCTCCGGCGCGCAGCGCCTGGTACACGTACTCGTCGAGGTCGAAGGTCGTCAGCACCAGCACCTTCGCGTCGCCGTCCGCCGCGACGATCTCGCGGGTGGCGTCGATGCCGTTCAGCTCGGGCATGCGGATGTCCATCAGGACCACGTCCGGCCGCAGCTCCGCGACCCGCCTGATGGCCTCGCGGCCGTTGACGGCCTCGCCCACCACCTCGATGCCGGGCATGGCGTTCAGCAGGACGGAGAAGCCCTCGCGGACCATCATCTGGTCGTCGACGATCAGGACGCGGATGGTCATGCTTCCGTCCTCACCGCGGGCACCGGCAGGAAGACCGCGACCTCGTAGCCGCCGTCGTCCGTCGCCCCGGCGGTCATCTCGCCGTCCAGCATCGCCACCCGCTCCCGCATGCCCGTGATCCCGTGACCCGCGCCCATTCCCGCTCCCGTTCCCGCTCCCGGTGAGGGCTTCACCAGGCCCCGCGCGGGGCCGTTCACGATTCTGAGGCCCAGGCCGCCGAGGACGTACGCCACCTCCACCTTCGCCGCCGCGCCCGGCGCGTGCCGCAGCACGTTGCTGAGCGCCTCCTGGACGATCCGGTACGCGGACAGCTCCACGCCCTGTGGCAGCTCGCGCACCGCGCCGGTCACCGTGGACTCGACGTCGAGCCCGGCGTCGCGGACGTTGGCGACCAGCCCGCCGAGGTCGGCGAGGGTCGGCTGCGGGGCGTCCGGAGCCTCGTAGTCCTGGGCGCGGACGACACCGAGGACGCGGCGCAGCTCGGTCAGGGCGGCGACGGCGTTCTCGCGGATCGTGGCGAACGCCTGCTCCAGCTCGGGCGGCGGGTTCTCCACGCGGTAGGGGGCGGCCTCGGCCTGGATGGCGACGACCGACATGTGGTGGGCGACCACATCGTGCAGCTCGCGGGCGATGGTGGTGCGCTCCTCCAGCAGGGTGCGCATGGACCGCTCCTGCGCGGTGACGGACTGCTGGGCGGTGATCTCCTGCCGGGCCTCGCGGCGCACGTGCACCACGGTGACGGCGAGGAGGGCGAGGGCGGCGAGGAAGACCAGCACCGCCGAGTTCGACCCGTACCCGCGGCCCAGGCCCGTCTCCATGAACACCGCGAAGACGCCGGTGATCACCCACATCCAGGCCGCGGTCCGCGGCCGGGTCCGGGCCGCCACGACGGTCAGCACCACCAGGTGCGCCGCGAAGGAGGGCGGCGACCACGGCCATTCGCCCCAGCCGCCCGCGAGCAGGCTCACGAACGGCGCCGACACGAGCGACAGCCAGAACGCGGCGAGCGGCCGGACGAGCGTGAGCAGCACCGCCCCGGCGGGCACGAGACCGATCGGGTACGGGCCCGTGGTGGCCCCGATCAGCAGCACGACCAGCGCCGCGCCCACCACCAGCGCGTGCGGCGTCCACTGCGCGTACTCGCGTATCCGGCCCGGCAGGCGCCGGGTCACCGGGCCGTCGGTGGCCATGGGTGGCAGCAGCCGGTACGCGAGGACGTCGTGGAACAGCTCGCGGCGCAGGCCCTGGAGCAGGCCCTGGGCAAGCCGGAGCTCGGGGCTGCGGGTCTTGGTGTCGGTCACGCCGTCCACCGTAGGCGCGGGCCGGGGCGCGGTCGTCCCCTTGGATGCGGATCCTGCCGCGTCCGCCCTGAGGACTACGGGGTCCTACGCGGCGCTCACCAGGCCAGCTGCGCGATCTCCTCCGCGACGACCGCGCACGCGTCCGCCGCCGGGTCGATCAGCGGGAAGTGGCCCACACCGTCCAGCAGCGTCAGCCCGACCATCTCGCCGGCCTTGGCCGCCGCGTCCACGTACGCCTCGGCGACGGCCTGCGGGACGACGGTGTCGTCGCGGCCCTGCACCACGGCCGTGGCGATGCCGGTCGGCAGCAGGACCGCCGGGTCGGCCGCCCCGGCACGCACCTCGAAGTCCTCTCCGGCCCCGAGGAGTTGGCGCACCGCGCCACCGCACACGTCCAGCTCCACGGCGCGCTCGAAGTGCGCGATGGGCGCGAGGGCGACGACGCCGCGCAGCGCGGGCGGCGCGTCGAGCCGCCAGGGCGAACCGGCGGGCAGGACGTGCCGGGCGGCGCCCCACAGCGCCAGATGGCCGCCCGCCGAGTGCCCGGTGACGACCGTACGGCGCGGGTCGGCCTGCGGCAGGTGGGTGCGTACGAGCCCGGGCAGGGCGTCGAGCGCGGCGGCCACGTCGTCGAAGGTCTCCGGCCACCGCCCGGCGACCGGGCCGCCGGCGCCGCCCTGTGCGGGGATGTCCCTGCCCCGCCGGTACTCGACGTTGGCGACGGCGAAGCCGCGCCGCGCCAGGTAGGCGGCGAACGGGGTGATGTGCCGGCGGTCGTACGGCGACCGCCACGCCCCGCCGTGCAGCACGACGACGAGCGGCGCGCGGTCCCCCTCGCGCGGGGCGTAGAAGTCCACGACCTGGTCCGGGTGGTCACCGTACGCGGCGGTGGAGTCCGGGTCGACGGCCGGATGCGACAGGGCCGAGGCCTCCTCGGCGGCGTCGCGGGCGGCGCGCGCGGCAGGGTCGGGCATGGTGCTCAACCTTTCGGTGACGGGGCCGAATTGGCCTGACCTGCGGGGACCGTATCAGGACTGGCGCCCCCGCAGATCAGGGCCGAACGTCAGCCCGTACGCTCCGAAAGGACGTCCGCGAGGACGCGTGCCGCCCGCTCGGTGTCGGCGAACCCGACGTACAGCGGTGTGAAGCCGAATCGCAGCACGTCAGGGCGGCGCAGGTCGCCGACGATGCCCCGGGCGATGAGCTCCTTCATCACCGCGGGGGCGTCTGGGCAGCGGAACGCGACCTGGCTGCCGCGCTCGGCGTGCGCCTCCGGCGTCACGGACACGAGCCGGCCCTCGGGGACGTACGCGCGCACGCACTCCAGGAAGAAGTCCGTCAGCGCGAGGCTCTTGGCCCGTACGGCCTCGACCGACACCCCGTCCCAGACGTCCAGCGCCGCTTCCAGCGCCAGCATGGAGAGGATGTCCGGCGTGCCGACACGCCCGCGCACCGCGCCCTCGGCCGCCGCGTACCGCGGCTCCATGGCGAAGGGGTCGGCGTGCGAGGTCCAGCCGGGCAGCGGGGAGTCGAAGCGCGCCTGGTGGCGCTCGGCGACGTACAGGTACGCGGGCGCGCCGGGGCCGCCGTTGAGGTACTTGTACGTGCAGCCGACGGCGAGGTCCACGCCGTGCGCGTCCAGGCCGACGGGCAGCGCGCCCGCGCTGTGGCACAGGTCCCACACGGCGAGGGCGCCGGCGGCGTGGATCGCCGCCGTGGTGCCGGGCAGGTCGTGGAGGCGTCCGGTGCGGTAGTCGACGTGGTTGACGAGCGCGGCGGCGGTCCGCGGGCCGACGGCGGCCGGTACGTCGCCGGGCGCGACCGGCACCAGCCGCTTGCCGGTCATCCGGGCGGCCGACTCGGCGATGTAGCCGTCCGTGGGGAACGTCGTCGCGTCGACCACGATCTCGTCGCGGGCCTCGTCGGCCAGCCGTACGGCACCGACCAGCGCCTTGAAGACGTTGACGCTCGTCGAGTCGCCCACCACGACCTGGCCGGGCGCCGCGCCGAGGAGGGGCGCGATCCGCTCGCCGATCCGCTCGGGCGCGGTCCACCAGCCGCTCTCGTCCCAGGAGCGGATGCGCAGCTCGCCCCACTGGCGGGTGATGACGTCGGCCACGCGGCCGGGCACGTGGCGGGGCAGCGCGC
Source organism: Streptomyces sp. NPDC045431 (assembly GCF_040646655.1). NCBI lineage: Bacteria > Bacillati > Actinomycetota > Actinomycetes > Kitasatosporales > Streptomycetaceae > Streptomyces > Streptomyces sp. NPDC045431. Next base: position 113,270 of record NZ_JBEZAQ010000014.1, read on the forward strand.
CGAGCGAGTTGCCGTCGAGGTACACGGCCCCGTCGGCGGCGTCGTCGAGGGCGAACAGCTCGCGGTGCCCCGCCAGTTCGTCCTTGGCGTCCAGCAGCGACGCCCTGCGGGTGAGATCAGACATGACTGCGCGCCGTCCACAGCTCGGGGAACACGTTCTTGCGGGCCCGCTTCTCCAGCCAGGCCACCCCGGCGGAGCCGCCCGTGCCCGTCTTGGAGCCCATCGCACGGCGCGTGGCGACGAGGTGGTCGTTGCGCCAGCGCCACACCAGCTCGGCGACATCCGTCAACGCCTCGCCGAGGCGCACCAGTTCGCCGTTCTGGTCGGGGTCGGCGTAGACGCTCGCCCAGATCTCCTCGACGGCCTGCGACGGCTCGTACTTCTGCGACAGGTCGCGGTCCAGGACCTCCGCCGGCACCGGCAGGCCGCGCCGCGCGAGGAGCCGCAGCACCTCGTCGTACAGGCTCGGCTCGTACAGCGCCTTCTCCAGCTCGGCGTGGACGCGCGGCGCGCCGCGGTGCGGCACCAGCATCGACGCGGACTTCTCCCCGAGCAGGAACTCCAGCCGCCGGTACATCGCCGACTGGAAGCCGGAGCCCTCGCCGAGGGCGCTGCGGTAGGAGTTGAACTGCGCGGGGGTCAGCTGGGCGAGCGGCGTCCAGGAGGCGTTCAGCGCCTCCAGCTCGCGCACGGAGCGCTTCAGCGCGTCCATCGCCACGGGGAGGCGGTCCTCGCGCAGGGCGCGGCTCGCGGTCTCCCACTCGTGGACGATGACGGTGAACCACAGCTCCATGACCTGGGTGGTGACCAGGAAGACCATCTCTCCCGGATCGTCCGAGAGGGGGTGCTGGAGGTGGGTGAGGACGTCCGCCTGGACGTAGTCCTCGTACGGCGTGGTGCCTGCGAAGTCCAGGTTCGGGGTGTCCGAACCGGCCGCGGAGGCATCGGGGGAAGTAGACATCGCTGTCTCCATCAATGCGTGCTACCGGGTAGCGGTCTGCCCCACTTTCGGGCGCTCGGTTCGCCTCCGGGGCGCTTGAGCGCGCGCCCCTTCGGCTCACTCGCGAGTGTCCCGGCAGGTAGGGCCCCGGTCCCCTCGGGATCGCACACACGTGCGCCCGCACGGTGTCTGTGCGCGACCCCAGTCGCATCATGACACGACCGGCTCGCTCACACGATCGGCCCCGTGAGGTACCGGCCGTCCTCGTCGTACGGCCAGGCGTTGGAGACGCAGCCGTCCAGGCCCTTGATCTGCTGCATCATCACGGGGGCGGGCTGTCCGGGGCCCGGGCAGCCCATGTGCTGCCGGATGCCTATCTCGTGCCCGATCTCGTGGTTGATGATCAGGTGCCGGTACTCGGCCGGGGTACCGGCGAAGGTGGGTGAGCCGAGCATCCAGCGCTTGAGGTTCACGACGACGCCGTCGACGGTCTCGCAGTTCAGCTCGCCGCCCGTGTCGAGCCCCTGGGCCCCGCAGAGCGCGTCGGCGGTGTCGGGACTGGCGATCCGGATGACGAAGTCGGCGTCCTCCGTCACCAGCTGGAAGGACCCGCGGCCGTGCGCCGCCCAGCCCCGCGGGTGCGCGAGGATGCGCTCGATCTCCTGGGCGGCGTGGGCGGCGGAGATCTCCAGACCGCCGACGCCGTCGATGCCGTCCTCGACCTGGACGCGGTAGCGGCGCAGCGGGCCGCTGCCGACCTTGTCGCCGCCGGTACGGGCGGTGGTGAAGGTCCCGGCGCCGGAGGACGGCACCGCGGCGGGGGCCCGCTCCGGAGGCTTGGCCTTCCCCGGCTCGGGGGCGCGGGGCGAGGCGCTGCGGCTCGCGCGCGGCGAGGCGGCGCCGGACCGGTCGGGCGACGCACCCGACGACGGCGGCTCCGCCGCCGGCAGTGCGTCGGCGGGCGGGGCGAGGGGGCTCTCGGCGTTCCCGGGGCGGCCCGCGGCGGCCGGGGCGTCCGTACCGCCGTCCCGCCACTGCGCCACGGCGGCGGCGCCGCCGAGGCAGAGGGTCACCAGACCGAGGGCGAGCAGGATCCTCGGGGCCGCGGAACGCCGGGCGGGCGCACGCCGCGTGCCGCCGCGCCGTCTGCCGCCGCCGCCCTTGCGGCGACGGCTTCGTCCGGATGCGGCGGCACGTGTACCCACGAGTGATGTCCCCCCGGTCATTCGCTGGTTTGTGCGATCCTACCGGGCGGTAGCGGGCCGGCCTCAGCGGAGGGCGTCCTCAGCGAAGGGGGCCGAGGGCATCCTCAGCCGAAGGTGTCCGAAGGCGTCCTCAGCCGAGGGTGTCCGCCGCGAGGGGCGAGGAGTCGCGCAGGAACGTCGAGCAGCGCTCGTACTCCTCCTGCTCGCCGATCGCCTGCGCGGCGCGCGCCAGGGCGTGCAGGGCCCGCAGGAAGCCCCGGTTCGGCTCGTGCTCCCACGGCACCGGGCCGTGGCCCTTCCAGCCGTTGCGGCGGAGGGCGTCCAGACCGCGGTGGTAGCCGGTCCTGGCGTACGCGTACGACTCCACGACCCGGCCGGCCTCGAACGCGTCGTCGGCGAGCTGGGCCCACGCCAGCGAGGACACCGGGTACTTGGCGGCGACATCGGCGGGCGCGGCACCGGACGCCAACAGCTCGCGCGGCTCGGGGTCGTCGGGCAGGTGGGTGGGCGGCGGGCCGCCCAGCAGGTTCTCGTGAAGGGACATGCCCCTAGTGTCACAGGCCCGGCACCGCGTGAGCGATGCCGGGCCTGCTGGACGGTCGTGCGTGTGGTTACTGCAGCTTGTGGTTACTTCAGCTTGGTGCCGGTCGAGCGCAGCGCCGCGCACGCCTCGGTGACGCGCTTGGCCATGCTCGCCTCGGCCAGCTTGCCCCAGGTGCGCGGGTCGTAGGTCTTCTTGGAGCCGACCTCGCCGTCGACCTTCAGCACACCGTCGTAGTTCTTGAACATGTGGTCCGCGACCGGACGGGTGAAGGCGTACTGGGTGTCCGTGTCGATGTTCATCTTCACGACGCCGTTCTCCAGCGCGGTGGAGATCTCCTCCTGCGTGGAGCCGGAGCCGCCGTGGAAGACGAAGTCGAACGGGTTGGCCTTGCCGAACCGCTCGCCCACGCCCGCCTGGAGGTCCTTGAGCAGCTCGGGGCGGAGCACGACGTTGCCCGGCTTGTAGACGCCGTGGACGTTGCCGAAGGAGGCGGCCAGCAGGTAGCGGCCCTTCTCGCCCAGGCCGAGGGCCTCGGCGGTGCGGATGGCGTCGTCGACGGTGGTGTACAGCTCGTCGTTGATCTCGTGGGTGACGCCGTCCTCCTCGCCGCCGGTCGGGGTGATCTCGACCTCGAGGATGATCTTGGCGGCGGCGGCCTGCGCGAGCAGCTCCTGGCCGATGGCCAGGTTGTCGGCGAGGGTCTCGGCGGAGCCGTCCCACATGTGGGACTGGAACAGCGGGTTCTCACCCTTGGCGACACGCTCGGCGGACAGGGCGAGCAGCGGACGGACGTAGCCGTCCAGCTTGTCCTTCGGGCAGTGGTCGGTGTGGAGCGCGACGGTGATGTCGTACTTCGCGGCGACGATGTGCGCGAACTCGGCCAGGGCGACCGCGCCGGTGACCATGTCCTTGCTGTACTGGCCGCCCAGGAACTCAGCACCACCGGTCGAGATCTGGATGATGCCGTCGCTCTCGGCCTCCGCGAAGCCGCGCAGGGCCGCGTGCAGAGTCTGCGACGAGGTGACGTTGATGGCCGGGTAGGCGAACTTGCCTGCCTTCGCCCGGTCGAGCATCTCGGTGTAGACCTCGGGGGTTGCGATGGGCATCTGTCCGCTCCTTGTGATGTGCGGTTGCGTTCGTTGCTATCCCTGACCTGGGGGCGACGTCATCGTCGCACTCATCATCCCAGACGCAGGCCCGGGCTCCACCGGCGCGTGCCGAGAGGGGCGGTCTGTTTCACGTGAAACAGACCGCCCCTCGGCAATACCGCAGGTCAGATACGACGGGCAAGGCGTCAGGCGAGACCGAGCTCGTCGAGGGCGTACGCGTAGAGGTACGGCACACCCGCCGTCTCGCTGATCTTCTCGGCCGCGCCGGTGGCCCGGTCGACGATCGTCGCCACGGCGACGACCTCGGCGCCGGCCTCGCGGACCGCCTCGACGGCGGTGAGCGGCGAGCCGCCGGTGGTGGAGGTGTCCTCGACGACCAGGACGCGGCGGCCCTTGATGTCCGGGCCCTCCACGCGGCGCTGCATGCCGTGCGCCTTGGCCGCCTTGCGGACGACGAAGGCGTCGAGCTGCCGGCCGCGCGCGGCGGACGCGTGCAGCATCGAGGTGGCGACCGGGTCGGCGCCGAGGGTGAGACCGCCCACCGCGTCGTAGTCGAGGTCGGCGGTCAGATCGAGCATGACCTGACCCACGAGCGGTGCGGCGGCGCCGTCCAGGGTGATCCGGCGCAGGTCGACGTAGTAGTCGGCCTCCAGACCCGAGGAGAGGGTCACCTTGCCGTGCACCACGGCCTTGTCCTTGATCTGCTGCAGCAGCTCGGCACGTACGTCAGTCATGCCCACGAGCTTAAGCGCCCCCGGTCACCGCTGCTCACGCCCGCCGCTCACCGCCGCGTTCACAGCCGTCGCCAGGTCCAGGTGGACTCGATCTCCAGCGGGTCGATGGGCGTGACCAGGCGCGGGTGGGTGTTGAGGCCGTTGGGCGGGCCCGACTGGGGCTCGACGCAGACGGCGGCCTCCTGCTCGTCGTAGACGACCACCCACTCGGCGCGGCTGGTGACCTTGAGCTCCAGGCGTCCGGGCCAGGTCAGTGTGACGTCGACGCCGTCGGGCATGGCGAAGCAGTCGTCCCACGGGCCGGGGCGCGGGTCGATCCGCCGGCCGGTGGGCAGGTGGTCGTCCCCGCGCTCCTCCTGCCAGGCGGCGGCGAAGTCGAGGCGCACCTCCTCGCCGTCGCCGTCGAGGGTGCGGTGGAACCAGGGGTGCCAGCCGGCCTGCGCCGGGAAGGAGTCGCCGTACGTCTCGACGCCGAGCCGCAGGATCAGCGCGTCCTCGGTCAGCTCGAAGATCTGGGTGACCCGCCCCGGGTACGGCCACGGCTCGGCGAGGTCGTATGTGAACGCCGCCTCCGTCTTGTCGGCGCGGACGGTGCGCCAGGCGGCGTCGCGGCCGGTGCCGTGAATGGCGTGCGGGGGCGAGTTGAGGGGCAGCTGATGGCGCGTCGCGCCGTTGAGGAAGCGGCCGTTCGCGACCCGCCCACACCAGGGCACCATCGGGAAGGAGCCGTACCGCTCGCCCTGCCGGAGCAGTTCCGTGCCGGCGATGCGGAGGCTCTCGATACGGCAGCCGATGTCCGGGCGGACGGTCAACTCCGCGTCTCCGGCCACGAGCCGGACGCGCGCGCTCTCGGCGCTGCTACTGGTCACGTCAGTCACGCCACCGACACTACTTCCGCCGGCTCCGGCGCCGCAGCGCCCGCCCCGCGACCACGGCGGAGGCGAGCGCGAGCGCGGCGGCGGGGGCCAGCCAGCGCAGCGTCGCGGTGGCCGACGCGGTCTCCGGACCGGGCGTGGGCGCGTAACGCCCGCGCGGCGGGGAGTGGTCGACCTCCTCGGCGCTGCGCCCGATCATGGTCCGCCGCGCGTGCGCGGCCTCGGCGGGCGGCTCGTCCGCCCCGAACGCGTCCCCGGCGCTCACGCCGTCCGCGCCGTCCGCGTCGTCCAGGGACTCCAGCGCGGAGGGGGGCACGGGGGTGTCGTACAGCCGCGTCTCGGCGCCCTGGTCGACCCCGTCGTCGTCGACGTCGACGTCGTCCTCTTCCGGCGAGGCCGACCAGTCGGAGGCCGTGGCGGTGTTCGCCAGGGACTCGGCGAAACGGTCCAGCAGGCGGTGCGCCGTGGCGGCCGTCGCGTCGGCGGGGAGTTCCGCCAGGCGGCCGTCCGCCCGGAGGGTGCCGGTGACGGCGAGGGTCGTGCCGCCCTCGTCCTCCGTCGGACGCACCGTCATGGCCAGCTTCACCGACCCGGAGCCGCGGACCTCCGTGCCCTCGCCCTCGACGGCGTACGCGCCGTCCTCCTGCTCGGTGACGCGCAGGGTGCCGCGGTAGGTGATCGAGTGCCCGCCGGCGCGCACCTTGAGGCGGCCCGACAGCGGGCCGGCCGACGCGTCGGCGTCCTGTTGGAGCCCTGGGACGCAGCGGGCGACGCGGGCGGGGTCCGCCAGCACCTCGCGGACGGCTTGCACGGTGACCGGAACGAACACCTCATGCTCCATGGGAGCCGAGCCTACCGACGCCCGGCGCTCACGTCACTCGGCGTACCGCGGGTGCACCAGTGTGGAGGGCGGCGGGTCCCCCGCCGGGGCACCCGCCTGGCGGAGCACCGCGCAGTGCCCGGGCGGTGTGCCCGGCGAGGGCGGCGGGCCGGACACCGCCGCGAGGAGGAACCCCCAGTCGCCGGGCGCTCCCCCGCCGCCCGCGGAGCGGTCGGGCCCGGCGGCGAAGCCGGAGCGCCGGCCCTCGGCGCAGTACGGCCGGGTCGTGAAGCCGGCCGCGCGCAGGGTGGCGTCCACCGTCCAGTAGGTGTGCGGCCGGGACGCCGACGGCCCCGCGTGGACGGCGAGCCGCCCGCCCTCCCGGAGCGCCCGCGCCGCCATGCCGTAGAACTCCTGGGAGTAGAGCTTGGTGGAGGCGGTGATGCCCGGGTCCGGCAGGTCCGACAGCACCACGTCGTACGCCCCCGGCTCCGCCGCCTCGCGCAGCCAGCGGAACGCGTCGGCGTACACCACCCGCACCCTCGGGTCGGCGTACGCGCGGTCGTTGAGCCGCGCGAGGGCCGGGTCCGTGCGGGCGAGGCGCACCACGCCCGGGTCCAGCTCGACGACCGTCACCGCCTCGACGTCCGCGTACCGCAGGGTTTCGCGGAGCGCCAGTCCGTCACCCCCGCCGAGGATCAGCACGCGCCCGTGCCGCCCGCGCATCGCCGGGTGGACCAGCGCCTCGTGGTAGGGCCGCTCGTCGTGCCCGCTGACGCGCAGCCGCCCGTCCAGGAAGAGCTCCGGCGGCTCGTCCGCCGCGCCCGTGAGCACCACCTCCTGGACGCTCGTCTGGACGGCGACCCGCACCCGCTCGCCGTACACCGCCCGCCGCGCCGCCCGCTCGAAGTCGTCGACCAGCGCGGCCGCGGTCGCCAGCACCCCCAGGACCAGTACGTAGGCGACGGCCAGCAGCCACCGCTCTCGGCGCGTCAGGTCGCGTCCGAACAGCCACAGCACCAGCGCCCCGCCCGCGACCACGTTGACGGCGCCGGTGAGCAGCGCGCTCGTCAACTGCCCCAGCCACGGCAGCAGGAGGAAGGGGAACGCCAGCCCGCCGACCAGCGCACCCACGTAGTCCGCGGCGAAGAGGTCCGCGACCGTGCCGCCCGGATCCTGTTCGGGGCGGTGTGAGATCCGGTGGATGAGCGTCATCAGCAGCGGTATCTCGGCGCCGATCAGCACGCCGATCGCGAGCGAGAACGCCACGAGCGCCTCCCGCGCCCCTCCCGCCCACGCGAACGCGGCGTACAGCACGAGTGCCGAGCAGCCGCCGACCAGCGCCAGCGCGGCCTCGACGAGACCGAAGCCGACCGCCGCGCGGCAGCGCAGCCGCTTGGCGAGCAGCGACCCCACGCCCATCGCGAAGACCATCACGGAGAGCACGACCGACGCCTGGGTGACCGAGTCCCCGATGAGGTACGAGGCGAGGGCGACCAGCTCCAGCTCGTACACCAGCCCGCAGGCGGCGCAGACGAAGACCGCGAACAGCACCAGGAACCGTCCCGCGCGCTGCCGCAGGGGCAGGGCCGCCGCCGCCCGCGCGGGCGGCGGCGGCCCTGCAGCACGGGAGGCGGACGGCGCTTCGATCACGCCATAACGCTACGTCCCGCCCCAGTGACCACTTGTCACCCACACGGGTGGACTTCCGCCTGTGAAGGCATACGGACGCCGACACTCGTCCTGGTGACGACCAGCTGCCCCTCCTGCGGGTACGCGTGCCAGGTGCGCCACCGCACCTGGCCCTCGTGCCGCTGCGCGAGCATCGCCGTGAAGGCGTGCGGCGAGCCCGGGAACGTACCGGCGAGGCCGTGGGGGTGGTCCGCCACGAGCGCGAGCAGCTCCTGCGCGCGCCCCGCGAACGAGCCCTCGGACAGCGTCTCGACGCGGGCGGCGAACTCGTACTCCCACGCGCCGATCCGCTTGGCCACGCCGAGCGGCAGCGGCGTGCTGCTGCCCGGCATGCAGGCCACGGTCTCCGAGCAGCTGCCCCGCTCCTCCTCCAGCAGCACCTGGTGCGAGGCGCCGAGAAGTCTCAACTGAATGGTGGCGCCGTCGAGTTCGAGATCGAGCACGGCAAGGGCCGGCAGCGCCTCGCGCCCCAGCGCCCAGGCCAGGTCGGCGGCGCGCGTGTCGGTATACGCGGTGGTGAGCGTCGTGAGCATGGGTCGGCTCCGCAAACACGGTTTGACGGGTGGACCGGGGGCGTCCCGGAGACCTCGGAGGGACTGGGGCATCTCGCCTCGGGGTCCACGCACGAGGTCCGAGGGCTGGATGGTTTCGACAGCGAGGGAATCATGAACTGCGAGTGACTCACAGCGGTTTTACCCAACTTGCCGTGGTTTCCATCCCTTGGGGGGCCTGACGGTTCAACTGTTCAACATTAACGGCCCTAGAGACCCTACAAACGGTCAACGTGGAGGAGCCCGGCGTGAGTTGACGGCGCCGGGCTCCTTCGGTGGTGTCGCGGACCGACTGCCCCGTGTCAGTCGCCTCCGCCACCGCCCCCGCCACCGCAGGAGGACCCGCCGCCGCAGGACCAACCGCCGCCGCCACCGGACCCGCTGTCGCCGCCGGCCCACCAGGTGCCGCCGCCCCGGCGCGAGCCCCGCGGCCGATGCCGGTCGCGGCCGCTGTTGGCCGCGCCGATCACGATCAGCGCCGCGGCGCCCACCACCACCACGATCCAACCGAAGTCCATCGGTTTCCCCTTCCCCCGCTTGTCGTACGTGCCTGGGGGATGCCCCCGCCGTCACGCGCGCTAATCGGAATTGAGCAAGTCCAGAGGTTTCAGCTGCACCCGCCCCCGCCGCCGCCACAGGACGAGCCGCAGGAGGAGCCGGAGCAGGACGAGGAGCTCGAGCACGAGGAGCTGGAGGAGGAGGAGGAGCACGAAGAGCCGGACGAGCCCGACGACGGGCGCGACGCCTTCGACGCCTTCCGCTTCCGCGGCTTGGACGGGGAGGACGAGGAGGACGAGGAGGACGAGGTGGACGTGGACCTCGGCACGTACGGGCTGTCGCCCGCCCACCAGCTGCCGCTGTCGATGCCGCGGATCCGCTGGACCCTCTCCTCGGACCTGTGGACCGCCAGCACCACACCGCTCACGATGGCGACGACCGCCGCCGCATACAGGAATGCTTCCATGGCGGGGGGATCCCCCCGCCACACGCCGCCGAAAGCAGACTTGAGCCACTCCAGAGGTTCGGCTCAGGATGGCCGTCATGACACTGCCGCCGCGTTCGCCGCGCCCCCTGCTGAACCGCCGCCTCGCCCCCTTCGGCACGACGATCTTCGCGGAGATGTCCGCGCTGGCCACCCGCACCGGCTCCATCAACCTGGGCCAGGGCTTCCCCGACACCGACGGCCCCGAAGAGGTCCGGGAAGCGGCGGTGCGCGCGCTGCGCGACGGGCGCGGCAATCAGTACCCGCCCGGCCCCGGCGTCCCCGAGCTGCGTACCGCCGTCGCCGAGCACCAGCTCCGCCGCTACGGCCTGGCGTACGACCCCGACACCGAGGTCCTGGTCACGGCCGGCGCCACGGAGGGCATCGCGGCGGCGCTGCTGGCGCTGGTCGAGCCGGGCGACGAGGTGATCGCGCTGGAGCCCTACTACGACTCGTACGCGGCCTGCATCGCCATGGCGGGCGGCACGCGCGTACCGGTCACGCTGCGGCCGTCCGGGGACCGGTTCACGCTCGACCTGGACGAGCTGCGCAGAGCGGTCACCGACCGCACGCGCCTCATCCTGCTCAACACCCCGCACAACCCCACCGGCACCGTCCTCACCCGCGACGAGCTCGCCGCCATCGCCGCGCTCGCCGTCGAGCGGGACCTGCTCGTCGTCACCGACGAGGTGTACGAGCACCTCGTCTACGACACCGCCGAGCACGTGCCGATCGCGACCTTCCCCGGCATGCGCGAGCGGACCGTGACCCTGTCCTCCGCGGGGAAGACGTTCTCGTACACCGGCTGGAAGGTCGGCTGGGTGACCGCGGCCGCCCCGCTCGTGACGGCGGTCCGCACCGCCAAGCAGTACCTCACCTATGTGAGCTCGGGCCCCTTCCAGTACGCCGTCGCCGAGGCGCTGCGCCTGCCGGACGACTACTTCACCGGTCTGCGCGAGGACCTGCGCGCCAAGCGGGACCTGCTCGCCGGGGCGCTCGCGGAGGTGGGGTTCGGGGTCTTCCGGCCGCAGGGCACGTACTTCATCACCGCCGACATCACCCCGCTCGGCGAGAAGGACGGCCTGGCCTTCTGCCGGAGCCTGCCGGAGCGGTGCGGCGTGGTGGCGGTGCCGACGCTGGTCTTCTACGACGACCCGGAGGCGGGCCGCGCCCACGTGCGGTTCGCGTTCTGCAAAACGGAGGGTCTGCTCCGCGAGGCGGCGGACCGGCTCCGGGGGCTCAAGGGGCTCCAGGGTTCCTAGGGACCCAGGGGGCTGTAGCGGCCCGTCGCGCCGCTGTCACGGCGACACGCGCGCGGGCACCCCGCCCGGGAAGGCGACCACCCGGGCGGGTCCCCTGCGCTCGCGCCGCCGCCGCGCTCCGCACAGGGTCGGGGTGAACCATCCCGCGCACGGAGGTGCACCCTGTCCGCCGAGACGTCCGCCGAGACCTTCCGCCCCGGCGCGCCGAGCGTGGCGTGGCGGCCCCTCGCCGCGCTGCACCGCGCCGCGCCCGCGCTGGGGATGTTCGCCGCCGCCCGGCTGACCGGGATGCTGGTGATGGCGCTGTGGGCCTGGCACACCGGCCGCTCGCCGCGCGCGCTGCTGGCCGGTTCCTGGGACTCCGACTGGTACCTGCGGATCGCCGCCCACGGCTACGGCAGGACGCTGTACTGGCCGGACGGCGCGGTCCAGTCCGACCTGGCGTTCTTCCCGCTCTACCCGGGGCTCGTCCGGGCCGTGACGGCCGTCCTGCCGGTCGCGGGCGGCACCGCCGGGCTGCTGGTCTCCTGGACGGCCGCGGGCGCGGCCGCCTGGGGGATCTTCCGGATCGGCGAGCGGCTGTACGGGCGGAGCGTGGCCACCGCGCTGGTCGGGCTGTGGGGGCTGCTGCCGCACTCGATCGTGCTGTCCATGGCGTACACGGAACCGGTGATGACCGCCTTCGCGGCCTGGTCGCTGTACGCCGTGCTGACCCGGCGGTGGCTGTGGGCGGGCGCGCTCGCGGCCCTCGCGGGCGCGGCGCGCCCGAACGGGGTCGCGGTCGCGGCGGCGGTGGTCGTGACGGCCGCCTGGGCGCTGGTGCGGGACGCGCGGAACCGGACCGACTGGCGGGTGTGGGCGGGGGCCGCGCTGGCCCCGGCCGGCTGGGCGGGCTACGTGCTGTGGGTGGGCGCGCGCCGCGGCGACCCGCTGGGCGGGTACTTCGCGGTGCAGGCCGGCTGGACCTCGCGGTTCGACTTCGGGGCGGGAACGCTGCGCTTCGTACGCACCGTCGTCACCCGCCCCATGGACCTCGGCTTCACGATGGCGCTGGCGCTGACGGCGGTCGCGGTGGTGCTCTTCGCGCTGTTCCTGCTGGACCGGCCGCCGCTGCCGCTCGTCGTCTACACGGCGGTGCTGGTGGTCATCGCGGTCGGCGGCTCCGGGTTCTTCGAGTCGAAGCCGCGTTTCCTGCTGCCGGCGTTCCCGCTGCTGGTGCCGGTGGCGTACGCGCTGCGAAAAGCCCGGCCGGGGGCGGCGGTCGTGGTGACCGCCGCCCTGGCCGGGCTGTCGTTCGCCTACGGGACGTACGTGCTGACGCTCGCCACCATGGCCCTCTGAGGACCTACTCGGCGCCCCCGTCGGGGCCCTCGGCGCCCTCGGCGCCCTCGGCGCCCTCGGCGCCCTCGGCGCCCTCCAGGCCGAACTGCTCCACGAGCCACTTGTCGAACTCGATGGAGGCCCGCACCCAGCTGACCGTCGACTGCACGAAGTGCTCCAGCGCCACCCCGGTGCCGATCAGCATCTGCGCCTCGCCGATGAGCCGGACGGTGGCGCCGCCCTGCTCGTCCTCGTGCAGGTGCGAGTAGACCTTCGGCCACAGGGTGCGGCGGTTCCAGTCGTCGATCGTCTCGAGGATCTTCTCCTTGTTCTCGACCGGGTGGGCCCGGTCGTAGAAGGTCCGCACCGAGTAGACCTGCTGGTCGCCCTCGCCGCGGAACATGAAGTACGTGCGGAATTCCTCCCACGGCGCCGCGAGGTCACCCTCGTCGTCGACGACGTACTTCAGCTCCATCTGCTCGAGGAGCTGCTTGACGAGATCCTGGTCGGGGACGACGGGGCCCGCCGGTCCTGCGGCCTGCTGCGGCTGGGGCTGGCCCCCGAAATTCGGAATCGAGGACGGGTCGATGCTCACCGTGAATTTCCCTTCGTACGATTGCGGCCATCCTCTCCCATCCCCGCCCGGAGGTGGCAAGCGCGGACGGCGGCGATCCGCTGCGGGCTGACATGATTCCGTGCTCATGACGCGGAAGAGCGGAAAGGAAGAGAGGCGCGGAAGGCGCTGGCTGTGGATATGCCTGACCCTGCTGGCGGTCCTGGGGCTGCCGGCCGGCTGCCTCGCGTGGGGCGCGTACTCCCTCGGCGAGTCCGGCCGGGAGCAGCCGGTGCCGTGCGACAAGGCGATGGAGTACGCCAAGGGCGCCCTGCCCGCGGGCGCCCGGGACGCCCGTTGCTCGGGCGCCCACTGGCAGGACACCTACGTCAGGGCCGAGTTCCGGATGGAGCGTGCCGGGGCGGAGGCCTGGATCGCGAAGACCTGGCCGACGGCGCAGCCGTCCGAGCCCTGCGACACGGACCTGTGCCGGGACGTCGACTACAACCACGCGGACCCCTCGTCGATGAGCGTGAAGCTGACGTACGAGGACGGGGAGACCGCCCTCGTACGCCTCTTCGCCCACGGCACCTGACACGGCCCGCCGGGACTACCGCACCGCTCCCACGGCCAGCCCGTCGTCCGTGCGGTCGACGCGGACCGTGTCGCCGTCCCTGACCTCGCCCGCCAGGATCTCCTTGGCGAGGCGGTCGCCGATCGCCGTCTGCACCAGGCGGCGCAGCGGGCGCGCGCCGTACGCCGGGTCGAAGCCCTCGATGGCGAGCCAGTCCAGGGCCTCGGGGGTGACGTCCAGCGTGAGGCGCCGCTCGGCGAGGCGGGCCGCCAGGCGGTCGATCTGGATGCGCGCGATGTGGGCGAGCTGCTCGCGGTCGAGGGCCGAGAAGACGACGATGTCGTCGAGGCGGTTGAGGAACTCCGGCTTGAAGGAGGCGCGGACGGCCTCCAGCACCTGCTCCTTCTTCTGCTCCTCCGGGGTGACCGGGTCCATCAGGAAGTGGCTGCCCAGGTTGGAGGTCAGGATGAGGATGGTGTTGCGGAAGTCGACCGTCCGGCCCTGCCCGTCGGTCAGGCGGCCGTCATCGAGGACCTGCAGCAGGATGTCGAAGACCTCCGGGTGCGCCTTCTCCACCTCGTCGAGCAGCACCACGCTGTACGGGCGGCGGCGCACGGCCTCGGTGAGCTGGCCGCCCTCCTCGTAGCCGACGTAGCCGGGGGGCGCGCCGACGAGCCGGGCGACGCTGTGCTTCTCGCCGTACTCGCTCATGTCGATGCGGACCATGGCCCGCTCGTCGTCGAAGAGGAAGTCGGCGAGCGCCTTGGCCAGCTCGGTCTTGCCGACGCCGGTGGGGCCGAGGAAGAGGAACGATCCGGTGGGCCGGTCGGGGTCGGAGATCCCCGCGCGGGTGCGGCGGACCGCGTCCGACACGGCCCGTACGGCCTCGATCTGGCCGATCAGGCGGCGGCCGAGCTCGTCCTCCATCCGCAGCAGCTTCTGCGTCTCGCCCTCCAGCAGGCGCCCGGCCGGGATGCCGGTCCAGGAGGCGACGACGTCGGCGATGTCGTCGGCGCCGACCTCGTCCTTGACCATGGTGTCCCTGGCGGCCTCCTGCTCGGCCTCGGTGGCCGCCTCCAGCTCCCGCTCGACCGCCGGGATCTCGCCGTACAGCAGCTTGGAGGCGGTGTCGAAGTCGCCGTCGCGCTGGGCGCGCTCGGCCTGGCCGCGCAGGTCGTCGAGCTTCTCCTTGAGCTCACCGACGCGGTTGAGGCCCTGCTTCTCCTTCTCCCAGCGGGCGGTCAGGCCCCGCAGCTCCTCCTCGCGGTCGGCGAGGTCGCGGCGCAGCTTCTCCAGGCGCTGGACGGAGGCGGGGTCGGACTCGTTCTTGAGCGCGAGCTCCTCCATGCGCAGGCGGTCGACGGCGCGCTGGAGCTCGTCGATCTCGACGGGCGAGGAGTCGATCTCCATGCGCAGCCGGGACGCGGCCTCGTCGACGAGGTCGATGGCCTTGTCCGGCAGGAAGCGCGAGGTGATGTAGCGGTCCGAGAGGGTCGCGGCGGCGACGAGCGACGCGTCGGCGATCTGGACCTTGTGGTGGGCCTCGTACCGGCCCTTGAGCCCGCGCAGGATGGCGATGGTGTCCTCGACGCTCGGCTCGGCGACCAGGACCTGCTGGAAGCGGCGCTCCAGGGCGGGGTCCTTCTCGATGCGCTCGCGGTACTCGTCGAGGGTGGTGGCGCCGACCATGCGCAGCTCGCCGCGGGCGAGCATGGGCTTGAGCATGTTGCCCGCGTCCATGGCGGAGTCGCCGCCGGCGCCCGCGCCGACGACCGTGTGCAGCTCGTCGATGAAGGTGATGATCTGGCCGTCGCTCGCCTTGATCTCGGACAGGACGGTCTTCAGCCGCTCCTCGAACTCACCGCGGTACTTCGCGCCCGCGACCATCGCGCCGAGGTCGAGCGCGACCAGCCGCTTGTTCTTCAGGCTCTCGGGGACGTCGCCCTTGACGATGCGCTGGGCGAGGCCCTCCACCACGGCGGTCTTGCCGACGCCGGGCTCGCCGATGAGCACGGGGTTGTTCTTGGTGCGGCGGGACAGCACCTGCACGACGCGGCGGATCTCCTGGTCCCGGCCGATGACCGGGTCCAGCTTCCCCTCGCGGGCCGCGGCCGTGAAGTCGGTGCCGAACTTCTCCAGGGCCTTGTACTGGCCCTCCGGGTCCGCTGTGGTCACGCGGCGTCCTCCCCTGGCCTTCTCGAAGGCGTCCAGCAGCTTGCGCGCCCCGGCGCCCTGGCGCTCCAGCAGCTCGCCGGCCTGGCCGCCCTTGGCGGCGACGCCGATCAGCAGGTGCTCGGTCGACACGTAGTCGTCGCCGAGCTCCTTGGCGCGCCGCGTGGCGTCGGCGACGACCGCGAGCAGCTCGCGGTTGGGCTGCGGCGGGGCGACGGTGGAGCCGGTGACGCTGGGCTGGGCGGCCAGCAGCCGCTCGGTCCCCGCGCGCAACGAGGCCTGGTCGGCGTCGACGGCGGCGAGCAGGTCGATGATGTTCTCGTTGTCCTGGCCCTCCAGCAGTGCGAGCAGCACGTGCGCGGGGGTCAGGTCGGGGTGGCCGTCGGACACGGCGCGGCTGGTGGCCGCGTTGAGCGCGTCCCGGCTCCGGTTGGTCAGCTCGGCGTCCACGGGTGACTTCTCCTCCTTCGGGGCCCGGCCTGTATGACTCACGCCTGTACGACCCAGCTATATGACTCATCCAGCGTACATAAAGTTGAGTCTATTCCACTCAAGCTGGCTCGTGGAACCCGTCCCCGGTAGGTTCCGGCCCATGGCCATAGACCCCCGCAACCCCGGCGACTCGTACCTCGGCTTCTGGCGCGAGTACCACATGTCCACGCTCACCACGCCCCGCCCGGACGGCACACCGCACGTCGTCGCGGTGGGTGTGACGTACGACCCGGAGGGCGGCGAGAAGGGCATCGCCCGGGTGATCACCAACAAGCACAGCCGCAAGGTCGCCAACGTGCTCGCGGCGGGCGCCGACGGGGCGCGGGTGGCGGTGTGCCAGGTCGACAAGGGGCGCTGGGCGACGCTGGAGGGCGTGGCCCGGATCCGTACGGAGCCGGACGTCGTCGCGGACGCGGTCGCCCGGTACGCGGAGCGCTACGGCCGCACGCCCGCGCCCAATCCGGACCGGGTCGTCATCGAGATCGCGCTCACGCGCGCCATGGGCCGGGCCTGACCGGACGTACCCGCACAAAAGCACAGCGGCACCATCGTGTTCAGGTCACGATGGTGCCGCTGTGTGGGGGAAGCACCTGAGCGATTTGCAACGACGGGGGAACCGCTCAGGCGCTGCGGGGGGTGGCGGTGGTGGTCTCCGGCTCGACGAGCTGGTGGTCACGCTGGTCGAGGTTGACGAAAATCATGCCGTAGCGAATGGCGCACCGGACGGGCTGTGGGGCCCCGCGGGGGCGGCGCAGGCAGCGGTAGGCGCGAATGTCCTCGTCGTCGCCCCGCGTGATGACGATCGGCTCACCGAAGAGGGTGACCATCAACGAATCGCCACTGTGCGGCACGGCCGTGACGAGGTCGATGAAATGCCACCCGGAGCGGTAGGCCGACGCCATCTCGCGTCGGAAGCGCGAGTCGTCGGGAACGTTCATGCGCCCGCGGACCCCCAGCCGGGATCATTGACGGCGGCCGGAGCGGCGCCCCAGCCCGGGTCCTGCGCCTCGGCGGCGAGCGGAGCCGTCCCGCCCCAGCCCGGGTCCAGCGCTTCGGTGGCGAGCGGAGCCTTCGCGCCCCAACCGGGGTCCAGGGCTTCAGCGGCGAGCGGAGTCGTCCCACCCCAACCGGGGTCCAGGGCCTCGGCGACGTGCGGAGTCCCCGCGCCCCAGCCGGGGTCGGACACCGCGATTCCCACCCCCGCAGCAGCGAAGAGCGCGACGCCGGCAACGGCGTGTATGAGCTTCTTGGCCATGACCGAGCAACCTCACTTGACGGTAATTCATCCCGCTCCCCCGCAGTTATGACGATGACTCACTCCCCACGCTTTCACCACTGGCTCAATGCATCATGTTCCTGAATCGGAAAAAGCCTGGGGGTGTACATATGCAACCGGATCGGGATGGACACGGACATCCCCATAGTCACTTCGAGCTCTGCGAAACGGGTTCCCAGCTCTACGCGGACGCTCTACGCGCCGGGCGCATCGCGCGTGCCGAGGTCGCGCCGGCCCCGTGTCTCCTCGACCTGGACCTGCTGCGACCGGACCCCGACGACGCGCAGTGGCTGCGGCCCGTGCCGCCGTCCACGGCGCTGGCCCACCTGATACTCCCGATAGAGAAGGAGATACAGGAGCGCAGACGGCTCACCGTCGCCCTCGCCGACGCTTTCGAGCCATTCATGGCCGTCAGCGCCCAGATGCCGTCCACCACCCACGCCATCAGCGTGCTGGAGGGGCTGAAGCGCATCAACGCCAGCCTGGACCGCGCCGTCGCGGACTGCTCGGTGGAGCTGCTGACCGTACAGCCCGGCAGCGGCCGCAGCGCCCACACCTTCGGCGAGGCGCTGCGCCGGGTACGGCCGCTCCTGGGCCGGGGCATCAAGATGCGGACCCTCTACCAGCACACGGCGCGCCACCAGCCCATCACCCTGGCCTACCTGGAGCGCATCGGGCCCGAGGTGGAGGTGCGCACGCTGGAGGAGATCATCGACCGGCTCATCATCGTGGACCGCAAGGTCGCCTTCGTGCCCGCCAGCCGCGACCGCCAAGTCGCCCTGGAGCTGCGCCACCCGGGCCTCGTGGAGTACCTGGTCGGCGTCTTCGAGCAGTTCTGGCTCCAGGCCATCCCCCTGGAGAAGCCCGTCACCTACGAGCCGCATCCCCACGGCATCAGCGGCGTCCAGCGCTCCATCGCCAAACTGCTGGTCGAGGGGCACGTGGACGAGGCGATCTCGCGGCGCCTCGGCATGAACGTACGCACCTGCCGGGCGCACATCGCCAAACTGGCGTCCGCGCTCGGCAGCGGCAGCCGGGCGCAACTCGGCTACCTCATCGCCCAGTCGGGCATCCTGGAGCACGGCGACTGACGGGCGGTCGACCCGTGGCCGGCCGGTGACCGGTCAGCCGGCGGGCCTCGCCCACGCGGTGGTCTCGATCGCGTCGGTGTTGCCGAGGTCCAGCGGGCCGCCGTCGCCCGGCGCGACGGTCTGCGGCGCGACGCCGGGTGCGGGCGTCACCCGCAGGTACGCGCCGTTGGTCGCCACGACGTCCGTACGGGTCACCGTGTTGCGCCACATCACCGACGCCTCGGCCCGCTCACCGGGCCGCAGCACGAACACCGAGGGCCGCGCCCGGGTGTCCAGGTCCGAGCCGAGCCGTACGGTGACGTCGAGCTTCTCCCGCTGCGTGTCGAGGACTTCGAGCGCGGGGTAACCGCTCACCTCGAACGGCTCCGTACCGCAGTTGAGCAGCGTCACCCCCATGCCCCGCACCCCCATGGCGGCGCTCACGATCCCCGCGGAGACCCGTACGCCGGACTCCGGGCACGGGGCGGCCGCCTCGGGCGACGGCGAAGGCGACAGCGGCCGGTCCGGCAGCGGGGCCGGCCGGGGCACCGAGGGCGCCGGAGACGCCGTCGTACGGACCGGCAGGGGTGCCGCACCCTTCTCGTCGTCACAGGCCGGCAGCAGGGCCGCCAGGGCCACCAGGGCCGCCGCCGGAAGGCATCTTCGGGTACGCATCCGGACAGCCTAAAGGCCCCCTCCGTACACCGAAGGGGGCCCTGAGAAAGGCTGTTGCCGCTCGCCTCTGTTACTCGCCTCTGTTACTGCTCGCCGCGCTTGGCGGCCGGACGCCACACCACCAGCGCGCTCGCCTGCTGCACGTCCTGGTACGGCACGAGGTCGCGCCGGTAGGAGGCGTGCACCTGGGCCTCGCGCTGGCGCATCGCCGCCGCCGCACCCTCGACCGCCGCGCTGAGCTCGGCGATCCGGGACTGGAGCGCGGCGACCTGGTTCTCCAGCTCGATGATCCGCTTGATGCCGGCCAGGTTGATGCCCTCGTCCTGCGACAGCTGCTGCACCTGGCGGAGCAGCTCGATGTCGCGGGCGGAGTAGCGCCGGCCACGGCCCGCCGTACGGTCCGGCGAGACCAGCCCGAGCCGGTCGTACTGCCGCAGCGTCTGCGGGTGCAACCCGCTCAGCTGGGCCGCCACCGAGATGACGTAGACCGGGGTGTCATCGGTCAGCTCGTACGGATTGCGTCGACGTCCGTCCATCTCAAGCCCCCTTCGCGGCCTGGAACAGCTCAGCTCGCGGATCCTCACCCGCCATCGCCTGACGGTACGTCTCCAGGGCCTCGCGCGCCTTGTCGTTGAGGTCCTTGGGCACCGCCACCTCGACGGTGACGAGCAGGTCCCCGCGCGTACCGTCCTTGCGCACCGCGCCCTTGCCCCGGGCGCGCATCGTACGGCCGTTCGGCGTACCGGCCGGGATCTTCAGCGTGACCGGCGGCCCGCCGAGGGTCGGGACCTTGATCTCGCCGCCGAGCGCCGCCTCGTCGTACGAGACCGGCACCGTGACGGTGAGGTTGTCGCCCTTGCGGCCGAAGACCGGGTGGGCGTCCACGTGCACCGCCACGTACAGGTCGCCGGCCGGGCCGCCCCGCTCGCCGGGCGCGCCCTTGCCGCGCAGCCGGATCCGCTGCCCGTCGGCGACGCCCGCCGGGATGCGGACCTGCATGGTGCGCGAGGACTTGGCGCGGCCGCTGCCGTGGCAGACCTCACAGGGGCTCTCCGCGATCAGGCCGCGGCCCTTGCAGTCCCGGCAGGGGTCGGTGAGCGAGAAGCCGCCGCCCGTGCCGCGCGACACCTGGCCGGTGCCGACGCAGGTGGGGCAGACGCGCGGGGTGCCGTTCTTGTCGCCCGTGCCGGAGCACGCCTTGCAGGGCTGCTGGCTGGACATCCGCAGCGGGACCGTGGCCCCCTCCACCGCCTCGGTGAAGCTGAGCGTCACCTCGGTCTCGATGTCCTGGCCCCGGCGCGGCTGCGTCCGCGCGCCGGCGCCGGGCCGGCCGCCGCCGCCGAACAACCCGCCGAAGACGTCCCCGAGCCCGCCGCCGAAGCCGCCGGCACCGCCGCCCCCGCCCTGGGCGCCGCCGAAGAGGTCGCCCAGGTCGAAGTTGAAGGTGCCGCCGGCGCCGCCGGGGCCGGGCCGGAAGCCGCCGTTGCCGAAGAGGGCGCGTGCCTCGTCGTACTCCTTGCGCTTCTTGGGGTCGCCGAGGACGTCGTTCGCCTCGGAGATCTCCTTGAAGCGGGCCTCGGCGGCGGCGTCGCCCTTGTTGGCGTCCGGGTGGAACTCGCGGGCGAGCTTCCGGTACGCCTTCTTGATCTCCGCCTCGGTGGCGTCCTTGGGGACGCCGAGAACCTTGTAGTAGTCCTTCTCGACGAAGTCCTTCGTGCTCATCGACGTCCCTCCTCTCGGACGATCATGGCGTCAGCCCTCCTCGGGGCCACCGCTCTCCTCGTCGGCGGACTTGTTCTCCTGCGCGGACTCCGGGCCGGACCCCTTGGCGGCGTCCTTGTCGGCGTCCTTGGCCGCGTCGGCCTCCTTGGGCGCCGCGCCCGGCTGGGGCTCGGCGACCGCGACGCGCGCGGGCCGGATGGTCCGCTCGCCGATCCGATACCCGGGCTGCAGGATCGCGACGCAGGTCGTCTCGGTGACGTCCGGCGCGTACGAGTGCATGAGCGCCTCGTGGATCGTCGGGTCGAAGGGCTCGCCCTCCTTGCCGAACTGCTGCAGGCCCATCTTGGCGGCGACCGTCTCCAGCGATTCGGCCACCGACTTGAAGCCGCCCACCAGCTCGCCGTGCTCACGGGCGCGGCCGATGTCGTCCAGCACGGGCAGGAGCTCGGTCAGGAGGCTCGCGACGGCGATCTCCTTGACCGCGACCCGGTCGCGCTCGACGCGGCGGCGGTAGTTCTGGTACTCGGCCTGCAGCCGCTGGAGGTCCGCGGTGCGCTCGCCGAGCGCGGTGCGGGCCTGGTCCAGCTGGGCCGTCAGGCCGGCGACCTGTGCGTGTGCGTCCCCGGCCGGGGCCGCCGGGCCCTCGTCCGCGGGGCTCGTGGAGCCCGCGGCGGACGTGGCCTCGGCGGCTTCGGCGGCGTCGTCGGGAGTGGCGGCGCCAGAGGGGACGTCGGGCTTCTCCTCGAAGCCCGGGGTCTCCTCCGTCATGCGGCCCCCTTCGGCTTCTCGTCGTCGACGATCTCGGCGTCGACCACGTCGTCGTCGGCACCCTGGGCGGCGCCCGGAGCCTCACCGGCACCGGCGGCCCCGCCCGCGGCCTGGGCGTCGGCGTACATGGCCTGGCCGAGCTTCTGGGAGACGGCCGCGACCTTCTCGGTGGCGGTGCGGATCTCCGCGGTGTCCTCGCCCTTCAGCTTCTCCTTGAGCTCTTCGAGCGCGGACTCGACCTCGGTCTTCACCTCGCCCGGGACCTTGTCCTCGTTGTCCTTGAGGAACTTCTCGGTCTGGTAGACGAGCTGCTCGCCCTGGTTGCGGGTCTCGGCGGCCTCGCGGCGGCGGTGGTCCTCCTCCGCGTACTGCTCGGCCTCCTGGCGCATCCGGTCGACCTCGTCCTTCGGCAGCGAGGAGCCGCCGGTGACGGTCATCTTCTGCTCCTTGCCCGTGCCCAGGTCCTTGGCGGTCACGTGCATGATGCCGTTGGCGTCGATGTCGAAGGAGACCTCGATCTGCGGGACGCCGCGCGGGGCCGGCGGCAGGCCCGTCAGCTCGAACATGCCGAGCTTCTTGTTGTACGCCGCGATCTCGCGCTCGCCCTGGTAGACCTGGATCTGTACCGACGGCTGGTTGTCCTCGGCCGTGGTGAAGATCTCCGAGCGCTTGGTCGGGATCGTGGTGTTGCGCTCGATCAGCTTGGTCATGATGCCGCCCTTGGTCTCGATACCGAGGGACAGCGGGGTGACGTCGAGCAGCAGGACGTCCTTGACCTCGCCCTTGAGGACACCGGCCTGGAGCGAGGCGCCGATGGCGACGACCTCGTCCGGGTTCACACCCTTGTTGGCCTCCTTGCCGCCGGTCAGCTCCTTGACGAGCTCGGCGACGGCCGGCATACGGGTGGAGCCACCGACGAGGACGACGTGGTCGATCTCGGACAGCGCGATGCCCGCGTCCTTGATGACGTTGTGGAACGGAACCTTGCAGCGCTCCAGCAGGTCCGCGGTCAGCTGCTGGAACTGGGCGCGCGTGAGCTTCTCGTCCAGGTGCAGCGGGCCCTCGGCGGACGCCGTGATGTAGGGCAGGTTGATCGAGGTCTCGGTGGACGAGGACAGCTCGATCTTGGCCTTCTCGGCGGCCTCGCGGAGGCGCTGGAGGGCCATCTTGTCCTTGGACAGGTCCACGCCGTGGCCGGACTGGAACTGCTTGACCAGGTAGTCGACGACGCGCTGGTCCCAGTCGTCACCACCGAGGTGGTTGTCGCCGTTCGTGGCCTTCACCTCGACGACGCCGTCGCCGATCTCCAGCAGCGAGACGTCGAAGGTGCCGCCACCGAGGTCGAAGACGAGGATCGTCTGGTCGTCCTTGTCGAGGCCGTACGCGAGGGCCGCGGCCGTCGGCTCGTTGACGATGCGCAGGACGTTGAGGCCCGCGATCTCACCGGCCTCCTTGGTGGCCTGGCGCTCGGAGTCGTTGAAGTACGCCGGGACGGTGATGACCGCGTCCGTGACCTTCTCGCCCAGGTAGGCCTCGGCGTCCCGCTTCAGCTTCTGCAGGATGAACGCGGAGATCTGCTGCGGGTTGAAGTTCTTCCCGTCGAGCTCGATCTTCCAGTCGGTGCCCATGTGACGCTTGACGGACCGGATGGTCCGGTCGACGTTCGTGACCGCCTGACGCTTGGCCACCTCGCCGACGAGCACCTCGCCGTTCTTGGCAAAGGCGACGACGGACGGCGTGGTCCTGGCGCCCTCGGCGTTGGTGATGACGGTGGGCTCGCCGCCTTCCAGAACGCTGACGACGGAGTTAGTCGTGCCCAGGTCGATGCCGACCGCACGTGCCATTTCGATTCCTCCAGCTGACTTGAGTGGAACAGGCTCAAGGATGCATGACCGGCCGGACCGAGTCAACAGACCTGAGTCACGGCGGCTCAACTTTTATCGAGGGCTTATGCGCAAGCACCGCGCGTGACCGACACCCCGACCCGCCGCATACCGGCATGCTCTACCCAGGCCATACCGGACCATGCGATTGTTCAGGGAAGGTGACAAAAGCCGCGCAAGCCGCGCTTTCCTGGAACGGTCGGGTGCCCGCCATGCGACGACCCCTGCATCCCCCACGCCTCCCGGACCCGGGCCCCAAGCGCCTGCTGGACCTGGCTCTCGGCTCCGCCCTGCTGGCCCTGGCGGCACCCCTGCTCGCCGCCGCCGCCCTCGCCGTCGCCGTACGAAGACCCGTCGGCGGCCTCGTCGTACGCGAGACGAGAACGGGTCTGGCGGGCCGCCCCTTCACCCTGCGCCACCTGGCCACGCGCCACCGCCGCCTGCGCCTGCTGTCCCAGCTGCCCCACGTCCTGCGCGGCGACCTGTCCCTCGTCGGCCCCGAACCCCTCCCGCCCGGCGCCCCCGGCGCGGCCGCCGCCTGGCGGCAGAGCGTCCGCCCCGGCCTCACCGGCCTCGCCCAGCTGCGGCGGCGGCAGCGCTCGGCGCTCCCCTGGGACGAGCCGCTCCTGCTCGACCAGCACTACGTCGAGCACCACTGGCTCGGACTGGACCTGGCGCTGCTGCTGCGGGCCCTCGCGCCCAGGGGGCGGGCGAGCGACGCAGATCACCGCGTGCGCGGCTACAGTGCGGCGGAATAAGTGGGTACGCTCAGCTCGAACTGAATAAGTTACCGCTTAGTAGTACCTAAGTTCTCCCACCCTCGCAGGCCCGAGGAGCCCCCATGCAACTCGCCGCGATCATCGTGTCGCTGACCCTCATCGTGGTCGGCGTCGCCTTGTTCGGCCGCGCCATCCTGCAGATCTTCCGCTTCGTGATGCTCGGCCAGCCCGTACCCGCCGGGACCCGGACCAACGACCCCGTGCTGCGCACCATCACGCTGGTCCGCGAGTTCCTCGGCCACACCCGGATGAACCGCTGGGGCATCGTCGGCATCGCGCACTGGGGGGTGGCGGTCGGCTTCTTCGGCCTGCTCCTGACCATCGCCAACGCCATCGGCCAGCTGTTCCAGGCCGACTGGCTGCTCCCGGTGATCGGCGACTGGCTGCCGTGGGAGCTCTGGGTCGAGACGCTCGGCACCTTCACGGTCGTGGGCATC
Organism: Streptomyces sp. NPDC045431; assembly: GCF_040646655.1. Taxonomy (NCBI): domain Bacteria; kingdom Bacillati; phylum Actinomycetota; class Actinomycetes; order Kitasatosporales; family Streptomycetaceae; genus Streptomyces; species Streptomyces sp. NPDC045431. The sequence continues at coordinate 137,706 of NZ_JBEZAQ010000014.1, forward strand.
GTGGTCCTGATCGCCATCCGCCAGCTGAGCAAGGCGACCAGGCCGGGACGCAAGTCCCGCTTCGCCGGCTCCATCACCTGGCAGGCGTACTTCGTCGAGGCCGTCATCCTCGTCGTCGGCCTCTCGATCATGACGCTGCGCGGCCTGGAAGGCGCCCTGCACCACGTCGAGCACTACGAGGCCGGGTACTGGGCCTCGTACCCCCTGGTCCTGGCCTTCAAGGGGCTGAGCGTCTCGACGCTGCAGAACCTCACGTACCTCGTGGCCATGATCAAGATCGCGACCTCGTTCATCTGGATGATCACGATCTCGCTCAACACCAACATGGGTGTGGCCTGGCACCGCTTCCTCGGCTTCCCCAACATCTGGTTCAAGCGGAACGCCGACGGCTCCACCGCCCTCGGCGCGCTCCTGCCGATGACGTCCGGCGGCAAGGAGATCAACTTCGAGGACCCGGGCGAGGACGACGTCTACGGCGTCTCCCAGGTCGAGCACTTCTCCTGGAAGGGCATCCTCGACTTCTCCACCTGCACCGAGTGCGGCCGCTGCCAGTCGCAGTGCCCCGCGTGGAACACGGGCAAGCCCCTCTCCCCCAAGCTCCTCATCATGTCGCTGCGCGACCACGCGCACGCCAAGGCGCCGTACCTGCTGGCCGGCGGCGGCAAGACGATGGAGGGCGAGGAGAAGGCCTCCGCGGAGCAGCTCAAGGACGTCCCGGCCGCCGCGCTGGCCGAGGCCGAGCGCCCGCTGATCGGCACGCTGGAGGAGAACGGCGTCATCGACCCGGACGTGCTGTGGTCCTGCACCACCTGCGGCGCGTGCGTGGAGCAGTGCCCGGTCGACATCGAGCACATCGACCACATCGTCGACATGCGCCGCTACCAGGTGATGATCGAGTCCGCCTTCCCGAGCGAGGCCGGCACGATGCTCAAGAACCTGGAGAAGAAGGGCAACCCCTGGGGTCTCGCCAAGAAGCAGCGCGTCGAGTGGACCAAGGAGGTCGACTTCGAGGTCCCGATCGTCGGCAAGGACGTCGAGGACCTCTCCGAGGTCGACTACCTCTACTGGGTCGGCTGCGCCGGCGCCCTGGAGGACCGCGCCAAGAAGACCACCAAGGCCTTCGCGGAGCTGCTGCACATCGCGGGCGTGAAGTTCGCGATCATGGGCGGCGACGAGAAGTGCACCGGTGACTCCGCCCGCCGCCTGGGCAACGAGCCGCTGTTCCAGCAGCTCGGCCAGGAGAACGTGGCGATGCTGAACATGGCGTTCGGCGAGGACGAGGACGAGCCTTCGACGAAGAAGCCCAAGGCGTCGAAGAAGATCGTCGCGACCTGCCCGCACTGCTTCAACACGATCGCGAACGAGTACCCGCAGCTGGGCGGCGAGTTCGAGGTCATCCACCACACGCAGCTGCTCCAGCACCTCATCGACGAGGGCAGGCTGCTCCCGGTGACGCCGGTCGACGGTCTGATCACCTACCACGACCCGTGCTACCTGGGCCGCCACAACAAGGTCTACACGCCGCCGCGCGAGATCATGTCGGCCGTCCCGGGCCTGCGCCAGCAGGAGATGCACCGCCACAAGGAGCGGGGCTTCTGCTGCGGCGCCGGCGGCGCGCGGATGTGGATGGAGGAGCGGATCGGCAAGCGCATCAACACCGAGCGCGTCGACGAGGCGCTGTCCCTCAACCCGGACATCGTCTCCACCGCCTGCCCCTTCTGCCTCGTGATGCTCACGGACTCCGTGAACGGCAAGAAGAACGACGGCAAGGCCAAGGAGTCCCTCCAGGTGGTGGACGTGGCCCAGCTGCTGCTGGACTCCGTCAAGAAGCCCGTGGAGGACACGGAGGAGCCGGCGGCCGACCCCGAGCCGGAGCCGGTGAAGTAAGAAGTACGTGGGGAACGGCCGGGACCGCCTTCGGGCGGGCCCGGCCGTTCGCGTTTCCGGGTCCCCGAAGGGCCCCTGAGGGCTCTCGGGGACCCCTTAGGGGATGTCACAGCTCCGCAGCAAAGGCGCCTTTCGACCCCACCCCGGACGCCGGAACCGACGGGACCGGGTACGTTCAGTGACGTGGCTGGATTCAGGATCGGACGCGGCCGGGACAACCGCACCCCGCAACAACACCCGCAGGCGCCGCAGCAGGCGCCGTACGGCAGCGCGCCGCCGCCCCCGTACGGGCAGCAGCAGGCGCCGCAGCCGTACGGGGAGCCGGAGTACTTCGGCGACCCCTACGCGCAGCAGGCGGCGCCCGTCGCCCCGCACGACCCGTACGCGGCCAACCAACCGGGCCACACGCGCGCCTTCAGCATCCACGACGCCGAGTACGCGCAGTACGGCGACTACGGCGACGGCGCCACGTACCAGGCGGGAGCGGCCCCCGCCGCCGCGCCCGCGGGCCCGCGCCTGCCGTGGAAGCAGCTGCTCAGCGGCATCGTGATGCGCCCGGGACCAACGTTCCTGCAGATGCGCGACCACGCCGTCTGGGTCCCGGCCCTCATCGTCACGTTCGTCTACGGCCTGCTGGCGCTCTTCGGCTTCGACCAGGCGCGCGAGGAGGCGATCAACGCGACGCTGTCGACGGCGATCCCGTCCGTCCTGGTGACCGGCGTCATCTTCGTCATCGGCGGCCTGATCCTGGGCGCCGTGACGCACACCCTGGCGCGCCAGCTGGGCGGAGACGGGGCCTGGCAGCCGACGATCGGCCTCTCCATGCTGATCATGTCGATGACGGACGCGCCCCGGCTGCTGTTCGCGATGTTCCTGGGCGGCGAGAACGCCCTGGTCCAGGTCATCGGCTGGCTGTCCTGGCTGGCGGCGGGCGCGCTGTTCACCTCGATGGTCCGCACGTCGCACGACCTGCCGTGGCCGAAGGCGCTGGGCGCGTCGGCGATCCAGCTGGTGGCGCTGCTGTCGCTGCTGAAGCTGGGCACGTTCTGACGTACGTCCGTCCGCCTACGCGAAAGGCCCCCGCCGCGGCGGGGGCCTTTTCGATGTCGGGCGTCAGGCGTCGAGGACCTGGCCGGACCGGCGTACGACCGGCTTCTCCACGCTCCAGGGGAAGTTGATCCAGTCGTCCGTGCGCTTCCAGACGTACTCGCACTTCACGAGGGAGTGCGACTTCTCGTAGATCACGGCACTGCGGACCTCGGCGACCGTGCCGAGGCAGAAGTCGTGCACCAGCTTCAGGGTCTTGCCGGTGTCGGCGACGTCGTCGGCGATGAGCACCTTCTTGTCGCTGAAGTCGATGGCATTGGGGACCGGAGCGAGCATAACGGGCATTTCAAGCGTTGTGCCCACACCGGTATAAAATTCCACGTTGACCAGGTGGATGTTCTTGCAGTCCAGGGCGTACGCCAGACCGCCGGCGACGAAGACCCCGCCGCGGGCGATGGAGAGCACGATGTCGGGCTCGTACCCGTCGTCGGCGATGGTCTGCGCGAGCTCGCGGATCGCGGTCCCGAACTTCTCGTAGGTCAGGTTCTCCCGTACGTCACTCATGCTCACACCTGCGTCCGATGGAAGTTCTGGAAGGACCGCGAGGCGGTCGGCCCCCGCTGCCCCTGGTAGCGCGATCCGTAGCGCTCGCTGCCGTACGGGAACTCCGCCGGCGAGCTCAGCCGGAACATGCACAGCTGCCCGATCTTCATGCCCGGCCACAGCTTGATCGGCAGGGTGGCGAGGTTGGACAGCTCGAGGGTGACGTGCCCCGAGAACCCGGGGTCGATGAACCCGGCCGTCGAGTGCGTCACCAGACCCAGCCGCCCGAGGCTCGACTTCCCCTCCAGCCGCGACGCGATGTCGTCGGGCAGGCTGATCACCTCGTACGTCGACGCCAGCACGAACTCGCCGGGGTGGAGGATGAACGCCTCGTCCCCCTCGGGCTCGACCAGCCGCGTCAGGTCCGCCTGCTCGACCGCGGGGTCGATGTGCGGGTAGCGGTGGTTCTCGAACACCCGGAAGTAGCGGTCCAGCCGCACGTCGATGCTCGAGGGCTGCACCATGGAGTCGTCGTACGGGTCGATGCGCACCCGCCCGGCGTCGATCTCGGCCCGGATGTCCTTGTCTGAGAGAAGCACTCCCCGAGGATACGCAGAGCGCGCGGGCCCGCCCCAATCGGACGGACCCCGCGCGCCACCCGTCACCTGCTCACTCGCCTTCTAGCGCCGCTCGAGCACCACCGGCACGGCATGCCGCAACCGCGCACACCGCGGACACCGGATGAGCCGCCCGGGCCCGATCCGCCCGGCACCGAGCTGCTGCATCGGGAACGAAGCGGTGCTGAACACGTGCCCCTCGGCACAGCGGACGACGGTGCGCTCCATGGAGTCCATCAAGTCCCTTCCCCAACCAATGCGTGGACGAGAAAGCCACATTAGGGGATCAACAGGACACCACTCCAGGCGGCACTCCGTACCCCCACCGTACGCCCCAACTCGGCGCGCCCGCACACCGATCCACCGCGCCACGCAGCACGAAGACCCCGCGGCGTAATACACCGGGGGCCTTCGATGAGGTACAGTGAGCGACGATGCGAGACCGGTCCTCCGGTCCGTGTTACGCGGGTGTAGTTTAATGGTAGAACATGAGCTTCCCAAGCTCAGAGCGCGGGTTCGATTCCCGTCACCCGCTCCACGCGAAGGCCCTGGTCAGAGACCAGGGCCTTGTTTGTTGTCCAGCCAGGTCTGCCTTGTGGTCGCAGTCTGCAGGGCCGGCACGACCGTCTTCCATCTCCGCGAGAGCCGCACCAGGGAGCGTCAGCCTGGGGGTGCGCAACGATCTGAGCACCCACCTCTTTCCATGATCAACCTATAGAGCGCCGGGGGGCTTGCGGCAAGACCCCGGTGGTGCCGCAGAATCGCCGGCCTAAGCCGGAAACACGAGGCCACGGGGGTTGCGACGTGCGTGTGTTGTTGTCGACGTATGGGGCGCGCGGGAGCGTCGGGCCGATGGTGGGGCTCGCGGTGGGGCTGCGGGAGCTGGGCGTGGAGGTCCGGGTGTGTGCGCCGCCGGACGAGGAGTCCGCCGAGCTGTTCGCAGGGGCCGGGGTGCCGCTGGTGCCGGTTGGCGCACCGGTGCGCCCGCTGGTGACCACGGTGGTCCCGGGGTCGGCGGCGGGTCTGGCGCAGCGTATGGCCGCTTTGATGGACGCGCAGTTCGGCACGATGGCCAGGGTGGCGGAGGGATGTGACGCGCTGGTGGCGACCGGGCCGCTGCCGGTCACCTCCGCCGCGCGGTCGGTCGCCGAGAAGCTCGGCATGCGCTACGTGCACGCGAGTCACACGCCGGTCAGCCTGCCGTCGCCGCACCAGCCGCCGCCCGCCCGGCGAGGCCGGCCGTTGCCGCCGGGGGTGAGCGACAACCTGGAGCTGTGGGAGGTGGACGCCCGGAACGCGAACGAGATGTTCGGTGAGGCCCTCAACTCCCGTCGCACGGCCGTCGGCCTGCCGGGGGTGGACAACGTCCGTGACTACGCCTTCACCGATAGCCCGTGGTTGGCCACGGACCCGGTACTGAGCCCGTGGCGGTCGACGAAGCTCGGCGTGGTGCAGACCGGTGCGTGGCTGGGCGCGGACGAACGCCCGCTCCCATCCGATCTGGTGGCGTTCCCGAAGGCCGGGACGGCGCCTGTGTACGTGGGCTTCGGCAGCACGCCCCTGGGCGCTGCGAAGGGCGTCGCCCGGGCGGCCGTCGAGGCGATCCGGGCGCAGGGCTGCCGCGTGATCGTCTCCCGCGGCTGGGCCGGGCTCGGCCCGGTCGACGACCAGGACGACTGCTTCGCTGTCGGCGAAGTCAACCAGCAGGCACTGTTCCGCCGGGTGGCCGCAGTCCTGCACCACGGCGGCGCGGGCACCACGACCACCGCCGCGCAGGCCGGTGTGCCCCAGGTGGTGGTACCCCAGGGCGCGGACCAGCCCTACTGGGCCGGCCGAGTGGCCGAGCTGGGCATCGGCGCCGCACACGACGGTCCGGCTCCGACCACCGAGTCCCTGTCGGCCGCGCTCCAGGCGGCCCTGGCCCCCCAGACCCGCGCCCGCGCGATCGCCGTGGCCGACACGGTCCGTACCGATGGGGCGACGGTCGCCGCGCGGCTGCTGCTCGACGCCGTCGGCTCGTCAGCCCCGATCCGGCGGTGACGGTCGCCGACGCGGCCCGAGGCTTTGTCGTTGTCCGGACCAGGTCAGGGCCGCCGGGCTCAACGCCCTCAAGCCACCGGTCCGGGCTGTGCTGGTACGAGTCTCGGTTCCGGACCGAGGGCACCCGTACGGCGGAACGCACGTCGGCACCGTGCCCCTAGAGCGCGGTAGAAGCGGTCCGGAAGGAAAACCGCGTCGGCGACGATCATCGCGGCGGAGAAGAGCGGCAGACCCATGAGCACCGCGATACCCACGTGCATGGTCGACAGCATGCCGAGGACCGGGTACTTGAGCCTGCCGAAGAGGACGAAGGGGAAACCGACCTGCAACAGCACCGTCAGGTAGCAGGCGACCGCGATCAGGAGCACGTGGTCGTCGGCCATCCGGGACAGCGCGGGCCAGGGCTGGAACAGGTGGAGATTCAGGGCGTAGTGGAGGGCGGTCCCGTTGCCCCAGGTACCGCCCTGCACTTTGTACAGGCCCGCCGATCCGTAGAGGAAGCAGACCTGGGCGGCGATGACGAACATCCCGCAGTTGTGCAGGACGGTGACCACGCTCGGACGAGCGTCGCCGAGTCGGCGCCGGAGCTCCGGCCGCGCGCCCGAACGGAGCCGGGCTCTGCGGGCATCGAGGGACCAGCGCCGGCCGCAGGCGGTGAAGGCGAGATAGACGGCCATGAGGAGGATCAGATTGTCCCCGCCGTCCGTCATGAAGATCGCCCTGGCGTGGAATGACGCCACCACGATGGCGAACAGCACGGACACCACTCTGGTACGCCAACCGAGCATGAACAGCGCGGCCGTGACGACGGCCGCCGCGTAACAGATCTCGAAGTACGCGCGGCTGTCGGACAGGGTGAGGATGCTGACCCAGCCCGTCTGGTCGAAGAGCTGCCTCGCCAGCGTGGGAGTCCACGGTGAGCCGGGACCCCAGATCTCGTCACGGTGCGGGAACTCGCGCAGCAGGAAGACGAGATAGAGCAAGCCGTAGCCGATGCGCAGTACCGCCGCCGCGTACAGGGAGACCGGCCGCTCGATCAGGAGGGTGAAGAACGCGGCGAGACGGTCGAGCGTCCACTGCATCGCCGTGCGTCCGCCCGCTCGTTCGGTGTCGCACGTCGACGGCGCGGGCGTCTTCGTCGTGACCGGTGTCCGGACCGGGATCGCGGTCGGCTCAGTCGGTGCCATTGGGGGCCACCTTCCACCACGGCAGGTAACGGGTGTCCACGGGTGTGGGCGCGCCTGCGGCCGGACGGCTGCTCCCAGCCGGACCGGGAGCGCCGACGGGCAGCGTGACGACCCGCAGTTGGATGGAGTCGAAGGAACCGCCGCGCCGGTCGGCGACGCGATCCGCCGCGATGTTGCGGAGGTACCGCTGGATCATCACAGCCCGCTCCGACCGCGGCTGGTCATCGCCGCCGAGCGTTTCGAGGTACGAGCTCCAGGCCCGGCGCAGCATGTTCTGCGTCGTATGGCTCGGGAAGGGATTGTGCTCGATCGCTGAACGGTCCACGCCGCTCAGATCGAACCAGCCGCTCACCTGCGTGGTGCCGTCCGGGGCGGTCCGCATGGTCCTCGCCGAGATCTGCCGATTGACCGATTCCGGGTCCGGGGCGAACAGTCGCCAGTTCTGCTCGAAGACGGGATACACCCACGCGTTGATCTGCTTGCCGTACCGCTGCGAGATGGCATTCGCAGGCGCCACGTGGAGAAAGATCAGGACCACGTGAATGAGCGTTGCCGCCAGGCAAAGGACTACGGCGGCTCCGGTGACCGCTTTCAGCGAGCGGCGGGGAGGCCCTGAACCACCATGGGAAGCAGGGGGAACACCGCTGCGACCGCTCTCGGCCGGACCGGCGCCGGAGGACTCCTCCGACTCCGATTCCTGTTCCTTCACTTCCGCTTGGTCTACACCGCCCAGCACAGCCTTATCCGGCCTTCCCATCCCGCTGTTCATTCCCACCTCTTCCGGGTCCGGGCGTGGTGCGCGATGGAGTCGATCGACCGTCCACCGCGCACCACGCTTCTCACTTGCGTCGCGGGCGACTGGTTCTGCTCTCAGCCCGCCGCAAGGAGCTACCGGCTCGGGTGACCGCCGTGCTCGGGCTTGCTGTCACCGGGCTTGCTGTCACCGGGCTTGCTGTCACCGGGCTTGCCGGGCTTTTCGTCACCCGGCTTACCCGGCTTGCCGGGTTTGCCGTCACCGGGCTTGCCCGGCTTGCCGTCACCCGGCTTGCCCGGCTTACCGGGCTTACCGGGCTTGCCGGGCTTGTGCGGCGGCTTTTGGCCCCCGCCGCCCGTGACGCCGCCGTGAACGCCACCGATCGTCGCGCCCGTAGTGCCACCCGTGGTGCCCGCGATGAGGCCACCCGTCGTCACTCCACCGAGCACTCCGCCCACAGCGCCACCGGTGGTACCGCCCGTCGTCACGCCGCCGAGCACTCCGCCGACGCCGCCGTTGGTACCGCCGGTCGCGGTGCCGCCATTCGTCCCTCCGGTGGTGCCGGCGATCACGCCGCCCGTGGCCCCGCCGTTGGTACCGCCGGTCGTGGTGCCGCCATTCGTCCCTCCGGTGGTGCCGGCGATCACGCCGCCCGTGGTCCCGCCATTGGTGCCCGCGTCGCACTCCGGCCGGGTGATCGTGTTGGTGTCCAGCGTCACGGACCCGTTACGGGCCAGTGCCCGGCCGTCGATGTCCGCGTCCGTGGTGGCGCTGATCGACGTCATGGCCATGATGGTGCCCACAAAATCGGTGTCGGTGCCGAGAGTGGCGGAACTGCCGATCTGCCAGAACACATTGCACGGCGAGGCACCGTTGATGAGGCTCACGTTGCTACCGGAAGCCGTGGTCAGGGCCGAGCCGACCTGGAACACCCAGACGGAGGCGGGGTTGTTCTGCCCGTCCAGGGTGAGGGTGCCCGTGAGACCGAGGGTGGACGAGGCCGTGTAGACACCGGGGACCAGGGTCAGGCCGCCCGCGTCGGGAGGAAGTGCGGCGTCCGAGGCCTGTCCGGCCGCATTGTTGTACGCCGCGACAAGGTCGCTCTTGGCCTGGGCGGCCACCGCGTCCGCAGCGTGGATCGTGCCGTTCACCACTCCTGGCGGGAAGCCGGAAATGGCCGTACCCGGGTGCACGCCGACATCTCCGGTAATGACCGTAGGTCCGGTGTTGGTGACCGATTCACCGGCCAGAACCGCGAAGCTTTCGGCGGTGCCCAGAGGTACGGGCTGGGCAATCGCGTTTGCCCGCGTCGGCGTCACCGCCACGACAACAGCGGCAACCACCACAGCGAGTACCGCTGCCAACCAGGCCGATGTCCGGCGCCATTGAGGCGCGTCAAAGGTATTCAGCGTCATCGAGAAGCCAGCTCCTGAGGGATGGTGGCGAGAGATCAGCGAATCCGGATGTCCGGAATCACCCATTTCTGTCGGCTGGCATATTACGCAGACAACTTCCCATGGTTACGATCCATCGGGGTGTTTCCACCGGGTCAACCATATGCATCATGGAATATATGAATAATCGGCTCGACGGTCAGAGCCACTCGCACAGAGCTCGCCGCGCAAGCGGAGTGCGACGCGACGCAGAGAGGCGCAGTGACGTGAGGTCGGTCGCCGTCATTCGCGCGCCGTTGGATGCCCGGCGGCACCGGCCGATCGCAGCGCCTGTTGTCTTGGCCGGCACGGCCATCTGGCGCAAGCCCAACCATGTCGGCAGCGCTCAACGGCGCCGCTTCTGAGCCACTCGCCCGATCTCCTCGTGCGCCAGGCGGCCGACGAGCGCTCCGCCGAAGACGACGACGCCCACCCCGATCAGCCAGGACTGGACGACCAGGACGGTGCCGAACGGGCCGTAGCTGACAGTGTTGGAGGCGATCAGGGGCGAGAAGACGAGCTGGGAGAAGACCCTGAGGCCCAGCAGCCCGAGCACCGTCGCCACCGCGCCGGGCAACAGGGCACGCCAGCGGACTCGCCCACCGAGCAGCATCCGCTGCGACCACCAGAAGAAGAGGACGGCGCTCACCACTGCCATGAGCGCCCCCGTCGGGATGTGGCTCCGCAACGTCGTGGCCGAGGCGAAGAGGTAGCCGGTGAGCCCGGCGAGCCACACCACATGCCGCCACCTCGCCCACCAACGGGCCGAGGGCAGCCCCCAGACCTTCTCGAAGCCCGCCTGCACCAGCGCGGAGAAGCTCAGCCCGAACACGGCGAGGGCGGCGATGCCGAACGCGGTCGTCGTCCTCAGAGCCTGACCGGCCGGCGCGAACAGCCGCTCGACATGCGCCCTGGAGGCCGCCGAAACGCCGAGCCCGTCGCTCAGCCACTGCGCGAAGCCCCGGCCGTGCTGCGGATCGGCGGAGGAGACGATGAGCAGCAGTGGCACCAGCGTGAGGAAGCCAAGTGCCGCGAAGCCCAGCGCACGCTGGAACAGTTCCAGGTCGGTGCCCCGTCTCCACCCGCGCCCTGCCGGCGAACGGCGGATCACGCGGCGCAGCCGCATGTACGGGGAGACATGGCCCGGGGCACCGGAAGGCTTTGGCATGCCTGTCGACTACCACGGCCGCCGGCGATGTCGCGCGAGACGCGGCGCCCAACGCTTCCTCTACCTTTCGGGGCCCTCCTGGCCCGGCCTCGGCTCTTCGGCGGGAATCGCGTGTGCTCGGCGCGTTCCGGTGTCGATGAGGATCTGTTCGGCCCCGGTGACGTTGTCGGCCCGTACGGCCCTGGCCATCGCGGCGCGTGCCGCGTCGGGCGTCGCGTGCGGCGGGACCACGAGCAGGGAGAAGTGGTCCCGATCACCGCGCGTGACGAGGACGGTGTCGTCACCGACGGGGAAGGAGTCGATGTGCACGATCCGGTCGCCGACGACCAGGCGGGTGGGCAACTTCTCCCAGGCGCCGGTGTCCAGGCCGACCCGCGTGACCGGGCCGAGATGCTCGGTCAATGCGCCGATCAGGCCGGGAAGCTCGGCGCCGATGTCACGCGAACGCGGCCACCACGCGCCGTCGAGAATTCCCTCGCGGGTGTGGGTCGTCTCCAGCCTCAGCAGCACCGTTCCGGGCCTCACGGCCTGGTGAACCGCGTCCGGCAGCAGATGGGAGGCGCGGGGGTCGTCGGAGTCGGCCATGGGGTGTCCGCCCGTCTGCGGAGGTTCGGCGCTTCCGCCGAACGGTGAGACCTCGTCTCACCACGGTACTCCGGCCGGCTCTCCGCAAGACCTCGCTCCTCACGAAAAGTGCCTGGTCATACGACCATCCACCGACCGCCATCCGGAGTAGAGTGGAGGCACCGGGAGTACTTCGCACGCCGGCTCAGACGCCGGCGCCATTCTCGGTGAGCGACAACACCGGGACGTCGAAGACGAGCCCGAGACAGGTCCGCGTCATGACCGCGACCATCGAACGTTCAACCATCAACGAGCGACCCGTGCCCTCCTCACCGGTTCGTCTGTCACTGGTCCCGGCGGGCTCGGTTCCAGGTCTCCTGGACGGAGCCTGGTGGCCCCGCTCCCGCGACCTCTCGCGTGAACTCCCCGCCCTCACGGACGCGCTGGACGCACCGTGGGGCCGGGTCACTCGTGTCACGGTGAACCCCTCCCACTGGCCCGTGATCCCGCGCAAGGTGCCCGTGACCGGGCACACCGTGCACGTGGGCTGGTTCGCCGACGAGCAGGACCCGCACAAGCTGATCCTTCTCTCGTACACCCGAGGCCGTATGGACCTCCTGGTGATCCCGCCGGAGGCCGACGCCGCCGCGGCTGCCCGGCTCATGTCCGCCGCTGCCGCTCCGGGGGGCCTGCGCACCGCAAGCACGCTGCTGGGCGACGACTCCGCCCGCGACGGGACGGAGGCCCGAAGCCGGGAGGAAGGCTGGGAAACCGACGGCGGCGCCGGCTCGGCGGGCGGGAGCCCGGCCGGCCTCCTCGACCCGGCCCGAGGGAGGTGAGGACGTGGCAACCATCATCACCGTGGCCCTGATCATCGCCATGATCGGCGCGGGAATGATCCTCATCCACCGGCTCAACACACAGCACGAGGCAAGGATCGCCGCGTTCCGCTACAGCGAGGCCCCGCCGGGAAGCGGCCGGTCGCGCGCCAGGGACCCCTCACCGACAGAACCCGCCGGGTCGCCCACTGTCGACCACCGCGGGCAAGGCACCGGCAGCCGCGGATGAGACCGGCGCTCCCCGACCGGACGCGGTGGGTGTGGCGCGACGGCGTCACACCCACCCCGCACAGGTCTTCCCGATGAACGAGGTCCCCATGAAGTCACCGGAACTGCCCGCTCACGGGCATGCCGACGTCCGCATCGTCGCCTCGTCCCCCGAGACCGCCCGGCAGGTCGCGGAGGTTCTCCGTCGCTGCTTCGCCGCCACGGAACAGCGCAGCTACCCCGTCGACACCGTGAACGGCGGAACCCGCCTCCACCTCACCGTGGACACCACCCAACCGGCAGAACCCGCGCGATCCTGGCTGTCCACCAGTCGGTCGTCCGAGGACGACCGTACGCGGACCGACGAAGTCTGAGGTGAAGAATATCTGTTCCCGCGAGGTGAGGGTTTGACGAACCGCGCGGTGAGTATTTCCGGTGCAACGGCAGAACGAAAATTATTCACCCGCCGCCGGGTGCCGCGGCGTGCTACTGTCGATGTCAGTTGCAGTTGTGGTTCCCAAACTTCAAGTGCCCTCAGTCGGCCTCTGTGCCACTGGGAGCACTTTTGTATTTCCGGTCTTTTTCCGGTGGGGCAATCATCGCGGCGACACGGCGTCCGCGCAGTGCGGATCCCGATGTGCCCCAAAGGAGATATGACATGAGCACTGGTACCGTGAAGTGGTTCAACGCCGAAAAGGGCTTCGGCTTCATCGAGCAGGACGGTGGCGGCCCCGACGTGTTCGCCCACTACTCGAACATCGCCGCCCAGGGCTTCCGCGAGCTGCTCGAAGGCCAGAAGGTCTCCTTCGACATCGCGCAGGGCCAGAAGGGCCCGACGGCGGAGAACATCGTTCCCGCCTGACGCTGACGCGTACGACGTAGCTGGGGCCCGCATCCTTCGGGGTGCGGGCCCCAGCTGCACGCATTTCCCGCAGGGGTTTCACCCCGGGAATATCCGGCGAGGTCCGCGCAGTGATCCTGCGCCGTCACCCCCGAGTGCACCACATTCGGCGCCCCGGCTTCACGCCCGCGTCGCGCCGGTCATTTCCAGCGCTTCCGGCCACGCTATTTTTCCGTCGGCCACATTCGCTTTCGCGCTCCCCTAGGCCCATTCTGGCAATTCTCCGTGCTGCTCATCCGCTGCGGGAAATTCCTTGATATGCGCCGCATCGAGGAAGGTTCCGCATGAACCGCACACGCACGAACGACCGCTTCTCCCGCACCCGTAACGGCGGTGCCGGCTCCGGACAGTCGGGCGGCCGTTTCGGCTCGCCGTCCCGCGGCGGCTCCGGCGGGGCGGGCCGCTCGGGTGGCTACGGCCGCCGGACCGCCGCGGTCCAGGGCGAGTTCGCGCTCCCCAGGACGATCACCCCCGCGCTGCCCGCCGTCGAGGCGTTCGCCGATCTCGACATGCCCCGGCAGTTGCTCGCCGCGCTCACGGCCGAGGGCGTGACCGTACCGTTCCCGATCCAGGGCGCGACCCTGCCGAACACCCTCGCGGGCCGTGACGTCCTGGGCCGCGGCCGCACCGGCTCCGGCAAGACGCTCGCCTTCGGGCTGGCGCTGCTGGCCCGTACCGCCGGTCGGCGCGCCGAGCCCCGGCAGCCGCTCGCCCTGGTCCTCGTCCCCACCCGCGAGCTGGCGCAGCAGGTGACCGACGCGCTCGCTCCCTATGCGCGGTCGCTGAAACTGCGGCTGACCACGGTCGTGGGCGGCATGTCGATCGGCAGGCAGGCGGGCGCCCTGCGAAACGGGGCCGAGGTCGTCGTCGCGACCCCGGGCCGGCTCAAGGACCTCATCGACCGCGGCGACTGCCGGCTGGACCAGGTGGGCATCACCGTGCTGGACGAGGCCGACCAGATGGCGGACATGGGTTTCCTGCCGCAGGTCACCGCGCTGCTCGACCAGGTGCGTCCCGAGGGGCAGCGGATGCTGTTCTCCGCCACCCTGGACCGCAACGTCGACCTGCTGGTCCGCCGCTACCTGTCCGACCCCGTCGTGCACTCCGTGGATCCCTCGGCCGGTGCGGTCACGACGATGGAACACCACGTGCTGCATGTGCACGGCGCCGACAAGCACGCCACCACGACGGAGATCGCCGCGCGTGACGGCCGCGTGATCATGTTCCTGGACACCAAGCACGCCGTCGACCGGCTCACCCGGGACCTGCTGGGCGAGGGCGTACGGGCCGCCGCGCTGCACGGCGGCAAGTCGCAACCCCAGCGCACGCGAACGCTGGAGCAGTTCAAGACCGGGCACGTCACCGTGCTGGTCGCCACGAACGTCGCCGCCCGCGGTATTCACGTCGACAACCTCGATCTCGTCGTCAACGTCGACCCGCCGACCGACCACAAGGACTATCTGCACCGCGGTGGCCGTACCGCCCGCGCGGGCGAGTCCGGCAGCGTCGTCACCCTCGTCACCCCGAACCAGCGGAACGGCATGGTGCGCCTCATGTCGGACGCGGGCATCCGCCCGCGCATCACCCAGGTCCGCTCCGGCGAGGCCGAGCTGAGCCGCATCACCGGCGCGCAGGCCCCTTCCGGCATCCCGGTCGTCATCACCGCACCCGTGGCCGAACGCCCCCAGCGCGCCGCCGCCTCCCGCCGACGGCGCAACCGGCCTCCGCAGGCCATGCGCGGTACCGGCCAACGGCGGTCCGCCTCCGGCTCGGCCGTCTAGACCTTCTTCGTACGCGGGTCGACGCCCGCCTATTCTCTGCAGGAGGCACGTGTGACACCGGTGCAAGCGCATCCCCACCCCACGAACAGCACCCCGGCGGCCAGCACCTCGGCGAACGGGAGCGGGAGCGAGGCCGTGGACGAGGCGGGGCCGCAGGTCTGGGGAGGCATGACCGTCGAGGTGGCCCTGTCCGTCATGGCCAGTGCCCGCGTCGGGCACCTGCTCCTCTGCGACGAGGACGGCCGGGGCACCGGTCTGGTCACCCGCGCCCAGCTCACCGCCGCCCGCGACGACTCCTCGTACACGGACCGTGTCCGCCTGCACGACATCCTCGGCGGCCACGGAACCGGCGCCTCGCCCGTGACCATGGTGGCCGGTACCGAGCACGCGATACGCCACGGTCGGTCCGGAGCGCTGCCCGTGGCCGACGGGCAGGGCCGCACCACGGGCGTCCTGAGTCTCTCCCGCTGAACCGCCTCCGTGAGGGCCCGACCGGCGCGTTCCGGTCGGGCCCGACGTATGCCCGCCCTCCGCCGTGGCGGCGGATCGGTGGCGGCGGATGGGTGGTGGCTGATCAGTGGTCGGTATAGCTGAAGTCGCCCACGGTCCAGGCGCTGACATCCGCGATCGACACGCGGTACATCCCACCCGTCTCCGGGATCCCCACCGTGCCCTGCAGGATCCGGGCGACGTGGAAGTGCAGATGGGTCGGCGGGCCGTCCTTCGGTGCCGACGTACCGAAGACGCCGGCGAACTCGCCCAGGCGGGCCGAATCCGTCAGGACCTCCGACACACGCTGCAGCCACACCGCTTCCGGGGCCAGCCGGCCGGTGATGACCGCCCCACCGGTGACGACGGTCAGGGACATCTGATTGCTCTGGCCGGACTCGACCTTGGCAGCGATGTCGACGAGCAACTCATCAGGCTTGGACATGAGGGCCGATTCTATTCACCGGCCGTCCGGCCGCCTCAAGCGGTGCGCCGCCGGTGAACGAGGTCAGTAGGCAGCGAGGGAGATGGCGATGTAATGCGCGGCGAAGCCTGCCACGGTCAAGGCGTGGAACACCTCGTGGAAGCCGAACCAGCGAGGTGCGGGATCGGGGCGCTGGAGCGCGTAGACCACCGCGCCCGCGCTGTAGAGGAGACCGCCGCTCACGACCAGGATCAGTACGGCCGCACCGCCCGTGCGCAGGAAGTCCGGCAGGTAGCTCACCGGTGCCCAGCCCAGAGCCAGGTAGCACGGGGTGTACAGCCAGCGGGGAGCTCCGACCCAGAGGACCCGGAAGGCGACACCGGCCAGCGCACCCGTCCACACGGCCCACAGCAGGAACGACCGCTGGCCGGGCGGGACGAGAAGCACGGTCAGCGGTGTGCACGTGCCGGCGATGATGAGGAAGATGTTGGCGTGGTCGAGGCGGCGCAGTACCGCCTCGCCGAGTGGCCCCCACGTACCCAGGTGGTATACCGCACTCGTCCCGAACAACAGCCAGGCCGTGACGCAGTAGACGGCGCAGGCCAGGACCGCCTGCGGGGTGCGTGCCAGGCAGACGAGGACGATGCCCGCGATCAGTGACGCGGGGACCATGGCGGCATGGAGCCAGCCGCGCAGCTTGGGTTTGATCGGCGCGACGAGGTCGGCCGCCCGGTCCGCCAGGGCCGCGACCGACGGGAACGCGTCCCCGGCCTTGTCATGGTGTGCGGGGGAATCGCTTCCCGCTTCGGTGTCGTTGCGCGAGACGGCTTCCCGTCCTGTCTCAGACCGCTGGGCATCACTGGGAACCATGTGATCATGCTAGGGAGTCTCCCTTCGACGGCTGTCCCGAAGGGCGCCCCGCAGGGCCACCGGCCGGCCTCGCCACATGGCCGGTTCCGCCGCCCCGTGAGTTCCGGCCCACGTCATCACTCCTCCAACCGGACCTGGATACGTCGTGTAACGCCGACTCACCATGGGCACGATCAAGGCTCCCGAGCAGGGCCCCTCCGCTCGCCTACGCCCAAGGACCGCCGATGCTTCCCGAGTTCCGCTCCCACGCATCCGCCCCCCTCGCACATCAACTGGAACATGGCTTGGGTCTGGCTCCACACCAGGAAGCGAGCCGTCTCGACGTGGAGCGAGTCGCCGACATCGCGGTGGTCGCAGCGGCCCATTCCGACGGCTACGCCGCCACCGCGCACCTCCTCGGCCTGCTGGCCGCACTCCCCGCCCCGACCGAGGCGGGCGAACACTTCTGGTCCGACCTGTGGAGGTCCTCGGGCACCGCCTACCTGCTCCCCGCCAACATCAAGACGCTGGTCCTGCGCTCGCTGGCCGGTGAGGGGGCCGGTCTGGCCCGGCAGATCCTCTCGGCCGTGGACGAGATGACCCCGCCCCAGCACATGGCGGCCGGGGAGGTGATCGGACAGGCACTCGCCGAATCCGACCATCTGCCCGACCTCAAGGCGCAGGTCATCGGCGAACTATGGCTCCGTGACCTCGAACTCACCGCTTGGCGCGTCGTGCACGCGGACCGCAAATCGGCCGGTTTCGACGGACGGGAAGCCTTCCTCGACGCCTGGACGAACGTCTGAGCGCCAGGCTTCTCGGTCCGTGTTTCCGAGCCGTCCGGGACCGACCGGACCCGTCATGAAGCCCCATGACAGCACGGCCCGTGCCGCCGTCGACCTGCTCGCCTCTCTGGCCCAGGAGTGGTTCTTCGGGCTGAGAACCCACGCGGGCGGGGCGCCCAGGTGTGCCTGGGCGCCCCGCAGGGACCGGAGTGCCTTTTAGAAGAACTCGTCGAGCAGCTGGTAGAAGGCCATCTTGTCCTTGTCGACACGGTGGGCGCCGTACCGCTCCAGGAACCGCTCGGCGTACGCGGGGCCGAACCACGGGTCCTCGTCGATCTCCAGCTCCCGGGCGGCGAGGGCGACGTCGGCGTGGCGGTCGGCGACGCCGAGGCGGCCCACGTCGATCACGCCGGTGATCCGGCAGGTCTCCGGGTCCAGCAGCACGTTGTTGGGGCACAGGTCGCCGTGGCAGACGACCAGGTCCTCCTTCTCGGGCCGGGTGCGGTGGAGTTCCGCCAGGAGCTGCTCACCGGTCCAGCCGGTGCGCTCCTCCTGGAGGTCGTCGAGGTCCACCAGGCCCTCGCGGACGTTCTGTTCGGCCTCCGCGACCGCCACGGCGAGGCTGCGGTCGAAGGGGCATGCCTCGACGGGCAGTTCGTGCAGGGTGCGGGCCAGTTCCGCCATGGCCTCGACCACGGCGAACCGCTGGTGCTCGGGCCACTCCTCGGCGGCCGCGACGCCGGGAACGGCCTCGGTGACGAGCCAGGCGCTCGTGTCGTCGGCGCCGCGCTCGACGATGCGGGGGACGGGGATGCCGTGCCGGTGGAGCCACTCCAGCCGGTCGGCCTCGCCGGCGAGGTCGAAGGCGGAGTTCTCCGGGGTGCGGGGGGCGATTTTCGCGTAGAGCTCGGATTCGGAACCGGTGAGGTGATAAACGAAAGCGCCCGAATCTCCTTCGTTGACGGGGTGCCATTCATGGTGCGGGTATTTCCGGCGCAACGTGCTTTCCATGGTCGGCATCATGGCAGAGGCGGAGTGTGTGTTCCGGGCCTTTTCACGGCCGCCGGAATGGTTTCGGACATACGCGGAAGAGGCTCACCGCCCGCCTGCGGCGGGGTCGCGCACGGGGGTCGCGGCGGCGTCGAAGTCCCGTACGCAGGGCGAGAGGTACTCCTCCGTGAGCAGGAGCAGGAAGGCGGTCTCGGCGGCGAGGTCGCCGGCTTCCTGGCTGGCGGTGAAGACCTCGGCGGTGGGGTCCGGTGCGGCACCGGCGAGTTTGGCGGCGCGGGCCCGGCGGAGGATGCAGGCGGTCACATGGGCGTCGGCCCGGTCGGCCGGGACGCCGCAGTGCACCACGTGGGCGCGGGCACCGCGGGAAACGGCCGGATCCGTGTAGTGGCTGAGGACGAGGATGGCGTCGCGGATCTCGATGACCTTCCGGTAGGCGACCTGCCGCCAGGAGAGCTGCGACTGGAGGAGGGCCAGGAGGCGGGACCGGGTGGCGGACAGCGCGACGTGCGGCACGGCGTCCACCAGGTCGCGCCAGAGCGGCCAGATGCGCCAGACGGTGCGGGCGTGGCCGACGGCGTGGCGCAGCTGGAGGACGGTCGGTACGAGGAGCGCGGCGGCGCGCAGCACGGCGTGCAGGCTGAGGACGACGTGGAGCAGGGTGCCCGGGCGGTACCCGCCGGTCAGCAGGTAGTAGTGGGCGAGCCAGTAGATCCCGGCGAGCGCGGTGCCCCAGCCGAAGAGCGTCAGGCCCAGGTTGACGGACCGGTTGGGGCCGCAGCGGCCGTACGTCCAGCAGACCCTGACGCACAGCGCGCAGGCCACGACGTGCACGGTGATGAGGAGGAGCCAGTAGGCGGCGCAGGGGGCGCGGGCGAGCGTGAAGGCCGGCCCGTGGCCCGGCACGTGGGCGGCCCCGAGGCCGGCGAGCGCCAGGAGCGCGGCCATCACGGCGGCCGTGGTGGCGATGACGGTACCGGTGCGGGGCCGTCCCCCGGTGGCGTACGCGGCGAAGTGCAGCACGGCGCCGGCGGACACGACGCCCGCCTGGTTCTTGGCGAGGGAGACGGCCCGCGGGGACTCGGTGAGCGTGGCGACGTACGCGCCCACCGGCTGCAGGTGCAGGGTCATCGCGACGGCGGCGAAGGCCACGGCGAGCCACAGTCCCCGCTGGTGCGGGTGGCGTACGGCGGGGCGGGCCCGTAACAGCACGGCGGCCCACAGCAGGCAGACGCTGAGGGTGTCGAGGGTGGGGCCCCAGTCTCCCGGTACGTCAGAGTTCATGGTCGGTGCTCACTCCGAGGGCCGCGTGCAGTTTGCCGTAGGGGTCGGACAGCGGGTGCCGGTCGGGCGTGGTCTCACCGGTGCGGATCAGGGTGGCCAGCATCTCGGCCTCCTGCTCCTGGCGGGTGGAGTAGTTGGTGCGGGCGAGGATGCGGCGGACGAGACGCGGGCTGAGGTCGTCGAAGAGGCCACCGGGTGCGCCGGCGGAGACGTCCGCGACGGCGTGGTGGTCGAACAGCATGTGCCCGATCTCGTGCAGCACGATGTGCTCCTGGTGGGAGCGGGGGGTGCGCTGCTCGTAGAAGATGTGGTCGTCGGTGTCGGTGGCGACCCAGAGCCCGCACGCGCCGGCCGCGGCGGCCTGGAGAGGCAGGGCGTGCAGGTGGAGGGGCCGCCCGCGGCGGGCGGAGAGGTGGGCGCAGAGCGACTCGATGGAGAAGGGTTGGGGCAGGGCGAGCTGGCCCAGCAGCGGTCGACAGCGTCGGCGCAGCCTGGCGATCCTGTACGACATGCGGTGTGTACCGTTCGGCCTTCCTCGGACGGCGTTGGCGGGCGTGGCGTGAACGGTCCGTCCGCCGGTCGCGCCCGTGCCGTATCCCTCCGCCGTGACGGCGTGCCGGCATCGCCGCGTGACGCCGTGGCGGCACGGCGGCAGGCCCGTGCGCGGGCATGACGGCATGACGGCACGACCCTGCGCGGGCATGACGGCACGACCGTGCGACGCCGTGGCGACGGAGCCCGCACGGCGTACGGCGGGATGACGGCATGGCCGGCCCACCTGGCGGGCGACCCGCGCCGGGCGGCCCGGGGTCCCGTGGTGGTGGTCGCGGCGGTATACGGACGGGCGGCAGGCGGTGGCCGTGGCCGGAACCGGCTGTGGGGCCGGTGACGGGTCACCACTCCGCTACGAAGGGATCTGCGAAGAAATGTGGGAAGAAATCCGCGAAGGGGTCTCTAGCACATGCCGGCGGGCAGTCCCGCGCGGAAACGTGGTCGGCGTCCCGCGCAGGATCCCGTGAGGGAGCCTTCCGACGAACTGGAGGAGCCCTTCGAGACGTCCGTCAAGGAAGTCCCGGAAAAGGGGGAAACGCTTCTTCGCCCTCCGGTGGCGTCTGCTGGTCGATGAACGATGGATGAAAAAATGACAGCCTCCCCATGCATGGCGCCCCCGTCGACGCCAGCGGCCATATTCAGTAGCCCCCGCTATTACTGACCCCGTTGTGCCGTAGTCCCCCGACTACGGCGTGCTCCCGGACGTTCCGGTCGGGCCGCCGTCCGGCGCGGTCGTGTGGTCGTGGTCGTCGACCGATGCGAGGTTCTGCACCCTGCGGGCTTCTTTCACCATGATGAGCAGGGCGTCCAGGCTCTCCGCGGACAACCCCTCGGCCCGCAGGGCGAGGTTGCGCACGCGGGAGTCGCGCAGCGCGGTGGCCAGCTTGAGCTGTGAGTTGACGCGTTCGGCCGTCTCCTCGTTGAGGAAGTACTCGGGCGGCACCCCGAAGAACTCGGCCAGCACGTCCAGTTGCTCCAGCGTGACGTTGCGCTTCTTGCCCGTGGCCAGCTCCCAGAGATAGGTGCCGGAGATGGCACCGCCCGTGGTCTCGCGGATCTCCTTGGCCAGCCGGGCGTAGCCCGGTCGTTTGCGCTCGTCCGGATACAGGGCGGCGATCAACTCGTTGAGCCGCTGGTCGAACTTCCGCAGCAGCGGCCGCTCCGACGGCTCAGGGGCCGACCTGCTGCCCACCATGCGCACCTCTCCCTTCCGTTCCGGCCGCTCCCGGACGCCCGCCCGCTTTAGCGGACAACTTTTGCCTGCTCATCAAACAACCATCAACCACTGTTGACAAGTTGAAGTCCTGCCAGCGTACGATCAAGCGCAGCTTCATCCGCTTTAGCGAACAGCACCCCGCCCGGAGACCGCCGGGCGCTCCTGACCCCGGAGGTTCGGCACGATGAAGGCTCTGGTGTTCGAGGCCCCCGAGCGGGCCCTCCTCACCCACCGCGACATACCTGATCCGGCCCCCGGCGAGGCCCTCGTCCGTATCGCCTACAACTCCGTCTGCGGCAGCGACCTCTCCTTCTACAAGGGCGTCTGGCACGGCTTCACCTACCCGGTCGTCCCCGGCCACGAGTGGAGCGGCACGGTCGTCGACGTCAACGGCCCGCGCGGGGCCGACCTGATCGGCCGCAACGTGGTCGGCGACCTGACCTGCTCGTGCGGCACCTGCGCGCACTGCGAGGCCGGCACGCCGACGCTCTGCGAGGACCTCGGGGAACTCGGGTTCACCCGGGACGGCGCCTGCGCCGAGTACATGACCATCCCGGTGGCCAACCTCAGGCCGCTGCCCGACAGCCTGCCGCTGCGCGCCGCCTGCCAGGTCGAACCGCTGGCGGTCGCGCTCAACGCGGTGGACCGGCTCGGCGTCACCGAGGGCGAGAAGGTGGCCGTCATGGGCGCCGGCGGCATCGGGCTGCTGCTGGCGCAGGCGGTGAGGCTGCGCGGGGGCACCGTCACCGCGGTGGCCGAGCCGGTGGCCGAGCGCCGCGCCGCCGCCCTCGCCATGGGCGTGCCCGCCGCGGTGTCCGGCGAACCGGGCGCGCTGGTCGAGCTGACCCGGACGAACCCCGATGCGGTGCCCGACGTCGTCCTCGATGCCTCCGGTTACCCGACGGCGGTGCAGGAGGCCGTCGAGGCCGTCCGCCCGGGCGGACGCGTCGGGCTGGTCGGCTACCGCATCGAGGAGGCCGCCGTGATGGCCCCGCACCACATCGTGCTCAAGGTGCTCACCGTCCGGGCGTCCATGGGCCCGGGGACCCGCTTCGAGGAGGCCATCGACGTCCTGGCGTCCGGCGCCGTCAACGTGGACGCCCTCCTCAGCCACGAGTTCGCGCTCGACGACTACGCCAAGGCCCTCGACGTGGCGCTGCGCCGCGCCGACGGCAACACCCGCTCGTACTTCAACCTCCAGGCCTGAACGACGCCGCGCCCCCGGCACGGCTTCACCCTCCCGTTCCTCATCCGCACATCCACGGCATGCCCTCAGGAAGGAAGGTCCCATGGTTTCCCGGTTGGCAGTGAAGGGCGGCGACGCGTTACGCACCCGTCCCTGGCCCGCCTGGCCGCAGCCCGCCCCCGGAGTCCCCGACGCGGTGGCGGACGTCCTCGGATCGGGCCGGTGGTCGATCAGCGGCCCCTACCGCGGCACGGCCTCCTACGAACGGCGCTTCGCCCGGGCGTTCGCCGAGTACCACGACGTACCCCACTGCGTGCCCGCCGCGAGCGGCACCGCCAGCCTGATGCTGGCCCTGGAGGCCAGCGGGGTCGGCGCCGGTGACGAGGTGATCGTCCCGGGCCTGTCCTGGGTCGCCTCGGGCTCCACCGTCCTCGGCGTCAACGCCGTCCCCGTCTTCTGCGACGTCGACCCCGACACGCTGTGCATGTCCCCCGAGGCCGTCGAGGCGCTGATCACCGAGCGGACCCGGGCCATCGTGGTGGTCCACCTCTACTCGGCCGTCGCCGACATGGACGCGCTCTCCCGCGTCGCCGAACGCCACGGGCTGCCCCTCATCGAGGACTGCGCCCAGGCGCACGGCGCCACCTACCGAGGGGTCAAGGTCGGCGCGCTCGCCACCGCCGGCACGTTCAGCATGCAGCACAGCAAGGTGCTCACCAGCGGCGAGGGCGGCGCGGTCATCACCCGTGACGCGGACTTCGCCCGCCGCGTCGAACACCTGCGGGCCGACGGCCGCGTCCTGTCCGCCACCGCACCCGCCCCGGGCGCCATGGAGCTCGTCGAGACCGGCGAGCTGATGGGCAACAACCGCTGCCTGTCCGAGTTCCAGGCCGCGATCCTCACCGAGCAGCTCACGCTCCTCGACGAACAGAACGAGACGCGCCGCGCCAACGCCGCCCGGCTCGACGCCCTCCTCGGCGACCTCGGCCTGCGTCCTCAGGAGACCTCCGAGGGCACCACCTCCCGCACGTACTACACGTACGCCGCCCGGCTGCCCGAGGGCGTGCTGGAGGACGTCCCCCTCACCAGCGTGACCGGCGCGCTCACCGCCGAACTCGGTTTCCCCGTGCTGCCCTGCTACGCCCCGATCCCGGTCAACAAGCTGTACGCCCCGCAGACCCGCAAGCGGTACACGCTGGGCCTGGACCACGAGGAGCGCATCGACCCCAAGCGGTTCGCGCTGCCGGTGTGCGAGGACGTCGCACGACGGACCGTGACCCTGCACCACGCCGCCCTGCTCGGCGACGCCGACGACATGGGCGACATCGCCGCGGCCTTCGCGAAGGTCCTCCGGCACGGCGCCGAACTGGCGCCTTGACCGCGGCACCGCGCCGCGCATCAGCACCAGCACCAGCACCAACAGCCCCAGCCCCAGCCCCGCGAACCGCCGGAGGATCGGGAAGGATCATGCAGATCACCCCCATCGCGATGGAAGACGCGTCATTCACCTACCGACTGGGCACCGACTGCGCCGAAGACGTCGTCGCACGCCTCGCCGCACTCGGCGCCAGCAGTTACCTGGTGGTGGCGGACACCACCGTGGCCGAGCTCTACGGGCTCGACCTCACCGCCCGCATCGACAAGGAGGCCGGCCCGGCCCATCTCCTCACCCACGAGGTGGGAGAGGTCCACAAGGGCCTCGCCACCGTCGCCGCGCTCGCCGAACAGGCCCTCGGGCGCGGTGCGGACCGCCGCGCCGTCGTCGTCGCCCTCGGCGGTGGCGTCACCGGCAACATCGCCGGCCTGCTGGCGTCGCTGCTGTTCCGCGGCATCCGCCTCGTCCACGTACCCACCACCGTGGTCGCCATGCTCGACTCGGTGCTCTCCCTGAAGCAGGCCGTCAACGCCAGCTTCGGCAAGAACCTGATCGGCACCTTCTACCAGCCCGTCGAGGTGCTGGCGGACACCGCGATGCTGCGCACGCTGCCGCCCCGCGAGATCCGGTCCGGGATGGGCGAGGTGGTGAAGAACGCCCTGGCCATCCGGCCGTCCATGCTCGACCGGCTCGCCGGCGCGCTGCGGCCCGACACCCGTTACGACGACGACACCCTGCGCTGGATCATCTCCGAGAGCCTGGCCGCCAAGGCCGACGTCACCCGGGACGACAAGCACGAGCGGCGATCCGGCCTCGTCCTGGAGTACGGCCACACCGCCGGGCACGCCATCGAGCACGCCTCCCGCGGCGAGGTCGCCCACGGCGCGGGTGTCGCCATCGGCATGACCATCGCGGCCGAGGTCTCCCGCCGCCTCGGCCACGCCGGCGCGGACCTCGTCGCCCTGCACCGCGAACTCGTCGCCGCCGCCGGGGTGGAGCCGGCGGTGCCGGACCACGTCGACACCGCGCTGGTCAAGAACTGGCTGGCGTACGACAACAAGCGCGGGTACCTCGACAACGCGCCCGGGCACACCCCGATGGTGCTGCTGTCCGCGCCGGGCCGGGTGCTCCACACGGGCGTCATGCCGCTCGTGCCCGTACCCCTCGCGCTGCTGGAGGAGGTCGTCGACGAGTCGGCCGCCCGCGGCCCGGCCCGCGGCGGGACCGCCGAGCCGGCGGCGGCGTACGCGGGCCCTCCGGCGGCCGGTCACCTGCCGTAACCCCGGCCTCGGCCGGGGCGGCCCGCACCGTCCCGTACCGGTACGGCCACCCCCCTTCGCCAACCGCCGTCCTCTTCCGTGGAGTTCTTCGTGCGTGTGCTGCGGCTCACCCCCTTCTTCCACCACGACTGCGTCACCGCCTGGCCCGCGGAGTTCGACGCCGTCGGGGGCATGCAGGTGCAGATCCTCCGCCTCTCGCGGGAACTGGCCGACCGCGGCGTGGAGCAGCTCGTCATGACCGTCGGCTTTCCGGGCCTGCCCCGGGAGCGGGTCGACCGGCCCGGGCTCAGGGTCCGGGTGACCCGGGCGCCGCTGCCCCGGCTGCGCTCGGAACTGACCGGACTCGTCGGGCTGAACCAGGCGTGGCTCGCCGCGGTCCTGGCGTCCTGCGTGCGGCTGCGCCGCAGCTGGAAGCCCGACCTGGTGCACGTCCACGCGGACGGCCAGCTGTGGGCGCTGCTCGCCGGGCCGCTCGTGTCGCGCATCCTCGGCGCGCCGTACAGCGTCACGCTGCACTGCTCGCGGCTGGCCGTGTACGAGCCGATGTCCCGCGTCGACCGGCTCCAGCACCGGCTGGTCAACGCCGCCGAGCGGTACGCGCTGCGGCACGCCCGCCGGGTGTCGACGCTCACGGAGCGCACCGCGGACACGGTGGCGCGGGCGCTGCCGCTCGACCGCGACCTGGTCGACGTGCTGCCCGACTCGGTCGGCGACGTACGGCCGGTGACGCGGCCGAGGGCCGAGAAGTACGTGCGGTCGCTCGGCGTGCCCGCCGGGCGGCCGGTGGTCGGCTTCGTCGGCCGGGTCGCGCACGAGAAGGGGTGGCGGGACTTCGTCTCCATGGCGGAGCGGTGGGACGCCGACTCGGGCGCGCCCGGAGCGGTGTTCCTCGTGGTGGGCGACGGGCCGCAGCGGGAGCGGATGCGGGAGGCCGTCGAGGCGGCGGGGCTCACGGACCGGTTCGTGTTCACCGGGTTCCTGCCGCACGACGTCGTGCCGTCCGTGATGACGGCGCTCGACGTCCTCGTCATGCCGTCCGCGCACGAGGAGCTGGGCGGCAGCGCCCTGGAGGCCATGGTGTGCGGAACGCCGGTGGCGGGCTACGCCGTCGGCGGCCTGCGGGACACGGTCGGCTCGGTCACGCCCGCGCTGCTCGTCCCGCGCGGCGACGTGGCGGCGCTGGCCCGCGCCGCCGGCGACGCGGTCACGGACGCGGACCGGCACCGCACGTCGGTGGCCAAGGCGGTCCCGGACCTGCTGTCCCGGTACGGCGAGGACACCGTCGAGCTGGCGTTGGAGCACTACCGGCGGGCCCTCGGCCGGACGTCCGCGGGAGGTGCCGGGTGGAGGCCATGACGTCGCTGCGACGCTGCGCCCCCTACCTGCGGCCGCACCGCTGGCTGATGGCGGGGGCGTGCGGCGCGGCCCTCGGGTCGATGCTCGCGGGCCTGGCCATGCCGCTGGTGCTCCAGCAGCTGGTGGACGGTCCGGTCGCGGCGCGGGACTTCGCCGCCCTGCCGTGGTTCATCGGCGGGTTCGCCCTGCTCGGCGTCGTCGAGGCGGTCCTGCTGGGCGCCCGGCGGCTGCTCGTGGTGCGGCCGGCGACCCGGCTGGAGACGGCGATGCGGGCGGACGTGGCGGCGCACATCCAGCGGCTTCCGCTGTCGTTCCACGCCCGCTGGCAGTCCGGTCAGCTGCTGTCGAGGACCGTGTCGGACGTGACGGAGATCGGCCGGTTCATCTCGTTCTCGGCCGTGTACCTGGCGGTGAACGTCGCGGCGCTCGTCGTCGGGCTGGTCGTCCTGGCCTGGCTGGCGCCGGTGCTCGCACTGATCGTGTTCCTGGCGTACGCGCCGATGGTGGTGGCCACGACGGTGTTCGAACAGCGGTTCCGGGTGGTGGCCCGGGCCGCGCAGGAGGTGAACGGCGACCTGTCCACCACCGTGGAGGAGTCGGTGCTCGGCGTGCGGGTGCTGAAGGTGTTCGGGCGCGGGCCGGAGACGGTGCGCCGGTTCACCGGGCAGGCCCGTCGGCTGCGCGGTCTGGAGCTGCGGAAGCTCTCGTACACGGCGGCACTGTGGTGGATCATCACGGCGCTGCCGGACCTGGCGATCGTGGCGATGATCGGCTACGGCGGCCACAGCGTCGCCACCGGCGCGCTGTCCCTCGGCACGCTGATGGCGGCGGTGACGGTGGCCACCTATCTGCGCTGGCCGGCGGACACGCTGGGCTGGCTGACGGCCGACGCGTCGACGGCGGCCGCCGCGGCCGACCGGTACTGGCAGGTGCGGGACGAGCCGGTGACGGTGACCGACCCGGAGCGGCCGCGGCCCCTGCCCTCACCGGTACGCGGCGAGATCCGTCTGGAGGACGTGCACTACGCGCACCCGGGTGGCCGCGCGGCGGCGCTGCGCGGTGTCGACCTGACGATCCGGGCGGGCACCGTGGTGGCCGTGGTCGGGGCGACGGGCTCCGGCAAGAGCACGCTGCTGTCGCTGCTGTCCCGGCTGGACGACCCGACGTCGGGGCGGATCACGCTGGACGGCGTGGACCTGCGCGAACTGGCCCTGGCCGACCTGCGGTCGGCGGTGTGCAGCGCGTTCGACGACCCGGTGCTGTTCTCCGGCACGGTGCGGGCCAACGTCACGCTCGGTACGGACGCCGGGCAGGGGGAACAGGCGGACGCGGCGGTGTGGGACGCGCTGCGCACCGTGCGCGCGGACGGATTCGTCTCGGCGCTGCCCGAGAAGCTGTCCACGGTGATCGGCGAGGAGGGCCTCGGCCTGTCCGGCGGCCAGCGGCAGCGGCTGGCGCTCGCGCGGGCGATCCTGCCCGGACCGTCGGTGCTGGTGCTCGACGACGCGCTGTCGGCCCTGGACGTACGGACCGAGCGGGAGGTGGAGGCCGCCCTGCGCGGGGTGCTCGGCGGGGTCACCACGGTCGTCGCCGCACACCGGCCGGGCACGCTGCGCCTGGCCGACCAGGTGGTGTTCCTCTCGGACGGGCGGGTCGCCGCGACGGGCACCCACGAGGAGCTGATGGCCCGGGAGCCGGAGTACCGGCTGCTGGTCCGGCCGTCGCTGCCCACGGTGGGCGGACCCGCGTGGCACCCGGCGCCGGACGTGACGCCGGACGTGACGCCGGACCCGGCGGAGAAGGGTGAGGTGGAGAACGGCATGGCGGGAAGGGGGCGGACGAGGTGAGCGGCTCCGAGGAGGCGCGGTCCCGGGCCCAGCGGAACGCCCTGCTGCGGATGCTGCTGTGGCCGAAGCGGCGGCGGCTGGCGGCCGCCACGGCGCTGGCCCTGGTGGAGAACCTGTGCGGGCTGGTCCCGCCGCTGCTGATCGCCGCGGCCATCGACCGCGGCGTGCCTGCGGCGGCGAACGGACGGTGGACGCCGCTGATCGGCTTCACGGCCGCCGCGCTCGCCGCCGGGCTGACCACGGCGACGCTCAAGTACTGCTTCCTGCGCTACTCCGGGCGGATCGCCCAGGACCTGCTGTTCGAGCTGCGGCACCGGGCCTTCACCCATGTGATGGGCCAGCCGCTGGCGTTCCACGAGTCGTACCCGTCGGGCCGGGTCGTCGCCCGGCTGTCCAGTGACGTGGAGTCGGTCGAGGAGATGCTGGAGATGGGCCTGGACGGGCTGTTCTCCGCGCTGTTCTCGATGGTCGGCATCCTCACCGTGATGCTCTGGCTGGACCAGCCGATGGCCGCGGTCGTGATCGCGCTGTTCGTCCCGCTGTACGCGCTGACGCGCTGGTTCCGGCACCGGTCGCGGCGCGCCTACCGCCGCACCCGGACGGCCGTCGAGGGCGTCGTGCAGCACACGGTGGAGGCGTACAACGGCATCAGGGCCGTGCAGGCGTTCCGCCGCGAGGAGGCCAACGCGGAGCGGCTGCGCGGGCTGGACGCCGGATACGCGGTGGCGCGGGCGGAGGCCGGCTGGGTGAGCGCCGTGTTCAGCGGCGGCGTGAAGCTCATCGGCAACCTGTCGCTGGTGGGGCTGCTGACCCTGGGGGTGTTCCGCATCGACCAGGGCCACCTGGCCCTGGGCACGCTCACGGCGTTCCTGCTGTACGTGCACCGGCTGTACGACCCGATCGACGAGCTCGCGAGCTTCGCCAACGCGTTCTCGGCGGCCTCGGCCGGCCTGGAGAAGATCGGCGCGCTCTTCGTGCGCCATCCGGCGGTGGCCGAGCCGGAGCGGCCGGCGGCACTGCCCTCCGCCCCGCCGGGCGGGCGGGGCGCCGTGCGGTTCGAGGGCGTCCACTTCCGTTACGGCCGGGAGGGCAGGCCCGTCCTGTCGGGCGTCGACCTGGCGCTCGAACCGGGCCGTACGGTCGCCCTGGTGGGCACGACCGGCGCCGGGAAGTCCACCATCGCCAAGCTGGTGGCCCGGCTCTACGACCCCACCGCCGGCCGGGTCACGCTGGACGGGGTCGACCTGCGGGAGCTGGCCGACGCCGAACTGCGCGGCGCCGTCTCGATGATCACCCAGGAGGCGTTCCTGTTCTCCGGGTCGGTGGCCGAGAACATCGCGCTGGGACGGCCGGACGCGTCGCGGGCCGAGATCCGCGCCGCGGCGGAGGCGGTGGGCGCGCACGGCTTCATCGGCGCGCTGCCCGACGGCTACGACACCGACGTGCACAAGCGGGGCACGGGCCTGTCCGCCGGCCAGCGGCAGCTGATCGCCATGGCGCGGGTGATGCTGGCCTCGCCCCGCGTGCTGATCCTCGACGAGGCGACGTCCAGCATGGACACCGCGTCGGAGCGGGCCGTGCACGAGGCGTTGACCCGGGTCCTCGCGGGCCGCACCGCGGTGATCATCGCGCACCGGCTGTCCACGGTCGCCGTCGCCGACCGCGTCCTGGTCATCGAGGACGGGGCGGTGGTGGAGGACGGGCCCCCGGCGCGGCTGCTGGAGGCGGGCGGACGGTTCGCCGACATGCAGCGGGGATGGCTGGCCGCCACGACGGCGTGACGCCGGACACGTACCCCCGGTCGTGAGCGGCCCGGGCGGTGCGCGCGCCGATCCCCCCTGTCGCGCGCGCACCGCTCTTCACACCCCCCTCGGCCCTCCCCCTCCCCCTCCCCCCACACAGTCACTTCCCCTTCGACGAAAGGCACACGATGAAGCGCCTTCGGGGCACCCTGCCCTCGGACGCCCGGCACGCATGGCACCCCGAGCCGCTGGGACCCGCGCACCGCGACGGGTGGGATTCCCGGGACGACGACCGGATCTGGGACGTCGTCGTGATCGGCAGCGGCGCCAGCGGGTCGGTGGCCGCCGACCGGCTCGTCCGGCAGGGACTGGACGTCCTGATGATCGAGGAGGGCTTCCGGCTCTCCCCCGGCCTCGGCAACCCCGAGCTGGACGACATGTGCCGCACGGCGCTGGCCCGTGACGGCGACGGCGGCTGGACCGACGAGGGCTGGCCGTGGACGACGTCCAACCTGGGCGGCGGCACGGTCTTCTACGGCGGCGCCTCCTGGCGCTACCAGCCGTTCGACTTCGACCCGAGCGAGCTGATCGACGCCGGTGACCTCGATGTGCGCTGGCCGTACGGACTCGCCGAACTCGCCCCGTACTACGACGTGCTGGAGCGGCGGCTCGGGGTGTGCGGCGGCCAGGAGGGGGAGGGCAGCCGTGGCCCCGCGCATCCGCCGACGGCCGCGGCCGAGGTGCTGTACGAGGCGGGCACCGCGCTCGGCTACGAGCCCTTCCCCACCCCGCTGGCCATCAACCGGCACGCCCACGGCGGACGTTCGGCGTGCGCCCGGGACTCGCTGTGCGTGAGCCACCAGTGCTCCACGGGCGCCAAGGGGGACGCCGTCGCGGTGTTCCTCACGCCGCTCGCCGGCCACCCGAACTTCAGCTTGCGCACCGGGATGCGGGCGCTGCGCCTGGACCAGGACCGCCCGGACGCGGTCACGTCGGTGACCTGCCTGGACCGGCTGAGCCGCACCACGCACCGGATCCGCGCCCGGTCGTTCGTCGTCGCGTGCAACGCGATCCAGAGCGCCGCACTGCTGCTGCGGTCCCGCGGCGGGCACGCCCCGGAGGGGGTGGGCAACCACTCCGGCCTGGTGGGCCGCGGGCTGACGATGAAGCTGAGCGAGTACGTGAGCGGTGTGGTCGAGGCCCCGGACGCGGGGACGCTCGCCGACTGGCGCACCCACTCCGGCCCGTTCTCCACGATCGCGTTCCTCGACCACTACCTGGACGCGGACTGTCCCACGGGCGTCGGCGGGATGATCTACGAGTCGAAGAACGACATGCCCGAGCGCATCCGGCACGACGCGCTGGAGCTGCGCATCGAGACGATCCTCGCCGACCACCCGAACCTGGACAACCGGGTGCGGCTGTCGCCCCACGTCGACGAGGACGGCGTGCCGGCCGTCGTCATCGACTACACCGCCGACCCGCGCGACCTGCGCCGTCTCGCGTACATGACCGACGTGTGCGAGCGGCTGCTGCGGCAGGCGGGCGCGACCGGCATCCAGCACGAGGAGAGCGGCTTCGCGCAGGGCAGCTGCCACCTGCACGGCACCTGCCGGGCCGGCGACGACCCGGCCACGTCGGTGGTGGACGGCTGGGGCCGCGTCCACTCGGCGCCCAACGTGTACGTCGCCGACGGCAGCTTCATGCCGTACCCGGGTGGCCTCAACCCCACCCTCACCATCCAGGCCCACGCGCTGCGCAGCGCCAAGGCGGTGGCCGGCGACCTCGTGTCGCGCCACGCCGTGCACGTCTGAGTCCCGGCGCCGCGCGCCGCGTCCCCCCGCACCATCCCGACCCCCAACAAGGAGAACCGCCATGGCATCCGACATCGCGTGGCCGCCGCCGGTGCGGCAGGTCCGTGCCTACCGCAACATCGTCGTGGACGGCGCCTGCAACATCCGGTGCACCTACTGCGAGATCAAGAAGACCAAGGTGGACCAGCCCGCCACCATCCGCTCGCTGGACCGGATCTTCGCCGAGTACGAGCCGGACGCGGCGCTGTTCCGGGTGGAGTCCGACGGCGAGATCACCCTCTACCCGAAGATCGTCGACCACCTCCAGAAACGGGCCGCCGAGGGCTACCGCATCGAGGTGCTGAGCAACGGCACCAAACTCCCCAGGGCCCTGGAGGGCCGCCCCGACCTGCTGTGGGTGTTCTCGGTCGACGGGCACACCGAGGCGATGAACTCCAAGCGCGGCCTGAAGCAGGAGCAGATCGACCGCATCCTCGACGCCGCCGTCGAGCTGAAGGCGGAGCTCCAGACCGTGTACTGGGGCCAGTCGGTCGAGGAGGTCAACGAGTACATCGACCTGCTGAAGTCCCGTGGTTACCAGGGCCTGCTGCACTTCATGCCGCTGCTGGCGTTCAAGGGGCAGCCGCTCACGGTCAACCTGCGCTACCAGGACCTGCACCCGGCGGACTTCCTGGCGCCGCCGGAGTACTTCCGCCGCTGGAACCACATCTTCGAGACCGGCAAGCGCGACGCGGTCTGCGACCAGATCACCAACGGCTACAACTACCAGGTCTCCGGCGACGAGATCCGGATGGTCAAGTGCGACTGCTACTCGGTGCCGAAGCACCTGGTGCACGGCTTCGGCCCGATCCGGGAGTTCGACGACTGGCCGTGCGGCACCTGCATCGCCAACCAGGAGTTCAACAACTCGCGCGAGCGGATGCGCGTCCCGCAGGGCCGGATCCCGCTGCCGATCGTATGACGGCGGTCCAGCGGTTCCTGCTGGTCCGGCACGCCGAGGCGAGCCTGAACGTGCTGCGCGACGACGACGTCCTGCCGGGCTTCGACCCGCATGCCGGACTCACGCCGCTCGGTGAACGGCAGGCCCGTGCCCTCGCCGACCACCTCCCCCGGGACCCGGCGGTCCGCCCGCCGGGTCCCGGTCCGGCGCCCGGGCCTCCGGTGCTGCTGTACTCCAGCCCGCAGCGGCGGGCCGCCCGCACCGCGGAGGTGCTGGGCGCCGCCCTGGGCGTACCCGTGGTGGCGGACGGCCGACTGGCGGAACTGCGGGCACCGGAGGTCTTCCCCCGGGCCCTGACGGTCCGGGAGTGGGACGCCGTGCTGGAGGACCGGCTGCGGCGCCCGGCGGCCGAGGTGTCGGGCGTGGAGAGCTGGGTGGCGCAGCGGCGGCGCGTACGGGAGTTCCTGGACGCCCGCTGTCCGGTCGGCGGGGACGGCGCACGGTGGGTGCTCGTGTCGCACTCCGAGACGCTGCAGGCCGTGCTCTTCGAGCTGCTGGGGCTGGACGACGCCCTGCTGCACCGCACCCGCTTCAAGATCAGCAACACCGGTGTGTTCATCGTGGACAGAACGGAGGACGGATGCGCTTCCCTGGTGGTGGCGAACAGCAAGACACACCTGGCCAGGACGGCATGACCCGCATGCTCGTCCTGAAGTGCCTCAGCGACGAGACCGGCGACGACGCCGGGGACATCGTCGCCCAGGGGTTCGTGGACGTGGACGACCGCGAGTTCGTCAACATCCTCAACCGGCTGGAGGGCTACTTCGACTGCACGCTGTGGATGCGGTCGCAGCCGACGCGCCGGTTCGTGGTGCACGACCTGGTGGAGCGGGTGACGGCGGCGACCGCCCCGGGCCGCCCGTCGGAGGTGCGCCATGACTGAGGTGCCCGCCGGGCGGGCCCTGTTCGAGATCTACGACGAGGGCTTCGACTCACCGTCGTGGGGCGGCGTGGAGACCGCCCTGTGGCATCTGGTGCGGTCGCTGCGCGAGGCGGGCGTCGAGGCGGGCTTCTACCGCGCGTCTGAGGGCGCCGACCTGGAGGCGCTGGCCGCGCGCGTGGAGCACGACCGGGTGGACGCGGTCTTCCCCTTGGTGGAGAGCGAGCTCTTCGAGGGGGCGGCGTGGCGGCGGCTGCCCGAGCTGCACGCCCGTACCGTACGGATCTGGCACGACGTCAGCCGCCTGTCGGCCGACCTGTCGGAGCCGCCGCCGTGTCCGGTGCACGCGGCGGCCCCCGCGGTGCCGGGGGCGCCGGTCGCGGACGGGTGCCCGGCGCGGGGCGCGCACCCCGACGGGCCGATGCGCGAGGTGTTCCTGCGGGAGCTGCCCTGGACGCACTGCTTCCCGCACCGGTCGGTGATCCCCTGGGCCGCCGACCACGTGCCGGCGAAGGACCTGTACGACCCGTCGGGGCCCGTGGTGCTCCAGCTCGGCAAGATCGACACGGTGGACGCGGAGCGCTGCCTGCGCCGGCTCACCGGAGCCGGGGTGCCGCTGCGTGTCATCTTCGCCACCTGGTCGCGCCGGGGCCGGGAGGCCCGCGAGCTGGTGCGCGCCCACCAGGGCGCGGGCCGGCCGATCGAGGTGCTGGACGCCTACGACATCCGGACCGACTGGGAGCGCGTCTTCGGCGGTGCGGCGCTGTTCCTGCTGCCGTCGGTGTTCCACGAGACCTTCAACTTCGCGGCGGCGGAGGCCGTGCAGCTGGGCGTGCCGGTGGCGACCCTCGGCGAGGGCGGCAACCTGCCCCGGTTCGCGTCGCTGCGCGCCCCGACGCTGGACGGCCTGCTGGACCGCGTCCTCGCGGGCGGCCGGAGGTTGGGGCCGAAGCCGCGCCCGACGACCGGCTGGCGTGAGGTGGCCGCCCGGTACGCCGGGGTCATCCGCGGGGAGCGGGCCGGACAGTCCGGCCCGGAGGGGGGCCACGATGGGTGAGCCCACGTGGGACCTGCCCGAGGAGCCCGGCCGGGCCGTGACGGAGCGGCTGCGGCAGGGGCGGACGCTGCTCGTCTCGCCGCACCCGGACGACGTGGCGTACTCGTGCGGTGGACTCCTGGCCGCGGTGGGCCGTCCCGCCCACGCGACGCTCCTGACGGTGTTCACGCGGTCCGCGTGGGCGCTGCCGAAGCGGCTGCGGCGGGCCGGGACGCGCGTGATCAGTGACCGGCGCCGCGAGGAGGAGCTGCGCTACTGCCGGCTGCGCGGCCTGGCGGACTACCGGCCGCTCGGTTTCGACGACGCCGGTCTGCGCGGCTACGACGAGGAGACCGAGGTGTCGTCACCGGCCGAGGCGGACGGGGTGCGCGGCGCGGTGGAGGCGGCCGTCGCCGACGCGGTGCGCACGTCGGGCGCCGACACCGTGCTGGCCCCGGCCGCGGTCGGCGGGCACGTCGACCACCTCCTGGTGCACGGCGCGGTGCGTGGCGCGGTGGCGGACGGCGGCCCGCTGGTCCTGTTCTACGAGGACCTGCCCTACGCGGGCCAGCACGACCTCGCGGACGTCGAGCGGACGCTGCGCCACGAGCGCGGTCTGGTGCCCTTCGCGGACGTCGACATCTCGGGTGTCGTGGAGCAGAAGGTGCGCGGCATGTACGTGTACGGCAGCCAGACGGACGACGAGTGCGTACGCGAGACCCTGCGGCACGCGCGGCGCCGCTTCGCGGGCGCGCGCTCCCGGTCCGACGGGACCGGCCCGGGCCCCACGGCGGGCGGCCGGGCCGCGCCGCACACCGAGCGGGTCTGGATGGCCGCCCCGGCGAGGGCCCGGTGAGGGCCCCCGCCGGGGGCGGGCGCCACGGGTCAGTCCAGGCCGGCGACGTACCGGGCCTGCGCGGCCAGTTCGGTGTGGACGCGGTCGGCGGTGGCTCCGGTGAGGACCGGGCAGCGCCGCAGCCAGGTCTTGACGTTCCAGTACAGCGCCTCGCCGGCCAGCCGCAGACCGGCGTCGAACGCCCGGGTGTCCCCCGTGGCGGCGGCGACGGCCTCCCGCAGCAGGTCACGGTTGGCGGCGTCGAGCCGGTTCTCGACGACGAAGGAGGCGATCTCGCTCTCCAGGCAGCCGCCCCCGCCCCAGATCCAGTCCAGGCCGAACCGCCGCAGGGAGGGGCCGCGCAGGGCGGGGCCGCCGTCGCCGCCGGCCCCGTCTCCCCCGTGCCCGGCGCCGGCGAGCTGCCAGTGCCAGTACCCGTGGCCGTACGGCAGCGGGGTGCGGAACAGGACGCCGTCGACGCCCCCGAGGGGCACCCGCTCCGGCAGGTGCCGGGCCGTCCAGGCGCCGTCGACGGGCAGCGGCCGGCCCATGCGGTCGCGCATCCTCCGCAGCGCCCCGTCGAGCCGGGCCCGCGGGTCGTACACGGCGTGGTCGCCCGGGCGGCCGAGCTCGCCGACGCGGCGCAGCGCGGCCCAGGACTCGGCGACCTCGCGGAGTACCCGTCGCCGCTCCGGCCCGGTCAGCGCCGGCAGCGCCTCGCGCAGCGGGCGCAGCCCGTTCTCGTGGCGCGTCACCAGGTAGCCGTCGGCGAAGAGGTGGCCGGGCGGGAGCAGATCCCCCAGGGCCTGCAGGGCGCGGTGGCATTGCCGGCCGTGCGGGCCGGTGCCGATGAACCGGAAGTGGTACGCCTCGGCCTCCGCCTCATCCTCCGCGTCGGTTCCGGCTGCGGCTCCGGCTCCGGCTCCGGCTCCGGCTCCGGCTCCGGCCACGAGTGTGAAGGGCCGGTTGCGGGGATCGATGCGGCGGGGCCCGCCGCTCGCCGCCGTGGGGGCGGTGCCACCGGCCGTCCCGTACTCCGCGACGAACGGGCCCCGGAAGGGCTCGGCGCGGTAGGCGGCGCCGGCCGCGAGGGGCACACCGGCCGCCCGGGCGCGGGCGACGAGCGCGGCGGCGTCACCGGCGTCGGCGAGCTGCCAGAGGCGTCCCTCCGTGCGGACGACCGGCCGTTCGGACCGCGGGCGCACGGCCGGGCCGCTCAGGTCGTACAGCCGTCCCGGTGCGGCCAGGACGATGTCCCGCACACCGGGGAGGCGCCGTACCAGCCGGTCGCGTACGGCGATCGCGGTGGCGCCGGTGTCCGGCTGGTCGTCCACCAGGACGACCGTCGTGCCCGGCGGCAGTTCCCGTGGCAGCGCGGCGAGTTCGGACGCCGGAAGGGTGATGCCGGCGGCGCCGCGCACGGGGCGGACGCTGTGCCAGGGGCCCGCCGAGCACCCGGTGTCCTCGGCGGCGGCCTGCCAGAAGGGCGCCAGGTACGAGCCTCCGGTGCGGATGCCCACGACCAGCACGGGCCCGTGCGGGGACCGGGCCGTGAGGTGTTCGGTGGCCTGGCCGAAGCAGAGTTCGGGGTCGGCCAGGTCGTAGCCGTAGCACTCCGGGGTCTTCCAGTCGGCGGCGTGGCGCAGCAGCACGGCGGTCGACTCGTCCGTCCGGGCCGCCGCGGAGCGCCACAGCGCGTCGGTCGTGGCGGTGGCCAGGCCGAGGGCCTCCTCCACGGCCGCGATCCGCTGCTCCGCGTCGCCGGAGGGTGCGGCCGGACCGGCGGCCATGTCGCGGGCGAGCTCGGTGCACAGGGCCCGCAACCGGTCGGCGGCCTGCGCGAGCCGGCCGGCCGTCGGAGCCCCTTCCGGGTCGGCCCCGGCCGCCCGGTGCGCCGCGGCGGCGTCGGCGAGCAGTTGCTCGGCGAAGCAGGCGCAGGCGTGCAGGGCGGCCGTGCCGCCGTCCCGCCGGGCCTCGTCCACGAAAGCACGGTGCAGGGCTGGCATCGCCACGCCGGTCGTCACCACGTCCATTCCTCCCGGGTTCACAGTCACCGGTTCCGGCGCGTTCTCGCCCGGATCCCGTGCACACTCTGCGCCCGTTCCGAATTACCGTTCAACGCCTTACTTTCCGATGGGATGAACAATGACGGAAAACTCTTCCCTGCTGGCCGAATTTCCCACGTGCCCGCGTGACGACAACAACCGGCCGCGGGTTTTCACTTCGGCTTCCGGCGCCTATGTGACCGATGAATCGGGATTTCGCTGGATCGATTTCGACAATGCGCGGGGATCGATTCTGCTGGGGCACGGCGACCCGGGTGTGGCGGAGGCCGTCGCACGGGCGGCGACCGGTGCGGACGGCACGGCCACCGGCTGGAGCCCCCGGGTCGACGCGGTCCTGGAGCGGCTGCACGCCCTGTGCGGCGGCGACGTCGTGGGGTTGTTCCGGTCCGGCACGGCGGCGGTCCGGGCGGCCGTGCTGGCCGTGCGCGAGGCGACCGGGCGGCCGCTGCTGCTGAGCGCCGGCTACCACGGCTACGACCCGATGTGGTTCCCGTCCGCGGCGCCGCTGGAGCCCAACGCCGACGGGGTGGTGGACTTCTTCTTCGACCTCGGCCTCCTGGAGGAGCTGCTGGCCGCGCCCGAGCGGGTCGCGGCGGTGGTCGTGTCGCCGGACCACATGCACCTGTCGCCCGCCTGGTACCGCGAGCTGCGCCGGCTGTGCTCGGCGGCGGGGGTCGTGCTGGTCGCGGACGAGGTGAAGGTGGGCCTCCGCTACGGGCCCGGCCTGTCCACCGCGGAGGTGCTCGCGCCGGACGTGTGGGTGGTCGCCAAGGGCATGGCCAACGGGCACGCGGTCTCCGCGGTCGGCGGGTCCCGCAGCCTGCTGAAGCCGCTGAAGGAGGTGTCGTTCACCTCGTTCTTCGAGCCGACGATCCTGGCCGCGGCCGACGCCGCGCTCGCCCGGGTCGCCACCGGGGAACCGCAGCGGGCGGTCCGGGAGGCCGGCGACCGGTTCCTGCGCCACGCCCGCAAGGCGTTCGAGGACGCGGCGCTGCCGGTCGAGATCGCCGGCGACGGCACGTTCTTCCAGTTCGTACCGGCGTCGGAGGAGCTGGAGGACGCCTTCTACGAGGCGGCGAACGCCGAGGGCCTGCTCTTCTACGCGGGCGACAACCAGGGCGTGTCGGCCGCCTTCGACGACGCCGTGCTCACCGACGCCGAGCAGCGGTTCACCCGGGTGTGCGACCGGCTGACGCCGTACGCGGGCGGCGCCGGCGTCGACGAGGCGGCCCGCTACCGGGTCGCCTGGAACGTGATGGACGGCCTGCGCGAGGCCCCGCGCGACCGGGCGGCCACCGCCGGGCTGCTGGCGCGGCTGCTCGACGACTGAACCCGCCCCCCGACACCCCGAAGGAAACCAGAGACATTGAGGCGGCTTTCCATGGACAGCCCAGCCGTTACCGGCACCGCAGACATATCCGGGCAGGAATCGGCGGAGGAGACCGCGAAGTACGGCGCGAAATGCGCCCGACTGCTCCGGTTGCACCGCGACCCGCAATTCACCGACGTGGCGCTCCCGGTGTACCCGCTGGACCCGGCCGACGCCCGTGAATTCACGGCGCGGGCGGGCGGGACGGAAACGACGCAGAAGGAACTCGTCGCGGGATACGCATATTTCCTGCGCGAGCGGCACCCCGATCTCGCCGCGCGGCTCCGCGAGGTGTGCGGCGACGCACCCTGGATCGTCCGCAGTTCGGGTGCGGAGGACCAGGAGGACAACGTCAACGCGGGCGGCTACGAGAGCCTCGTGTGCCCGCGGCCCGAGGACGTGTACGCGACGGTCGCGGCGGTCGTCTTCAGCGGGTACGGCGAACACGCCGTCGCCCAGCAGCGGCTGGCCGACCCCGGGTACCGGCCCTCCCCCATCGCCGCGTTCGTGCAGCCCCTCGTCGACGCGGCGGGCACGGCCGGTGCGGCCGGTGCGGCCGCACCGGGCGAGACACCGCTGCTGGGCGACGCGGACGTGGCCGCCCTGACCGACCTGCTGACGCGGGTGCACCGCGGCTTCGGCATGCCCCGCGTGGACTCCGAGTGGGTGCTGGAGACCGACGCGGGCACCGTCTCCGTCACCGGCCTCACCGAACTCACGCCGGACGGGCGGCTCGTCGGCCAGCTGTCGCTGGGCTTCGGCTTCGCCTCCGCCCAGCGCCTGGGCGA
Source organism: Streptomyces sp. NPDC045431 (assembly GCF_040646655.1). Lineage (NCBI taxonomy): Bacteria > Bacillati > Actinomycetota > Actinomycetes > Kitasatosporales > Streptomycetaceae > Streptomyces > Streptomyces sp. NPDC045431. The sequence continues at coordinate 177,855 of NZ_JBEZAQ010000014.1, forward strand.
CGGGGAGAACAGCCTGGTCTGGCTGACCGGCGTCCCCGGTACGACGCTGTGGCGCGGTGCGCTCCTGCGCCGGGTGGACACCGCCCGGACGCGGCTGGTGCAGGTCCGCCCGGCCGCCGCGTTCGACCCCGAACCGTCGCTGGAGACCCTCACCGATGCCTGCCGGGACGTCTGGCGCGCCACGTGCGTCGCCGCGCCGGTCGACATCCTGGTGCCGCCGCGCCGGGTGCGCGCCTCGTCGTTCCTCACGTCCGTGCGCCTGGAGGACGCCTGGAGCCGCTACCTCCGCCTCGATCCCGAGCAGCGGGCGCGGCTCGGGCACGTCCTGGTGGAGCGGGGCGGTCCGGCCGAGCACGCCGCGGTGATGTTCCGTCAGGAGGGCGTCGCCGTACTGCGGGGGCGCCCGGAGGACATCCCGGAGACCGCGTCGTTCGCGCTCGCGGACCCGTGGACGCAGGAGTGCTACTTCGGCACCGGCCGGCCGCCCGCGGTGGAGACCGGGACGCGGCGCATGACCGCCGTCCCGCAGGGCTGCCGGCTGCTGTTCACCGCCGGCGACGCCGCCGACGCCGCCGCGGCGGCCCGGGCGGACGGCACGCCGCCCGGCCCGGAGCTGATGCCGGGCGTGGCCCGCCTGGACGAGGTGCCCCACCTGTCGTCGCGGGTCCGGGAGCGGATCGTGCGGGACAGTTTCCTGCCGGCCCCCGACGTGTTCGTCCGGCTCGGCGCCGACGTGGCGTCGCCCGCGTTCGCGGCCCGTGCCGCGGAGGCGCTGCTCGACGGCGGCGTGCCGGCGGAGCGGGCCGCGGAGCTGGTGCCGGAGGCCGCGCGGGCGTACGTGCACGGGCTGGCCGCGGCGCGGGCCACGGGCACCGCCGATGTGCGGGTCGCGGTCGCGGTGGCCCGCCTGGAGGCGGCCGGCACCGTGCCGGACACGGCCCTGGAGACCGTGCTCACCCCGGCCCTCGCCCTCGCGGCGGGCGGGGCGGGCGGCACGGAGGCCGCGCTGGCCCTGCTGGACGCGGTGGCGTCCCTGTCGTCGGCCCTGCACGCCCTGGACGTGTACACGGTGGCGGAGCGGGAGGAGGTCCTCAGGCGCACGGTGGACGCCCTCCCCCGGGACGACGCGGCCCGCACGGAGGCGCTGTGCCGGTTCGCCGCGCGCTCGTCCGCGCCGCCCGCCGAGACGTACCGGTTGCTCGCACTGGCCGCCCGCGACGAGGAGTTCGCCACGCGCTACCTGGCCGTGGAGCGCTGCCGGGTCGACCTGTCGGCCGCCGACCCGGGTGACGCGGCACGGCGCGGCCGGGCGCTGAACGACGCGTACCGGGCCTACGTGGGTGCCGGAGCGTGGGACGACGGCGGGGACCAGGTGCTGCTGGACCTGACCAGAAGCGACCTGATCGAGGCGTACGACAGCACCCTCAAGCGGCTGCTGCTGGAACTGGTGGACCGTCCGGAACCGGGCCCGTACCGCGCGTACCTCGATCTGCTGGAGCAGTGGCTGGACCTCGTGGGCGCGTTCGGTCTCTCGGAGCGCGAGCGCCGCGCGGTCGAGGGGTTCGGCGCGTGGGTCGCGGTGTGGCGCGGGGCGCCGGTGCCGGACGGCTTCGCCCTGGAGGAGGAGCTGACCTGGGGCCGGCTGCTGGAGCTGGCCGCCGAGAGCGTACCGGCCGGCGGCGAGGACGGGCCCGGCAACCCGCACCAGCTCCACAACGCGCTGCACCAGTGGCTGCTCGCCCGGACCGCCCGCTACCCCGCCGAGCGGGCCCCCTCGGGAGTGCGCGAACTCCAGCGCCTGTCGGACCGGTTCGGGCCGGGCGGCAACAAGCTGCTGCGGTTCACCCGGGACGCGTTCGAACTCGACGTGCCGCTGGGCATCCACAAGGCGAGCCTGATGTTCCGCCCCGACCGGGTGGAGGGCGAGTGGACGGAGCCGCCGGACGTCACCGAGGAGGAGGCCGGACGGCTCACCGGGCTGACGGTCCTGCTGGACCGCTGCGGCACGTGGTTCCCCGAGCTGGTCTTCCGCTGCGAGCGGGTGCTGCTGGCCGGGACGTGGACGCTCCAGGTGGAGGCGCGCCCGCCGGCGGGCGCGGAACGGTTCACCCTCGCGCAGATGCGGCTGGCGCTCGGGGTGTTCCGCACCCTCTTCGACGGCTCGTACGACTTCTCGTACGTGCCGGAGGAGGACGTCGCGAGCTTGCCGGAGGCTTTCCGGGAGCCGGAGTGGGCCGAGGTGTTCCGGGCCCTCGTCGACTACCGGCTCGTCTACGACGACGCCGAGTTGTTCGAGACGCTGGAGACCCTGCCGCTGGGCACCGCCGTCGGCATGCTGTGCACGGACGGCCGGATCCGCACCGAGGTGCTGGCCGCCTCCACCGAGGGCCCCGAGGGCGCGCTGGCGCGGCTCGACGCGGCGTGGCGGCGGCTGGCCGCCACGGAGGACCCGGCCGACTGGATCGCCGGGCACAACGCGGTGCAGCAGCTGGCGCTCCTGGTGGCGGCCCGGTTCCCGGACGCGGCGGTGGCGGCGTTCACCGCGGCGGACGCGCCGGGCTGGGCCGACGTGCTGGGCGCGGCGCTGCTTCCCCGCGCGGACGTGCGGGACGCGGTGGCGCGGGCGTTCGCCGGGCGCCCCGGTGGTGAAGGCCCGCTCCTGCGGCGGGCGCCCTGGCTGGTGGTGACGGAGGCGAACGCGGCGGACGTGGCCCGGCGGGTCGCCGCCGCGCCCCGGGCACACCGGCGCTGCAAGCAGTTCCTGGTGCACCGGTACGCCGAGGTGCTGGACCGCGAGGGCCTGCTGGCCGGGCTCGTGGCGGACCTGGAGGTCGTGCCGTACGGTGCCGGACCGCATCGGGAGGAAGTGCTGGCGGCGGCCGTCGCCGCGGCGGACGGGCGGCTGCGGCGCGACATCCGCGCGAAGGCCGGTGCGGGCCACGTGGCCGCGTGAAGTGACCGCGCCGAGGCCGGCGCGGCGGGCGGACCACCGGCCGCCGCGCCGGCCGGAGGCGGCCAAAGGCGGCCGAAGGCGGTAAGTGGTCGGCGGTAGGCGGCGGTCGGCGGTTCAGGAGCCGCCGGCCGCCTCCCCCGGGTTGCCCGCCGCCTCCCCCGGCTTGCCCGCCGCCTCCCCCAGCCTGCTCTCGATCCACTCGACGCCGAACCGGACCACGTCCGGAGCCTCGAAGAGGTGGCAGGGGGCGGCGCCCACGCGGCCGGTGCGGCCGATGCCCGCGGCCAGCATGTCCTCGGCGACCACCGTGAACGGCCACACCCCCTCGGGCACCACGCGTCCGTACGGGAACGCCTCGGTCTCGGTGTCGACGTCCCGGAACCGCCGCCACACCCGGCGGCCGTCGACGGTGATCGGCTGCTCGTACACGACGTACCGCTTGCCGGGCGCCTCGGCCAGTGCCTCCGCGTGGTGCAGCAGCGTCAGCGCGTCCAGCGGGGCGCCGAGCAGCAGGACCCGGCCGCCGACCTCGGCGAGCCGGGCGAGCGGGCTGTCCGGGCCGTGCGGGTCGTCCCAGGGGTGGTCGTCCATCAGACGGTGAGCGGCCGGCCCGACCGCGACGAAGCTCGCGTCGGGGTGCCGGCTGCGGACCGCGCCGGGCCAGTGGCGCAGGGCCTCGGGGACCCGGCCGTTGTTGTGGTCGGCCTCGCTGAGCAGCGGGTCGTAGGCGGGCCACTCGGCCCGGGCCGCGTCCCGCCACTCCGGCGGCCAGTCGGCGAGGTCGTAGGGCGGGGCGTCGTTCCAGCCGCAGTAGGCCATCAGCGTGCCGCCGTCGCCGACGGCCTCCAGGAGCGCGCCGATCACGGTGTGCGTGCCCCCCACGACGTAGCCGATCGCCGACATGCGGGTGTGCACCATGACGGTGTCGCCGGCGCCGACACCGAGTTCTTCCAGGTCGCGCACCAGGCGGCCGCGTGTGACGGGGCCGCCGGCGCGCTCGATCAGTTCCCTCTCGTCCACGCGGCGAACCTAACGGCGTACGCGCGGCGCCCGCCGGGCGCAGGTCGCTTTTCGGCCATGCCCGTACGGCGGTGCGGCCGCGTTCTCGACGGGGAAAACACCGCCCCCTACAACTTTCGCTGTACGGGTCGTGCACCCTTGCTCAACCCTTCGTTTCCCTCCATGCCTTCGGCTGGCACGTCCTGCAGGAGCTGCACCGGGTCGACCCCGCGCCCTGGCCGGCCGGTGTCGCCCGGCGTCCGGAGTCCGAGGCCTGGTCCATGTGCTTCAACGGAATGCCGTTGTTCTGCAATATGAGCAATCCCGCACACCGGGTGCGCCGCAGCCGTCACCTCGGCGGCTCCTTAAACGCCCAAACAGCCGTACGGCAGCGCCGGTTGGGGCGACGCGCACACGGGAGGCACCTCGCCTTCCCGTCAGGTGCACCGCAGGGCGAGGGCCGCGATGTCGTCGTCGAGCCTTCCCCGGCTGTAGCGGAGCAGGTCGCGGTGCAGCCGGTCGAGCAGCTCGCGGGGTGACGCCGGCTCCTGCTCCGCCATCCACTCCGGGAGGGGGAAGAACGCGCCCGCGTGGTCCCGGGTCTCCGTCACGCCGTCGGTGTAGAGGAGCAGGTGGTCGCCCGGGGCGAAGGCGGCGGTGTCGACGCAGTAGGTGTCTCCGATCAGCGCCGCGAGATTGAGGGGCGGCGAGGGGGTGGACGGCTCCAGGACGTGGGTCCGCCCGTGGTGCACGAGCAGGGGCGGCGGGTGTCCGCAGTTGAGGAGCGTGATCCGGTCACCGACGCGGGGGATCTCCGCGAGGAGGACGGTGGCGAAGCGCTCCGGCAGGTCCGGCCCCGGGAAGGCGGCGATGTGGCGGATGATGCTGGTCTCCAGGCGCCGGGCGATGCCCGTCAGGTCGGGCTCGTCGTACGCGGCCTCCCGGAAGGAACTGGTCACGGCCGCGGCCGCGCCCACCGCGGACAGCCCCTTGCCGCGCACGTCACCGATGAGCAGCCGGACCCCGTACGGGGTGTCGGCCGCCTCGTAGAAGTCGCCGCCGATGCGGGCCTGCTCCTGGGCCGCCAGGTACAGCGACTCGATCTCGACGCCGTCGATGCGCCCCGGCAGGGGGCGCAGCAGCACCTTCTGGGCCGCGTCGGCGACGAGCCGGACGTGGAAGAGCGTCTGCTCCCGCTGGAGCCGGAGGTGGCTCGCGTACGCGGCGGCCAGGGTCACCGCGACGATCGCGGCGCCGGTGTAGGGCGTCCCGAGGTCGGTGTGGAAGAAGCTGAGCGTGACCATGACCAGCAGGCAGAACGCCCCCAGCAGCAGGGTGGGCAGAACCGGCCACATCGCGGCGGCGAGGGCGGGCGCGGCGGGCAGGAGACGGCTGAAGGCGATCTCCCTCGGCGTGGAGAACGCCAGGCCGACGATGAGGGCCGTGAGGACCAGGGGCGACAGCAGCGCCGCGTCCCATCTGCCGCGGGGGGAGCGGCGCGGCCGCAGTCGGCCAAGCGAGATCATGAAGGCATGATATCGGGACATATGGGACGTCGATCGGATGTCGTCGTATGGCGGTACGTACGACCCGGTGGGCCGGGCGGCCGATGACCGCCGGCGCGGAGCCTGCGCCCGTGCGCCCCCGGTGCACACGTCCCCCGCGCCGCCCCGGGCGGCCACGATGGCGGACGGCACGAGTGACGTGAGGGAGAGGAGCTCTCCATGACAGTCTCCGGCCCCGGCGGCCCGGACGGCCCGGACGGCGCGGACGACGCGGACGACGCGGACGGCCCGGACGGCGGCAAAGCGCGGTTCGACGACGTCTACGACCAGCCGGACCCGCGAGCGTACTTCGCACGGCTGGCACCGCTGCGGTACGAGATCCCCCACCACGCCCAGACCGTCTTCAGGCGCACCGTGGCCGAGTGGCGCACCGCCGCGCCGCGCGGCGGCCGGGGTGCACCCACCGTGCTGGACGTGTGCTGCTCGTACGGCGTCAACGCCGCCCTCCTCAACCACGACCTCACCCTCGCGGAGCTGTACGAGCACTACACCTGCCCGCGGGCGCGGCGGCTGTCCACCGAGGAGCTGATCGCGTGGGACAAGGAGTTCTACGCGGGGCGCCGGCGGGCGGACGCCGTCCCGGTCGTCGGCCTGGACATCGCCGGCCGGGCACTGCGGTACGCGCGGGCGGTGGGACTGCTGGCCGCGGCGTTCACCGACAACCTGGAACGCGGCCCGGCCGGTCCGGGCCTGCGCCGCGCCGCCTCGGGCGTCGGGCTCCTCACCATGACCGGCGGGGGGAGTTACGTCACCCGGCGCACGTTCGACGCGCTGCTGGACGCGACCCGCCCGCCGGTGTGGGTCAGCGCCTTCGTCCTGCGCACCGTGTCGTACGCGGGCATCGCCGAGGCCCTCGCCTCGCGGGGCATGCGCACCGTGGCGGACCCGGCCCGCACCTGGCCGCAGCGGCGCTTCACGGACGCGCGCGAGCAGGCGTACGCCGTGGAGGCGGTCCGGGCGCTCGGCGCGGATCCCGAGGGCCTGGAGTCGGCCGGACGGTTCCACACGGTGCTGTACGAGTCCCGCCCGACGCAGCAGTGGACGTCGCCGCCGACGGCACCGCTCCCCACGGCTCCCCCGCCGCTCCGCTAGCGGAGCGGCCCCGGCGCAGGTCACGGCGAGGGCGGCACCTCGCCCGCGAGGCGCTCCATGTGCTCCTCGCCCCACTCGCCGAGCGGGACGAGAGCGGTGACGAGCGAGTGGCCGAAGTCGGTCAGTGAGTACTCCACCTTCGGCGGGACCTGGTGGTGGACCTCGCGATGCACCAGGCCGCGGGCCTCCAGCTCCCGCAACTGCAGGGTCAGCATCCGCTCACTGATGCCGGCCACCGTCCGGCGCAACGCGCCGAAGCGCAGCGGGCCTTCGGCGAGCCAGAAGAGGATCAGCCCCTTCCATTTGCCGCCCATGACGTCGATGGCGGCGTCCAGTCCGCACGTATACGTCCGCTTGTTCAACGGAATTCCCCTCACAAGAATGTGGGTACCGGACGAAATTGTCGGTACTTGCAGGCGAGTTGGCGTCGTCCCAGCATGGAACAGACATCGCGCTGAGACCGCGTTCGGCATCAGGCAGGAGCGACGCATGACCGAGCATGACCGCATTCCCGTAACCGTCGTCGGGCTCGGCTCGATGGGGAGTGCTCTGGCCGAGGCGTTCATCGGCGCCGGGCACCCGACCACCGTCTGGAACAGGACGCCGTCGAAGGGTGCGCCGCTCGTGGCCAAGGGGGCGGTCCAGCCTCCCGCCCTGGACGCGGCGATCGCGGCGAGTCCGCTCGTCATCGCCTGCCTGACCACGTACGAGAGCACCATCGAGGCCCTGGAGCCGGCGGCCGGGGCGCTCGAGGGGCGGGCCCTCGTGACGCTCAACAGCGGCTCGCCGGCCGGGGCCCGGGAGATGGCCGCATGGGCGCTCGCACACGGCGCGCGCCATCTCGACGGAGCGATCAAGAACGTGCCGTCCGCCGTGGGCGCGGAGGACACGCTCCTGTACTACGGCGGGGACGGCGGCGTCTTCGACGAGTTCGCGCCGACGCTGCGGGTGATGGGCGGCGACACCGTCTACCTCGGCCCCGACCCCGACCTCGCCGCCCTCTACGAGATGGCGGTGGGCGGCACCCTGCTGCCCGCGCTGGTCGGCTTCTTCCAGGGTGCCGCCGCCCTGCAGGCCCGCGGGCTCACGGCGGCCTCGATGGTCCGGTTCAGCGTCAAGTGGTTCGAGATGATCAACTCGGTCCTACCGGTCTTCGCCGAGGAGATCGACCGCGGCGACTACAGCGCGCCTGGGTCCTCGGTGAACCTCTTCCTGGCCGGGGCCGCCCATGACGAGGAGCTCGGCAGGGAGGCGGACCTCGACATGGAGTGGCACAAGCCCTTCCACGAACTGCTCCGGCGGGCGGTCGACGCCGGATACGGCGATCACAGCGTCTCCGCCCTGACGGAGGTCCTCAAGAAGAACAGCCCGGCCAGCGCCAGGAGCATCCAGGCCGTGAGGTAGGCGAAGGCGGCGGTCGGGGACACGGCGGTCCACAGGACGCCGGCGACGGCGCCGGCGGCGAGGTTGCCGAGGGACTGCACGGTGGCCAGCACGCCGAAGGCGGAGCCGCACACGGGCTTCGGGGCGAGGGCGGCCACCGCGTCGCGCCGGGTGGGGCGCGGGGTCCTGCGGATCGCGTAGACGATCGCGGCGGCGGCCAGCAGCCCGGGGACGGCGGAGAGGCCGATCGCCCACGTCACGCCGAGCCACGCCACCAGGCCCAGGGCGAGGAGCGGACCGAAGACGGCGCCCAGGTTGTCCATCATCCGCTCGAACCCGTAGGCCCGGCCGTACGCCCGGGGCGGGACGATGTCGGCGAGGAGCGCGTTGCGGGCGGGGACCCGCAGACCGCGGGCCGTCCAGGCGGCGGCGCGCAGGACGCCGACCTGCCACACCGCCGTGGCTCCGGCGGTGGCCGCGCCCAGGACCGCGGTGGTGGCGTAACCGCCGACGGCGACCTTGCGGCGCCGGGCCGGATCGTCCGCGAGGACGCCGCCGCCGAAGCGGGCCGCCCCGGCGAGCGCGTCGGAGACGCCCTCGATCGCGCCGAGGGCGGCGGCCGGTGCGCCGAGCGTGGAGGTCAGCAGGGAGGGCGGCAGCGCCGTGGGGATCTCGTGGCCCACGTCCGCCAGGAAGCTCGCCGCGCCGATGCCCTTCACCCCCCGGGACAGCCAGGTCGCCTGCGACGCCGTCCCGTTCACGGACGCGAGTCTCCCGGAACGCAGGTGCCCGGCAGCACTGGAGGATTGACCGATTCTGCGAGCCCGCCGCCAGAGCTTTCACCGCATCTGCCCAAGGCGGCTCAGGGTGCCGGCATGCCGTCGCCGCGACGTGAGCGGGTGCGGGGCCGGGACCGGCTTGGCGGTTCGACCGAAGCGCCTCCCATCTGCCATGGAGGATGCCTCAAAGGTTTGCAGATAAGAGCGAAACAGCTCTAGCGTGGCGCACATGCAGTCCTACACCATTGGCCAGGCCGCACGGCTCCTGGGCGTCAGTCCCGACACCGCGCGGCGCTGGGCGGACGCCGGCCGGGTCGCGACCCACCGCGACGAGGCGGGCCGCCGCCTCATCGACGGCCGGGACCTGGCCGCGTTCTCCATCGAGGTCGCGCAGGCCGGCCCGGGAGACGTCGACGACGACACGTACACCAGCGCCCGCAACGCCTTCCCCGGCATCGTCACCGCCGTCAAGCTCGGCGATGTCGCCGCCCAGGTCGAGATCCAGGCCGGGCCGCACCGACTCGTCTCCCTGCTCACCCGCGAGGCCGTCGAGGAACTGGGGCTGGAGGTCGGCATGCGGGCCACCGCCCGCGTGAAGTCCACCAACGTGCACATCGACCGCGCCTGACCGACCGGAGAACCGGCCGGCGGGTCACGCGGAAGTCCCTTGGCAGCGGCGTCGCCGTCCCGGCGCGGCTCGTCCGTTCACCGCGCCGCGGCGGCGCGTACCGCCCCCGCGCACGTCACACCAGGAGTCGACCCCATGTCCCAGACCCGTGTCCAGGACCGCGCCCGGATCCGCGCCCGGCGCCGTACCGCCGCTGCCGCCGTCCTCACCGCCGCCCTGCTCGTCCCGCTCGCCGCCTGCGGCACCGACCGCGACAGGCCCGACGGGGGCGCGAAGGACGCCGCGCCGCAGGCCGACCTGACCGTGCTGGCCGCCGCCTCCCTGACCGACGTCTTCAAGACCGCGGGGGCCGCGTACGAGAAGAGCCACCCCGGCACGAAGATCACCTTCTCCTTCGCCGGCTCCCAGGAGCTCGTCGCCCAGGTCAAGAACGGGGCACCGGCCGACGCGCTGGTCACCGCGGACACCAAGAGCATGGACGGCGTCCGGGGCGAGACCGGCACCTCGGCCGTCATCGCGAAGAACCGCCTGGTCATCGCCGTCCGCGAGGGCAACCCCGAGAAGGTCGACGAGCTGAAGGACCTCGGCGACCCGAAGCTCAAGGTCGTCCTCGCGGCGCCCGAGGTGCCGGTCGGCAAGTACAGCAAGAAGATCCTCGACGCGCAGAAGATCACGGTGAAGCCGGTCTCCCAGGAGCCGAACGTCCGCGCCGTGCTCAGCAAGGTCGAGCTGGGCGAGGCGGACGCCGGTCTCGTCTACCGGACCGACGCCGACAGCGCCCCCGGCAAGGTCGACGCCGTCGCCATCCCCGACGCGCAGAACGCCATCGCCGAGTACCCGGCCGCCACGCTGAAGGACTCCGACAACGCCGAGGCGGCAGCCGCCTTCGTGGCGTGGCTGTCCGGCCCTGAAGGACAGAAGATCCTCCAGGACGCGGGCTTCCAGAAGCCGTAACCCCGCACCGCCTCCGGCCCGTGCTCCCGACCCCGCAGGACGTACCGATGAAACGCCTCCGCCCGCACCGCCGCCACGCGCCCGCCGCCCTGGCGCTGCCCGCACTGCTGGCGGTCGCGTTCCTGCTGCTGCCGCTCCTCGGCATCCTGACGCGCACCTCGTGGGGCGAGCTGGGCGCGCACCTCGGCACCGAGCAGTCCCTCCAGGCGCTGCGGCTGTCCTTCGTCGTGTCCTTCTGGGCGCTCGGCCTGTCGCTGCTGCTCGGGGTGCCGCTCGCCTGGCTGCTGGCCCGGGTGCCGTTCCCCGGCAAGGCGCTCGTCCGGTCGCTGGTGCTGCTGCCGATGGTGCTGCCGCCGACCGTGGGCGGCGTGGCGCTGCTCCTCGCCTTCGGGCGGCGCGGGGTGCTCGGGCCGTGGCTGGAGGACTGGTTCGGCCTCACGCTGCCGTTCCACACCTCCGGCGCGGTCGTCGCGGCGACCTTCGTCGCCATGCCGTTCCTGGTCATCAGCCTGGAAGGGGCGCTCGCCGGCCTGAACAAGCGGTACGAGGAGACCGCGGCGTCCCTCGGCGCCTCGCCGTTCCGGGTGTTCCGCACGGTGACCCTGCCGATGGTCGCACCGGGCCTCGCGGCGGGCGCCGCGCTGACGTGGGCGCGGGCGCTGGGCGAGTTCGGCGCCACCATCACCTTCGCGGGCAACCTTCCCGGGACGACGCAGACGCTGCCGCTCCAGGTGTACCTGCTCCTCCAGGACCAGCCGGAGGCCGCGACCTCCGTGTCCCTGCTGCTGCTCGCCATCGCGATGGCCGTACTCGTCGCGCTGCGCGGCCGCTGGACCGCGACGCCCGGCGGCGGGGCGCGCACGGCCGGGGGCACGCTGCCGGACCGGCACGACGACGCCACCGCACCCCTCCCCGGCACCGTGACCGCGCCCGGGCCAAAGGCCCCGCCCGCCGATGCCCACCGCTGGGCCCTGCACGCCGAGGTCACCGGCTTCACCGACCTCGTCCTGGACGCCGCGCCCGGCACCACCATCGCCGTCGTCGGGCCCAACGGCGCCGGCAAGACGACCCTGCTGCGGGCCCTGCTGGCGCTCACCGACCGGGCGCACGCCCGCCTCCGCCTCGGCGACACCGACGTGACCGACCTGCCGCCGCACCGGCGCGGTGTCGCCTGGGTGCCGCAGGACGGCGCGCTGTTCCCGCACCTGTCGGCCCTGGCCAACACCGCGTACGGGCTGCGCACCCACGGCGTGCCCCGCGCCGAGGCCCGGGCCGCCGCCCAGCGGTGGCTGGACCGCCTCGGCGTCGGCCACCTCTCCCAGCGCCGCCCCGCCCAGCTCTCCGGGGGCCAGGCCCAGCGGGTGGCCCTCGCCCGCGCGCTCGCCGCCCGGCCGCGGCTGCTGCTGCTCGACGAGCCGCTGGCGGCGCTGGACCAGACGACCCGCGCCCACGTCCGCCACACCCTGCGCCGCCACCTCGACGGCTTCGGCGGCGTGTGCCTGATCGTCACCCACGACCCCGTCGAGGCGGTGTCGCTCGCGGACCGGGTGCTGGTCCTCGAAGACGGCCGCGCGCTGCAGGACGCCGCCCCGGCCGAAGTGACCCGGCACCCCCGCTCCCCGTGGGTGGCGCGGATGCTGGGCCGCAACGCCTGGCCGGGCACCGCCACCCCCGACGGGCTCGCCCTCCCCGACGGCTCGGCCGTCGTCGCCGCCGAGCCGGTGGCCGCCGGTGCCGACGCCCTCGCGATCATCCCGCCCGAGGCGGTGTCCCTCCACCGCGAGCGGCCCACCGGCAGCGCGCGCAACACCTGGCCCGGCACCGTACGGGAGATCACGGCCGTCGGCAGCCGCATGCGGGTCCTGGTCACCTCGGACCAGGCCCCGGACCTCGTCGCCGAGATCACTCCGGCGGCCGCGGCGGATCTGGGACTGGCCGACGGCACACCGGTGTTCACGAGCGTCAAGGCCACCGAGGTCACCCTGGTGACCCGGTAGGAACCCGGACCCCCTCCGCGTACCGGGCCCCTCCGCGTACCGGCCCCCTCCGCGTACCGGCGCTCTCCGCGCACTGGCGCCGAGCCGCGCCTCCACGCTAAGTTAGGCGAGCCTTACCTAACTGGAGGTGGAGACCGTGAGCGCCGACGTACGCGCCGCCGAGCCGACCCCCGCGGAACGGGTCCGATCCGTCCTCGCCGCGGCGACGTCCCTGACCGTCACCACGGACGGCCACAGCTGCCACCTGATGGACGTTCACCACGTCGACGAGCGGGGGCGCCTGGGGCTGCGGCTGCCCGCCGACAGCTGCCTGGCCGGGCGGGCCGCGGCGGCTCCGCGAGGCGGGCTGGCCGCACTCGTCGAGTTCACGGACGTCGCCCCCACCGCCGTACGGGACCGGGTGCGCGCCCGGGTGACCCTCTCCGGCTGGCTGACGCCCGTCACCCCGGCGCCGGACGCGGACACGGTGGGCCTCCGCCTCGACGCCGCCCGCGCCACCCTGGAGACGGCCGAGGGGGTCCTCCGCGTCGGCCTCGACGAGATCGTCCTCACCGCACCGGACCCGCTGGCGACCCACGAGCCCGCCATGCTCATCCACCTGGCGGACTCCCACCCCGAGGCGGTCGAGCGGCTGACGCGCCTGATCGACCCCTCGCGACTCCAGGGCGTCGTCCGCGTCCTCCCCCTCGCCCTCGACCGGTACGCCCTCACCCTCCGCCTCGAACACCCCCGCGGCCACCACGACGCCCGTCTGCCGTTCCCCACCCCGATGCGGAACGCCGACGAGGCCGGCGACCGGATCCAGGAGCTCCTCGCCACCGCCCGCGGCTGCTCCCACCGCCGCCGCACCTTCCAGCGGCCATGACGCACCCGCCCACCCCGCCCGCCCCCCGGGACCTGGTCGCGGCCATCATCCGCGCCGCTCCCCTGGCCGCCGCGCTGTACACACCACCTCCCGCGCCGCACGACATGGGGCGGCCCGGCACCGTTGCGGTGCCGGCGCGCGCATCCTCTCCGACATCGGCGCCACCAAGACGCGCACCGGTCAGCTCAGCCTGTTCTGCGCCGC